>CAZIXE010000073.1:0-18107 GCA_964543235.1 uncultured Rhizobiaceae bacterium | reverse complement strand
AGTACCAGGCCGCCGCCTCGAAGCCGAAGTGCTGCTGGGGCGTGAAGTGGCCCTTGAGCGCCCGGAAGAAGCAGACGATGAGGAAGAGGGTTCCGACAATGACGTGGAAGCCGTGGAAGCCGGTCGCCATGAAAAATGTCGAGCCGTAGATGTTGCCCGTTCCGGTCTCGCTGTCGCGGCTGAAGGCAAAGGCGGCGTGGGCGTATTCGTAGGCCTGGATGGCGGTGAACAGCATGCCCAGAATGATGGTGAGCGCCAGGCCCCATTTGAGACCGTTGCGGTCATTGTTCAGCAGGGCATGGTGGGCCCAGGTCACTGTGGTGCCTGATGTCAGCAGGATCAGGGTATTGACCAGCGGCAGATGCCAGGGGTTGAACACCTCGATGCCCTGCGGAGGCCAGACGCCACCGGTCGCAGCGACGCGGGCGGCCTGAATGGGTTCATCGGCGAACAGGCTGGCATCGAAGAACGCCCAGAACCAGGCCACGAAGAACATGACTTCGGAGGCGATGAACAGCAGCATGCCATAGCGCAGATGCAGGCTTACGACCGGTGTGTGATCGCCGGAGTGGGCCTCCTTGATGACATCGCGCCACCACATGAACATGGTGTAGAGGACACCGGCAAAACCGATCAGCATGATCCACGGATTGGCGTGGTTGTGCATGAAGATAACCGCGCCGACGGCAAGGATGAAAGCGGCAACCGCGCCCACGAACGGCCACGGGCTCGGATCGACTAGATGGTAATCGTGGTGCTTTGCGTGCGCGTCGGCCATTTGCCCTGCTCCTCGGTCGATGTGCTAGTTGGTTATCGGCTTGCCAGGCGAGGCCGCCTCGGAAAGCGTGTCGGGTTTGTCCACCGGATAGAACGTATAGGACAGCGTGATGGTGTTCACATGTGCGAGATCGGGATCGTCCGCCATGGCGGGATCGACGAAGAACACCACCGGGAAGTCCATGCTTTCTCCCGGCTGCAGCGTCTGCTCGGTGAAGCAGAAGCACTGGATCTTGTTGAAGTAGGCCCCGGCGGAATCGGGTGTCACGTTGAAGATCGCGCTGCCGGTGACGGTACGGCCGGAAAGGTTCGTGGCGCGATAGTGGGCAAGGCCCTCCGCGCCGAGCCGCAGTGTCATCTCAAGCTGCTCCGGCCGGAAATTCCAGCCGAGACCACCGGCCGCGTTAGAATCGAAACGCACAGTTACCAGGCGATCGAGCACCTCGGCCGGCGCGGCTTCGGCGCGCCGCGTGGTGCCGCCAAATCCGGTGACCTGGCAGAACAGCGCATAGAGCGGTACCGAGGCATAGGACAGGCCGGCCATACCGAGGGCGACGCCGGCGGCCAGTGTTGCGGTCCTGATGTTCCTGCGTTTGGCGGGGCCGGTCATGTCAGAAGCTCCGCTCCGCGACGCTGCCGCCCAGGCGCACGAGCGTGGTCACGAAAAACATGACGACCAGCGCCACGAGCACCAGCGCCATGGCGATCGCCCGCTTGCGGCGGCGCGCCATGTCTTCGGGTCCGAACGGTGTCCTGGTCACGGGCGCCGTCATCCGAGCACCGGCGGCAGGGCCGGAAGGCCGGCGAGGCGTTCCACCAGCAAGGCGGCATAGACCAGGAAGAGCCATGTGATCGAATAGCCGAACAGCCTCTTCAATGCCCGCTCGGCGCCGGCGCCTTCGCGAAGCCGATAGACACGATACGCGTGAGCCACGAAGACGCAGGTGAGAAGCGCCGCGGTTGCGACATAGAGGAGGCCCGCTGCCCCGACTGCGGACGGCAGCAGCGTGACCGGCAGCAACAGCAACGCGTAGATCAGGATCTGGCGGCGGGTCTCATCGGCGCCAGCCACCACGGGCAGCATGGGGACACCGGCCCGTGCATAATCGTCACTGACGTTCTTCCAAAGGGCCAGCGCCCAGAAGTGCGGCGGCGTCCACACGAAAATGATCAGGAACAGGGCGATGGCGCCGAGATCGACGGTTCCGGTTACTGCGGCCCAGCCGATGATGGGTGGAAAGGCGCCAGCCGCACCGCCGATTACGATGTTCTGCGGCGTCCAGCGCTTGAGCCACAGCGTGTAGATCACGACATAAAAGAAGATGGTGAAAGCAAGCAGTGCTGCCGCCACCCAGTTGACGAACAAGCCGAGCAGCAGGACCGAAGCGATGGCAAGCGTCAGGCCGAAGCCCAGCGCCTCGCCGGGCTGGATGGCACCGCGCGGCACCGGGCGCCTGGACGTGCGCCGCATGACGGCGTCGATGTCGGCGTCGAGCCACATGTTGAGGGCGCCGGCCGCACCAGCGCCCACGGCGATGGCAAGGATGGCGATGAGACCGAGCCAGGGATGGATATGGCCGGGGGCCGCGACCAGACCCACCAGCGCCGTGAAGACGACCAGCGACATGACGCGCGGCTTCAGCAGTGCGAAGTAATCGCCGGCTGTGCCCTCGCCGCCAGCGGCAGCTACGGGACGGCCGGCAATATCGGCGCGAAAGTCGCTCATGCCACTACTTGATCACCGGCAGGGTGTTGAACTGGTGGAACGGCGGCGGCGATGGCAAGGTCCACTCCAGTGTCGTCGCCCCTTCGCCCCAGGGGTTGTCGGCTGCCTTCCTCTTGGCGGCATAGGCCGTCACCAGGCCATAGAGGAAGATCACGACGCCAAGGGCGGAAATGTAGGAACCGATCGAGGAGATGTGGTTCCAGCCGGCGAAGGCCTCGGGATAGTCGATGTAGCGGCGCGGCATGCCCGAGAGGCCAAGGAAGTGCTGCGGGAAGAACAGCAGATTCACGCCGACGAACGACACCCAAAAGTGCAACTTGGCGACGGCTTCGTTGTACAGGTAGCCGGTCATCTTCGGGAACCAGAAGTACCAGGCGCCGAAGATCGCAAAGACCGCGCCGAGCGACAGCACGTAGTGGAAGTGCGCCACCACGTAATAGGTGTCATGCAGCGAGCGGTCGACGCCGGCATTGGCGAGCACGACGCCGGTGACGCCGCCAACCGTGAACAGGAAGATGAAGCCCAGGGCCCACAGCATGGGGGCGCGGAACTCGATCGAGCCGCCCCACATCGTGGCAATCCAGGAAAAGATCTTAACGCCGGTCGGCACCGCGATGATCATGGTGGCGGCAACAAAATAGGCCTGGGTATCGGCATCCATGCCCACGGTGTACATGTGGTGCGCCCAGACGATGAAACCGACGACACCGATCGCCACCATGGCATAGGCCATGCCGAGATAGCCGAAGACCGGCTTCTTCGAGAAGGTCGAGACGATCTGCGAGACGATGCCGAAACCCGGCAGGATGAGGATGTACACCTCGGGATGCCCGAAGAACCAGAACAGGTGCTGGAACAACACCGGGTCACCGCCCTTGGCCGAGACGAAGAATGCGGTGCCGAAATTGCGGTCGGTGAGCAACATGGTGATGGCGCCAGCCAGAACCGGCAGCGCCAGCAGCAACAGGAAGACGGTGACCAGGATCGACCACACGAACAGCGGCATCTTGTGCAGCGTCATGCCGGGGGCGCGCATGTTGAAGATGGTCGTGATGAAGTTGATGGCCCCGAGGATGGACGAGGCACCGGCGAGGTGCAGCGAGAGAATGGCAAAGTCCATGGCCGGCCCGGGATGGCCGGCGAATGACGACAGGGGCGGATAGATGGTCCAGCCGCCGCCGACGCCATGGGCGCCGGGCGGACCTTCGACAAACATCGAGATGATGAGCAGAAGGATGGCCGGCGGCAGCAACCAGAAGGAGACGTTGTTCATGCGCGGGAAGGCCATGTCCGGCGCACCGATCATGATCGGCACAAACCAGTTGCCAAAACCGCCGATCATGGCGGGCATGACCATGAAGAAGATCATGAGCAGCCCGTGCGCGGTGACAAACACATTGAACATGTGCTTGCCCTGATCCAGGGCGGCATCGCCCTCGGCGCCATAGACCATGCTGGCCAGGCCGTGGAAGTACTGGATGCCCGGCTGAGACAGTTCGAGGCGCATATATACCGACAGGATGCCGCCAATGACTCCGGCAATGATGGCGAACCACAGGTACATCATGCCGATGTCCTTGTGGTTGGTGGAATAGACGTAACGCTTCCAGCCCGTGGGATGGCCGTGATCGTCGTTATGCGCGTGAGCAGTTGCTGCGTTTGCCATTGCTTGTCGACCTTGTCGTTATCAGTTCTGCGCCAGCTGGCCCTTGGCCTTCAGCATGGCGAGGAGAAATTTGCGGCCTTCCTCGGCACCCGCGGTCTTCACCTTCTCGGCCCAGGCGTTGAAGTCGGCCTCCGAGACGACACGCACCTCGATCGGCATGTAGGCGTGGTCCTTGCCGCAGAGTTCGGAACATTGGCCGTAATAGACGCCCTCTTTGGTGGCCTGGAACCAGTCCTCGTTCAGGCGGCCGGGGATGGCGTCGATCTTCAGGCCGAAGGATGGCACGGTCCAGGCATGAATGATTCCGTCGGGGTCCGAGGTCACAATCAGCTTCACGACCTTGTTTACCGGCACGACAACAGGAACGTCCGTAGCCAAAAGATAGGGCTCACCGGCAGCCCGGGCTTCCTCTTCAGGTTTCATGAAGGCGGTGAAGGACACCTGGGCGGCACCTTCGGCGTCGACGCCGAAGTCGGGATACTCATAGGTCCAGTTCCAGCTCGGGTTGCCGATCACCTTGATGGTCATGTCGGCAGCAGGAATGTTGCGCTGAAGATAGAGGAGGCGGAAAGAGGGAACGGCGATGACCACGAGAATCAGGATCGGTATGACCGTCCAGAGCACTTCGACCAGCGTGTTGTGGGTGGTCTTCGACGGGACCGGATTCGCCTTGGCATTGAATCTCACCATCACATAGATGAGCAGCGCCAGCACGAACATGGTGATCACAGTAATAATGGGCAGCAGCAGGCCATCGTGAAAGGCATGGATACTTGCGGCCACCGGCGTTACCCCGCCCTGCAACCCGATCTGCCACGGTTCCGGCTGGCCTTCCGCGGCATGGGCCGCGGCGGCGGTTCCCAGCGTTCCCGCCAAACCCAGCAACGTGCGAAGACTTGCGATCCTCATTCTCGCCCCTTTTGGTTCGTCTTGTTTCCTGGCTGTTCCGCAACTGCGGGCTGCGGATCCGGCGACTCTCGCAAACGCCGGTGTTGCGGGAATTGTGAACCACATTCGAATGATAGCCGCAACTCGCCGGGGCGCGGCAAAACGTCGTGGCAATGCTGCAGCGCCAAGGGCCGGAATTCCGCCCCAATTGTCGGTGAAGAGCGCGGCACCGGCCGACACGCGGCACAGCATCGCCAGGGTGGCGCCGGTATTGTGCTCTTCCGCCTGCGGCGCTAAGAGCCGATGCCATCCGGCGGTTGTTGGGGAAAAGGTGATATCGTGGTTGTGACGGTCCGAAAACTGGCGCGGTTGTCCGTGATCGCCGGCGCGCTGATGGCGGTGCTATCGCTGCCCGCTCTCGCCCAAGAGGCACAGGCACCGAAGAAGAACAATTTCGGACCCCGGGCCGGTCAAGTGCAGGCCCCCGCCCAGAACAGCACCGCCAATTTGCCGGTTCCCGAGGTGATTTCGACCCACGGCGACTGGAAGCTGCAATGCGAAAACACGCCGGACGACCAGCCGGCTACCGGCAATGACAGCAAGAAGCAGTGCGGCATGGTGCAAACCGCACGCAACGAAAAGAACCCCAAAGTCGGCCTCACGCTGGTGCTGGTCAAGACCCGGCAGAACGACAAGGACCTGGTGATGATGCGGGTGATGGCGCCGATCGGCGTATTCCTGCCCACCGGGGTGGCTCTCGAGATCGACGGCGCGGCAATCGGACGGGTGCCGTTCACGCGCTGCCTGCCGCAAGTGTGCATTGCTTTTGCCGAAGCCCAGGCCACCACCATCGAGAAGATGCGCAAAGGCAATGCCGCGAACTTCATTATCTACGAGGCGCCCGGGCTGGGCCTGCCAATGAAGATTTCGCTGTCTGGATTCTCGGCGGCCTTCGAAGCCCTCAACAAGCTCTGAACGCAATTACTGTCTAGCCGAAACGGCGGGCGGCACCTATCTTTGTGCCGATGCGGAAAGCTGACAGGAGCCTCCATGACACTCTCTCTGCTTGAGCGGCGCGGGCTGGCGCGCGAGGCTGCATTGGCAACGCTGTCACAGGCGCTGCATGGCGCCGATGACGGCGAGTTGTTCCTCGAAGAGCGGCAGACCGAGACTCTGGTCTTCGACGATGGCCGCCTCAAGTCCGCGAGTTTCGATCAGTCCGAAGGCTTCGGCATGCGGGCTGTGGCGGGGGAGACGGCCGCCTATGCCCATGCCTCCGAAGTTTCCGCTGAGGCGCTGAAACGGGCGGCAGAAGTGTGCTTGCAAGTCACGCGCGGCCATTCCGGCACGATGGCGGTCGCGCCGGCGCGGTCCAACCGGCAGCTCTATGGCACAGCAAACCCCACCGGGGCTATCGCCTTTGCCGAGAAGGTCAAGCTCCTGGAGCGGGCCGACGCGCTGGCCCGCAGTCTCGATCCGAGGGTCAAGCAGGTGTCGGTATCAATCGCCGGCGACTGGCAGGCCGTCGAAATCATCCGAAGCGACGGGCAGACCTATCGCGATATCAGGCCGCTGGTGAGGTTCAATGTGTCCATCGTGACGGACGACGGCAAGCAGCAGGGCACCGGTTCACACGGGCTCGGAGGCCGTGGCGCGGTCCTGGAATATGTCCGCGACGAGGTCTGGCAGGACGCGGTCAAGGAGGCGCTCAGGCAGAGCCTGGTGGCGCTCGAAGCGAGACCTGCACCGGCCGGCGAGATGGACGTCCTTCTGGGACCAGGCTGGCCCGGAATCCTTTTGCACGAAGCAATCGGCCACGGGCTCGAAGGCGACTTCAACCGCAAGGGGACTTCCGCCTTCGCGGGGCTCATGGGCCAGCGCATCGCGGCGCCGGGCGTCACGGTCGTCGACGACGGCACATTGCCGGAGCGGCGCGGCTCGCTCAGCATCGATGACGAGGGTACGCCATCGCAGTGCACGACGCTGATCGAGGACGGCATCCTGGTCGGTTACATGCAGGATCGGCTCAATGCACGGCTGATGGGGGCAAAGCCCACGGGTAACGGGCGGCGACAATCCTATGCCCATATCCCGATGCCGCGCATGACCAACACCTACATGCTGTCGGGCGACAAGGACCCCCGCGAGATTCTCGCATCAATCAAGCGCGGCCTGCATGCCGTTTCCTTCGGCGGCGGCCAGGTCGATATCACGTCCGGCAAGTTCGTGTTCTCCTGCACCGAGGCCTATCTCATCGAGGACGGCAAGGTTACGGCGCCGGTCAAGGGTGCCACGATCATCGGATCGGGTGCCGATGCGCTGACCCGTATTGCGATGGTCGGCAACGACATGGCGCTCGACACCGGCATCGGCACATGCGGCAAGCAGGGCCAGGGGGTGCCCGTGGGAGTCGGGCAGCCGACGCTCAGGCTCGACCGCATCACGGTGGGCGGTACGGTGGCCTGAGCGGCGGCCTCAGCCGATGGCCTTGCGCTTCGTGATCTTCGACATGGACGACGTGCTCTGCCACTATGACCTGGGCAAGCGGCTCAGGGCATTGTCGCGGCTGTCGGGCAAGACGCCGCGCGACATCCGCGCGGCGATCTGGGATTCGGGTTTCGAGGATGCCGCCGATTCCGGTGCGTATCCCACAGTCGAGGCCTATCTCGCAGGTTTCGGGGAAAGACTCGGCTACAGGATTTCGCAAGAGGAGTGGATCGCGGCGCGGCGGGTTGCGATGGAGCCGTGGCGGGAGGTGCTCGATCTCGCTGCGGCGATCTCTTGCACCCACGAAACGCTGATCTACACCAACAACGGCCCGCTGCTGAAGCCGGCGCTGCCCGAATTGTTTCCCGAGGCGCATGGCATCTTCGGAGAGCGCACCTTCTGCTCGTTCGAGTTCGGCACCAAGAAGCCGGATCCGCGAAGCTTCGAATTGCTGCTGCAACGGCTGGGGGCGGCTCCAAGCGAAGCCTGGTTCATCGACGACAAGAAGTCGAACGTCGAAGGGGCGCGCCTGGCCGGGCTGGATGCCAGCCAGTTCGTGTCATTCGAAAAGCTCAGGGCCGAGGCCGTGGCGCGCGATCTGCCGGCCGGGCCGTCATGAACGGCGCCGGTCCGCCAGCCGCCGCGGCCGGCGCCAGCAGCCGGCAGGCGCCCTTCATCACCGGACCGGTGATCCGCCATGTGGCGGTGATGACGCTCACTGGCGCGATCGGCCTCATGGCAATGTTCCTCGTCGACCTTGCCGACCTGTTCTTCCTGTCGCTGCTCAACCAGACCGAGGTGACGGCGGCCATCGGCTATGCGGGCACGCTCGCCTTCGCCAATCTGTCGCTCAGCATCGGCACCGGCATCGCTGCGGCGGCGCTGACGGCGCGCGAACTGGGGGCGGGCCGGAGCGAACGGGCAAGGGAATATGCCAGCAGCGCCCTGGCGTATTCGCTTGCCGTCTCGGCCACGGTGACACTGGTGTTCGGTCTCAGCATCGGCTGGCTGCTCAAGCTGCTGGGCGCCGAAGGCGAAGCCTTCAGACTGGCGCGGCTGTTCATCTGGACGCTGATGCCGGGCTTCGTGATGCTGGCCGGGGCGGTGTGCTGCGCTTTCATCCTGCGCGGCCTCGGCGATCCGCGGCGGGCCATGTATGTGACGCTGGTCTCGGCGATCGTGACGGCCATCGCCGACCCCATCTTCATCTTCGGCTTCGGCTGGGGCATCCAGGGCGCCGCAGCGGCCAATGTGCTCGCCTACACGGCGTCCTTCGCGGTCGGGCTGCACGGGGTAAAGGGCGTCCACGATTTCCTGGTGCCGATCCGCTGGGGCGGCTTCCGCCGCGACTTGCCGGCCATCAACCACATCGCCATCCCGGCGATGCTGACGCAACTCGCGACCCCCTTCGCCAACGCCTACATCACACGGGCGGTGGCACCGTTCGGCGACGAGGCGGTGGCGGCTGCGGCGATCATCAGCCGGATCATTCCGGTAGCGTTCGGTATCATCTTCTCGCTCTCAGGGGCGGTGGGGCCGATCATCGGCCAGAATTTCGGAGCGGGTCAGTTCGCCCGGGTGCGGCGGGCGCTCAGTGACGGGTTGTTGGTGTCGGCAGTTTACGCGCTCCTCACGTCACTGCTGCTGTTCCTGTTCCGCCACGAAATCGCCGAACTGTTCCGGGCCGCGGGGCGGACGGTCGACATCGTGGTGTTCTTCTGCACCTTCATCGGCGCAAGCTGGGCCTTCACGGGCGCGCAGTTCGTCGCCAGCGCGGCTTTCAACAATCTCGGCCGGCCAAACCTCTCGACCGCCTTCAACTGGGGAAAGGCGACACTGGGCACGATTCCCTTCGCCTATTACGGCGCCATCGCCGGCGGTCCCGAGGGCGTGCTGGTGGGTACGGCGATCGGCTCGGTCATCTTCGGGGTTGCCTCGACGGCGTGTGCCTATAGGATTGCCGGCAACCTCAAGGCGAGGAGGACCTGAGCGATGGGCCTGATGGCAATTCTGGCGGCAGCACATGACGGCAGCTTCATCGCCAACGCGGGCGCAGCCGCCGGTGTTGAGGCCGACAAGGCGCGGCCGGCGCTTGCTGCACTGACGCCGGCGATTGCCGAAAAGCTCAAGGAGCGAGTGCAGGACGAGGCAGCATTCGAGGCGCTCCTTGACCTGCTCGAAGACGGCAACGGCGATCTGTTCCTCGACGAACCCGCGCTCATGACCGACAAGGAGGTCACGGCTGACGGCAGGGCGATTCTCAAGGATCTCTATGGGACGCAGGCCAGGGCCACCGCTGCCGGCGTCGCCCTCACGGGACTCACCAAGACGCAAGTGGGCAAGCTGATGCCGCTGGCAGCGGCCAGCGTGCTGGCGGCGCTGGCCCGGGCCAATGGGGCGGGCGGCCAAGCGTTCCTCGGCAGCGGCAGCGACAGCGACAGCAGCGGCGGGCTGCTCGGCACGCTCGTCAAGGCAGTCGTCGAGGGGGCGGTCAGGGAAGTCTCGCGCCAGTTCGCGCCCAAGCGACGGCGGCGGCGTTACACAGGCTATTCGAGCTACCGGCGCAAGCGGCGCAAGACCACGACACGGCGAACGCGGCGGCCGTCGCTCGAAAGCATTTTCCAAGACATACTGAGCGGGCGTTAAGTTCAACCGGGAGCAGCAACATGGATCTCACAGACATTCTGGCCCAGTCACAGGGCGGGCGCGGACTGGAAAATCTCGGCCAGCAATTCGGGCTCAGCCCCACCCAGACGCGGGCTGCCGTCGAGGCGTTGGCGCCGGTCGTGGCAGCGGGCCTCAGCCGCAATGCCGGTTCAGGTGGCGGGCTTGCCGATCTGCTCGGTGCGCTGCTCGGAGGCAATCACCGCCGCTATCTCGACGATGCTGCCGCCACGCAGTACGAGGCGGCTGTCGATGACGGCAACGCCATTCTGGGCCATGTGTTCGGGTCCAAGGATGTGAGCCGCGGCGTGGCCATGAAGGCCGGCGAACTGTCCGGGGTGGGCAGCGCCATCCTCAAGAAGATGTTGCCGGTGATCGCCACCATGGTGATGGGGGCGCTCGCCAAGCAGATGTTCGGTGGCCGGAAGGCAGCGGGGGAGACACAAGATGGCGGGCTTGGCGACATTCTCGGGGACATTCTCGGTGGCGGCGGGCGCAGCTCCGGCAGTGGCGGGCTCGGCGATATTCTCGGCGAGGTCCTGACGGGCGGGCGGTCTCAGCCGCAGGCGTCACCGGCACCGCAGGGCGGTCAGGCGCCGGGCGGTCTGGAAGACCTGCTCAAAGAGATTCTGGGCGGCAACGGCAAGGTGGTGGCGGCCCCCAAGGGCCAGGGCGTTCCGCCGGGAATTGAAGACATCTTGCGGGATATTTTCGGGGGAGGCGCTGGCGGCGGTGCGGGACGACTCTCGCCTCAAGCCCAGGAAGAGGCCGCGCGGCGCGGGCGGGAGACGCTGGATGAGATGCTCGGCCGCCGCCGCACCACGACCCGGGCGGGCGGGAGTGCGGCGGACGACCTCTTGAATTCAGTCGAGGCGTCGCTCAGGCGGCGGTGAGGGTCAGCCTTCAAACTGAATCCTCCGGCGCTTGAATGCGCGCTGCTCGAGCGCCAAGGCGGCGTTGACGGTGAGCGGCAGGTTTGACGCCCAGCGGACATCCTCACGGGTGACGCCGATATCGCGCAGGATATGGTCGTCATACTCCTCAAGGGCGGTCACCCGGCGGCGGGCCTTCCAGTTCCTGAGAAAACGCCCGACAATCGACTGGCCCCGGTCTTCGCCAAGGGCTACGGCACGGCTCAATGCATAATCTCTCATGACACGATCCTCCTGTCCGCGAGAAGACCCATTCCTCTCGCGCTGGGCCACCCGAAACCGGATGGAAATCACTGATGTGATGAACATACCCTCGCTGATTCCGATTGATAAATCCAACGAATATGTCTTATGGTATCCATCACAGAACGTGATGATGGAATTCGCCCATGATCCCCAATCTTGATGTCGATCTCTTGAAGACCTTCCTGGCCATCGCCGACACCGGCAACTTCACCCGGGCGGCCGAACAGGTGAACAAGACGCAGTCGGCGGTTTCGATGCAGATGAAGCGGCTTGAAGAGCTGCTCGGCCGGCCCCTGTTTGCGCGGGACGGCCGCAGCAGCCGGTTCACAGCGGATGGCGAGCGGCTCATCGAGTATGCCAGGCGGATCGTCGCCATCAATGACGAGGCGGTATCGACCTTCACCAAGCCCGAGCTCACCGGCAAGGTCAGGTTCGGCACCCCCGATGACTACGCCGACCGGTTCCTGCCGGAAATCCTGGCGCGGTTTTCGCGCACCCATCCGCTGGTGACCGTCGATGTCGAGTGCCTGAACAGCAGCGTGCTGGCCGAGCGGGTGAAGCGCGGCGAGATCGATCTGGCCCTGGCCACTTGCGGTTGCGACGTTGTCTCCAACGAAGTGGTGCGGAGCGAGCCCCTGGTGTGGGTCACCTCGACCCGGCACAGCGTGCACCTGCTCGAGGTGCTGCCGGTGGCCATGCCGGAATGCGAATGGCGCCGGATGGCGCTGGCCTCGCTCGAAGCGGCCAACCGCAAGTTCCGGATTGCCTATTCAAGCTCGAATTCGAATGCGCTCAATGCCGCGGTGATGACCGGCCTGGCGGTGGGCGCGGTGCCGGAACTGTGCCTGCGGCCAGGCATGCGGCAGCTGACAGAGCGCGACGGATTTCCGACCATCGGCTCCTTCGACATCGGGCTCCTGCGCCGGGCCGGGCGGCCGAGTTCGGCCGTCGAGGCGCTGGCGCGGCACGTCAGTGAAAGCCTCGGGCAGTTGCAGCCGGCGCTGATGGCAGCGGAGTAAAAGTGGCAATTGCAACGCAGCTGACGCAGCTGCCCGGGATCAGGCATCCCATCCGGAAACAAAGCCGGCGAACAGGGCCGACGCCGCCTGTTCAGCCACCGCAATTATCGGCGTGTAGTTCCTCCGGAGCGGCTCAACCTGTTTCGTCCGGGTTATCGAGAGCTTGCGGTTCTTTGGACTCTGTCCTAAATTATCAACCAGTTTGAAAAACTGGATCACCTCGATGATCAAGGTTGGCGCCTTCGAGGCCAAGACACATCTGTCTTCACTGCTTGATCGCGTGGCGGCCGGGGAAGAGATAGTCATCACGCGGCACGGCAAGGCTGTTGCCCGTATCATCGCCGAGCCCCAGGCCGAGGTGCAGCAGCGCGAGTCGGTGGTGCGACATCTCAAGGAGCTTCGCAAGACGGCGCGGCTCGGCAAGTTGGACTGGCGCGACCTGCGGGATGAGGGGCGCCGGTGAGCGCGCTGGTGATCGACGCATCGATCGCCGTCGGCTGGTGTTTCGAAGACGAAGCCACGCCAAGCGGCGATCTGATCCTGGATCAGGTCAGTAGACACGGCGGCCATGTTCCAACGCAGTGGCACCTTGAGGTCGCCAATGTCCTTTGGCAGGCGGAACGCCGGGGCCGCATTGCCCAAAACATGACAACAGCAAAACTGGCCCTGCTCGGCCAACTCCCCATCAGAACCGATGCTGAAACGGCGGCACGGGCCTGGGCTGCGACGCTGGCACTGGCCCGCGCGCTGAAACTGACCGCCTATGACGCAGCCTATGTCGAGCTCGCACAGCGGCTCAGCCTGCCGCTCGCCAGCAAGGACCGAGAGCTGCTTGCCGCGGCCGCGTCGACCGGTCTGCCGGTCATCACTGCCTGATCAGAACGCGAAGTCGCGGAAGACGCGGCTGATGTCGCCCTTCCAGGCGCCGTGATAGAGGGCCAGCAGTTCTTCGGCGGGGGTGCGGCCGGACTCGACGATCTCGTCCAGCACGTCGAGGAAACCGGCTTCAGTGCGGCCCTTGCAGCCGGTGAGGGCGCGGGCCTCAAGACCCTGGCGCGAGAGCCTCAGCACCTCACGGGCAATGTCGCAGACCGCCCGCCCCCGGAGCGTCGCCGCAAGACCCTGCTTCGGCACTGCCTCGCGCAGCGCCTGGCGTTCGGCCGCCGTCCAGTCCCTGACCATCTGCCAGGCCTGATCGAGGGAGGCCTGATGATAGAGCAGGCCCACCCAGAAGGCGGGCAGGGCGCAGAGCCTGCGCCAGGGGCCGGAATCGGCACCGCGCATCTCGAGGTACCGTTTCAGCCTGACTTCAGGAAAGATGGTGGTCAGATGATCGGCAAAATCCTTCATGGTCGGCCGCCAGCCGGGAAGCTGCGGCAGCTTGCCGGCAAGAAAGGCACGGAAGCTCTGGCCTGCGACATCGTGATAGACGCCGTCGCGGTAGACGAAATACATCGGCACATCGAGGGCGTAGTCGAGATAGCGCTCATAGCCCATGCCGTCCTCGAAGACGAAAGGCAGCATGCCGGCGCGGTCGTTATCGGTGTCGAGCCAGACGGCCGAGCGGTAGGACTTGTAGCCATTGGGCCTGCCTTCGAGGAACGGCGAGTTGGCGAAGAGGGCGGTCGCAACGGGTTGCAAGGCCAGTGATACCCTGAGCTTCTGCACCATGTCGGCTTCCGAACCGTAATCGAGGTTCACCTGCACGGTGCAGGTGCGGAACATCATGTCACGGCCGAGTGTACCGACCTTGTCCATATAGGCCGACATGATGCGGTAGCGGCCCTTGGGCATGACCGGCGTTGCAGCGCGCGTCCACACCGGCGAGGCGCCCAGTCCGAGGAAGCCGATGCCGAGGCGGTCACCGACCTCGCGCACCTGGCTCAGATGTTCGTTTACCTCCTCGCAGGTGTCGTGAATACGCGCGAGGGGGGCACCGGAGAGTTCGAACTGGCCGCCGGGCTCGAGCGTGATCGAGCCCAATCCCTTGGGATCGGCAAGCGCAATGATGTTATCGCCCTCATAGACACCCTGCCAGCCGAAACGGGCACGCAGGCCCTCGAGCAGGGCGCGGATGGAGCGCTCGCCGTCATAGGGCACCGGCCCCAGCGTGTCGGTGAGGAAGGGAAACTTCTCGTGTTCGGTGCCGATCCGCCAAGCGGATGCCGGTTTGGCGCCATCGGCGAAGTATTCAATCAATTGGGCGCGGCTCTCGATGGGGGCGCGCGCTTCCGGGGAATCAGGTGTGGGTCCGCTCAAGTGCCGATCCTTGTTGCCTCAGCCGACAGCATGTAGGCGGGCCCCCGAATCCGGGCAAGTCAAAGATTTGCGGGGTTCCTATCAGATTCCGTGATGAATCCTGCAGGCCGTTTCAGGCCACGGGCGTGAACTCGTCATGCGGCAGGGTTTCGCTCAGCGCCCTGATCTCGGCAAAGGCGCGGCGAAGTTCATCGCGGGAATGGGGACTGCCAAAGCAGATGCGGACGGCGCGATCACGGGCGCGGTTGCCGAGGGCGAAGGCGGAGCCTGGCGTCACTTTGACGTTGCGGGCGCGCAGCGCGGTGGCAAAGCGGCCGGCATTCCATTGGGGCGGCAATGGCAGCCAGGCATAGGGCGCGCCCGGCTCGCAGCGGTGGGGCATATCGCGGAAGGTTTCCTGAAAGATGGCACGCCGGATGCCGAATTCGGTGACGATACGCCGGAGCAGATGGCCGGCGATGTCGGTCTCCATCCAGTAGCGGGCGACCTCGGCGGTAAGGCCGATGGCACGGCCGCTGGCGACGCGCTGCTGGATGCGGAAGAGATCGGCGCGTCCCGGCGGCGCCGCGACGAAGCCGATCCGCAGGCCGGGCGCCAGGGTCTTGGAAATGCTGGTGATATGGTAGGTGCGCTCGGGTGCCAATTCATAGAGAGTCGGCGGCTGAAGGCGGTCATCGAGCAGGCGGAAGATGTCATCCTCGATGATGGTCAGGTTGTAGCGCCGGGCGATGCTGACAATGGCCTCGCGGCGTTGGCGCGACAGTGTGCTGGTGGTCGGGTTGTGCAGGGTCGGCACGATGTAGAGACACTTCGATTCGCCGAGGCGGGCGGCCTGTTCCAGCGAGTCGACGACGAGACCGCCGTCATCGATATCGAGGGGTACGACGGTAAGACCGAGGCCTTTGGCCGTCGGCTTCAGCGAGGGATAGTTGAGATTCTCGGCCAGCAGCGCTTCACCCGGCTCGAGCAGGGTCGAGAGACAGGCAATCAGGCCCATATGCGCGCCAGCGGTGACGATGACTTCGGCCTCCGACACCCTGATGCCGCTCTTCTGCAGCCAGCGGGCGCCCATGGCGCGGTGCAGGAGATGGCCTTCCGGTTCCATGTAGTCGAGAAGCCCCAGCCGGCCCGGCTGGCGCATGACGTGCTCGAGGGCGGCATCGAACTCGCTTGCGGAAAAGACCGGCGGCGGCACGGCCTGGCTCAGGTCGGCGACTGCTGACGTCACTGCTGACAAATCCAGTCCGGCTGCCGTGCTAGAACGCTCCCTGACGAAGCTGCCACGCCCGACTTCACCGGCAAGAAGGCCACGAATCTCCGCCTCGCGGTAAGCGCGGGTGACGGTGCCGAGGGTCACCTTGAGCTGCCAGGCGAGTTCGCGCTGGGGCGGCAGTTTCTGACCGGGCCTGAGCACACCGGCGGCGATGTCGGCGGCCAAGGCATCGGCGATGGCAAGATAGAGTGGTTGGCCTTCCTGGAGTTTTGGAGTCCAAATTGTCATGAGTACAATATTGCCATTGACCGAAACATGAGGTGAACATTATACGATATTGCACCCCAAGACAAGACTGAAAGGAGTTGCCGAGGGGTACAATTAATACAAATTAAGGAGTTTCGCCATGCGCGACTATGTCTACAAGGAATCACAGTTTCGGGCCCGCACCTTTGCCTGGACGAGCCTTCGGCAAGTCGTGCGCAACTGGATCAACCGCCGGTCCCTGCGAAAACTCCAGGATCTCAACGATCACGAGCTCAAGGACATCGGGCTCACCCGCGGCGATCTCTATTTCGTCATGCGGCTGCCGCTCACGGCCGACCCGATCTGGGAGATGGAGCGCCTGCGGATGATCGCGGCGCATCGCGGCGCGCCTCATCCGGGCGACATCGACTGACGCAGGAGCGCCCTCGCCACTGCGCGCCGCCTGGCTGGGAAGACGGCTCAATACGATGAGATTCCGGTGACCGAAATTCCTCAGGACGTGTCGGGCCGGAGCGCATCGAAGGCGAGGCCATGGCATTCGCGCAGGACCGCATCGACGTCGTAAACGGATGTGCGGCGGTGGCCCGGCGGCGGACCGCGGCGGAGCGGCGACAGCCGGACCGGTCCCGGCTTGCGCTGCTGGCGCGCCCGCCAGCGGGCCAGCCGCCTGGCCTGGCGCGGCAGGTCGTCGAGGGCGCTCTTCAGGGCCTGGAGCCGGCGGCTGAGCCTAGCCGCATCGATCCGGGCCTCGACCGGCGCGGCGGGGTGAGGTGCGGGCTGCCGCCACAGGGCGGCAATGCGCGGATCGGGGGTGAAGACATGGATGCGGGGAATGGCGCGGGGAGCGGCGCCGCGGGGGCGGGCGCTGAAGCGCCGGCGCGGGTCGAGGAGCGGGAAGGCGGGAGGCCTCGCCTCGCCTTTGGCGACGACGCGCCCCGGCGGCAGCGGGCGGGCAGGACGGAGCTTTACCACCAGGTCCTTCGCGGCGATGACGATGAGGCGCCGGACAGCGGATTCGGCAGGAAGGAGCACACGCAGCGCCGCGCGGTGAAGGGCGCGCGACAGGTGCGAGAGCGTGCCGCCGTCCGCGAGCCCGAGCAGGGAAAAGAGGGTGGCGACGATCCCCAGCAGTGCTGTGCGGTTGCGTTCGATGGCCAGTTCCCAGTCCATGCTGTGTCCCTGAAGAGTGAACAAACAAGGAACATACAGCATGGGAATAAACTGTCAAGGAGGATTTTGCTCGTAGGTCCAGGGGGCCCTCATCCGCCCTTCGGCCCAAAAGGGCCCTCATCCGCCCTTCGGGCACCTTCTCCCATTCGCTGAAACGCGAACGGGAGAAGGCAAGTCTTCGGGATGGGGGACGCCAAATCGTCAGGACGGGAGAGGGGAGAAGTCCCAAGTCTCCCTTCTCCCGCCGGAGGTGGGAGAAGGTGGCGCGCAGCGCCGGATGAGGGCCGATTTCAGCCAAGCGCCGGGCGCGGGCATTCACCCAGTCTCGTTCAAAGCCGCGATGATGGCGCCGCGCACGTCATCAAGGTGCCGGTCGATGTCGTCGTTGTGGAAGCGCAGGACGCGATAGCCTTCCGCCGCGAGAAATTCCGCGCGCCGCGCATCATGGCGGATCGCTTCGTCGCTCGCGTGGGTGGCGCCATCGACCTCGATGACGAGCTTGTGCGCACGGCAGGCGAAGTCGGCGAAGTAGGGTCCAAGGGGAAATTGCCGGACGAATTTGAAGCCGCCGAGCCGCCGGTTGCGCAGTGCCTCCCACAGGCGCTGCTCGGCAGAGACCTCATTCTTCCGCAGTTGCCGGGCGCGCGTTCGTGCTTTCGCCGTGAGATAGGCCATGAGCGGAGAATGCTTTGATCTGTTGATGAATCAAGCCCTCATCTGGCTTTGCGACTCCAAAATGCCCTCACCCGCCCTTCGGGCACCCTTGTATCTGGACAACGTGTTGGAATCCGGA
>CAZIXE010000072.1:0-18403 GCA_964543235.1 uncultured Rhizobiaceae bacterium | reverse complement strand
CTCTGAGGCTTGTGTCTGCCCCCCACCCGCCGCGCCGGCGCGCGGCACCCTCCCCGCGCGCATCGCGGGGGAGGGACGGATCACGGTGCATCCTCCCATTTCGGGAGAGGTGGCCCGAGCAGCGCGAACGCCGGAGGGGGCGGAGGCGACTCAACATCGGCTTTCTCCCGGCTGCAGGACGGGAGGAGGACGCGGCTGCGGCGCCGTCACGCTTGCAGTGCCGCCAGCACCAGGTGGTGGGCAATCGCCATGCGGACCGGAAAACACAGGCCTTCCGGGTGGCTGCCCGCCCGCATGGCCAGAAGCTCGTCCCGCGTGAACCAGCGGGCATCCTCGAGTTCCCTGCTGTCGATTTGGATATCCTCGGTGATGGCCTCGCCGATAAGGCCGATCATCAGGCTCGACGGAAACGGCCAGGGCTGGCTTGCCACATAGCTCACGGTACCGACCCGGATGCCCGACTCTTCGAAGATCTCGCGTCTGGCGGCTTCCTCGATGGTCTCGCCCGGCTCCATGAAGCCGGCCAGCGCCGAGTACATGCCGGGCTTCCAGAAGCTTTGCCGTCCCAGGAGCAGGCCGCGCTTCGAGCGCACCACCATGATGATCACCGGATCGGTGCGCGGGAAATGATCCATCCCGCAGGAGGGACAGTGGCGGCGATAGCCGGCATCCGTGCTGACCAGGCCTGCGCCACAATTGGAGCAGAAACGCCGCCACGTATGCCAGGTCAAAAGGGCGCGCGCCTGGGCGAGCAGCGCCTGATCGGCAATGCCGACGGCTGCATCCACCGCGATACTGCGCAGATCGAGCGATTGCGGGAACGGCTCCGGCGCTTCGGCCGCAAAATAGGCAATGCCGTCCTCCCCGATTCCGAGGAAGATCACGTCGCCTTCGGCCGGCACGGGCTCGAACTGCGGCCGCCCGCCGGCGACGCGCAGGCGATCGCCGTGAAAGCGGATGAGCCGCGATGACGGGTCCGCCCGCCTTGCGGCAATGAAGGCTTCGTCACCGCGGCTGTTGGCGGCGCGGTCATGGCGGCCGCCGCAGAAGCCGAGCCCCTCAGGCGGCAAAACGGTCATAGAAAGTCTCGTGTTTCTCCGCCATCTCGACCAGGAGCTTCGGTGGCGCGTAACGCTTGCCGTATCGTTTGGCATAGCCGCGGCACTTCGCAACGAAGGTGCCGGCCCCCATCGTGTCGATGTAGGACAGTGGCCCGCCGGTAAACGGCGCGAAGCCGAATCCGAGAATGGCCCCGACATCGGCCTCGCGGACATCGGTCAGCACCTGTTCGGCAAGGCAGCGTGCCGTCTCGAGCGCCTGGATGAGCAGGAGGCGCTCCTTGACCTCGGCAAAAGAGAATGCCGCCGCCGGCTTGAGTGCCACCACCTCGGCGATGCCGGGCCACAGGCGTTTACTTTCACCCGGCGGGTAATCGTAATAGCCCTTGCCGTTCTTGCGGCCGAAGCGCTCGCGCTTCACCACCATCTCTTCGAGGATGCGGTCGATCGGCCCCTCCGCATAGGCCGCGCCGAGATCGGCCCGCGCCGCCTGCATGATCTTCCATTGCAGGTCGAGGGCAATCTCGTCGGCGAGCGCCAGCGGCCCGACCGGCATGCCGGCCTGTTTGCCGGCATGCTCGATAATGACCGGCGGCACGCCCTCCTCCAGCATGTGATGGCCTTCGGCGATATGGGCCGTGACAACGCGCGAAGTGAAGAAGCCGCGGGCATCGTTGACGACGATTGGCGTCTTGCGGATCTGCTGCACATAGTCGAGCGCCCGGGCCAGCGCCTGGGGCGACGTCGCCTTGCCCCTGATGATCTCGACGAGCTGCATCTTGTCGACAGGCGAGAAGAAATGGATGCCGACGAAATTGCCGGGATCCCTGACATGTGCCGCCAGGCTGGTGATCGGCAGCGTCGATGTGTTTGACGCGCGCAAGCCCGTGTCCGCCATCGCGGCATCGATCTTTGCCCAGACCTCCGCCTTGAGCGCGCGATTCTCGAAGACGGCCTCGATGACGAGATCGCAGGCTGCGAGTGCGGCGTAGTCGGCGGTGGCGGTAATACGCGCGAGCACCGCCGCCTTCTCCGCTTCCGTGGCACGGCCGCGGGCAATGTCCTGGTCATAGAGCTTCGCCGTGTGCTGCCGGCCCCTTTCGGCACTCTCCTGATCGCGATCGATCAGCGTGACCGCCAGGCCGGCCTTCGCCGAGACATGGGCGATGCCCGAACCCATGAAGCCCGCTCCCACGATGCCAATCCGGCCGGCCTTTGCCGGAGCCACGTCCTTCGGCCGCCGCGCCCCCTTGGAAAGTGCTTGCCGCGAATGAAACAGCGAGCGGATCATCACCTTGGACTGGCGGCCGAACATGAGTTTCGCGAAATAGTCGCGCTCGATGGCAAGCGCTGCCTCGAAGGAGCGCACCGACAGGCCTTCATAGACGCAGGCCATGATGGCGCGCTGGGCATCGTAGTTGTCGAATGTCTCCTTGCGATAGAGGGCATTGGCTGCCGTCCACATCATCATGCCTTGAGGTGACGACGGCTCCCCGCCCGGAACCTTGTACCCCTTCTCATCCCACGGCTGCACCGTCCGGGCGCTCTCGCGCAGCCACACCCGCGCCGCCGTCACCACTTCGCCCGCCGCCACCAGCCGGTGCACCGCGCCGAGTTGCAGCGCCTCGGCCGGGGTCATGTGACGGCCGTGCAGCATGAGCTTCAGTGCCGGTTCAGCGCCGATGAGCCGCGGCAGGCGCTGCGTGCCGCCGGCGCCGGGCAACAGCCCCACCTTCGCTTCCGGCAGGCCGAGCGTCGCGGTGTCGTCGCTGCTGCAAACCCGGTAGTGGCAGGCGAGCGCCAGCTCGAAGGCGCCGCCGAGGCAGGTTCCGTTGATGGCGCAGGCGACGGGCTTCCCTGCAGTCTCGAGCCGGCGGTACAGCGCCCCAAGCCGCGCCACGCTGTCGCGCGCCGCAATCTTCTCGGCCTGCGGCGACACCGCCGTGACCCGCGCCACGTCAGCCAGCATGGCGAGGTCCGCCCCGCCCGAGAAACTCGTCTTGCCGGACGTGATGACGGCACCGGTGATGGCGGGATTGCCGGCAAGCTGCGTGATGAAGACTTCGAGATCATCCATCACGCTCTGGTCGATGACATTCATCGACCGGCCCGGCATGTTCCAGGTGAGCTGGGCGATTCCGTCGCTACCGGTCTCGAAGGTGAAATTGCGCATCCGCCTAGACCCGCTCGATAATGGTCGCGGTGCCCATGCCGGCGCCGATGCACAGGGTCACGAGCGCTGTCGCCAGATCGCGGCGTTCCAGTTCGTCAAGCACCGTGCCGAGGATCATCGCCCCCGTGGCGCCGAGCGGATGGCCCATGGCAATGGCGCCGCCTGCCACATTGACTTTGGCCGGATCGAGGTCGAGCGCCTGCTGATACCGCAGCACCACCGCCGCGAAGGCCTCGTTGATTTCGAAGAGATCGATGTCAGAGGCCGCCAACCGCGCCCGCTTGAGCACCTTGCGCGTCACCTCTTCAGGCCCCGTCAGCATGATCGCCGGCTCCGAGCCGATAGTGGCGAAGGCGCGGATGCGGGCCCGCGGCTTCAGATCACGCTGCTTGCGGCCGAGCAGTACCGCCGCCGCACCGTCGACGATGCCGGAGGAGTTGCCGGCGTGATGCACGTGCACGATCGCCTCGATTTCCGGATAGCGCTGGATTGCCACCGCATCGAAGCCGTAGGTCGCGCCCATCTCGGCGAAGGCGGGCTTGAGCGCGCCGAGCGACTGCAGCGTGGTGTCGGGCCTGAGGTGTTCGTCGCGGTCCAGGATGGCAAGCCCGTTGACGTCCTTGACCGCAATGACCGAGCGCGCGAAATGACCGCTTGACCACGACAGGGCGGCGCGGCGCTGGCTCTCGACCCCGTAGGCATCGACATCCGCGCGCGTGAAGCCGTAGCGGGTGGCGATGAGGTCGGCAGAAATGCCCTGCGGCAGGTAGTAGGCGGCAATGGCGACTGACGGATCGGCGGGCCAGGCGCCCCCCGACGCGCCGATGCCGATACGGCTCATCGACTCGACACCGCCGCCTATGGCCATGTCCTGGGCCCCCGCCATGATCTGGGCGGCCGCGAAATTGACGGCATCGAGCCCCGACGCGCAGAACCGGTTGATCTGCACACCGGCGACGCTTTGCGCATAGCCGGCCTTGAGCACGGCAGCGCGGGCGATATTGCCGCCGGCCTCGCCGATGGGATCGACACAGCCCAGCACCACATCGTCGAGGCGCGCCGTGTCGAGGCTGTTGCGGTCGCGGATGGCGGCAAGCGTCTGTGCCGCCAATTCGACCGGCGTGACCCGGTGCAGGGCGCCATCCGGCTTGCCGCGGCCGCGCGGGGTCCGCACATGGTCATAGATGAAACAGTCGGGCATCGGGCTTTCTTAGGCCCAAGCCGGCCCATCTACAATGTCCGCGCGATCACGACCTTCATGATCTCGTTAGCCTCACAAATACACTACATGACACTCAAGAATGCATCACTCTATGAAAGTGATTGATTCATTTTAGCAACTCAAGCAGTTCTGTGATTTCGGCAGAAGTAGCGCAGAAGCGATTTGTCATCATGAATCCGGACTTGTGAGCTGGTGTTCCCGGCAGTTCTAAAGCGGCATTCTTCAGAGCAAGATGATTTATCCCAATGTTTAGCCCCTTTGAACGATCTGGGCATGCACGCTGGGTAGGCCGAATGCTGGCGACAGAAATCTTCCCACTATACAGCGTTACAGTTGGGTTGCCTGTTTTGATCTTGAAATTAAGCCGCGTTGCTTCTTCCATGGCATGGGCAAACAAAGCACCCACTCCCGTTGCATTGGCCAAATGCTGAATATCTTCGAGAGATTGTTTGGGATTTCTGCGCGTGTATTCTTTTTGGATGGGAATTGCGATGTCAGGCAAAAACTCGAATTGAATCACGTGTTGTGATTTGCCTGATGCCTTTTCTATAATTTGGATACCGTTCCAGAGCCATATTGACCAATCAAAGAACCATTCATCAGCGCGAGCTTGAAGCATTGCCTGAAGCTCCGAGAGATTGTTGTCACTATAACTGCCGCATAACAAAACAAAGATTGGTTTGCTCTTCTTGTCCCATTTAGCTCTTATGGCCTGCCAGTGAGGCGAGGCCGCGCCGTACAAATTACGAAGACTACCCGATATCTTGGATTCGATTGAATTGCACTTGTTGGGATCATACCAGACTCTGAATTTCAGGTGGTTTGGTTTGACTTCGATGAGATGCAAACGATTTTGCAAGTACCCGATGCTATCCACCCTTTCTCCATGAGCATTCTGATCGCAAAAGACTTCGAAGTAGCCCTTATTATCGATCAGCCACTGAATGGCAGGCTGCTGCAAATTCTCTTCATCGTGAGTGAACTGGCGATCACCGTTGGAGCCTGAAGTCATTGCATCTCCGTTTATCCTCTTGGCATTAGCTATCGTTTTCACAATGTCCGTGCGATCACGACCTTCATGATCTCGTTGGCCCCGCCATAGATCCGCTCGACTCGCGCGTCGCGGAACATGCGGGCGATCGGGTATTCATTCATGTAGCCGTAGCCGCCATGCAGCTGCAGGCAGCGGTCGATGATCTTGCACTGGAGATCGGTGAGCCAGTATTTCGCCATGGAAGCGGTCGCCGTGTCGAGCCCGCCCGCCAGATGCTGGCCGACCAGGGTCTCGACGAAGACCCGGGCGATGGTCGCTTCGGTCTTGCATTCGGCAAGTTCGAACTGCGTGTTCTGGAAATCGATCAGCCGCTGCCCGAAGGCGTGGCGGGTCTTGACATAGTCGAGGGTGACGGCAAGGGCGCGTTCGATCCGCCCCAGGGCGTATAGCGCGATCAGCAGCCGCTCCTGCGGCAGCTGCTCCATGAGCTGCGCGAAGCCCTTGCCCTCGACGGCTCCGAGCATGGCCGTGGCCGGCACCCGGACCTCGTCGAAGAACAGCTCCGACGTGTCATTGGCCTTGAGTCCGATCTTGTCGAGATTGCGCCCGCGCCGGAAGCCTTCGAGCCCGTCGGTCTCGACCGCAAACAGCGTGATGCCCTTGGCGCCCTGGTCGGGATCGGTCTTGGCGACCACGATGATGAAGTTGGCAAGCTGGCCATTGGTGATGAAGGTCTTGGCACCCTTGATGATGAAGTGGTTGCCGTCGCGCCGCGCGCGCGTCCTGACCGCCTGCAGGTCGGAGCCGCCGGATGGCTCGGTCATGGCGATGGCGCCGATATATTCGCCGCTGGCGAGCTTCGGCAGCCAGGCCCGCTTCTGTTCCTCCGACCCGTAATGCAGCACATAGGGCGCCACGATGCCGTTGTGCAATCCCATGCCGAAGCCGTCGACTCCGGCCAGATTCACTTCCTTGGTGATGATCGCATCATGCGCAAAGCTGCCGCCGGCCCCGCCATAGGCTTCGGGAATCGACGCACAGAGCAGGCCGGCAGCACCCGCCTTGGACCAGACCGCGCGGTCGACCATGCCCTGCCGTTCCCAGCTTTCATAGTAGGGAACGCACTCGCGTGCGAGGAACTTGCGGACGCTGTCTTGCAGGAGTTCCAGTTCCTCACTCATCCAGGCCGGTTTCGGCACATTCAGGACGGACAAGCGGGGGTCTCCCGGATCGCGATCTCACAAGGATGCAAACGCGCCACGCACCCCGTGGCGCGTTTCGGTCTTCCGAAGGAAAGCCGCGCTCAGGCGACCTTGGCGCCCTGCGCTTCGCGTTCCTTGAGCATGCCGTCGACGACGCCGATGGTGCGCTCGAGATCGACGATGGCATCCTGGATTTCGATCTGCTGCTTCCTGAGCGCTTCCAGGCGCTCGCGCATTTTCGTCGACGCGACGCGCAGCTGCGTGAGCTGGCCGTCCTTGAGATTGTACAGATCGAGCATCTCCTTGATCTCTTCAAGCGAGAAGCCGACCTTCTTGCCGCGCAGGATCAGCTGCAGGCGGGCTCGGTCGCGATAGGTGAACAGGCGGGTCCAGCCGCGCCGGTTGGGCGCCAGCAGGCCCTTCTGCTCGTAGAACCGCAAGGTCCGGGGCGTCACGTCAAACTCGCGGCACAGTTCGGTGATCGAGTACGTACGGTCCCGACCGGGTTTGTCTTTGGCGGTGGTTTCAGTCATTCGGGTAACTCCACTAGGTGTGATGAGTGCGACTGCACATAAAGACTGCTTACCCTGTCGTAAAGGTCAAAATTGAGGCAAACGTCACTGACCTGACACCTGGGAATCGGCAGTCGACAACACAATGTGCTTCAGGCTCTCTCGGCTCGTCAGACGCAAATCTGGACGCACACTTAACGTAATATTTACCAAAGCAATCCCACTTTGCACAGGAAAAAACGTCAAAGAGTCAACTGGTTCCACGAATGAGTGCGATCTGGCTGGCGCAAAAGGCATAACTTGCGAGGGCTTGGATGAAGCCGGGAATTCCGTGGAGCGTGAAAGGGATCGAGCCTGAGGCCCGCGAAGCGGCGAAATACGCAGCCCGGCGCTCCGGCATGACGCTGGGCGAATGGCTCAACAGCGTGATCCTGGAACAGGCCGAACCGGTTTCAAGCCATGAACGCCATGGCGCGGCGGCTCACCCGGCCCTGCAGAGCACGCCGCCCGACACATCGATTCGCCTCGAGGACCTCGCGCAGCAGCTGGCACGGCTGACCCGGCGCGAGCAGGAGACCGCTGCCGGCACGGTCTACGAACAGCAGCAGCAGGCGGCGGCCGGCGCCACAACACTCGATGCCCTGAGCAGCCGCCTCGATGCCAGTGAGCGCCAGGCCCTCGATGCCTTCGCCGCCGTCAACGAGAAGCTCAACGCCATCACCCGCCAGCTCAATGAGAGCCAGAAAGTCTGGCAGCCGCAGCGGCCGGAAGACGTGCCCGGCTATCATGCCCTGGAGCAGGCACTGCGCAGCATCGTGGACCATATCGAAGTCAGCGAAAAGCGCACCCGCGAACATCTGAGCGCCATGCAGGACCGGCTGTCGCAGCTCGGCCAGCGTGCCGCGGCGGCCACTGATGACAGCGTCATCCGCAGCGCGCCGTCCTTTGCCGCGCTTGAATCACGTGTAAACGAGCTCTCGGCCCGCCTCGACAGCAGCGCCGCCTTGCACAAGGAACTGCCGCCGCAGGTGGAAGCCCAGCTGGCGCGCCTCGCGGAGCGGATCGAATCGGTCCACCAGACCTCCGAAACCGCCATCCAGCGCGCCCAGACCGTGGCGGCGCAGGGCGCCCGGGCCGAGCTCGAGGAGGTCGAAAGCCGCATCCACAGCCTGCTCAAGGATGCCCAGTTTGCGGTCGACGGCAACAGTGCGATCGCCAGGCTGCATGGCGAAGTCGAAAGCCTCAATCAGCGCATTGACGATCTGCGTGCCGATGCCGCTTCGGAGCGCGATCTCCACGCCCTCAAGACCGCCATCGAACAGCTCTCGGCGCGCGTCGCCCAAGGTCCCGACCTGCGCCCCCTCGCCGACATGGACAGGCGCCTCGCCGAACTGGCCGCGCGCATCGACCAGTCGCGCGACTTCTCCGGCATCGGCACCCAGCTCGGCGACATCGACCAGCGCATTGCCGATCTCGACCGCCGCTTCAGCACGCTGGCGCAGCAAGGCAGCGATTCCGAATCGCTGCGCATCTTCGAGCAGCACATCATCAACATCTCCGAACGGCTTACTGCCGCCGAGCAGCAGTTCGCGCATATCGGCACGCTCGAGCGCTCGATCAGCCAGCTCTTCGAGAGCATCGAACAAAGCCGCAACCAGTCGCGTGAAGTCGCCGAAGATACCGTCAATCGCCTGGCCGAACGGTTCTTGCAGGCGCAACCGGCAGGCACCGAGCCAGCCGGCCCGTCCCCGGAACTGCGCGCCCTGGAGGAAGGGCTTGCCGCGGTGCGCGCCTCTGCCGAGGCCGCCGATCAGCGCAACCAGGAAACTCTCATCGCCCTGCACGAAACCCTCGAGCAGATCGTCAACCGGCTTGCCGAGATGGAAGTCCCGGCAGCCGCGGCCGGCAACGCCGAACCTGCCACCAGCCATCAGGCCCCGCTGGATTTCGTACCGGAAACGCCGGAGCTCCCGCAGCTGCCGACGTTGCAGCCGCCAGCCGGCCAGCGTGGCTCCGGCCCGGATGTGTTCGGCGTGCCGCATGATTTCGCTCCTGCGCCGCCGACACCTCCACCTGGCGTGCCGCCGACCGCGCCACAGGCTGGGCCCACCATCGCTGCCGCTGAGCCGCCGGTACCCGAGTCGCCGCCAGTCGACGATTTCATTGCCGCCGCGCGCCGGGCAGCCCAGGCCGCCGCCCAGCAGGGCGTGGCCGTAGCTGCTGCCAGCGCTGCCGCCGAGGAAGCGAAGAAGAGCCGCTTCCGGTTCTCCGTGCCCTTCCGCAGAGCAGCGAAGCTGCCGCCGGCGGCATCGTTGCCGGAGCCCCCGGTCTTCGCGCCGGCAAGCGACGGCAAGTCAGCGCGTGGCCGCGGCGACGACATGGCAGTCCAGACAAGGCGCAGCCTGTTCAGCCGTGGCAGCAAGGCCAGGGAGTCGGTCGAGCCCCCGACCGGACCTGTTGCCCACCCGGTCCTGCCGGCTCCCGGTGCGTCGAAGGGCTCAGCTGCCGCGCGCCGCATTCCCCTGATTGCCGCCGGACTGGTCCTGCTGGCTGCCGTCGCTGCCATCACCTTCAAGCAGCTCGCCGGCGGCCGCCCGGCGAGCGAAGCGCCATCGCTGCAGAGTGAGTCGGGCATCACCACCACGTCGCCGCAGGGCGAGGCCGCCGACGAGGCGCCGGCTGATGCAACTGAAACGCCTGCCGCCACCGATCAGCCGGCACCTCCGGAGACTGCCCCAGGCAAGAGCGACGGCGAGAGATCCGGCGCGTTGCTGACCGATGAAATCCTGACTGCAGCGCTCCCGCCGGGCAAGGCAGACGCATCGCTTGATGCCATTGTCGCTGAACCGGGCACGGCGCGCCCCGCCGCTGCGGGTGAGATGCCCGGTGTGGAAATCACGCCGCAATCGCTGCGCGAAGCTGCGGCCAGGGGCGATGCTGCGGCGCAATTCATCGTCGCCAGCCGCTATCTTGATGGCCGCGCCGTGCAGCAGGACTTCACCGAGGCGGCGCGCTGGTACCAGAAAGCGGCCAGTGCCGGGCTCGCGCCAGCCCAATACCGCCTCGCCACGCTGTTCGAACGGGGCAAGGGTGTACCGCTCGACATGGCGACCGCTCGCGTCTGGTACGAGCGGGCAGCCGAGCATGGCAACATTCGCGCCATGCACAATGTCGCGGTGATCTATGCCTCGGTTCAGTCCGGCACGCCGGACTATGACAAGGCGGCCCGCTGGTTTGCCGCTGCCGCCGAACACGGATTGAAGGACAGCCAGTACAATCTCGCAGTCCTTTGTGAGCGCGGCATGGGCGTCAAGAAGGACCTGGGACAGGCTCTGCTCTGGTACTCCCTTGCAGCGCGCCAGGACGATGCCGACGCCGCCAAGCGGGCCGGCGAACTCGAGCGGACCCTGGCGCCCGCAACCGTCGACGAGGTCAAGGCGAAGCTTGCCAGCTGGTCGGCCAAGCCGGCCTTGCAAGAGGCCAATGTCGTGGCGGTGAGCGACCAGGCCTGGCAGACACCGGATGCGGCGGCCCCCGAAGCCGCCGCCACAGCGGAGCCGGAAGCCACACCGGCGCCGGCGCCTGCTGACAATCCCGTGCTCAAGGCCCAGGAACTCCTCTTGAAGCATGGCTTCAATATCGGTGCGCCCGACGGCAAACTCGGCCAGCGCACCGTAAATGCCATCCGGCTCTTCGAATTGCAGTCCGGCATGAAGGTCACGGGGCAGGTGACGGACGAACTGATTCAACGGCTGGAGTCGACTCCGCCCGCCTGATCCTGTCGGACCTCTTGGCGCCGGCCAACGGGTTGCCTATCTGACGCGTCGGCCCGGGAACTTGTGCACCGCACGTCCACCCAGCATCCAGACATGGTAGGAGCGTTCACTGAACAGCCGCCGGAAGGGCTCGGCGGAAATCGACAGCGCCCCCGTGTAGCTGCCAAAAGCCGGCATGATCACGCGCCGCGCGTCGCCGATGAAACACTTGCAGCGGATCCGGTGGCCGCGCTGTTCGAGGGTTGCCGCCGGGTGCAGGTGGCCGGCAATCTCGCATTCATCCGGCGCCAGCGCCGACGGCTCATGGCGCAAGGTCACCGGCCCCAGCACCACCGCATCGGAAATGCTGCCGCCGAGATCCTCCGGCGGACTCGGGTCGTGGTTGCCCCTGATCCAGACGGTGGCGACCGTTGCGGTTAACGTCTTGAGCCGCTCCAGGTCTATGGCCGCGATCCGCTCGCGCGCCTCGCCATCGTGGAAACTGTCGCCGAGAAAAATGAGCCGCTCCGGCCTGACCGCCGCAAGTGCCGCTTCGAGCTGCAGGAGCGTGTCGAGCGTGTCATAGGGTGGCACGTGTACGCCCCGCCGCGCCAGGCTCGATCCCTTTTCGAGGTGCAGGTCGGCAATCAGCAGGCTGCGGAAGTCCGGCACAAAGAGACCGCCCGAGAGATCAGGGATCATCTCGAGCCCGGCCAGGCTGATCGGCGCTACCCTAGACAAGCCGCATGGCCTCGTCGATGTGTTCATCCGCGGCCTCGGCGAGAAGGGCATCATCCGCCGCGCCGTAAACGGATTCGCGGCCGATCTCAAGCATCACCGGAACCGCCAGCGGCGACACCGTATCGAGCGCGCGATGCACGAGCTGACCGCGGATGCGTTTCAGCAGTGCTCCCAGCCGGTGCACGTCGATGAGCCCCTCCGCGGCGTCGTCCCAGGCGGCGCGCAACAGGATGTGATCGGGCTGGTGCGTGCGCAGCACGTCATAGATCAGATCGGAATTGACCGTCATCTGGCGCTGCGTCTTTTCCTTGCCCGGCCAGCGCCGTTCGATGAGCCCGGCGATGATCGCAGCATTGCGGAACGTGCGCTTCATCAGGCTCGACTCGGCGAGCCAGGCTTCGAGATCGTCGCCCAACATGTCTTCATCGAAGAGGCGCGCCAGGGGCAGCCGCCCCGTCGCGATCATCAGCGAAACATCCCGCACCATCCACACCACCAGCGCGTATTCGCTGGCGACAAAGCCCAGGGGATGTAACCCGGCGCGTTCCAGCCGGCGTGTCAGCAGCATGCCGAGCGTCTGGTGCGCGAGCCGGCCCTCGAAGGGGTAGCATACCATGTAGTGCTTGTTGGCGCGCGGAAAGGTTTCAACCAGCATCTGGCGTGCCGTCGGAATGATCGACTTCCACCGTTGCGCTGCCAGCCAGGCGCCAACCTGGTGCGGCAGCATCCGCCACTGCCGGGGATCGGCCAGCATCTCGCGCACCCGTTCGGCGAGGTAGGTCGACAGGGGAAACTTGCCGCCCTGGTAGGAGGGAATCATGGGCGTAGTCGCGCTCGAGCGGGTCACCAGTGCGCCGAACTCGTCGAGACCTTCGAAACGCAGGACCTCGCCGGCGAACAGGAAAGTGTCGCCGGAGGCAAGCTGACTGAGGAACCACTCCTCCATTTCGCCGAGCACCCGCCCGCCGGTGACCACCCGCTTGCCCAGCCGCTTCTTCACCGAGGCCAGCCGCACTTTCAGCATTTCCTCCTCGACGATGGTGCCGCTGTTGAGGCGGTACTGTTGTGCCAGCCGCGGATGTGCCAGCCTGAGCCTGCCGTCGCCGGTAGGCCGCAGCTTGGCGTAACGCTCGTAGGCCTTGAGCGCGTAACCGCCGGTGGCCACAAAGTCGACAGTGCGGTCAAAATCCGCGCGGCTCAGATGGCGGTATGTCCAGGCGCTCCGCACCTCGGCGTAGAGCGCGCCGGGTTCGAACGGCGAGGCCACCGCGCGCCCCATGATATGCTGGGCCAGCACGTCGAACTTCAGGACAGATGGATAGTCCGTGTCCTGTGCATTGGCGTGGGCGGCCTGGCGGGCAGCTTCGCATTCGAGGACTTCGAAGCGGTTCGACGGCACCAGCAGCGCTTCGCTGGGAACATCGAGCCGGTGGTTGGAGCGGCCGATGCGCTGCAGGAGCCGGCTCGAGCCTTTCGGCGCCCCGATGTGGATGACGAGGTCGACGTCACCCCAGTCGATGCCGAGATCGAGCGTCGAGGTTGCCACCACGGCGCGAAGCTTGCCAGCTGCCATCGCCGCTTCGACCTTGCGCCGTTGCGCGACATCGAGCGAGCCGTGATGCAGGGCGATCGGCAGGTTGTCTTCATTGGCCTCCCACAGGCCCTGAAACGTCATCTCCGCCTGGCTGCGCGTGTTAACGAAGACCAGCGTCATCCGCGCCTGCCGGATTTCTTCGTAGATTTCGGCGAAGGCATAGCGTGACGAATGGCCCGCCCACGGCACTCTTTCCGCCGATTTCAGAATGCGGATGCGGGGCGCCGCCCCCGGCTGGCCCAACACCAGCGGCGCCGGCTCGGCACCGGTGGGAACGAGCCAGGCCCTGAGCGCATCGGGATCGGCCACCGTCGCCGAAAGCCCGATGCGCCGCACGCCGGGGGCATGGGACGTGACACGGGTCAGTGCCAGCGACAGCAGCACGCCGCGCTTCGACGTCACCAGCGAATGTAGTTCGTCGAGGATCACGGTCCGCAGGCCTCTCAACAGATGCGCCGCATGCGCATCGGCCACCATGAGCGAGACCTGTTCCGGCGTGGTGATCAGGATGTCGGGCGGCTTCTCGCGTTGCCGCCGGCGCTTGGCAGCGGGGGTGTCACCGGTACGGGTCTCGATGGTGACCGGCAGCCCCATTTCCCTGACCGGGGCTTCGAGGTTGCGGGCGATGTCGACGGCCAGCGCCTTGAGGGGCGACACATAGAGCGTGTGGATGCCTGCACCGCGGCCGCCGGCGGCAAGCTCGATGAGGCTGGGCAGGAATCCGGCGAGCGTCTTGCCGCCGCCAGTCGGCGAGATGAGCAGCACGCTGTCGCCGGCCAGCACATGCGAAAGCACCGCGAGCTGGTGGGGCCGCGGCGCCCAGCCGCGGGCGGCAAACCACGCTGCGAATCCGGACGGCAACTGGTCCATGATCCCGCCTTATAGGGGATCGCCGGTGAGCGTTCACGCCCGGCGCGGGGGTCAGTTGAGCCGCTTGCCGGTCCGCGCCGACTCGCTCTGCATCCGGACGATGGACTGGATGACGGCTACCGTTACCGGATAGAGCGGCTGCCCGGCGCCTGCCAGGGCGCGGGCAAAGCTCTCGGTTGCGACCCAGGCATGCGCCAGATCCCGCACGCTATCATTGCCGAGCAGCTGGCGCAGGGCCAGTTCGCCGGCCGGAAGGTCCTTGCTCTGCGCCGCTGCAAGGGCGGAAAGCGCCATGCATTCGTCATGGCAGAGATGCCGGCACCCTTGCGGGAAGTAACTGAAACTGCGCGCCGTCTGCTGGCGCAGGGTCCTGACCCAGAACTGCAGCTCGCCCATCAGCAGCCGGGCGTGCTAGGCGCCGACTTCGCCGATATAGGAGGCCCACGCCGCTTCCCAGCAGGCGACATCGAGGAAGTCGTATCCGGCCATGCAGCAGCGGTAACCGGTCACCACCAGCCGCTCCGGCTGCCGGTCAAGGAAGTCCCCGAAACAATTGTCGCGCTGCGCACTCATCCTGAACTCTAAAGCCGACTAATTTAGTCAACTATTTGATGTGCCAGCCGCTGTCAAGGGTGAATCCGGTAATATTCACGTCATTTCAAATATTTAGAATGAATCTAAGCGTCCGCTGCAAGACTGCTGCGAAGTCCCCTTGACGACCATTGGCGCGGCGGCCGACAAACGCGGCCCAGCCATGGCCCTTCCTCTGACAACCCCAATCAGCCATCGTTCGGTGCTGGCGATCGCCGTGCCGATCATGCTGTCCAACGTGACCGAACCGCTGATTGGCGTGGTCAACACCGCTGTCGTCGGCCAGTTGCCAGATCCCTATTACATTGGTGCAATCGCCGTCGGCGCCCTGGTCTTCTCGTTCATCTTCTGGGGCTTTGGCTTTCTGCGGCTGTCAACCGGCGGGCTGAGCGCCCAGGCCAGCGGTGCCGGCGACGAGGCCGAACTCGCGGCCGTTTTGCTCCGCGCCCTGCTCATTGCCGGCGTTACCGGTCTTGTGCTGATTGCCGCCAGTCCCCTGATCGAACGGGTGGCCTTCGATCTCATCGGTGGCTCGGCCGAGGTTCGCCACCATGCCGAGACCTATTTCCGCTGGCGCATCCTTTCGGCCCCCTTTGCACTGGCCAATTTCTGCTTCATGGGCTGGTTCATCGGCCAGTCGCGCGCCAACACCGCCTTCCTGGTCCAGGTGTTCCTCAATGTCGTGAACATGAGCCTCAGCGCCCTGTTCGTGCTGGGTCTCGGCATGACATCCGAAGGCGTCGGCCTGGCCGCTCTGATCGCCGAGATTTCCGCGGCTGTGCTGGGCGGCGGCCTCGCGGTCCATGGCCTGAGGGGTCTCGGTGCGAGGATCACGCGGCGCCTGGTGTTCGACCGTGAGCGCCTCACCCGCACCCTCGGCGCCAATGGCGACATCATGATCCGCACCCTCTGCCTGGTCTTCGCCTTTGCCTGGTTCACCTCGCGCGGCGCGCGTTCGGGCGATGTCATTGTCGCCGCCAACGCCGTGCTGCTCAACTTCTTCGAAGTCGCCGCCTTTCTGATCGACGGATTCGCCTACGCCTCGGAGGCGCTGGTCGGCCAGTCGATCGGGGCCCGCAACCGCCCGCGCTTCCATGCCGCGGTCCGGTTGACAACGGTCTGGGCCATGACGGTCGGGGCACTATGCATGGTGGCGATCTGGTTTGCCGGCCCCTGGTTCATCGACTTGATGTCCGTCAACCCCGAGATACGCGAAACCGCCCGCCACTATCTGCCCTGGGCGGCCGTCACACCGCTGCTGGGCGCGGCGTGCTTTCAGTTCGACGGCATCTTCACCGGGGCCCTCGCCACCCGCGACATGCGCAATATGATGATCGTCTCGCTGGCGATCTATCTGGCTGCATGGTGGCTCCTGGAACCCGCCTACGGTAATCACGGCCTGTGGGCGGCCCTCTCGATCTTCTTCGTGGCCCGCGGCCTTACCTTTGCCGCCCGAATGCCGGCCCTGACCCGCGCCGCCTTTCCCTGACAAGCTTCAGGCGGCTGCTCGCCGGTTCCTTTCCGTGGCAAAAGGCGATAATCCCAGCCAGGCCTGCATCGACCGGGCAACAGCCGGATTGCCACTGAGTTCGAGCCGGCCGGCTTTGACCTCGGTCTTCATGTCTGAGAGTCCCATCCAGATCGACGTCATCGCCTCGAGCTGGCCAGTCACATAGAGGTCGACCTCGAAGCCCGGGTCGGAATTGCACAGATCGACGTTGCCCCGGTCAACGACCAGCCACCAGTAGCGGCGGTTTTCCGGGAGATCGGGGTACAGAAAGTGAATCGTGCACCGCGCCTTTGGCAGTGGCTTCGGATCGAGGTGCCGCCGCATGTCCCACATCAGTAGCGAAGGATCGAGGTTCCTGAGCGAAAGCTCCTTCTCGACCCAGCGCTGGCCCCAGAAGCCGAGTGTCATGATCACCCCGCGGAGATCCTCGCCCGCTTCCGTCAGCCGGTAGTCGAACGTGCCGGGCTGTGAAGTTGGCTCGAGCCTCACGATCCCGGCCTGTTCGAGTTCCTTGAGGCGCTTGGAGAGCAGGGTCGGCGACATGCGCGGCACACCCCGGCGGATGTCGTTGAATCGGGTTGACCCGCACAGAAGCTCACGGATGACGAGTGCCGTCCAGCGCGAACAGACGATTTCCGCCGCCATGGCGACGGGGCAGAACTGGCCGTAAGTCGAGTCCATAAAACCTCTCCTGACTCCGGCCCCCTCATGCCGCGGACCTTAATCCTCGCCTGGTCCCGGGTCCAGTACAGTTTCAGAACTGGACGGCCTGGGCGGATTGGCCGACGCTCACGCCACAAACCCGTCAGGAGGTTCGCCATGAACAAGATTGCCCCATCGACAGCAGCTGGCACAGCCTCGCTGTCGCTTGTCGAGAAGGCCGAATCGCTGGGCCAGATATTCGCCGCCAGAGCCGAAGCCAATGACGAGGCCGACTGCTTTGTCGACAGCAACTACAAGGAGTTGAAGACATCGGGACTCATTGCGGCGGCCGTCCCGGCCGAGCTGGGCGGCGGTGGCGCTGAGCCGGCGGAACTGGGCGAGATGCTCCGGCGCCTCGCCTATCATTGTGGTTCCACCGCCCTGGCGCTGGCCATGCACACCCACAATGTGGCGGTACCGGCCTGGCGCTGGCGCCACCAGAAGGTCGCGGCCGTGGAGCCTTTGCTGAAACGTGTCGCCAGCGAACAGATTGTTCTTGTCACCAGCGGCGGTTCCGACTGGGTCGCAGGTTCCGGCGAGGCAGTCAGGGTTGAGGGCGGCTATCGCATTACCGCCCGCAAGGTCTTCTCCTCAGGCGCGCCTATTGGCGATCTCATGATGACAAGTGCTGTGCTGAAAGGCACCAACGGCGAAGACGACATGGTGCTCCATTTCGGCGTGCCGATGAACTCGCCGCATGTCAAACTCATCGACACCTGGCACACCATGGGCATGCGGGCCACGGGCTCGCATGATGTGATGATCGACGGCTACGTGGTCCCCGAAGCAGCAGTTGCATTGAAACGCAAGGCCGGCGAGTGGCACCTGCTGTTCCAGATCATCGGCACTATCGCCATTCCACTGATCTACAACGTTTATCTGGGTGTGGCCGAGAGTGCCCGCGACATTGCCGTCAGCATCGCCGGCCATCGCCGTCCCGATCCGCACATTACCAGTCTCGTCGGTCGCATGGATACCGAACTCATGGGAGCACGGCAGGCCGTAGCCGGCATGATGGATGTCATTGCCGGCAACACGCCATCGGCCGAGTCAATAAACCGCGTAATGATGGGCCGGACACTGGCAGCACGCCACATGCTGGCCGTTGCCGACTTCGCCATGGAATCGGCCGGCGGCCAGAGCTTCTACCGCAAGGCAGGTCTTGAGCGGCGTTTCCGTGATATCCAGGGCGCGAGGTTCCATCCCATGCAGCAGGGCCCGCAAGCCGCCTATGCGGGCGCCATGGCGCTGGGCCAGCCGGTCGACCGGATCTTCTGAGGCCGGAAGCCTTGCGCTCGTTGCGCGCCGCTTCCCAGATCACGATGACTTTTGACGGAACCGTCAAAAGTCATGAACGTGATCGTCGCTCATATGCTGGTGCATGATGTTATCGCCAAAGTGATTCCACTTTGGCGCATCATGCACTAGCAGGCTGCTGAAAAACTCACAAATTCCCGTCCCTTTGGTCTTGTGTTGGTT
>CAZIXE010000071.1:0-19933 GCA_964543235.1 uncultured Rhizobiaceae bacterium | reverse complement strand
ACGGCGACCATCCCTATATGGGCAAATGGTGGGTGCCGGGCCTGCAGATCGGCTATGAGCACACCTTCATTCACCAGGTGGCCGATTTCTTGGACGGGCTGACAAGCGGCAAACCCGCCGCGCCGACCTTCCGCGACGCCCATGCCACCGATCTCGTCACCGACGCGGTGCTGAAGTCGGCGAAGACCGGCCAGTGGGAGGCGGCGGGGTGACGATTGCAGCGACGTTCGAACGCAGGTCCCAGGCCTTGCCGTGATCGACGCTGGCTTGACCAAGGCTGCAGCGGTGGGTCTCGTCGTGGTCACATCCTGAGTCATGCCAGCGCGAGCTAAGCTTAGCGTCGCTTAGCTGGAACGGCGGGCTCATAAGTACTGTCCGTTAGGTCATGAACGCGCAGAACCCGGCACCGTCATGCCAGCGCAGGCCGGGATCCCGCTCTCTCCTGCCGCCTGCAGCGCATTCCCCGGCATGGACTCCGGCTTTCGCCGGGGTGACGAATGAAGTGGGGCGTCATCCCGGCCAAGCGCTGCGCCAGAAACGCGCGAGCCGGGACCTATCCCTCCGTCTACGGAAGATTCACCGGATCACCATTGCATCAGAGGCCGGCACGCCCGCCGCGCCGGCCTTCCGCAGCGCCCATGCCACCGGCCGCCTCAGGGCCGGTCGGCGGCGTGGTCGTAGAACGCCTTGTTGACGATCTGCCAGCGGCCCTCGTGCTTCAGCAGGGTGAGATAGTCCGTGAACGACGTGCCCTGATAGTCGTCGGTCACCTTGACCACGGCGGTATCGCCCGTGACATCGATAGCGACGATGGCCGCACGGTAGGCTGAACCGGCAGGGATTGCCCCCTCGGCCTTGACCGCTGCCACGAAGGCATCGACGGGATCGAATTCGAGCCGTCCCCGGTAGTGCCCGACGATCAGGCTGCCGGGATGAAAGGCCCGGCGCAGGCGCGCCTCGTCGGCATAGATCATCCCTTCCAGATAGTCGATGGCGACGGCGCGGATGGCGTCGAGTTCGTTTCCCGGTGTCATGCGGATCTCCCCAACCCGCACGAGATAAAGAAAAAGCCCGGACACCTGTCAAGGGGCCGGGCTTTCCAGTTCCGGGAGGATTACTTGTACTGCTCGGCGTTGGACTTATCGACCAGCACGGTGCCGGTATCGATCCAAGCATCGAGGGTCTCGCCCTTCTTGAGCCTGACCAGCGCATCGATGCCGAAGGCGCCCATGTTCTTGGGTGCCTGGGCAACCGTCGCCGTCATCTCGCCGGCCAGCACCGACGCCGCCGCATCGGGATTGGCGTCGAAGCCAACCACCATCACCTGCGCGAGCTTGTTGGCGTTCTTGAGCGCTTCGACCGCCCCCAGCGCCATGTTGTCGTTGGAAGCGAAGATCGCCTTGATGTTGGGATTGCCGGTCAGGATGTTCTCGGTGACGGCAAGCCCCTTGGCGCGGTCCCACTCGGCCGTTTGTTCGGCCACCACATTGAGGCCGCAGCCGGTAAGCCCGGCCTTGGAGCCCTCGGCGCGGGCCTGGCCGGTCGACTGCGTGACGATGCCCTGCAGGATGGCGACGTCGGACCCCTTCTCGATCTTCGAGCAGATGAAGTCGGCGGCGAGCTTGGCGCCGGCCTCGTTGTTGGTGCCGATGAAGGTGACCCCCTCATTGATGCCCTTGGTGTCGACGAACACCACCGGGATGCCCTTGGCCTTGGCGGCATCGACGACGGGCGCCAGCGCGTTGGGATCGGTGGGAGCCAGCGCGATGCCGTCCACACCCTTGGCGATCTGGTCCTCGATCTGCGCGATCTGGGCCTGGACGTCCGACTCCTGCGGCGGTGCCAGCACCACGACCTCGACGCCGAGTTCCTTGCCCTTTTCCATGGCGCCGGCTTCGACCGCCGCCCAGAATGGATTGCCCGCCCCGGGGCCCTTCATGCCGAGGACATAGGTCTCGGCCAGCGCCGAGCCGGACAGCAGCATCACGGCGGCGGTGGCAAGCAGCAGTTTCTTCATGTGATCCTCCCTTGGATACCTCAGGCCTCCGGAACCAACGAAACCCGCCCGCTGCCGGAGGCCAGACAGCGGACCGGCCAAACCCTAGCTGCGGACGGCAGCCCGCCTCCTCAACACGTCGATATAGACCGCCAGGATGATGACGAGGCCGATCAGGATCTGCTGCCAGAACACCGAAACGTTGTTGAGATTGAGGCCGTTGCGCAACAGCCCGATGATCAGCACGCCGGCCAGCACGCCCATGACATTGCCGCGGCCGCCGAAGAACGAGGCGCCGCCGATGATGACCGCCGCGATCGCATCGAGTTCGGCGCCGATGCCGGCATTGGGAAATCCCGAATCGGTGCGCCCCGCCAGGAGCAGGCCGGCCAGGCCGGCGAAGAATCCGCAGATCGTGTAGACGACGACGAGCACCCGGTCGACATTGATGCCCGACACCCGCGCCGCCTGCGGATTGCCGCCGATCGCGTAGACATGGCGGCCGACATTGGTGCGGGTAAGGAAGTACCAGAGCCCGATCGAACACACCGCCACCATGATGAGGCTCGCTGGAATCCCGGCCGGCGGATTGAAGATGCCGAGGTCATAGACGCGCTGGCCGGCGTAGCGCACCTCGGGCTGCAGGCCAGACACCGGCGCCGCGTTCGTGACGAGGTTGGTGAGGCCGCGGGCGATGTTGAGCGTGCCCAGCGTCATGATGAAGGGATGCGGCAGCCTGAGCCAGGTGAGGCCGAGGCCATTGACCCAGCCGGAAACGGCGCCGATGGCCGGGCCGATCAGAAGGACCAGCGGCCAGGGCAGGCCGAGCTTCTTGTCGGCGATGGCCAGGCACACCATGGCGAGCGCCATTACTGAGCCGACCGACAGATCGATGCCCGCGGTGACGATGACAATGAACATGCCAAGCGCCAGCAGCGCCGCCGAGGCGTTCTGCTTGACGATGTTCGACAGATTGTCGGGCGACAGGAAGACGTCGGGCTTGGTCCAGTAGAGGAACAGCATCATCACGATGACCACGACGATGATGCCGTAGGTCTCGAGGAACTTCGACAGGGCGGGATTGCCGGACAGTGTCATGGTCAGTACACCTTGTCGTGCGCAAGCGTGGCCGTGTGGCCCTTGGTTCCCATGATCCAGCCGATCACCTCGTTGCGGTTGGTCTTGGCCAGCGGCGCATCGGCGAAATTGGTGCCCTGGTAAAGCGCCATGACACGGTCGCAGGCGTAGAAGATGTCGTCCATGCGGTGCGAGATGACGATCACCGCCACGCCATGATCGCGCAGCGACTTGATGAGGTCGAGCACCTTGCCCACTTCCTTGATGGCCAGCGCGGCGGTGGGTTCGTCCATGATGACGACCTTGGCATTGAAGGCGGTCGCCCGGGCAATGGCCACCGCCTGGCGCTGCCCGCCGGACAGTTCCTCGACATTCTGATCGATCGACTTCACGTTGATCTTGAGCTTGTCGAGATGCTCCTTGGCGAGGCGCCGCGTCGCCTCACGGTCGAGGATGGTGAGGCCGCCGATGCGGCGGCCCGGCTCGCGCCCGAGAAAGATGTTTTCGTAGATCGGCATGTTCCCGGCCAGCGCGAAATCCTGGTAGACCATCTCGATCCCCATGTTGCGGGCTTCCCGCGGGCTGGCGAAGCTGACCGGCCTGCCCGCGAAATAGAGCGACCCCTCGCTTGGTGCATAGAGCCCCGAGAGGATCTTCATCAGTGTGGATTTGCCGGCCCCGTTATCGCCGACCACCCCCAGCGCTTCGCCGGCATCGACGTGGAAGTTGACATCGCGCAGCGCCGTGATGGCGCCGAAATACTTGGTCACGCCGCGGGCTTCGAGAAGCGCATCCGCCACCATGTCCCTCCCATTGTTGAATTGGAATAATCCAACCTTCGTTCAGTATTTTTGGAACAACTATTCCAGTCAGCGCCGGCCTGTCAAGGGCTCCCGGAAGATTTCTGACAGGTTTTGCGGAGGGAAACCGCTCAGCCTGCGCAGATGCCTGCAGAAGGCCTGGCGCCGGCGGCCTGCAGTCTCACCCCAGCCCGCGGGCATAGCGCTGCCAGTTCTGCACATAGCGCGCGGCCGCCCGTTCGAGCCGCGCCGCCGCTTCCGGCGTGATCTCCTTCACCACCTTTGCCGGCGCCCCCATGACCAGCGAATTGTCGGGGATCTCCTTGCCCTCGGTGATGAGCGCCCTGGCACCGACCAGGCAGTTGCGGCCGATCTTCACATGGTTGAGGACGACGGCGCCGATGCCGATCAGCGTATTGTCGCCGATCGTGCAGCCATGCAGCATCGCAAGATGGCCGATCGTGCAGTTGCGCCCGACGCTGAGCGGGGCGCCCGGGTCCGTGTGCAGGACGCAGCCGTCCTGCACATTGGAGTTCTCGCCGATGTCGATGAGCTCATTGTCGCCGCGCAGCACCGCATTGAACCAGATGCTGGCATGGCGCTGCAGCCTGACCTTGCCGATCAGCGTGGCATTGGGGGCAACCCAGTACTCGCCCGCTGCCGGGAGATCGGGAGCCGTGCCGTCAAGTGTCAGGATGGGCAAGTCAGGTTCTCGAGCCATGCGCGCGCAGGCCGCCACCTTAGACCGGCACGGTGCGGCGAGCCAGAGCCTTGGGGAGCCTTTGCCTCCGCCGCTGCAGCGCATCGCATGGCAGCCATGCGGCCGTGCCCTTGCAGCCGGCGCAAGGGCTTGCATTGCACGGAAACCTTGCATCCGCCGCGATGGCTTGCAGCACGAGAAATCCTTGCACCGGGCGATATCGCTCACCGCCTGGTGAAACAATCCGTAAACTTCCGGAGCGGGCGGAGAGGCTGCGTTATGGCGACAGGCGCAGAATTGCCCCATCACAACAACGGCGAGGCACCATTGCTGGCCGGGGCCTCGCAGGAAAGGGCAGATCATGCTGAGTCCCATCATCAAAAATGGCTGGGTCATCACGGCCGACGTGTTCGGCGCCACCGTCGCAGCCGCCTGTTTCGGCTTCACCCAGATCGAGCTTCCCGCCTACCTGCTTCTGGCGATGCCGCTGGTCTTCATCGTCTTCTTTGCGAGCAGCTATTCGCGGCCGCCCGAACCTGAGGAGGATGACGCCGATGAGTCTGACGACGCCTGGCTGGAGAGCGGCAGGCTGACGATCAGAATCTGAATGCGGTGACGGTGAGGCCGCAGCACACACGGCAGCAAGCCGTCTGGCCACCAGTTCCGCCGGACGGCGTCGAACTCAGGTTGCGAATATGCTCGTCTGCGCCGCCAGATCCGGCCGCAGCCTGCGATAAAGCGGTGCGTTGAACACCGACATTTCGCGGCAGAAGTTCAGCAGATACTCGATGATCGGGTCGTTCTCGCCGAGCGAGTAATTGCCGGACCTGATGAGCGTGACCACTGCGCAGGCATTGTTCTCGACGTCGATGACCGGCGCAGCCAAGCTGACCAGATTCTCGGAGATCGTACCGTAGTGCTGTGCGAAGCCGGCGTTCCGGACATCCTGGATGCGGTCATTGATTTCCTCGGCCGTCGGCGGGCAGTGGTGATATTCGAGTTCGATCTCGAGGCAACGCTGCGTGATATGCCGCGCCAGGAAGGCGAGGAACACATTGCCGGTGGCGCTGCTCCACAGTGGACGCCGCGCGCCGAGCCGGTCGATGGATTCGAAACCGCGGCCACGGCATTGCATGCGGACCAGGATGGGACCGCGCTCGCTCCACACCGAGAGATGGGCGTGGCAGCTTGTCGCCGCCGCCAGATCTTCGAAATGGTCGGAGGTACGGTTGACGAGATCGACCCGCTCGAGTGCCGCATAGCCGAGTTCCATGGCCATGGAACCGAGATCGTAGCGGCCGGAACGGCGGTTCTGGCTGGCAAATCCGGCATTGATGAGAGCCTGGAGGTGACGGTGGGCCTTGCTCAGCGATATCCCGGATAGTGCCGACAGTTCGGTGAGCGTCTTGGGCCCGTCTGCCTCCATCAGGGCCTTGAGCACGCTGAGGCAGACTTCTGCAGAATGGATGGAGGAGCTCCTGGCTTCCTCGGTTGCCGAACCGGGCGCCATAGCACCTCCCGGCTCGTTCCAGGGCCGGACATCGACTTCCTTGCGCATGAAAACCTCGGATCGATCCTGTGCGGCGGCCGATCTTCGATCGGCCATGGGGCCGCACGTCATCGCAGCAAGAATAGCAGTCAGATGTTGCAAATCGCTGAGACCCGCTCCTCAAATCCTAAGCAGGCAGTTAACCATCCGGAAGCAGGTGTGACACGCCAGCAGGCCGGGGCCCGCCGCGCCGCTCACGTGACTCCGAAAACCTGGGTCAGCACGAACACCCCCTGGAAGAAGCACCAGAGGCCCGACAGAAGGATGGCCAGCACCCCCAGGACCGGCCGGTCATCGAGCCAGGCCCAGCCGCGCGCCACCATGAGGTTGGGCGCACTGAGCACCAGCACCGCCACCTTGACCGGCGTTGCGAGGCCGCGCTCGGCCAGGAGGTAAAGCCCCGGCCGCTCCCCGGCGGCCAAGGCCCATAGGCTGCCGGCCAGCCCGCCGGTCACCGCCCCCGTCGCGATCGCCAGCAGCAGGGCATAGAGCATCAGCAGCATGTCCGGTCTCCAGATGTCCCGTTCCGGCACAGCCGGCCAACGGTTTGTTAAGATCTGGAAACGCGCTGCAAGCCGGACGCCGGAACCGCTGCGGTTCCGCGCCGGGCCGGTGGCTATGGTGAATGGCAGACGGCCTATTCGAGGTCGAAATCGAGAATGGCCATGGAGAAGTTGTAGGAGAGTTCGCCGTCTTCCTCGTCCTTGAAGATCACGCCGATGAACTCTTCGCCGATGTAGACCTCGCAGGAATCGGTCTTCTGCGGCCGGCGGCGCACCTCGATATTGCCGAGCTGGAATCTGGTCCTGAGAAAGCGCGTGAGTTTCTTGATCTCTTCCGGCTGCACCGCGGCATACTCCTTCGCAAAGATTGCGCCCCTCCTAGCCGTCCGGGCCGCAGGGCACAAGCCTCACGCCGGGGGAAGCGAATCCGGCTCCACCTGATGGTCCATGGTCAGTGCCGGTTCCGCGCAGCCGGCCATGCCGACGATCTTGGCAGGAACGCCGGCTACCGTGCGGTGCGCCGGCACATCGTGCAGCACCACCGAGCAGGCGGCGACCCGCGAGCAGCTGCCGATCTCGATATTGCCGAGGATCTTGGCCCCTGCCCCGATCAGCACGCCGTGGCGGATCTTGGGATGGCGGTCGCCGCTTTCCTTGCCGGTGCCGCCGAGCGTGACGCCCTGCATGATCGACACATTGTCCTCGACCACCGCCGTTTCGCCGATCACGATGTCATGGCCGTGATCGACCATGATGCCCTTGCCGATGCGCGCCGCCGGATGAATGTCGACGCTGGCGATCATCGATGTGCGGCTCTGCAGGTAATAGGCGAAGTCGCGGCGCCCCAGCAGCCACAGCCGGTGCGCCATGCGGTACGTCTGGAGCGACTGATAACCCTTGAAATAGAGCAGCGGATCGACATAGCGGTGACAGGCCGGGTCGCGTTCGAAGGTGGCGATGATGTCGGCGCGCGCCGCAAAGCCGATTTCCGGTTCCGCTTCGACCGCATCGGCGAAGGCCTGGACCACGAGATCGGCGCTGAGATCGGCATTGCCCAGCCGCTGCGCCAGCCGGTGGATGAGCGCATCCTCGAAGCGATGATGGTTCAGAACGGCACCGAAGATGAACCCGCCCAGCGCCGGTTCCTGGCGGGCGATCTCCTGGGCTTCTTCTCGGATGCGGTTCCAGACCGGATCGAGCGTTTCGACGGACGGTGCGGTGGCAGGCGAACGCGGCATGACAGGTCTCCTTTGCCGGGCTTTATACACGGCAAGCCGAAATATTGGGAGACTCGCACGCGATTGTGATGGAGCTGTACCGCCACCCATGCGGGTGCTAATGGGCGCCATGCCGGAAACCGCCACTGAACCACTGATCCTGACCAAAGTCGACGGCGCCATCGGCTGGCTTATCATTAACCGCAAGGAACGGCGCAACGCTCTCAACCGGGACATGTGGGCCGCCATCCCTCCCGCCGTGGCAACGCTCGTGGCTGCAAGCGCCGTGCGGGCCATCGTCATCCGGGGAGCCGGCGAGGAGGCCTTCTCCGCCGGCGCCGACATAGCGGAATTCGCCGAAGCCCGCAACGATGCCGCCGCGGCGGCCGCCTATGAGGAGCTGAACGGCGCCGCCTTCCGGGCCCTGCGTACGGCGCCGAAACCGGTGATCGCCATGATCCATGGCTACTGCTTCGGCGGCGGGCTCGCCATTGCGCTTGCCTGCGATTTGCGGATTGCTTCCGAGGCCGCCCTGTTTTCCCTGCCCCCGGCCCGGCTGGGCCTCGCCTATCCCCTGGACGGCCTCGCCGACCTGATCGCCGCGGTGCCGTTATCCACCGCCAAGGAGATCATCTTCACCGCAAGGCGCCTCACGGCCGCCGAGGCCCGCCAGTGCGGGCTCGTCAATGCCACCGCGCCGGCGGCGGCGCTGGATGACAGCGTGCGCGGCCTGTGCGCCGCCATTGCCGAGGGCGCCCCCCTCACCATCCGGGCCGCCAAGGCCGCCCTCGACCACCTGGCGGGCCGGCCGGGCGCGCCCTCCCGGGCCGAACTGGACGCCCTGGTCAGGGCCTGTTTCGACAGCGCCGACTATGCCGAGGGCCGCGCCGCCTTCCTCGCCAAACGCAAGCCGAACTTCACCGGCCACTAGCGCGCCGTCCAGGCCAGCCAGACGCCGCCGCCGATCAGAAACAGGCCGCTGGCAATCTCAACGAGCCGCACCCGCGATTGCGACAACCAGGCGCCAAAGCGGCCCGCCGCGACCGCGTAGAGCCCGTCGAAGACGGTGGCCAGCGCCATGAAGGTCAGACCGAGCAGCACAAGCTGCCGCGTGAAGTCGGCGCCCGGCGCGACGAATTGCGGGATCAGCGCCCCAAACACCAGAAGCACCTTGGGATTGGACAGGATCACCCAGAAGCCCTGGAGGAAGAAGCCGCCGCCGGGCGGCGGCGCCGTCTGTTCTGACACCATGAAAGCGCCATGCGTATGCAGGAGATTGTAGCCGAGCCAGACGAGATAGGCCGCGCCCGCCAGCTTGAGCACATCGAACCAGAAGCCCAGAAAAGCGATCACCGAGGCAAGTCCCAGCACCGCCACCAGCATCCACACCACCAGTCCCGCCTGGGTGCCCGCCACATTGAGCAGTCCGGCCCGCATCCCGTAGCGCAGGCTGTTGGCAATGATGATCGTCACCGTCGGCCCCGGCACGATGATGATCGCAATACAGGCCAGACAATAGGCGAGATAGGCGCCGGCCGTCATCGCCTCACCCTTTCGGCCAGCCGAGCCACAGGCCCGCCAGGATCAGGAGCGCGCCACTGGCGATGTCGATCCATTTGAGCCGCTCACCCGACAGGAAATGGCGCGCCTGGCCTGCCAGATAGGCCAGTGAGGCGCCGGCCACCGCGCTCACCAGGATGAAGGTGGCGCTCAGCACGGCAAGCTGTGGCGCCACGGCCCGCGCCGGGTCGACGAATGGCGGCAGGAACGCCGCCAGAAACAGGATCACCTCCGGATTGGCGACGGCCACCAGAAAGCCGTCGCGAAACAGTTCGCCGGTCGGCTCCGGGCCGTAGGCGGAGAGGCGTCCAGCCGTGCGCAGCCGGCTGATGCCGAGCCAGATGAGATAAACGGCGCCGCCCACGCGGATCCACTCGAACCACTCGCGCATGGCCTGGGCAATCCAGGCCAACCCCAGCGCCACCACCGCGAGCAGCAGCACGAATCCCAGGAGATTGCCGCCGACCGTCACGAGACCGCCGCGCACCCCATAGCCAGCACTGTTGCCGACGATCACCGACATGGCCGGCCCCGGCTTCAGGAACAGCAGGATGCAGGCGCCGAGGAAGGCAAGCAGGAGATCGGGCGGCATGGCCTGCATCTACCAAGTTCCACCGGCCACCGCCAAGGGGACTCAGTCGTCCGCCGGTGCCTCCGCATCGGTTCCCTCCGCTGGCGCAACAGGAACTTCCTCGACCGGCACCGGTGGCGCCTGGGGATCGCGGCAGCCGGTGAGCCAGACGTCATAGACGGGATGTTCCACCGCATTGAGCGCCGGGCTTTCGGCGAACATCCAGCCGCTGAAGATGCGTTTGCGGGTGCCGTCGAGCTGCACCTCCGTCACCTCGACGAAAGAGGTGGTTTTCGGCTCCTCGGTGATCTCGCGCGTGTAGCAGACATCCGGCTTGACGACGAGGCCCCCGAACTGCTTCTCCGCCCCGATGGCAACCTCGAAATTCGTGGTGGCCCCGGTGATCTTGTCGAGCCCCGAAAACACCGCGATCGGGTTGGCGATACGGTCGGCGGCAGCCGGCCCGGCCAACGCCAGCGTCAGGAACGCGCAAGGCCACCGCCTCATGACCGGCGCGCCTCGACCCTGAGCCGCACATAGTCGGCCGTCCAGTTGCCCCTGGCATCGCACAGCGACGGCCGCAGCAGATCCTCGACCTCCTGCAGCACCGTTTCGGCATCGTCGCCGAACTGGGCGAAGAACGGCTTGCGGAATACCATGAGCCATGCCGCCATGCCGGTTTTCAAGGGTGTCGGCCGCGGATAGAGCCCGATCCGTTTCACGGCGAAGCCGCGCCGCGTCAGCATCTCGCCATAGACTTCGGGCGATGGAAAGAACCAGGGGCCGGCGAGCTTCATGTCTGCGCCACGCCGCTGCGCCGTCGCGCGCATCGCCGTGATGATCGCCGCGACATTGCCGTGCCCCCCGAATTCGGCGACGAAGCGGCCGCCCGGCCTGAGGGCCCGGTAGACCCCGTCGATCACCGCTTCAGGGCGCATCATCCAGTGCAGCGCGGCATTGGAAAACACCGCATCGAACTCACCGGCAAAATCCAGCGCCTGCCCGTCCATTGCCGCAACGCGGACACCGCGGGCGCGGGCCGCCGCCAGCAGATCGTCGCTCGTGTCGACTCCCAGGATGTCGACTCCCTGCGCCTGCAAGGCCGCGGCAATGGCGCCGTCACCGCAGCCGATATCGAGGATGCGTTCCCCCGCTTGTGCGGCCAGCCACTCCAGAACCGGGCCCGCGAGGTCTGAGACAAAGCGGGCATGTGTGTCATATGTCTCCGCCTGCCATGTTTGCTGGCGGGCGGCTTCGACGCTCATTGCTGCGGCTCGCTCCCCGGGGCAGATGGCGACCCCGTGCCCTCGGTATTGGTCTTGTCGAACATGGCCTTGCCGATAAGCGTCCAGATATCGATGGCGCCCTGTGTGTAGGAGAGCATGTCGCCATCCTTGAGCTTGACGTCGGAGCCGCCGGGCTCGAGCGAAACGAACTTGGCGCCGAGCAGGCCTTCGGAGGTGATCTTCGCGGTGGTGTCTTCGGAGATGCTGACCTGCGGATCGAGCGACATGGTCACGACCGCCTGATAGTTCTCGGGGTTGAGCTTCTGATCGACCACCGTGCCGATCTTGATGCCGGCGAGCCGAACGTCGGTGCCGGTGTTGACGCCCTCGATATTGTCGAACTCGGCGATGAGGCGGTAGCCGCCCCGCCCCTCGGCTGCGCCCGAGGCATTGTAGGCATAGGCAAAGAACAGCCCGGCAACCGCCACCACTGCCGCACCGATGATCGTTTCAACCGTTGTATTGTTCATGCTGACCCATCGCCTCGCTGCGGCCATCTGGCGGCCGCGGATGATTCGACACAACCCACGAATTGTGGCGGGACGGCGGTCGCTCTATTCCGGCCGCCACGCCTCGTAATCGGGCGCCACCGGCTTGGGGCGCGGCGCCATGATGCTGCCTGGCGGCCGATAGGCGTTGGCGGTGCCGGTCGGGTTGGGCTGGTGCGGCTTCTGCCATTCGCGCGGCACATACTTCTCCTGGACGGGTGGCGTCGCGACACGATGGTGCAGCCAGCCGTGCCAGCCCGGCGGCACGGCCGAACCCTCGGCATAACCGTTATAGATCACCCAGCGCCGCTCCGGGATCGAATCGGGGATGGCCGAGGGGGCCCGGTAGTAGACATTGCCGAACTCATCCTCGCCGACCCGCTCGCCCTTGCGCCAGGTATAGAAGCGGGTGCCGATGGTCTGGCCATTCCACCACGTGAATATCTGCTTGAGGAATTCGAACACCGGAAGCTATCCCTGGATTGAAAGCGCGCGGAATATGGCCGAACGCGGTGCCGCCGTAAAGCCTTGTTCAGGGCATGGCCAGGATCAGCGTCTGCTGCGCCGTGTCGAGGCCAACGCCGGCGATCACCCGCACGCCCGCCGCATTCCTGAGCGCGTCCTGCACCGCTGCCACCTCCTCGGGCGCTGCGGCAACCGCCGTCGGGATGGCATAGAGGCTCCACGCCCGCCGCAGCCGGTCGCGCGTCAGGCTGATCGCGTGGATGCGTTCGAGGCTGCCGCCTTCGGCGATCTGGAACCCGGTCCGCCATACGCGCAGCACCTGCCGCTGCAAGGCATTGCCGGCGACGGGTTTGACGAAGGTGAGATCGGCCTGCCTGCCCTCGTGCAGTGCCGGCCGCGGCGGCAGGTCGGGCAAGGCGCGGTGTGGATCGAGATAGAGCAATGCTTGCTGCCAGTGCCAGGGTTCGGCCAGGCTCCAGCCATTGCGTTCGAGCGTGGCCTTGAGTTCGCCGGTCTGGCCCGCCCACTGCGCGATGAACGGTTCCTCGCTGCGGCCCCGGAGATCGATGCGCCGGCCCGGCAGGCTGGCCCAGCCGCCATGCTGCCACTGCGCCAAATCGTACTGGATCACCGGGCTTTGTGGCGCATAGGCCTCGAGATTGCGGGCGAAGCTGCGTTCCAGGTGGAAACTGCCGGCAATGATGAAGGCGATGGCCGCGGCGGCGGTCAGCCCCACCGGCATGATGCGCCGCGGCGGGACGGTTTCGATGGCGATCCCGAAAGCCGCCGTCATCACCGCCCCGAACAGGAAGCCGGCAAGCACGTCCGACAGCCAATGGGCGCCGAGATAGATGCGGGAATAGGCTATTGCGATGATGGCGATGCCGCAGCTCGCATAGACGAGTGCCTGCCCCCAGCGCCCCATGGAGCGGCTGGCCAGCACGGCGAGGATGCCAAGCGTGACGGTCGCGTGAGTGGTGTGGCCTGACGGGAAGCTGAAAGCCTCGCTGAGCCCGGCAAGCTCTTCCGGCCGCGGCCGCTGCAGCCACAGCTTGACCACCGGCACGAAGAGGCGTGCGGCCACGATGGTGACGGCCACCGAGATGGCCGCCCGCCACGCCCGCCGCCAGGCGAGCCAGGCGATCATCGCCAGCCCCAGCGCGATCATCACCACGCCATCGCCCAGCATGGTGATCGCCACCATGAGCTGGTCGGCCGGCGCATTGCGCAGGTCCTGCATCAGATTGTGGACCGAGATGTCCATGTTCATGATCGAGGTCTGGGCAAAATAGCTGACTGAGAGACGCACCAGCGCGATGAATGCGGTGATCGCCACGGCGGCAAAGACCAGGATCATGATCGAGCGCGGATTGCGCGGCGAAATTGCCCGGCCGAACCGCCGCCACCACCACCATTGCTGTGCCAGTGCCCAGTTCGATACCGCTTCCTGGACCTGCTCGACATGCGGGCCGAGGCTGCCCACCACCAGCCGGATGATCCAGCCGGCAACCAACAGCAGCGCGATGAGCACCAGCAGCACGATGAGCAGCCGGTCAGAGAGTTCGCCCGCAAACGACAGCATTTGTCCGGCCAGCATGCCGGGAAAGATATGCGCGGCCGCCCACACCAGGCCGGAGGAGAAATTGACCGCTGCGAAGGCGAACTGCCCCATCCCGAACATGCCGACGATTCCCGGCACCACCGCCTTGACCCCCGGCACGAAGCGGCCGATGGCGATCGATTTGCCGCCATGCTGGCGCACGAAATCCTCGCCGCGCGCCACCAGCGAGGGATAGCGGTTCAACGGCCACATGACCTTGAGCCGCTCGCCGAACAGGCGTCCCGCCCAATAGGAGAGCTGGTCGCCGACGATCGCCCCGATGGCGGTTGCCAGGAACACCGGCCAGAAACCGAGATGGCCGGTTCCGACCAGCATGCCGGCGCCGATCAGCACCGCGGTCGACGGTACGAACAGGCCGATGATCAGCAGCGCCTCGCCAAAGGCGATGAGAAACACGATGGCGATGGCCCATTCCGGATTCTGCGAGAAGTAATCGAGATAGGGCTGGATGGCTTGCATGCGGGAAGCGGAGTGATCTTTGCGGTGACTGTCCCCAGATGGCGCGCGGCCCCGGATTTGTACAGGCCGATTTTGCCGCGAATGTGCTAAGGGCAGTTGACCACCGGTCTATTGCGTCGGCTTTGCGTCCGGAGGCTGCCCGGCGCAGACCTGATGGCGGAGCGGCACCTGGTCATAGACATTTTCCGGCACCTTGCCGACATCGTCCGGGTGCACGCACGGACGCCGGTCCGGCTTGGGCGGCGCTGCCCCGACCGCCGCCTTGAAGTCGAGCGCGTGCGGCAGGTCCTTCATCCAGTCGTCGTCATGCCCTTCCCAGTTCATGGCGAACGCGGCGCTGGCCCAGCACAGGGTCAGCCCGGCGGCAGCGATCAGACTTTTCATTCGATGAGGTTAGCACGCCATGCCCGTCTGCGGAACGTATCGTCATGGCCATGTCACGCAAAGCTGGCGTGATTCGTGGCGCCGCCGCCGGGGGCCGGCACGACGCCCGGGAAATTCGCAGTTTGATGGCGCCGGCACCCACCAGTTGCAATCACGAATTGTACGCCTTCAGACGTCATTAACCATAAAAAATTTCTCTGCCTGCACGCTGCACCCCCTTGACGGCCGCCTTGTCCCGCAGGGGATCGGCAGGCGTCTTCCGCAACGCTGTGCCTAAGTGGGCGAAACTCCTTGTGCTCCCGGGGAGAATCGGATGGAGTGCGGTTATCCACAGGGCACCGGCTCTTGTGGACACAAGATGTTGTGGTAACGATCTGTTAACACACTAGTCATTGACAATTCCCGCCCGAGGGCTACCTTATCTCGCAACGGCGGGGGTGCCGCGGCCGGGCCAGAAACCCGGCAGATACGCGCCAGTACAACCACAATACAAGCCGAAAGAACCGGCAGTACATGCGACTGCGCGGCGGGGACAGTGTGGCGCTCAAGACACGGGTGATTGGGACCGCGTGGGTGTTTGGGCGTGCCGGTGGGTGACAACGAGAAACTGTAAGAGGGACAAAAGCAATGCGGATCGAGCGGCAGTTCACGAAAGCGGGCCAGGACGCCTACCAGGGGATCGATTTCCGCCGGGCAGTGAGCGAGATCAGGAACCCGGACGGCTCGATCGTGTTTCGCCTCGATGACATTGAGGTGCCGGCCCACTGGAGCCAGGTCGCTTCCGACATTCTCGCTCAGAAATACTTCCGCAAGGCCGGCGTGCCGGTGGCCCTGAAGCGCGTCGAAGAGCCGGCCGTCCCCTCCTGGCTGTGGCGCTCGGTGGCCGATGACGAGGCGCTGGCCGCACTCCCCGAGAAGGAGCGCCTGACCGGCGAACGCTCCTGCAAGCAGGTGTTCAACCGCCTCGCCGGCACCTGGACCTACTGGGGCTGGAAGGGCAAATACTTCGACAGCGAAGAGGATGCCCGCGCCTTCTACGACGAGCATTGCTACATGCTGGCCATGCAGATGGTGGCCCCCAACAGCCCGCAATGGTTCAACACCGGCCTGCACTGGGCCTATGGCATCGACGGCCCCGGCCAAGGCCACTACTACGTCGACTTCGAGACCGGCAAGCTGGTCAAGTCGAAATCGGCCTACGAGCATCCCCAGCCCCATGCCTGTTTCATTCAGTCGATCGAGGACGACCTCGTCAATGAGGGCGGCATCATGGACCTGTGGGTACGCGAGGCCCGCCTGTTCAAGTATGGTTCCGGCACCGGCTCCAACTTCTCGAAACTGCGTGGCGAGAACGAACGGCTCTCCGGCGGCGGCCGCTCATCGGGACTCATGAGCTTCCTCAAGATCGGTGACCGTGCCGCCGGCGCCATCAAGTCGGGCGGCACCACGCGCCGCGCCGCCAAGATGGTGGTAGTCGACATCGACCACCCCGATGTCGAGGACTACATCGACTGGAAGGTGAAGGAGGAGCAGAAGGTCGCCGCCCTCGTCACCGGCTCTAAGATCGTCCGCAAGCACCTGACCCAGATCATGAAGGCCTGTGTCAACTGCCAGGGCCCCGGCAGCGACTGCTTTGAGATCGAGAAGAACCCGGCACTGAAGCGCGCGGTGAAGGAGGCACGCCGCAACGCGGTTCCCGACAACTACATCAAGCGCGTCATCCAGTTCGCCAAGCAGGGCTACAAGGAGCTCGAGTTCGACATCTATGATACCGACTGGGACGGCGAGGCCTATCGCACTGTCGCCGGCCAAAACTCCAACAATTCCGTGCGGGTAACCGACGATTTTCTGAAATCGGTTGAGCTCAACGGCGATTGGACCCTGACCGCCCGCCTGACCGGCAAGCCGGTCAAGACCGTCAAGGCGCGTGCCCTCTGGGACAAGATCGGCTATGCCGCTTGGGCCTCAGCCGATCCCGGCATCCAGTTCCACACCACCATCAACGATTGGCATACCTGCCCGGCGAGCGGCGAGATCCGGGCCTCGAACCCGTGCTCCGAATACATGTTCCTCGACGATACCGCCTGCAATCTCGCCTCGCTCAACCTGCTGAAGTTCCGCGATGCCGAAACCGGCAAGTTCAGGGTCGACGACTATGAGCATGCCGTGCGGCTGTGGACCATCGTGCTCGAAATCTCCGTGCTGATGGCCCAGTTCCCGTCGAAGGAGATCGCCCGGCTCTCCTATGAGTTCCGTACTCTCGGGCTCGGCTTTGCGAATATCGGCGGCCTGCTGATGACCGGCGGCATTCCCTATGACAGCCACGAGGGCAGAAGCATTGCCGGCGCGCTGTCGGCCATCATGACCGGCATCGCCTATGCGACCTCCGCCGAGATGGCGAAGGAACTGGGCCCCTTCCCGGGCTTCGCCAAGAATCGCGAGCACATGCTGCGCGTCATGCGCAACCACCGCCGTGCCGCCTATGGCGCCGCCGTGGGCTATGAAGCGGTGAAGACCGCGCCGGTGCCGCTCGACGATGCCAGCTGCCCCGACATGGACCTGATCGCCCATGCCCGCAAGGCCTGGGACCGGGCGGTCAATCTGGGTGAGGCCCATGGCTATCGCAATGCGCAAGCGACCGTCATCGCGCCGACCGGCACCATCGGCCTCGTCATGGATTGCGACACCACCGGCATCGAGCCCGATTTCGCGCTGGTCAAGTTCAAGAAGCTGGCAGGCGGCGGCTATTTCAAGATCATCAACCAGGCGGTCCCCGAAGCCCTGCGCACGCTTGGCTACAGCCCTGAACAGATCGAGGCCATCGTCTCCTATGCCGTGGGCTTCGGGACGCTGGATGGCGCGCCCGCCATCTCGCATGCACAGCTGCGCGCCAGGGGCTTCGGCGGCGAGCAGATCGCCAAGATCGAGGCCGGTCTGGCTTCGGCCTTCGACATCAAGTTCGTGTTCAACAAGTGGACGCTGGGCGAGGAATTCTGCAAGTCGGTGCTGAAATTCACCGACGCCGAACTCAACGACTATGGCTTCGACATGCTGTCGGCCCTCGGCTTTTCCAAATCCGATATCGACCGCGCCAACATCCATGTCTGCGGCGCCATGACGCTCGAAGGCGCGCCCGGCCTCAAGCCCGAGCACCTTCCCGTCTTCGACTGCGCCAGCCCCTGCGGCCGGCTCGGCCGGCGCTATCTGTCGGTCGACAGCCACATCCGCATGATGGCCGCTGCCCAGCCCTTCATCTCGGGCGCCATTTCCAAGACCATCAACATGCCGAACGAGGCCACCGTCGAGGACTGCAACGCCGCCTATCTGCTGTCCTGGAAACTGGCGCTCAAGGCCAATGCCCTCTATCGCGACGGTTCCAAGCTGTCGCAGCCGCTCTCCGCCCAGCTCATCGCCGACGAGGACGAGGACGAAGCCGAGGCGGTGGAGACGCTGATGGCGCGGCCCCAGGTGCAGCGCGTCGAGAAGGTGGTGGAGAAGCTCGTCGAGGTGGTGAGGGGCCGCGAAAAGCTGCCCGAACGCCGCAAAGGCTATATCCAGAAGGCGATCGTCGGCGGCCACAAGGTCTATCTGCACACCGGCGAGTACGAGGACGGCCGCCTTGGCGAGATCTTCATCGACATGCACAAGGAGGGCGCGGCGCTCCGCGCCATGATGAACAATTTCGCCATCGCCGTGTCGGTCGGCCTGCAATATGGCGTGCCCCTCGAGGAGTTCGTCGAGGCCTTCACCTTCACGCGCTTCGAACCGGCCGGCATGGTGCAGGGCAACGACTCGATCAAGAACGCCACCTCGATCCTCGACTATGTGTTCCGCGAGCTGGCCATTTCCTATCTCGGCCGCCACGACCTCGCCCATGTCGAGCCCTCCGACATCGGTTTCGACGCGCTGGGCAAGGGCGTCGACGACAGCCCGCGCCTGCCGGCGAGCCGCGTCGTCTCCTCGGGCTTCCTGCGCCGGCCGAACCTCGCCAATGTGGTGGTGATGCCGCAGGCGGGCCCCACCGCCGTCGCATCCCCCGCCCACGCGCTGCAGATGCGCGCGGCCGAGACGCTCGGCGCCACGGCGCTGGCCGAAGTGCATATCCATGAGAGCCATGTGCATGAACATGTCGAGCAGCATGTGCATCTCCACGCCCCGGCGGCCCTCGACCGCCGCGCCGAGGCGCGCATGAAGGGCTATGAGGGCGAGAGCTGCTCCGAATGCGGCAACTTCACCATGGTCAGGAACGGCACCTGCCTGAAATGCGACACCTGCGGGAATACGAGCGGGTGCTCGTGAAGAATGGACCCAAAATCCCACAATCCCTGAGTGCGAGAGCACTCAGGGCAAAACGATAAAGGGCTCGCCAAAGACTGGGAATGCCTCAATCGCAAGGTGCTTGCATTCCTCAAACTCGCCTCCATCCGCCTCATGCTGCGAAAGCTATGCAATCCAACATGATGTTCCCGGACAGACTCTTAGCCCCAATAGTGTAGCTCAAATTCTCTGGACGGAATTACCCAAGAGAGCAGGCATAACCATAGAATCGTAACAGACTTCACCTCTCCCACCGCTTCAAACCCAGCCATTTTTCCATTCCTTCGAAGTCCCGGTCAGCGTGAATCAACGGCACATCATTGGCAACGCACCAGGTCGCGATGATCACATCGATTGTTCCTCGGACGGTGATCCCCTTGCGTCGAAGCAGCCGATAATTGTCAGCAGCGCGCAGCGCAATGGTTGGACCGCAGAGGGTCATGATCGGAAGCAAGTGGAGGTCCTGCTTCAACTTTTCTAGTGCCGGGCCTTCCCGGTAACCCTGCAGCAACTCGACCAGAATCAAGTCGCCCATCAGGACTCGATTGGTGCCGAGGGCCCGATCTAGCGCAGAGGCGGCAACAGTTTCCGTGTCCCTGAGATAATCGATCCACGCCGACGTATCTGCAAGAATCATTCACTGCGCCGCATAGCGTCGAGGTCACCCTCCCACTGAAGCTTACCCCGCAACTTGCGAAACGCCTTCTGGGCATCAATTCTGACGAGCAACTCCAGCGCTTTCTCCACGGTTTCCCGCTTCGTCGTAGTGCCGGCGGCCTTCATGGCCTGCCTCATTAGCTTCTCATCGATTTCAATATTCGTGCGCAATGGAGCTCACTTGTGTATAATCACGCATGTTTATACACATCCAGCGGATGAAAGTCAAAGCGAGTTGAACCTTCTCCGGTCATAGCAGAGGAACAATATGAGAGCATTCGTA
>CAZIXE010000070.1:0-20546 GCA_964543235.1 uncultured Rhizobiaceae bacterium | reverse complement strand
ACCAGTGCCAGGCAAGGTTTGCAGTCCCGACTGCGAATGGCGATATTCCAGCCATGAAGAATGTCGACGCGGAGGACGAAGGTCTGCAGCACGGGGCGGAAGGCCCCGCCATCATCCGCGATTTCGTCAAGCGGCTGCCGGCCCGGCCCGGCGTCTACCGCATGCTCGATGCCAGGGGTGACGTCATCTATGTCGGCAAGGCGCGGCATCTGAAGAACCGCGTGGCCAGCTACACCCGGATCGGCGGTCACACCAACCGCATCGCCGCGATGATTGCGCTCACCCGTTCCATGGAATTCGTCACCACGGCCAGCGAGGCGGAGGCGCTGCTGCTGGAGGCCAATCTCATCAAGAAGCACCGGCCGCGTTTCAACGTCACGCTGCGCGATGACAAGTCGTTCCCCTATATCCTGATCGCCAGGGACCATGCGGTGGCGCAGATCGCCAAGCATCGCGGCGCCAGGACCCGCAAGGGGAGTTATTACGGCCCCTTCGCGTCGGCTGGCGCGGTCAACAGCGCCATTAACACGCTGCAGAAAGCGTTTCTCCTAAGATCCTGTAATGACAGCATTTATGAGAACCGCACACGGCCCTGCCTGCTGTACCAGATCAAGCGCTGTTCGGCCCCTTGCGTCGGCTACATCTCGGCTGAGGCCTATGGCGCACTGGTTGCGGAGGCGGAGGCGTTCCTCGCCGGCAAGAGCAAGGTGGTGAAGGCCGAACTTGCGGCGCAGATGCAGGCCGCGGCCCAGGACCTCGACTACGAGCAGGCGGCGCGCATCCGCGACCGCATCCAGGCCATGAGCTTCGTCACCCAGCAGCAGGGCATCAATCCCGAAACCGTGGCAGAGGCGGATGTCTTCGGTGTTGCCCAGGAGGGCGGCCAGACCTGCATCCAGGTCTTCTTCTTCCGCGCCGGGCAGAACTGGGGCAACCGTGCCTATTATCCACGCGCCGACCGCTCGCTCACCGGGGCGGAAGTGCTCGGCGCGTTCCTGGCCCAGTTCTACGACGACAAGCCGGTGCCGTCGCTCATCCTCCTGCCGGTGGAGATTGCCGAGCAGGGCCTGCTCGAAGAGGCGCTCGCCACCCATGCCGGGCGGCGGGTCGAAATCGCCGTGCCGCAGCGCGGCGAGAAGCGGCTGCTGGTCGCGCATGCCGAAATCAATGCCCGCGAAGCGCTGGGGCGGCGGATGGCGGAATCAGCCTCGCAGGCGAAGCTGCTCGAGGGGGTGCAGCGGGTCTTCCGGCTCGGCGAGGCGCCGCGGCGGATCGAGGTCTATGACAACTCCCACATCCAGGGGGCGCAGCCGGTCGGCGCGATGATCGTGGCCGGGCCCGACGGCTTCATGAAAGCGCAATACCGCAAGTTCAACATCCGCGCCGAAGACATCGCCGGTGACGATTTCGGCATGATGCGCGAAGTCCTGACGCGGCGCTTCAGCCGGCTCCTCAAGGAGCATGTTGCGCGGGACGAGGCGGCGGCAGGCGAAGCCCAGGCCTGGCCCGATCTCATCCTGATCGACGGCGGCCAGGGCCAGCTCAATGCGGCACTCGGTGTCCTCGCCGATCTCGGCATCGGCGACCTGGCCATTGCCGGGATTGCAAAAGGACCCGACCGAGACGCCGGCCGGGAACATTTCTATGTCCCGGGGCGGCCCGCCTTCATGCTCGAGCCGCGCGATCCCGTGCTCTACTACATCCAGCGACTGCGCGACGAGGCGCACCGGTTTGCCATCGGCAGCCACCGCGCGAGGCGGTCGCGGGCGATCGGCGCCAACCCGCTGGACGATATCGCCGGGATCGGGCCCACCCGCAAGAAGGCGCTGCTCCACGCATTCGGTTCGGCCCGCGCCATCGCCCGGGCCAGCGCCGCCGATCTCGCCGCTGTGGAAGGAATCAGTGGCCAGCTTGCCAAGGCTATTTACGACCACTTCCATGAAGGTGCAGATTAGGAGGCGGATGAGCAAGGTCGAGACCCAGAAACTGCCAGCCGGTTCGAAGGTGTGGAACCTGCCGAACGTGCTCACCTACGGGCGGATCGCGGCGGTGCCGGTGGTGGCGGCGCTGCTCATGTGGGGCGGCCACGGGGCACGCTGGATGGCGCTCGTCATCTTCATCGTGGCGGCTGTGACCGACTGGCTGGACGGCTATCTGGCGAGGCTGTGGCAGCAGCAGTCGGTGCTGGGGCGAATGCTCGATCCCATTGCCGACAAGGTGCTGGTGGCGGTGGTGCTGCTGGTTCTGGCGGGCGACGGCATCCTCTATGGCGGCCATGTCTGGGCGGCGATCATCATCCTGTCGCGCGAGGTGCTGGTCTCGGGCCTCAGGGAATTCCTGAGCGAACTGCGTGTGTCGGTGCCGGTCACGCGCATCGCCAAGTGGAAGACCACGGTGCAACTCGTCGCGATCGGCTTTCTGATTGCCGGTCCGGCAGGGGACCGGATCATGCCCTATGTCACCGAGATCGGCATCCTTGGCCTGTGGATCGCTGCGGGTCTCACGCTCTACACCGGCTACGACTATTTCAAGGCCGGGCTGCATCACGTGATCGAGGACTGATGAGGATCCTGTATTTTGCCCGGCTCCGCCAGCAGGTGGGGATTGGCCATGAGGACGTCGAACTGCCGCCGGACGTGCTCACGGTGGCCGACGTCATCGAGTGGCTCAAGGGCCGCGACGAAGCCTTCCTGTTTGCCTTCCAGGACCTGCGCGGCATCCGGGCGGCGGTGAACCAGAAGCATGCGTCGTTCGATGCGCCGGTTGTGGGAGCGACAGAAATCGCCTTCTTTCCGCCGGTCACGGGTGGGTGACAAGCCGGCCCGCCGCTGCGCCACACGCCCTGCGCGCTGCGCATATCAAGCATGCAGCAACAATTGCAACACGAATGGCGCACTCCCGCCATTGGGTTGAAACCGGTCATTCCTAAGACATAGGGGAAACCCGGCCCCGCACTCGGCCGGACATCGCGGCTCAGCCTACACTGGAGACCATCCTTGACCTACATGCAGCCCATCTTCCCGCGGAAGACGCGCGAGTTCCATAACCACCATTTCGACTCCACGGTGTGGAACGATTTCCGGTTCCGCGATGATGACATCGTCATCTCGACCTATGCGAAATCGGGCACCACATGGGTGCAGCAGATCGTGGCGCAGCTCATCTTCGACGGTGCCGAGGATCTGCCGGTCGCCGAGATGTCGCCGTGGCTCGATCTCAGAATCCCGGCCAGGGAAGAGAAACTGGCCGCCCTCGAAGCGCAGACGCACCGCCGGTTCATCAAGACGCATCTGCCGGTCGATGCGCTGGTGATGTCGCCCAGGGCCAAGTACCTCTATATCGGCCGCGACGGGCGCGATGTGGTGTGGAGCATGTACAACCACCACGCCAACGCCAACGATCTCTGGTACGAGCTTCTCAACAACACGCCAGGCCGCGTCGGGCCGCCCATCGAGCGGCCGCCGCAGTCCGTCCGGCAGTATTTCCTCGATTGGCTGGCGAAGGACGGGCACCCGTTCTGGCCGTTCTGGGAGAATGTCCGCAGCTGGTGGCAGATCCGCAATCTGCCGAATGTCCTGTTCCTCCACTTCGAGCGTCTGAGACAGGACCTGCCCGGCGAGATCGGCCGCATCGCCAAGTTCCTCGACATTCCACTCGATCCACTGTCCTTCGGCCGGATCGTCCAGCACTCGAGCTTTGCCTATATGAAAGCGAACGGCACGAAATCGGTGCCGGCGGGCGGTATGTTCTGGGACGGCGGCTCGCAGACCTTCGTGAACAAGGGAACGAACGGAAGGTGGCGGGATGTACTTGGCGAAGAGGACTCCCGGCGCTATGAGGCGGAAGCTCTGCGGCAACTCGGGGCGGCCTGCGCCGAGTGGCTGGCCAGCGGGGAGCTGGACGAGATTTCTCCCTGAGCACGCGGCAATCGCGGCCTGAGTGTGCCCCCGCGGGGCGCGGGCGGGCCGCATCATGCTTTACAATTCGTCAATGCAGACATTCAATTGCAGGTCGTGCGCCTGAAGGTCCGGTAATGCCGTAGCGGTACAGTCCCCGCTGGAATCTCATCTGGCGCGGCGCAACATGCGAAGGATTTCCCCACTCCTCGCCGCTATGGCGGCTCTGCTCATGGGTGTCTCGCTCGCGGCACCGGCCGCACTCGCCGAGTCGAGCGATGACAACTACATCAGGCAATGGAAGGCCAAGCGGCAAAAGGCGGCGAAGCAGAATGCCGTCAAGGTCGATAAGGCGTGGTGGGATACGGTCGGCAACCCGGCGATCCATGAATTTCGCGACTGCATGGTGAACTCGGCCCGGCGCAACTTCGGCGCCGACAAATCACTGGAACAGGTGGTAACCCAGTCGGTCCCGCAGTGCCAGGCCGCCTACGACCACATGCTGGCAGCGCTGCGCCTCGCCTATCGCGATGATGACAGGTTGAACGCGGCGCTGGAGAAGATTGTCGGCAACATTGTCGGCCCTGCGGTCGCGGGCGCCTATGAGGAACTCGAATACAGCGCGAGAGTTGAGGCCGAGGCTGTCGAGAAGCGCAAGGGCGAAATCGAGAAAGCCGCCTTCGGCTGCATCAATCCCACGCTGGAGCGCTACGCGCTGTCAACCGGCGAGGCCGCCGAGATCGTGGCACTCGGCGTGATGAGTGCCTGCTGGAAGGAAATCGACACCTACCTGGACATGACCGTCCTGCAATCGTCGCGCCGCAACGGTGCGCCGCCACCTTCGCCGTCGGAGCTGGCGGAGATGAAGCGCAAGTTGCGCGAAGATTATCTCAAGCCAGCGCTGGTGACCCAAGTCCTCGAGGTCAGGGTCGCTGCGCGCAATGGCGGTCAGGGTCCACAAACACCACCCGGGAGCTCAAAGGCTGGTACGGGCTTCTTCGTTTCGGCAGAAGGACACATCCTAACCAACGAGCATGTCGTGCGCGGCTGCTCGGCCGTCGACATCTACGATGCCGACAAGCGCAAGCTGCAGGGCACCGTTCAGCGCGTGGACGGCCGCAACGACCTGGCAGTCATCAGGACCTATCTCAAGCCGCCGGCCACGGCGAAATTCCGCTCCGTGGGAACGCTCAGACCCGGCGAGGACGTGGTGGTATTCGGTTATCCCCTACCCGATGTTCTGTCCTCGGGCGGCAATGTCGTGGCGGGCTCGCTCACAGCGCTCACCGGTTACCGTGACGACCAGGCGATGGTGCAGTTCTCGGCTCCTATCCAGCATGGCAACAGCGGTGGGCCGCTGCTCAACCGGCAGGGCCACGTCATCGGGGTGGTGGTGGGAAAACTCAATCTCCTGCCCGACGGTGCCGACGGGCTGGACGTCCCGCAGAACGTGAACTTCGCCATCAAGGATTGGGTATCCCAGGAATTCCTGGGGGCGAGCGGGGTGCGCTTCGAAACGGCGGCGGCGGGGCCCGAGCTCGACGTACCCAGCGTGGCAGAAACCGCAAAAGCCTTCACCGTCCAGGTGGTGTGCACACCTCAGCTCGCCGGCAACCAGCAGAACTGATCATCGCCAGCACGGGGGGCAGGGCGCCGTCGCGGCGTTCTGGCTGTGAATGAAGGTTTTGACGAGCACCGGTCTTGCTCCTCAGACAATATCACCTTTATTCACCGGCCACCCGGCCGCGACCCTTGCCAGATACGCGATAAACTGCTTTGGCCTTGCGCTCTTGCAGGGCAGAGCAGGTGAAGCCATGGCGGCTGAGTTCTTCATCGGTGTCGATACGGGCGGCACCTACACCGATGCGGCGGTGATAGCGGCCCAGGGCCACAAGGTGGTCGCGGCAGCCAAGGCGCTGACCACCAAGGGCGATCTGGCAATCGGCGTCGCTGAAGCCATCGGCCGCGCCGTTGCGCATCTGCCGCAGGGGCTGCGGCCCGGCGACATTTCGCTGGTCAGCGTTTCGACGACATTGGCCACCAATGCCGTCGTCGAAGGGCATGGCAGCGCGGTTGGTGCATTGCTCATCGGCTTCGATGCGGCAATGGCGGTGCGAACCGGCATCGCCAGGAACTTTCCGGGCCTGCCCGTTGCACTGATCGGCGGCGGGCATGACCACAACGGCGATGAACGCATGCCCCTTGATGAGGCGGCGCTCATCGCCGCAGCCTCGAGCATGGCCGTCGATGCCTTTGCCATTGCCGCTTCCTTCGCGGTGCGCAATCCGCGGCATGAAGTCCTGGCGCGCGATCTCGTCACGCGCCACACCGGCAAGCCGGTGACGCTATCGACGGAGCTCTCCTCCGACCTCGATGCGCCGCGGCGGGCGCTCACCGCGGTGCTCAACGCCCGTCTCATTTCGCGCATCTCGATGCTGATTGCCGCAGTCGAGCGGGCCATGGCAGCGCACGGCATCATCTGTCCACTGATGATCGTCAAGGGTGACGGCACGCTGGCTCTTGCCAGGGCAGTGGCGCAGCGGCCGATCGAAACGGTGCTGTCGGGGCCGGCGGCCAGCCTCATCGGTGCCGCCTGGCTCTCCGGCCGCCGGAGCTTCATCCTGTCCGACATGGGCGGCACGACGACCGATCTCGCGATCCTGGCGGACGGGCGGCCGCGCATCGCCCGCGAAGGGGCGGAGGTCGGGGGCTGGCGCACCATGGTCAAGGCGATCGACGTCAGGACGATCGGGCTCGGCGGCGACAGCGAAGTGCAGATCGACGCCGAGGGCAACATCATGGTGGGCCCGCAGCGGGCTGTGCCGATAGCCCTGCTCGGCGAGCGTTTTCCGGAAGTTCTGGCCATGCTGGAAGCCGATCTCACCGATACGGAGGCCGGCTCGCTGGCCGGCAAGTTCGTGGTGCGGCCCTTCGGTGCGACTGGGGAGCCGGCAGCGGCAGGATTGTCGGCCCGGGAAACCGAGATTCTGGGACTGGTGGGGGAGCGGCCACGGCCGTTGCGGCGGGTGGCGGTGTCGTCGGCGGCACAGCGGGCGCTGGCGTCGCTGCGGCGCAAGGGGCTGGTGCAGCTGTGCAGCTTTACGCCGTCCGATGCCGCGCATGTCCTCGACCAGCAGGCGAACTGGTCCAGGCCCGCGGCGGAACTGGCGGCGCAGCTGGCGGTGAGGTTCCGCGACATGCGGGCGGGCGATGCTGAACGGGTGCGAGAGTTCTGCACGGCGGTATGGAGCGAGACGGTGCGGCGCAGCGGGCGGGCGATCCTTGACCTGGCGCTGGGACCGGTGGCCGGCGGTGAGGCCTTGCTCGATGCGGTGTGCGGCGGGGCGGGCGGTCTCGGATTGGCGCAGGTCATGATCAGTCCCAGGGTACCGGTGGTGGCGGTCGGCGGACCGGTCAAGGTCTATTATGGTGAAGTCGGCCGAAGGCTTGGCTGCGAGGTCGTCTTTCCGCCCTTCTGCGAAGTGGCCAATGCCGTGGGCGCAGCCACGGGGGTCGTGTCGCGGGTGGTGGACGTGGCGGTCGAAGGTGACGGCAGCGGCATATTCCGGGTCCACACGCCGGCGGGGGTCGAGATAGTGACATCGCCCGGTGAAGCCCTGGCCCGGGCCGAGGATGCGGCGCGCCAATTGGCCCAGCGGCAGGCCGAAGCGGCGGGTGCTGCCGACCCGGAATTGCATGTTGCGGTCGAAAAACACCTGCTGCCCGATGCCGTCGATGACAGCGGCCTGTTCCGGGCGGTGGTCTCGGCGGAGGCGATCGGCCGGCCCAATGCTGCGCACTAGCGGGGCGCCGGGCGCTTGGCTAGACTTGCTTCGACTACGACAAGACGAGGGAGACGAACATGATCCGCAGACAGGTCCTCAAAGCCACCGCGCTGGCTTCAGCCTTCTTCCTCGGCCTGGCAGGCGGCCTTGCCGGACCGGTTCAGGCCGCAGAGACCATCAATGCCCTGGTGTGGTGCGACCATGATGATGCGGCGCTGATCGATCCCTTCACCGCGGCCACCGGGATCGGCGTCAACCGCAAGGTCTATGAGGGAACCGGGCAGGCGCTGTCGATCATCGAGCAATCGCAGCTGGGTGACTGGGATGTGATCGTCGTGGATGGCATCGACATTCCCCGGCTCGTGGAAAAGAACCTGCTCGATCCGCTGCCCGAAGACCAGCTTCCGTTTGCCGACATGTTCTCCGAACTCAGGATGGATGCGCAGACCGTCAAGGACGGCAAGCGTTACGCCATCATGGAGAAATTCGGTTACAACTCCATTTCCTTCAACAAGGAGAAAGTCGATGCGGCCGACATGCAGACGACGGCGATCCTGTGGAGCGACAAGTACAAGGGCCGCATCGCCATCTACGACTACTACCTGCCGGTGATCGGCCTGGTGGCGATGGGGCTGGGCAAGAAGACGGCGGAGCTGACGGAAGCGGACATGCCGGCGATCCGCGACGCGTTGTTCAAGATGAAGGGTGTCGCCAAGCTGGTGGGCGATGTCGCGACCAGCCAGAATGCCATCGCGACGGGCGAGGTCGACATCCTGGTGGGTGGCGGCGAGTGGGTCACCGCCGGCCTCGCCAGGGACAATCCGGCGCTTGACTTCACTCTGCCGCGGGAAGGCGGCGTGCTGTGGTCGCAATCGCTCGGCATCTTCGCGGACAGCTCCCGGAAGGAGGCGGCGCTCAAGTTCGTTCAGTACATCATGAGCCCGGAAGGCCAGGCACGGCTGGCAACATCATCCTGCTACTGGGCGATGCCGACCAATGCCAAGGCCGCCCTTGGCGATGAGGAAAAGCGCATTCTGCGCTGGAACGACCAGCAGGAGTTCCTGAAGTCGTCACAGCTCTATCCCGCGCCTTCCGCGGAGCTTGATGCGAGGATGCAGGAAATCTGGACGGAAATGCTGCAGCAGTGAGTGCCGCGGTCAAAGCCGGACGCCATGCGGGCTGGCTGTTTCTGGGGCCGGCCCTCGCCTTCACCGTCCTGTGTTTCGTCGTGCCCTTCGTTGCCATGGCGGCGAAAAGTCTCTGGCCACTGGCGCCGGAGGGAGGGCTGGCCGGCCCGAGCCTCGAAAACTATGCGAAGTTCTTCGCAAACGCGGCGTTCTTCCAGGCGATGGTCAACTCGCTGCAGGTGACGCTGCTGGTGACGGTCGTCTCGGTGGTGCTCGCCTATCCCTTCGCGTGGATCCTGGCGGAGAAAGTGCCGGCCCAATGGCAGCGCTTTGCCCTGGTGATGGCGATCCTGCCCTTCTGGACATCCTATGTGGTGCGCTCATACGCATGGCTGCTGGTGCTTGCCGAGAAGGGCATTCTCAACGGCTGGATCACCGGGCTCGGGTTGTCCGGCGAGCCGCTGCACATGGCGAACACGCGCTTTGCAACCATCACCGGCTTCGTGCATTTCTTTGTGATGCTGCTGACGCTCACCATCTATGCCAATCTGCGGCAGCTCTCACCTAACTACCGGCGGGCGGCCGCCGATCTCGGAGCGAGCGGACTCCAGACCTTCCTGCATGTCATCCTGCCGCTGACACTGCCCGGCATTGTGACTGGCGCCTTCCTGACCTTCGTGCTGTGCATCGGCGATTATGTCACGCCGCAGATTCTCGGCGGCAGCAACGAACTGCTGATGCCGCAGCTCATCATGCTGCAGGTCTTGCGCAAGCCGGATTTTCCCATGGCCTCTGCCTTGTCGCTGCTGCTGATGGTGGTGGTGTCCCTGGCTTATGTCGCCAGCGCGCGCTGGCTGCGCCTCGAGAGGGCCTGAGGATGCGGTCGGCTGCCGGCGCCTGGATTTACGCGGCCGCGATCTATGGCTTTATCTACCTGCCAGTGGTGGTGCTCGGCCTGTTCTCCTTCCAGGGCTCGCAGATCCCGGTGCCGCCATTCAACGGACCCAGCCTCAAGTGGTACGGCCAGGTCCTGAGCAATGCCAAGATCACCAACGCCCTGTGGAATTCGCTGGCGGTGGCGCTGTTGTCCTCGGCGGTAGCCGTCTTGCTGGGCTTCCTTGCCGCCTATGGCCTGTCACGCTACAAGCCGCGCTGGTCCGCCGCCGTCACCGGGCTCCTGGTTGCACCGCTGGCGGTCAGCTACCTCATCATCGGCATGGGCCTGCTCGTCACCATGAACGCCAGCGGCATCCGTCCGTCGCTCGCCGCAGCGGGTGTTGGCCATGTGGTGATCAACCTGCCGCTCTGCTTTGCCATCATCTACAGCCAGATGGGCGATCACCAGATCAATGTCGAGCGGGCGGCCCGCGACCTCGGTGCCGCCGACTGGCAGGTGCTTTCACTGGTCACGGCGCCGATGCTCTGGCCGGCCCTGTTTGCAGCATTCTTCCTGTCGGTCACCCTGTCCTGGGACGAGTTCATCATCGCCTACCTGCTCACGCGCTTCGAGACGACGCTGCCGGTCGAGATCTGGAACATCCTGCGCTCGGGCCTGTCGCCGCGGGCCAATGCCATCGGCACGCTGGTGTTCCTCATCTCGGTCGTGCTGGTGGCCATTGCCGAGGCGACCGTTCTCCGGCGAGGTTACCATGAACCCGCTCGTTGAAGTCCGCGGACTGACGCAGCGGTTCGGCGGCCAGACCGCGCTCGACGGCGTGTCACTGGAGATCCCGCAGGGCAGCTATGTCGTGCTGCTGGGTCCGTCAGGGTCCGGCAAAACGACGCTGCTCAACATCCTCGGCGGATTCCTCACGCCGACAGCGGGCAGCGTGCTGATACAGGGCCGGGACGTCACAGGCCTGCCACCGGCGCGGCGGCCGACCGCGACGGTGTTCCAGGACTACGCCCTGTTCCCGCACATGACGGTCGGCGCCAATGTCGGATTCGGGCTGAGAATGCGCGGCGTGGCGCGGGCCGAACGCGACCGGCGGGCATCCGAAATGCTCAGGCTCGTCGGCCTCGAGCATGTGTTCGGGCGCAAGCCGCATGAACTCTCCGGCGGTCAGCGCCAGCGCGTCGCGCTTGCCCGGGCGCTGATCATCGAACCCGAGCTGCTGCTTCTGGATGAACCGCTGGGCGCCCTTGACCTCAAGCTCAGGCGCCAGATGCAGGACGAACTCAAGGCCCTGAGGCGGCGGGTCGGCATGACCTTCGTCCATGTGACGCACGACCAGGAGGAGGCCATGGCACTGGCCGATGTCATCGTGGTGATGAACGCCGGCCGCATCGAGGATCTCGGCGCCCCGGAGCGGGTCTATGGACGGCCAGCCACACGCTTTACGGCAGGGTTCATGGGCGAGAGTACGGTGCTCGACGGGGTCGTCATCGCAAGCGGGAACGACACCGCGAAAGTGCGCACGGGGCTCGGAGAGTTTGCCTGCACCGGCGCAGCGGAAGCCGGAGCGCGAGTGACAATCGCCATACGTCCGGAGCGCCTGCGCATCAACGGCGAGGGGCAAAGGATCACCGAGGCGCGCATTGACGAGATGTCCTTCCAGGGGGCCTTCATAAAGGCAACGGCGGTCGATGACAGCGGCCGCATCTTCCACCTGCGGCTCGATCCGGGCGGCCAGCCGGAGCTGGGCCTGCGGGTTACATTGTCGGCACGGCCCGAGGACATGCTGGTGCTGGCAAGATGACGCTGCTGAGGGCCAAGGCAAGCGACTGGTACGAGACACGCCGCGTCGGCGATGACGTCACCTATATCGGCGAACCGCACATCAAGGAGTTCTACCGCTGCAACATGTGGCACGTCAGGGGCCGCGACCGCGATCTGCTGATCGACAGCGGCATGGGCGTGGTGCCGCTCAGGCAGCATGTACCGGTCGTCACTGAAAAGCCCTGTATCGCCGTTGCGAGCCATACCCACTTCGATCACATCGGCTGCCACCACGAATTCGAGGAGTGCTGGGTGCATGCGGCCGAAAGCCATCTGCTCGAACAGCCGACGGCCAGGGGCGTGCTGATCGATCCATATGTCACGGACGACATCTTCACCATGCTTCCGCCGGCGCCGTATCAATCGGCGCAGTACAGCGTCAGAGGTGTGACTCCTGCGCGCATCCTGCTCGACGGCGACCGCATCGACCTCGGCGACCGCGTCCTTGAGGTCATTCACACACCCGGCCATTCGCCGGGCGGCATCGCGCTGTGGGAAAGCGCCACCGGTATCCTGTTCTCGGGTGACATACTCTATGACGGGCCGCTGATCGAGGACTGCTACCACTCCGACCCCACCGCCTACATTCTGAGCATGCGGCGCCTCCTCAATCTCACGCCGCGGGTCGTTCATGGCGGCCATTTTCCGAGTTTTGACGGGCGGCGGTATGCCGAGATGATCCGGTCCTGGCTGGCATCCCATGAGCGGTGATTAAGGCGGCGGTAACCATGTTTTCACCGTTTCAAACGCCTTTCGCAGTCGCCACGGGTTGGAACGAAAGGCGCAAGGGTGTGTTAATGCTTCTCGCCCCATCTGGAGCAGCCTCGTTCTGTGTGGAAGGACGTCCCGATGAACCAACCTGCGCAAGCCAAGAACTGGAGTCAGCCCTTCACCGGCTGGGATGATCTCGGACCTACGGCGCCGGCCTGGAAGATCGAGAGGGCCGATGTCCCGGCACAGGATTACATCCCCTTCTTCCCCGACCAGAACGGCAAGGTCTACGAGCAGCTCATCTACAACTTGCCCATCCTGATGCACTGCATGGACGGCATGGGCAGGCTTACCGCCGCGAACAAGCACTGGCTCGAGGCCTTCGGCTACAAGCGCGAAGAGCTGGCCGAAAAGCTGTTTCCGGATCTGCTGACGCCGGAGTCGCGGGCCCATCTCGTGCAGGACATCTATCCGCGCTACTTCCAGACGGGCCAATGCCGCAACGAAGAAATCACCATGTTCCGCAAGGACGGGACGCTGGCGACGCTGACCCTGTCGATGAATGCCTACAAGGGCGACAAGGGCCGCATCGAGCGATCGGTGTGCGTGATGCAGGACATCACCGCGCGCCGGATCGCCGAAACGGCCTCGAAGCGCAGCGAACTGCGATTCCGTGGCGCCTTCGAGACCGCCGGCCACGGCATGGTGCTGGTGGCGCCGACCGGTGAGATCGCCATGGTCAACGAGTCGTTCCGCGAGTTCATCGGCCGGCCGGAGGAAGATTATGCGGGCATCACCTTCGAGGATACGCTGCACAAGGACGATCGCGGCCAGTTCCTCTATGGAATCAAGCGGCTGCTGACGGGAGAAACGGCTTCGTTCAAGCAGGAGCTTCGCTTCATGACCGGCGCCGGCCATGTGGTGCATGGCCTGACGAGCGTTTCGCTGGTGCGCGACGATCACAAGGAGATCGACCAGCTTGTCGTGCAGGTCGTCGACGTCACGGGACGCAAGTCGGCGGAAGTGCAGCTGCAGCAGGCTCAGAAGATGGAAGCGATCGGCCAGCTGACGGGCGGCCTCGCGCACGACTTCAACAACCTGCTGACCGTCATCATCGGCAACCTGCAACTCATCGAGATGGCGGTCGAAGGCAATGACAAGGCCCACAGGCGCACCATCGAGGCCATAGATGCGGCGAAGAAAGGCTCCGACCTCACCAAGCAGCTGCTGGCCTTTGCGCGGCGCCAGGCCCTCGAGCCGCAGGAAGTCAGGATCAATGAGCTGACCGAGCGCATGGCGCCGCTGGTGGCGCGCTCCGTCGGGGAGACGATCGAACTGCAGGTGCATCTGATGGAGGGCGAGCCGAAGGCCATGATCGATGCCTCGCAACTCGAATCGGCGATCCTCAATCTGGCGATCAACGCGCGCGATGCCATGCCGCAGGGCGGGCGGCTCACTCTCGAAACGCAACCCGCCTATCTCGACGAGGCCTATGCGTCGAAATACCCGGAAGTCACACCCGGTCAGTACGTCATGGTGGCCGTTTCCGATTCAGGCAGCGGCATTCCACCCGAGCTGGTCGAGAAGGTCTTCCAGCCGTTCTTCACGACCAAAGAGCCGGGCAAGGGCTCCGGCCTTGGCCTGTCGATGGTCTATGGCTTCATCAAGCAGTCGGGCGGCCACATTCAGGTCTACAGTGAAGTGGGCCACGGCACCTCGATCAAGATGTACCTGCCGCGGAAATTCGCACCGGGCGAAGCGGAGCCGGTGCTCCAGGCCACGCCCGCCGAGGCGGCACCGCCCCAGGCGCCAGCCGTCGCGGCGGTACCCGATGCGCCGGCGGCGGCTGCCAGGGCCAGGATTCTGGTGGTCGAAGACCAGGAGGCGGTGCGCGCCGTGGCTTGCGGTTTCCTTACCGATTTCGGCTATGACGTGGTGGAGGCGGAAGACGGGTTCCAGGCGCTGTCGAAGCTCCAGGAGCACAAGGACATCGATCTCATGTTCACTGACGTTGTAATGCCCGGCGGCATGAACGGCTTCGATCTCGCCCAGGCGGCCTATACGATCCGGCCGGATCTGAAGGTCGTCCATACTTCCGGCTATCCAAAGGGGGCGATGGTGCACCAGGAAGAACCGCGCTTTCGCGAGGGCTTCATCATCATGAAGCCCTACCGGCGTGAGGATCTGGAAAAGATCATCGCGCAGGCTCTGTCCAAACAGGACTAGCACCACAGCGCCAGGCGGGTGAACATCCATCTTGTCTTCGACCTGCTGGCTGCGGCCGGCGCGATGGCTGCAACGCTGCTCGTCTATCACTGGCGCCTGAGGCAGCAGCTTGCCGTCATCGAATGCGCCGGAGTGGGTTACGTCATGGCCCTGGTGGCGGGCGCCGCAATCGGCGGCTACGGGGCGGGGTCCCTCAATCTGTGGCTGATGGGCGAGGCCAGCATGGGGCGGAGCATTCTGGGCGCGCTGGCCGGGGCGATTGCTGGTATCGAGCTGTTCAAGGCGATGCGGGGCATTACCGGCTCGACCGGACTCATCTTTGTCCCGGCATTTGTGACCAGTGTGGTCATCGGCCGCATCGGCTGTTTCCTGTCCGGTCTCGACGATCACACCCATGGCGTTGCGACGTCACTGCCCTGGGGCCATGATTTCGGCGACGGCATCCCGCGCCATCCAGTGCAGCTCTATGAGTCGGCCAGCATGGCGCTGTTTCTGGTGGTGGCACTGGTCTGCCTGGGACGGCGGAACGCCGGCTTCCTGCGAAATGGCTTCTACTATCTGGTGCTGTTCTATGCGGCGCAGCGTTTCGTCTGGGAATTCCTGAAGCCATATCCGGCAATCTTCGGGCCGCTGAACCTGTTTCACCTCATCGCCCTCGGCCTCATGGCCTATGCGCTCGCCATGATCCTTCGGGGCGGCCGGGGACTTGCCAAGTTACGGCAGACGTGAGCGAATAGGTCATGAACGCTCCTCTGCGCAAGATCAGCCCGTATATCTTCCATGGCCAGACGACTTCACTTTGCGAGACCTGCCATGGCCTGGTCCCGGCCAAGATCATCATCGAGGACGGGTCGGTCTACTACCTCAAGCGCTGCCGCACGCATGGCGTCATGAAGACGCTGATCTCGACCGATGCGGCCTATTACAAACTGTGCCAGGACTATATCAAACCGGGCGACCGGCCGCTGCAGTTCCAGAGCCGGACCGAGCTCGGGTGTCCGTATGATTGCGGCCTCTGCCCCGATCACGAACAGCATTCCTGCCTGGCACTGATCGACGTGAACGAAGCCTGCAACCTCACATGCCCGGTGTGCTTTGCCGATTCTTCGACGAAGCACAGCCTTCACCGGCCGCTGCCGGAGATCGAGCGCATGCTTGATGCGCTGGTGGCGAGCGAGGGCGAGCCGGACCTCGTGCAGTTCTCGGGCGGAGAACCGACCATTCATCCGCAGATCCTGGAGATCATTGCGGCGGCAAAGCAGCGGCCGATCCGGCACATCATGCTCAACACCAACGGCATCCGCATTGCGCAGGAGCCGGACTTCGCCGCGGCGCTGGCACAGTTCAAACCGGGCTTCGAAGTCTATCTGCAGTTCGACTCGCTCAAGCCCGCGGCACTGAGGGAGTTGCGCGGGGCCGATCTCACCCGGATTCGCAGAGAAGCGCTGGAAGTACTTGAAAAGGAATCGATTTCGACGACGCTCGTGGTCGTGCTCAAGCGCGGCGTCAACGATGACGAGATCGGCGCGATCATCGAGCATGCGCTGCAGTGGAACTGCGTGCGCGGCATCACCTTCCAGCCGATCCAGGACGCCGGCCGCAATGAAGGCTTCGACGCCCGGCGCGACCGCATCGTCCTTTCCGATATCCGCCGCCGCATCATCGAGGCGGGCACCGCCTTCGGGCCCGGCGACATCATTCCGCTGCCGTGCAATCCGGAATCGATCGCCATCGGCTATGCGCTGCGCAAGGGAAAGCAGATCGCACCCATAACATCCTTCTTCCCGAAGGACATGCTGGTGGAGGCACTGCCGAATGCCATCACCTTCGAGAAGTATCCGGACCTGCACCGGCAGGTGCTCGAGTTTTTCTCGCTGTCGACGGCGGAATGCAACAACCCGGAGAAACTCAACGCACTCTTGTGCTGCCTGCCGGAGGTGCCGGTGCCGGAGGGCATGGGCTATGAAAGCATCTTCCGCATTGCCATCGTCGAGTTCCTCGATGCCTGGAATTTCTGCCTGAGCCGGGTCAAGCGCAGCTGCGTCCACTTCGTGACGCCAAGCGGCCAGATCATTCCCTTCGACACCTACAATCTCTTCTACCGCAATGGCCGTATCGACGGCATCAGGGCGCGCCTGAGAGGCACCGCATGAATCTGCATTCGGCGAGCAGGGTGCGCCCGCCCGATGGGGCGCAGAAAGGCGCCGGGGCTCCATGCATGTCCTGCTGATCATCTTCGGGCTCTTGCTGATCGTGTTCGGCGGGGGATGCACGCTCATCGTCGGCGGCGTGACGATCAGCGATCCGTCGTCGGCCACCAGCGACCTCGCGACGATCCTGCCGCTGTGGCTGGTCCTCGGGCTCTTGCCGCTCGCCGCCGGCATCTGGCTGTTCCGGGCGGGGCTGCGCATCGACCGGGAGAAACGGCAGTCCGCGAGAATTCCGCCGCCGGCCGGAAGCGGCGAAGGGTGACCGGTGCCCAGCCTCTTTCTCCTGATCCTCGGGGCGATCGGCCTGTCGATCTGGGTGCTGCTCGAACGGCGCGAAAAGGCGCGGGTGGACAACAACCTTCCGCGCCTGGCGGGGTGGCGGCTCGTCATCGCGGCAGCGGCGGCCATCGTCATGCTGTTCTCCGGCGGCTGCAGCCTGATCTTCATGGCGGAACTCTTCCAGGGCATGGGCCAGCAGTATTTTGACATCTGGGTCGTGCTCATTGTCGGCGGCATTCCGTTCCTGGTGGGCCTCCTCATCTGGTGGCTGGCCCTGCGGCGCGGCCGGGCGGACGGTTCCTGAGAGCCGCAAGCAGTGCCGGCCGGCACCGGGCGGGCGGTGGCGCCCTTCGATGATGCCTGCCAATGCCACCGCCCTTGCCGTCTCCGGCGTGTTGATCGCCGGCGAACACTCGGGCATAGCAGGGCAAGGAGAGGGGACGTGCGGCCATGGAATTCCTGCAGACACATTTTGCGTTCATGTCTTCGCCGGAGGGCTGGATTGCCCTCATCACCCTGGTGGCGATGGAAGTGGTGCTCGGCATCGACAATCTCATCTTCATCTCCATCCTGTCCAACAAGCTGCCGGAGGCGGACCGCAGCCGGGCGCGCCGGATCGGCATTTCGGCAGCCCTCGTCATGCGCCTGCTGCTGCTGGCCACAATTGCCTGGATCACCCAGCTCACCCAGCCCCTGTTCACGGCCTTCGGCCACGGCTTCTCCTGGCGCGACCTCATCCTGATGGCCGGCGGGCTGTTCCTCGTCTGGAAGGCCACCAAGGAAATCCACCACAGCGTCGATCCGGCCGACGGCAAGGAGCACATGCTGGAGGGCGCGGCCACGCTGACGGTGGGCGGCGCCATTTTCCAGATCCTGCTGCTTGACCTCGTGTTCTCGATTGACTCCATCATCACGGCCGTCGGCATGACAAATGAAATCGCCATCATGTACATTGCCGTGATCGTGGCAGTGGCAGCCATGCTGCTGGCGGCCGATCCGCTGGCGCGGTTCATCCATGCCAACCCAAGCATCGTCATGCTGGCGCTGAGCTTCCTGCTGATGATCGGCATGACGCTGATTGCCGATGGCATGGGCTTCCATGTACCCAGGGGATATGTCTATGCGGCGATGGGGTTCTCGGCGCTGGTCGAGACGCTCAACATGCTTGCCAGGCGGGCGCGACGGAAGCGGGGCGAGGCCGTCCACTGACGTGAGCATTCCGGGGCGCGGCCGGTGAGGTCCCGATGCCGGCGGGGGTTCGGCCGACTGCGCTGGCGTGCAGCCGGCGCGTTGCTGGCACTGGCCTTGGGGGCCGCCGGGGGTGCGGCGCAGGACGTCCACATCCTGGCGATCAGCTGGCAGCCGGCCTTCTGCGAGCGGCTGCCGCACAAGCCGGAATGCCGCACGCAGACGGCGGCGCGATTCGACGCCTCGCATTTCGCGCTGCACGGGCTGTGGCCGCAGCCGCGCAGCCGCGTCTACTGCCATGTCGATCCGGCCCATCGTTCGGCATCGGAAAACGGGCGCTGGGACCTGCTGCCCGAAACCCGGCTCACCGGACAGACGCGCAGCGAGTTGGAACAGGTGATGCCGGGGACGCTATCGCTGCTCGACCGGCATGAGTGGACCAAGCACGGCACGTGCTACGGGGACGGCAAGGCCGAATCCTATTTCCGCGACTCGCTCAGGCTCCTGGCCGAGATCAACGGTTCGGCGGTGCGGGCGTATTTTGCCCGGATGACGGGAAAGACCGTGCGGCTGGCCGATGTGCGGGCGCGCTTCGACGCGGCCTTCGGCGCCGGCGCGGGGCAGCGGATCCGGATCGCCTGCGAGGACGATGGCAGGCGCCGCCTCATCGTCGCGATCACCATCGGACTTCGCGGCGATCCTTCCCGTGACAGCCTCTCAAAGCTCATGCTGGCGGCGCGGCCCAGCGATGGCGGCTGCCCCCGCGGCGAAATCGATTCGGCCGGGCTGCAATAGATTGCAGGCAGGCTTCCGATCCGCTAGAAGCCCGCCACACTTCCCAACAAGCGGATTTCCACAGAGATGGCGCGTCAGTTCATCTATCACATGCATGGCCTGTCCAAGGCCTATGCCGGCGGCAAGAAGGTGCTCGACGGCATCAACCTGTCCTTCTACCCGGATGCCAAGATCGGCGTGCTCGGCCCCAACGGCTCGGGCAAGTCGACGCTGATGCGGATCATGGCCGGCATCGACAAGGAGTTTTCGGGCGAGGCCTGGCTCGCGGAAGGCGCAACCTGCGGCTATCTCCCGCAGGAACCCGAGCTCGATCCGGCGCTCAATGTCATGGGCAATGTCATGGAGGGGGTGGCGGCCAAGAAGGCGATCCTCGACGAATACAATGCGCTGATGATGGACTACAGCGACGAGAATGCCGAGAAGGCGGCGAAGCTCCAGGACGTCATTGACGCGCAGAACCTGTGGGATCTGGAATCCCAGGTCGAACAGGCGATGGACGCGCTGCGCTGCCCGCCGGGCGAGGCCACGATCGACAATCTGTCGGGCGGCGAGCGGCGCCGGGTGGCGCTGACCCAGCTTCTGCTGCGCAAGCCCGACCTGCTTCTCCTCGACGAGCCGACCAACCATCTCGATGCCGAGAGCGTCAACTGGCTCGAGCATCACTTGCGCGAGTATCCGGGCGCCATCCTGATCGTCACCCATGACCGCTACTTTCTCGACAATGTGACGGGCTGGATCCTCGAGCTCGACCGCGGCCGCGGCATTCCCTACGAGGGCAACTATTCCGCCTATCTCGCCCAGAAGGCGAAACGCTACGCGCAGGAGGCGCGCGAGGATCAGGCACGGCAGAAGGTCCTGGATCGCGAGCGCGAATGGATCGCCGCTTCACCCAAGGCGCGGCAGGCCAAGTCCAAGGCGCGTATCAAGGCCTATGACGAGTTGCTCAGGGTCAATGAGGAGCGGCTCAAGTCGACGACCGCGCAGATCGTCATCCCGCCGGGGCCGCGGCTTGGCCAGAATGTCATTACGGTCGAGGGCCTCAGCAAGGGCTATGGCGACAGGCTCCTGATCGACGATCTCTCCTTCAAGCTGCCGCCCGGCGGCATCGTCGGGATCATCGGGCCCAATGGCGCGGGCAAGACCACATTGTTCCGTATGCTGACGGGCGAGGAGAAACCCGACAGTGGCCGGATCGAGATCGGCGAGAGTGTGGTGCTGGGCTATGTCAACCAGAGCCGCGATGCACTCGATCCCGACAAGACGGTGTGGCAGGAGATCTCGGGCGGCGACGATGTGCTCTATCTCGGCAAGAAGGAAGTGAACAGCCGCGCCTATACGTCGGCCTTCAATTTCAAGGGCGGCGACCAGCAGCAGAAGGTGGGCACATTGTCGGGCGGGCAGCGCAACCGCGTGCATCTCGCCAAGATGCTGAAATCGGGCGCCAATGTGCTGCTCCTCGACGAACCCACCAACGATCTCGACACCGAGACGCTGGCGGCGCTCGAAGAGGCGCTCGAAGATTTCGCGGGCTGCGCCGTCATCATCAGCCACGACCGCATGTTCCTCGACCGCCTCGCCACCCACATCCTCGCCTTCGAGGGCGACAGCCA
>CAZIXE010000069.1:0-20656 GCA_964543235.1 uncultured Rhizobiaceae bacterium | reverse complement strand
GCTTCCATGACCGGGCCTTCGGGCTGGCCATCGATGTCGGCTCGACCACCATCGCCGCCCACCTGACCGATCTTTCGACCGGCGCCGTCGCCGCCTCGGCGGGGCTGATGAACCCGCAAATCCGCTTCGGCGAGGACCTCATGAGCCGCGTCTCCTATGTGATGATGAATCCGGGCGGCGAAATGGAGATGACTCGCGCCGTGCGTGACGCCCTCAACACGCTCAGCCAGCAGGTGGCGGAGCAGGCCGGCATCGCGCTTTCCGACATTCTCGAAGTGGTGCTGGTCGGCAATCCGGTCATGCACCATCTGTTCCTCGGCATCGATCCCACAGAACTGGGCGGTGCGCCCTTCGCGCTCGCCACCGGCCTGCCGCTGACCCTGCCGGCACGCGATCTCGAGCTCAGGCTCAATCCGGGCGCTTATGCCTATGTACTGCCATGCATCGCCGGCCATGTCGGCGCCGACACGGCGGGGGTGGTGCTGTCGGAAGCGCCGCATGTCTCCGAGCAGATCATGCTGGCGGTCGATGTCGGCACCAATGCCGAGATCGTGCTGGGCTCGCACGAGCGGTTGCTCGCCTGCTCCTCGCCGACGGGCCCGGCCTTCGAGGGCGCGCAGATTTCCTGCGGCCAGCGCGCCGCGCCAGGGGCCATCGAGCGCATCCGCATCGATCCCCAAACGCTCGAGCCCCGCTACAAGGTGATCGGCGTCGATCCGTGGTCGGATGAGCCGGGCTTCGATGCGGCGGTAGCACAGACCGGCGTCACCGGCATCTGCGGCTCCGGGATCATCGAGGTGATCGCGGAGATGTATCTCGCCGGCATCATCAACCAGGACGGGCTGATCGACGGCGCCCTGCGTGAGAGGAGCCACCGCATCCGGGCCACGGGCCGCACCTTCACCTATGTGGTCAGGGCGGGCGAGCCGTTCCTCGCCATCACCCAGAACGATGTGCGCGCCATCCAGCTCGCCAAGGCCGCGCTCTATGCGGGGGTCAGGCTGCTCATGGACAAGCTCGGCATCGAGACGGTGGAGAAGATCAGGCTGGCCGGCGCCTTCGGCAGCCACATCGACGTCAAGTATGCCATGATCCTCGGCCTCATTCCCGATTGCCCGCTGGAGAAGGTGCAGTCGGCCGGCAATGCGGCGGGCACGGGCGCCAGGATCGCGCTGCTCAATTCAAAAGCGCGCGACGAGATCGAGGCGGTGGTGCGGCGGATCGAGAAGATCGAGACGGCGGTCGAGCCGAAATTCCAGCAGCATTTCGTCGGGGCCATGGCGATCCCGCACAAGACGGCCCCCTTCCCCAACCTGGCGCGCGCCGTCACGCTGCCGCCGCACAAGGATATTCAGACGACGGATGATTCGGGCGGCGAGCGGCGGCGAAGGCGGAGGGGGTGAGAGCCCTCATCCCCGCGTTCCGCGGACCTTCTCCCATGCTCCGCACGGGAGAAGGCGACAATCTCGCAGTTCTGTGCCTTCGCCCGTTCGCGTTTCAGCGAATGGGAGAAGGGAGATGGGGAGTTTTCCCCTCTCCCGTGCGAAGCATGGGAGAGGGTGCCCGCAGGGCGGGTGAGGGCCCCTACTCCGCCTTCACGAGCTTCCCGGCAATCCGCTGCCATTCCTGCTCGATGGTCGCGGCGCGTGTTTCGCCAACCCGGCGGTACCAGTAGCCGGCATTGACGCTGTCGCCCTCGATCCAGTGGACGAGCGCATGGACGAGGTCATGGGCATAGTCGCCCTCGGCCGCTTGGCAGAGCGCATGGGCGCGGTGCCATTCGGGCCCCACGGCAAAGCCGCCCTTCCGCAGCCACCACAGCGCCTGCAGGGGTGGCGAGAGCGGTTCCGGCGGGGCATCGCCGGAAAAGGATTGTTCGGTCAGGGTGCGCATGGTGTCCTTGCTGCGGTGGCGTGAAGATAGCCTGCCCCGATCCCGGCATGAAGCGGCCCGATTCGTGGAATAGGCAGGCGATGCAGACGTATTGTCCAAGGGGGCTGTGGCCATCGACAAGGAGACCTGCACATGAAGAAGATCGTTCTCGCCAGCATCGTGACGTTCGGGCTCGCCATCCCTGCCTATGCCGGCCAGTGCCCGGCCATCATGGCCAAGATCGACGCGGCCATGCAGACGACCTCGGCCGATGACGCCACCAGGGCCAAGGTCACCGAGCTCTACAACAAGGGCAAGGCCGAGCATGAAAGCGGCGATCACGCGGCTTCGGTTGCCACGCTGAACGAGGCGCTGGCGCTGCTCGGGCAGTAACCGTCCTCAGACGGTTCCGCAGGGAGGGGACGAGTTCGACACTGTCCCTCCCATCGGGAACGTCATCGGCAAGGCGGCGGGTGGCGGTCAGTCCGGCAGCCCCGCAAGGCGGTAGGCATCAATCCAGGCCTGCGCATCCTTCGGGTTGGTGAATGGCTGGCTTTCCACCCATTTGCTGATCCGCCAATGGGGGCTGGTCGAAAGGAAGAGTCTGGCTTCTTCCCGGGCCTCCTGAACGCGGCCCAAGCGGGCCAGAGCCGCGGCAAGAATGCGCCGCGTAGGCGTTCTATGGGTTTCCTCCCGGCGCAAGGTCCGCACCGCGTCGTCATACTGGCCGTTGGCAAACTGGGCGAAGCCCAGGTTCCAATAGAAGCACTGGGGCGGGTGGGGATTGAGGCGCAGGGCCCGCTCGGCGCATTGAACGGCTTGCTGCGGCTCTCCCATGAGGGTTTTCAGATCGCCAAGTTCAGCGAAGGCATAGGCATCATTGGGGTTCAAGCGAATGGCGGTTTCGCAGTGCGCCTCCGCTTCGTGCAGGCGGCGCTCGTAGGACAGGACAAATCCGAGAGCCGAGTGGGCGCCAGAATCGTTTGGATCAAGCTCCACCGCGCGCCGGGCATGGGCCACGGCTTGCGGGCGGTTCGGCTCCTCCGGCTCTCCCCAATGCAGCCAGTTATGTGTGAGGGCTACGGCCAGGCGCCAGTGGGCTTCGCAATAGCCGGGATCAAGTGCGATGGCACGTTCGAGCAATGATTGGGCAATCTGGGTTGACGGCTTGTCATACGCCCAAAAGCTTCGCGCCCGCACACACAGATCGTAAGCCTCAAGGCTGGAGGGCCGGTAGCGCTCGACGGCTGGGAAGGCCGCAAGCCTGCCGGTGATGGCCTCAACCACCCGGCGGGCAATTTCATCCTGCACGAGAAAGATGTCCACGAGATCGCGGTCGAAGCGTTCCGCCCAGACATGATTGCCGCCGCCAGCCGCATCGACCAGCTGAACATTGATGCGCAACCGCTCGGCCGACCGCCTTGCGCTGCCTTCGAGGATGTATTTCACGCCAAGAGCCTCCGCAATCTGGCGCACATCGGTCGGCTTGCCCTTGTAGGCAAAGGTGGAATCGCGGGCGATGACAAAGAAATCCGGCACGTTCGAGAGGTCGGTAATGATGTCGTCGGTCAGTCCGTCAGTGAAAAACTCGTGCTCCGGATCGGTGCTCAGACTCGCAAACGGCAGGACGGCGATCGACAGATCCTTCCCGGGAACGGGTGTCTGAGTGTTGGTGGCTCGGGGCTCGTCCGCTTCGACGCTCAGCGAGCCGGCAAAGCGATAGCCGAGCCGCGGGAATGTCGCGATCCAGTCTTCACCGCCGGAGGAAACGCAAAGCCGTCTGCGAAGCGCGGCGATCTGGACCGTAAGACTGCTTTCCGCGACGCTAGTGTCCGGCCACGCCGCGTCCATCAAGGCGGACTTGGCCACAACCTGTCCACGCGCTTCCACCAATGCCCGCAGCAGGGCCAGCGCCTTGCTCCCGATGGCGACAGGCTGGCCCCGCTCGAGCAATGTGCCGCGGCCGGTATCGAGCAGGAACGGACCGAATGCAAAGCGTTCACGCGCCATGACCTAACGTAGCACCTTCGGAGAAATTTTGGGATCATTTTGGAGCAGTTTCAGGACTAACGCCGCCGGTGCGCGCAAGCTTTACCCTGGCGGACCGGCGCGAACCGGGTCCGCCGCCTGACAACGCACCATCCCAGGAGTTATTGCTATGGCAAAGCTGACATTGGCGACAATCGCGCTCGCCGCCATCTCGACACTCTCAGGCGCCGCCATGGCGGGTTCACCCATGATCTGTCCGGTCTATATCGGGGCCCGGTCCGTGAACCCCGAGCAGGAGACTTACGGCTACCTGTTAAAGGCCGAGAGCGCACAGCCGCTCGCGTTTATCGGTCCCGCCCGCAATATCGGTCCCGTCACCGGCAATGCCGAGAGGGACACGATCGCCTACCGGCCGCTGCTCGGTATGGGGAGAAGCGGCCTCTGGTCATTCTTGCTGGAGCGTCAGTAGATACCGGAGAGGACCCCCTGTCGTGCTTTCACATGACCCGGAGAGCATGCCGGAACAATGTTGCCGGATGGTTTGCCTCGCCCGCACTTTGTCACGAGCCCAAGGGGGGTGTTTGCACTCGGCCCCGATCAGCCCCTTGACAGATTATTCCTATCTGGTAAGTTCCTGCTTTGTTCTTAGCAGACACAGGACGCTGCCATGGATTGGGCAAAGGCCGTCGAGCGCAACAGGGAAGCCCTCAGGGGCATCGTCGCCACCATCGTCATGATGCTGGAGCAGGCCGGCGGGACCATGATGACAAGGATGTCGCGGCCGCTGCACCGCGCCGTGCTCGGCGTGCTGCGTCCCGCCGAATCGGCGCTGCGGCGGCTGATCGTCATCGTGGCGCGGGATGTTGTGGTGAAACCCGCGCCCGTCCGTGCCATGCCTCAATTGCCCATGGGGCCGGGCGGGCGGCGCCAGCGCCTTGCCTTTCAACTCTTCGATCCGCCGCGGCGCCTGGCGCTCCGGCGCCGCGCTGCGGCCCAGGGCGGCATTCCCCGCATTCACTTCTTCGGCCCCGATCCCCGGATCGCGGCATTCTGGCCGAGCCCTGGGCCCGCAGTGCCCGCGCCGCCGGCCGCTGACGGCCGCATCGACGCCCGCCGCCTTCTCCTCAGGATCGAGGCCCTGCAGGCGGCGCTCGACGATCTGCCGGCCCACGCGCGGCGGCTCGTGCGGCTGCAGGCCAGGCGGGCCAGGGCCGCGGGCTTGCCCGTGAAATCGCCGCTGCGGCTCGGCCGGCCGCCAGGCTATCGCCGGACCCCGACCCGCGAGGTCGACCGGGTGCTGGCCGAATGCCACGAGCTCGCCTGCGGGCTCGAACTCGACAGCTCCTGAGCAGATTTCCAGATCAGCGAAACCGATCATGTGGTAGCCACGGTGCATTTCCTGCACCGCCATTGGACGTGCCAGTGCGGGTGCCCGGCATAGTATTCACCATCGCGCCCGGCCTTTACCGCGAGGGCGAAACGGGGATCAGGATCGAGGACAATGTGGTCGTCCCGGCGGACGGCATCGCCTGCCTCACGGCCGTCGCGCGGGAGCTCCGGCTCGCCGGCTGACAGTTCAGAACAGCAGCCAGCGCGGCGTCTTCGCCGCGTAGTCCCGCCAGGCCTCGCCGAATTTCGCGGCAAGATGGCGCTCCTCGCGCTCGATCGCCAGTTTCTGCACGGCAAAGGCGGCTGCGACCGCCGCCGGAATGAACCACGCCAGTCCGAACAGGAGCCCTGCCCCGGCGACCAGCAGCGTGTTGCCCAGATAGATCGGATTGCGGGATTTCGCGTAGGGGCCTTCGGTGATCAGGGCCGAGGCAGCACGATGCGGCTGGATGGTGGTGCGGTGCCGGCGGAACAGGGCGAAGGCCGCAAGATCGAGGGCAATCGCCGCGCATATGAAGCAAAATCCGATGGCGGCAAGAATCAGCCGCGCCGGCTGTGGCGGCCAAGGCAGCGGCAGCAGCCAATGCAGGCCAAGAGCCGCCGCAACCGCCGCGGCATAGAGCAAAGGCGGCCAGGGAATGCGGTTCGGCCGGTCCATTTCGGGCAAAGTTATGACAACCCAGGCGCCAAATCGTTCACATCGGCAATGTCCCGCAAAATTTTGTGGTCCCAAGTCACGAATTCTTGATTGCCTTGTGAGATCGCTTGACATACCGTTTGCCCACATCTCCGAAGGGGGCTTTTCGTGAAGCAATGCCTTTCCCTGGCGATGGCAGCAGCAGCCATCGGTGCCGTGATTGTCGTTCCCGCGTCGGCGCAGCCGATCATGACGACGAGTTACAGTTATTACGGCGTTTCCGGGGATTCGCTGGCGGAGCTCCACCGCAACATGGTGAGTCGCGGTCCGATGCTCAACGGTTCGCGCAGCTACGGCGTGACCACCGTGGCACCCGGCAAGAACATGAGCATTGCCAGCTGCGAGGCCAATGGCCGCTACCAGATTTCGCTCAGCGTCAATATCAAGCTGCCGAAAATTGCCGATGCAGGCGGCCTGACCCCGGGCGAACTGGCACAGTTCAGGCGGTTCTCGCAGTTCGTGAAGAAGCACGAGGAAACGCACCGGTCGATCTGGCGCGACTGCGCCGGGGAAATGGAGCGGCGATTCGTGGCAGGCACGACCCAGGACTGCAGCACGGCTCATTCCCGGGCCATGCAGCTCTTCAAGGACATGGTCGCCCAGTGCAAGCCGCGGCAGATCGCCTTCGACCAGGCGCAGCGCGGGGTTCTCAAGTCACATCCATTCATGAAATTTGCCAGCCGCTAGGCGGGCAAAAAGAAGCCCCGGCGAACCGGGGCTTTCTGCAGGTGGAGCGGTGCGTATGCAGGGGATCAGGGGGAACACCGCCCGGGGGGAAAGGGATCAAATCGAAACGTAGGTCTCGGAGCAGTCCTCGTTCAGGCATTCATCGACAACCAGCGGGCCAAGCTGCGGGAAGGCCTGATTCTTCTCGATGACGGTCACGTTGCGGGAAAAGGCTTCCGGTTCGACTGAAGCTGGCGTGATAGCGGCGATGGCTGTGGCGACCGAACCGCAGATGGCGAGCAGGAAGAGCGAGTAGCGAAACATGGGAGTTGTTCCTGTTGATGATCACTGTATACGCCCGCCGTGTTTCGCGTCATTTACGTAAGCGCTACTAACGTGTTTCAATTGTTACATCCCGAGATGGGACAAGCGCAACTTTACGGTAAAATCCACTGGTCTCCGGACGTGGCGCAGGCCACGGGAGTGTAGGATTCTTTGCTTTACATTGTTCCTTTTATGTTCTAGGCGTTGCCTATGAGGAACAGTGTCGTCGTCTGTCTGATCGTCCTCTTCCTGCAGTCAGTCTCGGCGGCCGGCGCCGGGCTAGAGCGGAATGAAGTTTGGCGGAATCGCTCCCCAAGTCTCTCCATGGCAGGCCTTGAGCCTGCCATCCAGCCTGGATGGCCGCCTCACGGGCGGCCATGGAGAGTTTGCGGTGGTTCCAACTCAGATCATGCAGCTCTAGGAGGCCGCGGCGGCATCCCACAGCAGCTTGAGCGACACGGCGAGCAGGGCCCAGGTGACCAGCCTGAAAAACAGATCCTGCGAGATGATCCGCACCAGACGCACGCCGGCAAGGACCGCGAGCGCGGCGGGCAGCAGCAGCATCGCCGCGGCCTTGAGATTCCCTGCCGACAATTGACCCAGGGCCCAATAGGGCACCAGCTTGATGGCATTCACATAGGCGAAAAGAATCGTGGTGGTGCCGGCAAAGATGGTCTTGTCGAGGCGCTGCGGCTGAACAAAGACCTGATAGGGCGGCGCCCCGGCATGGCTGACAAAGCTGGTGAAACCGGTCACCGCACCCCAGAAGATGCCGGGTCCCAGGGCAGCAGGTCGCGGATCGCCCTGAGTGCCGCGGCGCAGCAGCAGGCTGAGCGAGAAGGCCAGGCCGATCAGGCCGACCAAGCCCGTGATGACCTGTTCGGCGACGATGGCGGCCGTCGCCCAGCCGAGGGCCACACCAAGGGTCGTGGCCGGCACAAGGATGGCCAGGTTCCGGGCGCTGTATTCGCGGCGGTAGGCCCACAGGCCGAATGCGTCGGAAACGACAAAGACGGGAAGAAGGAGTCCTGCGGCAGCGACCGGCGGCATAAACAGCGCGAGCACCGGCGTGGCCAGCATGCCGACCACCGGCAGTCCGCCTTTGGACAGGCCCACGAGAACAGCTGCCGTTACGGCGGCAATCCAGAACAGGATGACGTTGGGTTCCATGACCTAGCGTTAGCTCTATTTTCTTAGGAGTTTCACGCTGGTTTCACGCCGTAGGGTTTAAAGGATGGCAAAGAATTCAGGGAGGGCCCCATGCCACACTCAGATGCCCTTAAGTCATCCGACCGGAAGAATAGGAACAGCGGGATTGCCGTCGCCTGTCTCACTGCCGAACTTGTCGAGGAAGCGCAGAAGCGCGGCAACCCCGACATGGCGGCACGCATCGAAACCTGCTTCATCGACCTGCTCCTGGACCTCCCCAAATGCGAAAGGGCGGTGGTTCTGATGATGGCATTTGATGCCGTCATGCGTGAGGCCCCGGCGGAGCGGCCGCCACTGCGGCTGGTGCATAGCCGGACCTGAACAAGCAATCAGAAATCGGTTGGTTCGCCGCCTTCTGCCGTGCGGCGGGCAATGAAGGCATCAATCTCCTCGGAGATCGCCGCATCCAGCGGCGGCGGCACGTATTCCGCGAGGGCCTGCTTCCAGACCGCGTTCGCCTTGTGCGCCGCGTCCGGACTGCCGGCCGCCTGCCATTGCTGAAAATTGCGCCAGTCGGATATGATCGGCGCGTAGAAGGCGGTCGTGTAGCGGGCAAGGGTGTGGCGCGCACCAAAGAAATGCCCTCCGGGGCCAACCTCGCGCATCGCCTCAAGTCCCAGGGCCTCGTCATCCATCTCGAGCGGCTTCAGGAACTCCATGACCATCTGCAGCAGGTCGACATCGATCACGAATTTTTCATAGGAGGCGACAAGTCCGCCTTCCAGCCAGCCCGCGGCATGCTGGATCAGATTGCCACCGCCCATGATCGCCCCCCACAGGGAGAACACGGTCTCGTAGGCGGCCTGGGCGTCAACGGAATTGGCGGCATTGGTGCTCGAGGTGCGGTAAGGCAAGCGGTAGCGGCGCGCCAGCTGGCCGCCGACGATACAGGCCTTCATATATTCCGGGGTCCCGAAGGCAGGGGCGCCCGACTTCATATCGACGTTGGAGGTGAAGCCGCCATAGACGAAGGGGGCACCCGGCCTTGTCAGCTGCGACAGGGCGAGGCCGGCCAGCGCCTCAGCATTCTGCTCGACGAGCGCACCGGCCACGGTGATCGGCGCCATGGCGCCCGCCAGGGTGAATGGGGTGCATACGCAAATCTGGTTGTGCCGCGCCGTCTCGATGATGCCCATGGCCATCGGCGAGTCGAGCTTGAGGGGCGAGTTGGTATTGATGACCGTGTAGCAGGAGGGTTCCAGCAGGAACTGCTCACGCGAGATGCCGCGGGCCATGCGGGCGATCTCCATGCTGTCGAACAGCCTGGCCCGGCCCGTCGAAATCACAAAGACCACCTTGTCCGAGTAGTGGACCTTGTTGCGCATGATGTGCAGGTGGCGAATGGAGGCGTGGTAGTCGAGCGCATCGACCGAGCCGCCGCCTGCCGTGTGAATGCCGTTGAAGAATTGGGCCAGCTTGACGAAATTGCCGTTGTCTTCAAGCGTGCCGGGACGGCGGCCGCGATCGAGATCGGAACAGTTGGGCGGCCCACCCACCGGCGCAAAGGCAATCCAGTTGCCACCCAGCCTGATGTCATGCTGCGGATTGCGAGCATGGAATGTAAACTCCGAGGGCGCCGTGCGCAGGGCCTCGGCGACAATGTCCCGGCCAATGCGAACGCGCTCGCCATCGACAATCGCCCCGGCGCGGGCAAGAATTTCGCGGGCCTCCGGCAACAGCATGTCCATGCCGATCTGTTCCAGAACGTCCATCGACTTGAGATGAATGCTCTCAATGTGGTCATCGGAGAGCAGCCGCAAGGGATCCAGCGTGAGGCGCGGTTGTGCCCAGGGGAGTTGCGGAATGGGGCGGGCCCCCGATGAGCGCCGCCTGGCCGGCCGTTCGTTCATGCATGCCTCCTGTCGGCGTAGGCCACGGCAATGCGCGCTGCGACCGCGGCGTTGTTCCTGACCAGCGCAATGTTGGCCGCAAGCGACCGGCCCGCCGTCGCCGCGGCCAAGCGCGCCAGGAGGAAGGGGGTTACCTCCTTGCCGCGAATGCCGCGCTGCGCGGCCTCACGGATGGTTTCGGCGATGACAGGAGCGAGCTCGGCTGCCGGAATCTCATGTTCGGCGGGGATCGGATTGGCGACCAGCAGACCGGCCCTGGAGCCGAGTTGCCATGCGGCCAGCATCATCCGTGCGATGTCGGCCTCGCGATCGAGGCGCATGGACAGGGGCAGGCCGCTGTCGCGGGAGTAGAAGGCCGGGAACACGTCGGTGCCGAAGCCGACCACAGGCACGGCCAGAGTCTCGAGGATTTCGAGGGTCAGGGCCAGATCCAGGATGGCCTTGGCGCCTGCCGAGACGACGGCAACCGGACTGCGCGAGAGTTCGACGAGATCGGCCGAAATGTCAAAAGTCTGTTGCGCATTGCGATGAACACCACCGATGCCACCGGTCGCAAACACCGTTATGCCACAAAGCGCGGCGATCCGAACCGTCGACGCCACGGTCGTGGCGCCGTCCCTTGCCGAAGCAACCGCATAGGGCAGTTCCCGCGTCGAGCATTTCATGATGGCCGACCCGCCACGGCCGATGCGCTCGATTTCGCTTTCCGTCAGACCCGCCTTGAGGCGGCCGGCAATAACGGCGATGGTGCAGGGAATGGCACCGTTTGCCCGCACGATGGCTTCGACGGCAAGTGCCGTCTCCACGTTGTCCGGATAGCTCATGCCATGGGCAATGATGGTCGACTCCAGCGCGACTACCGGCGCACCAGTCGCCAGTGCCTCCGCGACTTCCGGCGATACTGCAATGTCCGGCGGTATCATGACACATTCCCGATGCGGGAACGGGCCAGTGCGAGGACACTGGCGGCATTGAGATCAGCCGCCACTGAATCCGGTGAAGCGACGGTCATGCTCGAGGCCGCCTGGCCGAGCTGGGCGGCATCGAGTGCGGGCAGGCCCAGGGCGAGGCCAAAGATGAAACCTGCCGTCATGGCATCGCCGGCGCCGGTGACTTCAACCGGGCCGGTCACTGCAAATGGCGGGATGTGCGCGGAGTCGTCGGGCGAATGTACATAGACCCCCTGCTCTCCGAGGGTGATGACAACGAGTTCCACACCCATGTCGGCGATGCGCTTGGCAGCAGTGAAGGCATCGGACGGATGCTCGATCCGCACGCCGGTCATCGCCTGGGCCTGAAGCATGTTGGGTGTCACCGCATAGATTGGCGGCCCCTTGCCGAGAAGGGCCGCGATTTTCGCCGTCTTGGGCACCGAGACGGCTTCGATCACGAGGCGCTGGCGCGTGTCATGGGCAAAACCGGCCAGCCAGTCGAGCGTGGCCTGCGGGACATTGCAGTCGACAACGATGAAGGCAGCGCGCTTGAGACGGTCCGCGTGGGCCGAGACGATACTCGGTGTCAGGCCCTCAATGATGGCCATGCTGTTCACGCCGATGGCCAGTTCGCCCTCGCGATCGAGGACTGCGCAATAGATGCCGGTCGGTTCATTGCAGCGATCCACCATCGTGAGGTCGACCCCTGCTGCGCCCGTCTCGCGCAGCAGGCGTTCGCCCTGCTCGTCGCGCCCGAGCCGCGTCATGAGCGCCACGGGGCACTGCAGCTGGGCGAGATTATGGGCGATGTTGCGGGCAACGCCGCCTGCTGAAATGGTGATCGAGCCCGGATTGGATGTCGCCGACTTCATCACGTCGTCAGGCCGCGCTTTGACGTCGATGTTGGCGCCGCCAATGACAATGGTCTCGGTGTCGATCTTGCGCATTCAGAAATCGGTGGGGGCGCCGCCCTGTTCGGTGCGCCGCGCGACAAACTCGTCGAGTTCCTCGCGGATTGCAAGGTCAATTGGCGGCTCCCGGTACTCGGCGAGGGCTTGCTTGAAGACGGCGTTGGCGCGTTGCCAGGCCTCCGGCTTTCCCGCGGCCAGCCATTGCTGATTGTTGCGCCAGTCGGAGATGATGGGGGAATAGAAGGCGGTCTCGTAGCGCGCCAGGGTATGCGGCGTCCCGAAGAAGTGGCCTCCGGGTCCGACGTCGCGAATGGCATCGACGGCCAGCGCCGCTTCGCTGGTATCGAGCGGCAGGAGGAACTCCTTCACCATCTGAATCAGGTCGACGTCGAGGATGAATTTCTCGAAACTTGCCACCAGGCCGCCTTCAAGCCATCCCGCACCGTGCATGATGAGATTGCCGCCGGCCATGGTCAGCGCCCAGAGCGAGAAGACACTCTCGTAGGCGGCCTGCGCGTCAACGGTATTGGCGGCGCAGGTGTTGGAGCTGCGATAAGGGATGCCGTAGCGGCGTGCCAGCTGGCCGCCGAGCAGCACCGCTTTCATGTATTCGGGCGTGCCGAAGGCCGGCGCGCCGGACTTCATGTCCACATTGGAGGTGAAGCCGCCGTAGATCGCCGGAGCCCCCCGGCGCACAACCTGCGTGAAGGCAAGGCCGGCAAGCGCCTCGGCATTCTGCTGCACGACGGCGCCGGCAATGGTGACCGGCGCCATGGCACCCGCCAGGGTGAAGGGCGTGATGCAAACCGGCTGGTTCTGCGCGGACATCTCGATGATGCCCAGCAGCATGGGTGTATCGAGCTTGAGGGGCGAGTTGGTGTTGACAATGGTGAACAGCGACGGCTCGGCCTCGAACTGCGACGGGGTGATACCGCGCGCTATGCGTGCGATCTCCATGCCATCGCGGATGCGCTCGCGGCCAAGCGAATAGGCATGGAAGGGCTTGTCGGTGAACACGGCCATATCGCGCAATGCTTCGAGGTGGCGGACCGAAGCATGGATATCGACGGGCTCGACCGGATAGCCGGACAGGAACTGGATGGCGTTGAAATATTGGGCCAGCTTCAGGAAGTTGCGGTAGTCCTGCCGGTTGCCGGCGCGCCGGCCCGAATCCATGTCAGAGGCATTGGGCGGGCTCGCGACGGTGCCGAAGCACATGACATTGCCGCCTATTCGCAGCGTGTTCTCGGAATTGCGGGCGTGCAGATCGAAGGCGGAGGGAATGCATCCGATCAGTTCCTCGATCATGGCAGGATCGAAACGCACGCGTTCGCCGTCGATCCTGGCGCCCGCCGCGCGGAGCCGTTCGCGCGCTTCCGGCAGGGTGAAGTCCATGCCGATTTCCGCGAGCACTCGCAGGGATGCCCGGTGGATCATTTCGAGTTCGTCCTGTGAAACGATGTCGAGCGGCGGAAACCGCTCCACACAGGTTCGCCTCGGCAGCTGGGCGATCATGCCAGCGGTGCGCTGACCGCCGTCGCGGCCCCGGCGCCGTTCGCGCCGATCCCGGTGCGGTTCACCGATGGCGGGTTCGGTCATGACTCAGGTCCTGGCCGCGAGACCATAGGGGCCGAGATCAGGATCCTGGCCGACCTGCCTGACGAGCCAGTCCTCAAAGCGCCGCACCTTGGTCTTGAGGCGATGCTCGGACTGGCAGGCAAAGAGCCATTGCAGGCGATGCGGCACCATCAGGGGGAAGGGACGGACGAGGCGGCCGGAGCGCAACTCCTCCTGCGCGAAGGGGCCGATTGTCATCGCCACACCCCTGCCCTCAACTGCCGCCTCCTGGGCAAGAATATAGCTGTCGAGGGCAAGTCGCCCGTCGAGGCTGATGTTTTCCACGCCAGCCGCCTTCAGCCAGATGCGCCAATCCTCTTCGGCCGTGTAGACGTACAGCAGCTTGTGCCTGCGGAGGTCTTCGGGAGTCTTCAGTGCCCTGGGCCCCTTCAGCAGATCGGGGGAACAGACGGGGGTGAGCAGCGAGCGGAACAGGGGACGGTAATAATGGCCAGGAGCTCTGTTGCGGGCCAGTACGATGCCGGCATCGACATTGCCTTCATCAAAGTCCCAGTCGAAGTAGGATGTCGACAACCTCACCCGCATTTCCGGAAAGCGGCGTTCGAAATCGTGCAGACGCGGAATCAGCCATTTGAGGGCGACGGTGACATAGACCTGGATGGTCAACTCATTATCAGGCGCGGCCGGCTTCAGGCTGCGGGTCTGGGCCGCAATCTGGTCGAAGGCGTCGCGTACCGGGGGGTAGTAGGACTGGCCGGCGGGCGTCAACTCGGCGCGGCGGGAGTCACGCTTGAAGAACTGGACACCGAGTTTCTGCTCCAGCGACTTGACCTGATGGCTGACGGCCGAGCGGGTGATGCCAAGTTCGCTGGCCGCAAGACGGAAGCTGCCGAGGCGGGCCGCGGCCTCGAAGGCGGTGAGCGCACGTAACGGAGGAAGTTCGCGTTTTGACATGCTTTGGTTGAAGTTAGGAGACAGTAACCCGTGAAATACATGGATTTTCGCCAGAGAGAAACAGGGAAGAGAATGTCCAAGCCATGCTGAATGGTGAAATTTTGTCACCATTTGAGCTCAACATTTCATCTTCAGAATGGCCGCGGGACGGCGCATTTTGGGCGCGCGAAGACGGAGAACCGTAATGACTGCTGTTGATGAGCTCAGCCGCCGGCGCGGCGGGCGAGATGCCCGCCGGGCGCTGCGGGCCCGGCCCATTCCGATCGAAGAGGCCGCGGTCCGCCCCGGCATGGAGGGCGGCCAATACCGGCCACTTTCGGACCACGACATGGGGCGCATCCACGAAGCGGCACTGACACTGCTGGAAACGGTCGGGCTGGCCCAGGCGATCCCGAGCTGTCTCGAGGCCATGACCGCGCGTGGCTGTTTCCTCAATACCAGGGACAGGCTCTGTATTCCCCGCAGCCTCGTCGAAGACACGCTGGCCGGCTGCGCCCGCAACTTCGTGCTGCATGGCCGCGACCGCAAGCACGACATGGAGCCCTGGGGCAATCGCGTCTATTTCGGAACGGCAGGAGCCGCGGTTCATGTCGTCGAACCCGAGACAAGGAACTACCGCGAGTCGGTGCTCGTTGATCTCTACGACGCGGCCCGCATCGTGGATACCTGCGAGCATATCCATTTCTATCAGCGGCCGCTCACGGCGCGCGACATGCTGACCGGGCACGATCTCGACATCAACACGATGTATGCCTGTATCGCCGGTACCCAGAAGCATGTCGGCACCAGCATGGTGGCGCCCGATCATGTCGCGGAATGCCTGCAGATGCTGCATTACATTGCCGGAAGCGAAAGCGCCTGGCGGGAGCGGCCGTTCGTCTCGCAGTCGAACTGCTTCGTGGTGCCACCGCTCAAGTTCGCCGAGGACGCCTGCCGCTGTCTCGAAGTGGCGGCGCGGGGCGGGATGCCGGTGCTGCTGCTGTCGGCGGCGCAGGCCGGGGCGACATCGCCCGCGGCACTCGCGGGGACTGTGGTCCAGGCCGTGGCGGAATGCCTTGCGGGGCTTGTCTACATCAACGCCATTGTGCCGGGGGCCGTAGCCATCTGGGGCCCATGGCCCTTTGTCTCGGATCTGCGCACCGGCGCCATGTCGGGCGGGTCCGGCGAGCAGGCACTGATCACATCCGCCTGCGCCCAGATGGGACATTACTACAGGCTCACAGTCGGCTCGGCCGCCGGCATGTGCGATTCCAAGATGCCGGACATGCAGGCAGGCTACGAGAAAGGCGTGACGGCCGGCATTTCGGCCCTGACCGGTGTCAACCTGCTCTATGAATCGGCCGGCATGCACGCCTCGCTGCTCGGCTTCTGCCTCGAGAGCCTGCTCATCGACAACGACATGCTGGGTTCGATCAACCGCAATGTCCGCGGTATCGAGGTGAATGATGATACGCTGTCGGTTGAGACTATCGCCGACGTGTGCATGGATGGTCCGGGCCACTATCTTGGGCATCCGCAAACCCTGTCGCTGATGCAGAGGGAATATGTCTATCCGAGCGTCGCCAACCGGATGAGTCCCAAGGAGTGGAATGAGGCCGGCAAGCCGGACCTTGTCGAGACAGCGGCGCGCCGGAAGCGGGAAATCCTGTCGACCTACCACCCCAACTATCTGCCCCGTACGATCGACGATGCGATACGGGCCCGGCATGACATCAAGCTGCCACGGGCCGTCATGGAACCGGGCGATCCACGCTGGCTCTAGATGACGGAACACCCGGTCCTGCAAGCGATTATCCGCGAGGGTTTCGTGCCGCTCGGCTGGTTTGCGCCGGCCGAAGGCGACGGCTTGCCGGAGGAGGTGCAGTTCATGATCCTGATCGGCAATGCCGGTCCCGCCATGTTCCGGCGCTTTGCCCGCGAGCGCGACCCACAGCGCGACCTGCTGGATGACTGGTGCCGGGAGAAGGTTTGGCAGCTTTCAGACTCCCTGCAGGCGCGAGCGATGTTTCCCTTCGACAAGCCGCCCCTGCCCTTTCTCAGCTGGGCCAGGCGCGGCGGGGGCGGACATGTGTCGCCGCTCGGTCTCAACATCCACCCGCTCTATGGCCTCTGGCATGCGTATCGTGCAGCGTTGCTGTTCGATGTCGCCTTCGATCTTCCCACACCGCATGCCGGTGCTCACCCATGCGAAAGCTGCAGCGACAAACCCTGCCTGTCGGCCTGCCCGGTGTCCGCGTTCGGGAGTTCCGGCTATGCGATCGAGAAATGCACCGCGCATCTGGTAATGCCCGACGGCGCCGCCTGCATGAATGGGGGCTGTCTTGCCCGCCATGCCTGCCCCGTCGGCAGGGCCTTCGCCTATGAAACCGGCCAAGCCAGTTTTCACATGAAAGCGTTCCTCAAATCGCGGCTCGCCGCACAGCGGCAATCCGTCTAGTATCAAAGCCACTGATTTGGGAGGGAGGCCCCCATGGGTGGCTGGATCATACTTGGCATTCTTGCGGTCGCCGCGGCGTGGCTGATCGCCGTCTACAACGGCCTGGTCGCGTTGCGGCAAAGGTGCAAGCAGGCCTTTGCGGACATCGACGTGCAGCTCAAGCAGCGCCACGACCTCGTGCCGAACCTCGTGGAAACGGTCAAAGGCTATGCGGCGCATGAGCGCGAGACGCTCGATGCCGTGGTCAAGGCGCGCAATGCCGCCATAGCGGCGCAGGGGCCGGCGGCGCAGGCGGCGGCAGAAGGCATACTGACGGCTGCCCTGGGGCGCCTGTTTGCACTGGCCGAAGCCTATCCCGATCTCAAGGCCAACCAGAACTTCCTGGAACTGCAGCGCCAGCTCGACGACATCGAGAACAAGCTGGCGGCGGCGCGGCGGTTCTTCAACAATGCTTCCGCCGAATACAATGCCAAGCGGGAGAGTTTCCCGGCCGTGCTGTTTGCCGCATCGATGGGCTTCCAGCCGCAGGAGTTCTTCGACCTGGGTGAAGCGGACCGCAAGACCGTTTCGGTGCCGCCGCAGGTCAAATTCGAATAGGCAATGACCAGGGCCTACGGCCTCTACACCCATATCGCGGCGAACAGGATCAAGTCGATCATCCTGCTCGGTGGATTCGTGGTGCTGCTGCAGGCCCTGATCTTTTCCTTCAACCTGGTACTGCAGGCGCTGGCGGGCGGGGATTTTCCGGAAGCCCTGGCGCGGGCGATCGATACCATGCCGGCGGCCGCGCCGGTGGGGCTGGCAATCGCCGGAACCTGGTTCATCATCGCCTGGTTCATGCATGGCCGCATGATTGCCAGCGCCACGGGGGCGCACAGCGTCAGCCGCGAGGAAGCGCCGGCACTCTACAATGCGCTGGAGAACCTGTGCATCTCGCGGGGCATCACCATGCCGAAGCTGCAGATCATCGATACGCCGGCGCTCAATGCCTATGCCGCCGGCATTTCGCCCGCCACCTACCGGATCGCGGTGACCCGGGGGCTGGCCGCTACGCTGGACCAGCGGCAACTCGAGGCGGTGCTGGCGCATGAGCTGACCCATATCCGCAACAAGGACACGCAGATGATGGTGATAGCCGCGATCTTTGCCGGCATCTTCGCGTTCATCGGCGACATGACGTTTCGCAACTGGGATTTTCCCTATGGCTGGAGCCCCAAGCGGCCATCGTCGTCGTCGAACCGCAAGGGCGACGGCGGGGCCATCATCATCGCTATCGTCATCGCGCTCATCGTGATCGCCGTTTCCTGGGGCGTATCGGTGCTGATCCGGCTCGCCATTTCGCGGGCGCGGGAATTCATGGCCGATGCCGGCGCAGTGGAGCTCACCAAGGACCCTGACGCGATGATCGCCGCGCTGCGCCGCATCCATGCGCAGGCGGCGATTCCCGACATGCCGTCGCGCATGCATGCCTTCTTCATCGCGACGCCGGCGGTCAGGCGGGTGTCGTCTTTCTTCGCGACGCATCCGAGCCTCGAGGAGAGAATTGCAGCGCTGCAGATTTATGCCGGCGGCCGGGATGTTCCGGCGGCAGGACTGGCGTGAAGAGAGAAACACCATGAAGACGGGGTCGTGCCTGTGCGGGGCCGTGCGCTTTGAAATCCACGGGCCCTTGCGCGACGTGATTGCCTGCCACTGCCGGCAATGCCGCAAGCAGACCGGCACCTACATGTCGGCAACGGCGGCGAAGGATGAGCACCTGCACCTGACCGAGTCGCGCGGGCTCAAATGGTATCGCTCGAGTGCAACCGCGCGGCGCGGCTTCTGCGGCGAATGCGGCTCGGTGCTGTTCTGGAAGGGCGACGGACGCGACTACACGGCGATCGCGGCGGGATCGATCGACGGCTCGCCGGGGGTCAAGCTCGAAGGCCATATCTTCTGCGACGATGCCGGAGACTACTACGAGATCGCCGGCGGCAGCTACCGGCGCGGGCAATGGGCCAAGAACCCTGCGGCGCCGTAGCTCCAGGGCCATCGCCGCCACACCCAGTTTCCACTGCGACTGCCGCGCCCCGTGCCGAGGGGTTGCAAGGCGGCGGCAGTCGAATCCAAGCAGCAGAGAGACAGGGAAGCTGCAAGGTGGCGGTCGATGGCGTCTCCAGAGGGGAAACACTCGAGGAGCTAAGGTGATTTGCCGCCGCCGGCAAATGCTTTCGCAGCGGAAGAATGGACTGAAACGTTGGCGCCGGCGCGATTTTCGAGAACTGTTGCAAGTTCGCCATAGCCGACGAAACGATGCTCATAGGCGAGGCCGAGCTTCGCCGCGGCGGCTCTTGCATCCTCCTCGAGCACCGGATCGCGGGTCTGGGCGAGATAGACCAGGCGGGTATAGTTGCCGAAATAGAGCGGCAGGAGTTCGGGGTGGTGGCTCAAGCCCAGCCCCTCCCAGATCAGCTTGTCGAAATGGCGGGCGAGGTAATCGGTGAGGAAGAAGGCGGTGACATCGGCTTCGGCATGGCGGCGGAAGGCCTCGTTGCCGGAGTAGAAGGCATAGCAATGGGGGCCTGCGATCCGCTCGACGCCCTCTTCCTCGAGGACGCGGTCGAGTGCGCCGCCGGTGCCGCAATCACCGTAGAGGACAAAGATGCTGCGGTACTGGCCGCGGGCTTTGCGGATCCTGTCGCGGACCCCAGCGGGGATCTTTTCCGGCCGGTTGTGCCAGATGGCGGGGAGGCACTGGATGTCGAAGGCCTCCCAGCGGTTCAGCTCGATCAGGTCGACGATCTCACGGGCAAGCGCGCCGCAGGCTATGAGCAGGACCTGGCCCCTGGCGCGGGTGAAGGTGAAATCGTCGGCGGGTTCGAGATGAAGGTGCGGCATGGACGCCACCCTATCACAGTTTGATCTGCAGGGTCCTGGCGATCTCGTGATTTTCCTCGATCCACTTGTCCTCGGGGCCCGAATAGGCACCGAGGAATTCACGGTCGCTGGTCACCTCATAGAGGTCCTGCTTGCGCTTCGAGAACCACCAGCCGCGGTCCCAGTCATAGGCATCGGCGAGCGGGCGCTTCTCGCACTGGAGCGGCGGCTTCTGGCAGATGCCGATGCGGCGGCAGCGGAGATCGGGGCAGCGGGCGCCATGGGCCATGGCGATCTTGAGATAGATGGCGGCGCGGTATTCGTTCATCTTGTCGGGATCGGACTTGTCGTGCTCGCCATCGATGCGGTGACAGGCGGGCTGGCCCGGAGGCCTGCCGGGGATGCGCTTGTTGGCCTGGAGGATTTCGGTCAGCCACACATAGAAGACGTGGAGATCATCGAGGCAGGTCATGGGCTGGCCGAAAATCACAGTGTTCAGCTCTTTTGGGAGACCCCTGGGAAGCTTAAGCTTCGAGCGGCCGTTGATGGGAATATCGGGGGTTTCGTCGTCGTGGCGGCGCTGGCGATGGCGGGGCATGGCGGTTCCTTTCGGGTTCGTTCAGGCAAAGCGGGAGCGTTGATGGCGCTGGCTACGTCAGCACCGGGTAGGCAACCTGGCAGCGTTTCGCTACGCAAGCGGCCGGGACTCTCCAGGCCGAGCCCGGAAGAGCGAGAGGGAGGGCGCAGACAAGCCCTTCTCCACTGAATTTATTTCTAGCAGGTGGTCCTTCGGGCCGCCTGCGCCGCGGGCTCTCCGGCAGGAAGGCTCACCCCCGCGTATCGGGCGCCTTCCGACTGCTGCGCTGTTTACGGGGATACGCCCCTGCCAACCCGTGGCGCCACCAGCTGCGAGGGCCAGTGGGATTTGCGCAGTGACCAGTAGTGTCCGTCAAGTTCAGCAAATTGGTTGCCGGTGATGCGGGCATGGGCGG
>CAZIXE010000068.1:0-21347 GCA_964543235.1 uncultured Rhizobiaceae bacterium | reverse complement strand
ATGATGATGCCACCCTTGGTCTTGGTGTCTTCCTCAACCCGTTTCACGACCACCCGATCGTGCAGAGGACGAAAATTCATGAGATATCTCCTCATTTTGCGTACTTTTGAAGATATGGGCCAGATCCCTTGTGCATCCGCTCCGACCCCCTGTTAGCACTCGCGATAGGGGAGTGCCAACAGCTGGCGGGTGACATAATGCGAGCCGGAGAAACCGTCAAGAGGGCCTCCGCGCAAAAATGAGAAACCGGGCAGGGCTGCGGCCCTGCCCGGTCAGTTCCACGTGCTGCAGGTCAGATCACCAGGAAATCGCCGGCATCCATCGTGAGGTTGGGGGCGAGCTTGGCAAACTGGATCTTGGCCGCCGCGCCGGTGCCGTCGATGTCGAAGAACAGCGCGCCGGTCGTCTTGTTGTAAATGATGTGGTCGCCGGCGTCCTTGGCGGCATTGCCGATGGTGAACGCGGCGGCGGCCAGCTTGCCGGCCGCCAGACCCTTGAAGATGGCATTTTCGAGCATGATCTTGTCGACGTTCACGGCGAAGTCCTTGATGGTGTCGACATTGGTCGTTGCGTTGAGTGCCGTCGTGAAGACGAACTTGTCGGCGCCGGCACCACCTTTGAGTGTATCGCTGCCGGCCTTGCCGTCGAGCTTGTTGGTGCCGCCATTGCCGGTGATAACATTGCCGAGGCCGTTACCGGTGCCACTGACATTGGCCTTGCCGGTCAGCACCAGATTCTCGACATTGGCGAGGAGCTTGTGGGTCACCGTGCTCTTGACGGTGTCAGTGCCCTGGCCGGCCTTCTCCACGACCTTGTCGCCGGCGCTGAAGACATAGGTGTCGTTGCCGGCGCCACCGGCCAGCGTGTCGGCCCCGAGCTTGCCGTTCAGCAGATTGTTGCCGGCATTGCCGGTGATCCTGTTGGCCAGTTCGTTGCCGGTGCCCTTCAGGTTGCCGGTGCCCAGGAGCTGCAAGTGCTCGATATTCTTGCCGAGAGTGTAGCTCACGGTCGAACGCACGGTGTCGATCCCCTGCCCGGCCTTTTCCACTGCCTCGGCCTTGGCGTTGACGAAGTAGAGATCGTTGCCGAGACCGCCCTTCAGCGTATCGCGGCCGCCGCCGCCGTCCAGCGTGTCGTTGCCGGCAAATCCCATGATCGCATCGCGCACCGACGATCCCTTGATATTCTCGGCGCCCGCCTTGCCGGCGATGGTGACTATGTCCTTCTCGGTGCCGCCCGCCAGCCAGTCGGTGAATGTGAGCGTCGAGAGGTCAAGCGTGTTCCGGGTGGCCATCCTGACGGTGACCTGGTCGGCGGCGCCGAGATTGCCATTGACGGCGCCGATACCGTCCATTTGCGCCGCCGTCACGATAATGGTCTTCTTGACATCGGCGAACTCGGAAAAGTCCAGGGTTTCGATGGAAGCGAAGGCCAGGCCACGGAGATCGAACTTGGTGGCCGTTGCGGCGTTGGTACCAACCTGGATCGCATCCGTGCCGGCGCCGCCGTCAATCGAGTCGCCAGCTGCGAGATCGCCGGCATTGAAGACAAACACGTCTTCACCATCGCCTCCCGACGCCGTATCGAGACCCACGCCGCCATCGAGCGTGTCATTGCCTACACCGCCATTCAGAACGTCGTCACCATCGCGCCCGGCCAGTGCGTCGTTGCCGCCGCCGCCGGACAGGGTGTTGCCAATACTATCGCCCTGGAGCAGGTCATCGCCGCCGCCGCCGGCCAGGCTCTCGACATTGGCGATGGCGAGGGTCGCGGCACTGGCCGACGTCGACCAAGTCCCGGCCTGGAGATCGATTACCGCCGTGTTGCCAGTCAATCCCGACAGGTCGAGGAGGTCGGCGCCGGCACCACCGTCGACATTGTCGCCAGCCTCGCCCTGGGCCAGCAGGATGGTGTCGTTGCCGCCGCCGCCCATGATCGTGTCGATGCCACCGCCGCCGCGCAGCGTGTCGTTGCCGGCGCCGCCGTCGAGGCGGTTGGCGGCGCTGTCGCCGGTCAGGGTGTCGGCCGCACCACCACCGGTCACGTTCTCGATTCCCGAAACCGTCCCTTGCGTGGCGCTCGCCGCAGTCGCCCAGGTGCCGGCCTGCAGGTTGACGGTCGCGGCTATCGTGGTAAGCCCCGAGAAGTCGAGCAAATCGGTATCGGCGCCGCCAGCCAGCGTATCTCCCGCCTCACCCGCTGCAATCACAATGGTGTCGTTGCCGGCGCCGCCGCTGATCGAATCGGGATTGGCGCCGCCGAGCAGCAGGTCGTTGCCGGTGCCGCCGTCGAGGGTGTCGGTGCCGGAGCCGCCCGAGAGTGTGTCGTTGCCGCCACCGCCCAGCAGGCGATTGGCAGCACTGCTGCCGTTGATGCTGTCGTTGCCGCCGCCGCCGGTAATATGTTCGACATTGATCAGGGTGGCGTTCGCTGAATCGAGCGTCCATTGGCCGGCGGCGAGGTCGGCGATTGCCCCGCTGGAGGTCAGGCCGGAAAGGTCGAGGAGATCGGTGCCGGAGCCGCCGTCAATGCTGTCGACGCCGTGACCCTGAAACACCAGTATCGTGTCGTCGTTCGATCCGGCATCGATGCTGTCAATGCCGGGGCCGCCAATGATCCGGTCATTGCCCATGCCACCGATGATGGTGTCGTTGCCCGCGCCGCCATTCAGCGAGTCATTGCCCTTGCCGCCGTCGATGGTATCGTTGCCGGAGGCCGCGACCACGGTGTCGTTGCCGCCACCAGCGGAAAACCTGTCGGCGGTTGTGTCCTGGAGCTGGGCAAGCGTGCCACCCTTGAAGCCGATGAGGGTACCGGTCGCCGCATTGGCGGTGTCGGATTTCTGCTTGGAGGTAAAATTGGTCACTGCTGTCGGTCCTGTTGCTGCCCGCGATCATTGCGGCTGGAAGCGATGATCAGCGGCCCGGGCATCAGCCCGTCGTGGCACACTGCGCCATTTCGCTTCTTTTAGCGCAGCCGCTTTGATTTCCTGTTAAGATGGCAGATGGATTTGGCCCGGGGCCGTTAACCATTGCGCCGCAGTCTTGATCAACAATGCGTTACCGCCGATCCGCAATTGCGACGGAAATCGGTTGCAACAACGTCTGGCGAGGGTTGATACTGCGGCCGCGCAGGTCACGCACTTGCCAATGGCGGGATCCGCCAGCTTCCGGAGCGAAGCATCGGGTATGCCGGGCACCAGCGGAGATCGGAAAGGTCAGGGCTTGCGAATGAGAAAATCCACCTTTGCCATCGTGTTGCTGGTTGCTGTCGGGGCGGTCGCAACCTGGTACGGACATCCTGCAAGGTTGCAGGCGCTATGGACGGGAATCACCGCCGGCGGCCAGGAGCAGGCCCCGCCGACTCTCCAGCACGAGGCTTCCGGCAGCGGCCAGCAGAACCGTGGCAACCGCGGGCCCGCACCCGTGGAAGTTGCCGATGCGCGGCAGGTACGGCTCAGCGACGATATTACTGCCATCGGCTCGCTGCTTTCGGAAGCTTCTGTTGATATCGCGCCGGAAACCAGCGGCCGCATCGTCGAGATCAGGTTTCGCGACGGTGCGGCGGTGGATCAGGGTGCCGTCCTCTTCCGGCTCGACGGCGAGCTCATCGCCGCGCAGGTGGCCGATGCCGAGGCCAAGCTGCGCCTGGCGGAAGCAACCTATGCGCGCTACGAGGCGCTGCGCAAGACCCGTACCGTCGCGCAGAGCGTCTATGATCAGTCGGTCACGGAACTGGCGCTGGCGCGCAGCGCGCTCAATCTTGCCAAGGTGCAGCTCGACAAGCTGACGATCCGGGCGCCGTTTGCCGGCACGCTGGGCTTCAGCACGGTTTCGCTGGGCGCCTATGTCTCGGCAGGAACACCGCTGGTCCATCTTGAAAAGATCGACCGGCTCAAAGTCAGTATCAGCGTGCCGGAACTCGAATTCTCCCGGCTCGCCATCGGCCAGAGCGTCACCGTCACCGCCGATGCGGTGCCGGGCGAGAGCTTCACAGCCGGCATCGTGGCCATCGATCCTCTGGTCGACATGAACGGCCGGGCGCTAAAGATCCTGGCCGAACTTGACAACAGCGCCTTCAAGCTGAGGCCCGGCATGCTGATCCGGGCGACGGTGCAGGGCCAGTCACGGGAAGCCGTTACTGTGCCGGAAGCGGCGATCGTGCCGCGCGGCAGCGAGACGGTGGTGTTCGTGGCCAGTGACAACAAGGCGCTTGAGGCCAAGGTCCGGACGGGTAAGCGCAGCGGCGGGACTGTTGAAATCGTGGAAGGCCTCGACCCCGGCGCCAAGGTGGTGACGGCCGGCAACACGCGGCTCACCCACGGCATGGCGATTCAGATCGTATCCCCCCAGGCCGCCAACTGAGGCCACCATGGGGCTCCCCGAACTCTGTATCCGCCGCCCGGTCCTTGCCACGGTTCTGAGCCTCGTCCTGGTGCTGATCGGCCTCATGGCCTACGGCCGCCTGACGATCCGCGAATACCCCAATGTCGACGAACCGCAGGTGTCGGTGTCGACCGGCTACTCCGGTGCCTCGGCGGAGATCATCGAAAGCCAGGTCACGCAGGTGCTGGAAGGATCGCTCGCCGGCATCGAGGGCGTGGACACGATCGAATCCTCGTCGCGGGCGGAATCGAGCCGCATCACCATCCGCTTCCGGCCCGGCGTCAATATCGATGCTGCAACCAGCGATGTCCGCGACCGGGTGAGCCGGGTGCGGCGGGCCCTGCCCGATGAGATCTCGGAACCCACAATCTCCAAGGTCGAGGCCGATGCCCAGCCCATCATCTTCCTGGTGCTGCGGACGTCAACCATGTCGGCGCTCGAGCTGACCGATTACGTCGACCGCTTCGTGGTCGACCGGTTCAAGAACCTCGACGGGGTCGCCGACGTCACAGTCAATGGCGAACGGCGCTATGCCATGCGCATCTGGATCGATGCGGCCAGGCTCGCCGGCTACGGGCTCACCGTGCAGGATGTCGAGTCCGCCATCCGCAACCAGAATGCCGACATTCCGGCCGGGCGTATCGAAAGCAGCGAACGCGAGTTCACGGTGCTGTCGCGCACCGCCCTCGGCACGGCGCAGGAATTCGCCAACATCGTGTTGAAGCCGGCCGGCGGCCTGCAGGTGCGCCTCGGCGACGTGGCGCGGGTCGAACTGGGTACCGGCGACATCAGGCGCGAGAGCCGCTATGACGGGCAGACCTCGATCTCGATCGGCATCGTCAAGACGGCGGTGGCCAACCCGCTCGATGTGTCCAGGGCAGTGTCGGACGTGCTGCCCCGCGTCAATGCGGCGATGCCGGAAGGCACCTCGATTGCCATCGGCTTCGATTCGACCGTGTTCATCGATCGCTCGATCGCCAATGTCTTCATGACGATCCTCGAAGCGGCGGTGCTGGTCATCGTCATCATCACCTTGTTCCTGCACTCGTTCAGGGCGGCCCTCATTCCGATCGTCACCATTCCGGTGTCGCTTGTTGCGGCTTTCGCCATCATGTATGCGGCGGGCCTGTCGGTGAACACGCTGACGCTCCTGGCCTTCGTGCTGGCCATCGGGCTCGTCGTCGACGACGCCATCGTGATGCTGGAGAATATCTACCGGCACATCGAGGAGGGCATGAAGCCGTTCCAGGCGGCGGTCAAGGGATCGCGCGAGATCGCCTTTGCCATCCTGGCGATGACGCTGACGCTGGCGGCGGTCTATGCGCCAATCGCCTTCACGCCGGGGCGCACCGGCCGGCTGTTCCTCGAATTCGCCCTCACCCTGGCCGGATCGGTCATCGTTTCGGGCTTCGTGGCGCTGACGCTGACGCCGATGATGTGCTCGAAGCTGCTCAGGCACAGCGCGCAGCCAACCCTCCTGGTACGGATGATCGAGGGATCGCTGAAAGGACTCGACCGTGGCTATCGCTGGCTGCTCGCCGCAGTATTGCGGGTACGCCATGCGGTGCTGCTGGCCGGGCTCGTCACCGCTGCGGCGGGCGCTTACCTGTTCCTCCAGCTCAAGTCGGAACTGGCACCGATCGAGGACCGCGGGACCGTCATGGTTTCAGGAAATGCGCCGGAGGGTGCGAGCTTCGCCTATACCAAGCGCTACGCCTCGCAGGTCGAGGAAATCCTCGCGGGAATTCCCGAGCTGCGGTCGGTGCTGGTGATCGTCGGGGCCGGCGAGGTTACCCGCATGATCGCCTTCGGCCGCCTGAAGGACTGGGACGAGCGGCCGGTCAAGCAACAGGACATCGTGCAGCGCATCCTACCGGAGCTGCGCGGCATCCCCGGCATCCAGGCCTCGGCGTTCAACCCCGCCTCGCTTGGCACGCGCGGCTTCGGCAAGCCTTTCCAGTTCGTCATCCAATCGTCTTCGTCCTATGAGGAACTGAACCGGATTGCCAATGAACTGGTCGAGCGACTGCGCGACAATCCGGGACTGGCGGACCTCGACACCGACCTTCGCCTCAACAAGCCCGAGGTCGAGGTCGAGATCGACCGCGACCGGGTGGCCGATACCGGCCTCGATATCTCGGTCATTGGCCGGACGCTGGAGACGCTGCTCGGCGGGCGCAATGTCAGCACGTTCCAGATCGGCAGCGAGCAGTACGACGTCACGGTGGCGCTGCCGCCGGCCGAGCGCGCATCGCCGGACACGCTGTCGCGCATCTTCGTGCGCAACGCATCGGGCGAAATGATCCAGCTGGCCAATGTGGTGAAGATCAGGGAGACAGTGGCGCCGCGAGAGCTCAGACGCTTCAATCAGCTCCGCGCCATTACCATCGAGGCCAATCTGACGCCGGGCTACACGCTTGGCGAAGCGATCGCCGCAGTCAATGGCGCGGCCCGCGAGGTCTTGCCGGACGGAACGATCACCGATCTCACCGGCCAGTCGCGCGAGTTTCGCGACGCCAGTTCCAATCTCGCCTTCGTGTTCGTGCTGGCGCTCGCCTTCATCTACCTGGTGCTGTCGGCGCAGTTCGAAAGCTTCCGCGATCCGGTCATCATCATGCTGAGCGTGCCCCTGTCGATGACGGGCGCGCTGGGCGCGCTCTACCTCACGGGCGGCACGCTCAACGTCTATTCGCAGATCGGCCTGGTCACGCTGATCGGGCTCATCACCAAGCACGGCATTCTGATCGTCGATTTTGCCAACCGGCTGCAGGATGAGGGGCGAAGCCGGTTCGAAGCCGTGGCGGAGGCGGCCGCGCGCAGGCTGCGCCCGATCCTGATGACGACGGCAGCCATGGTACTCGGCGCGGTACCGCTGGTGCTGGCCAGCGGCGCCGGCGCGGAGAGCCGTATGCAGATCGGCTGGGTGATCGTCGGCGGCATGACCTTCGGCACGCTGCTCACGCTCTTTGTCGTGCCGTGCGTCTATGCGGTCATGGGCCGACGCGGGCGCCAGGCCGGGCAGCCTGGCGAAGAGGCGCGCGGGGCCGGCCGGATGCCGCAGCCTGCGGAATGAGGCGGCCGGCCCGCGTCACCGCAGTTGCGGTATCAAGCCAAGGCGGCGCAGCAGGTCGCGCTGGCTGTCTGCTCCCGTCTTTATGAGGACCTGGGCCAGCTGACTCTTGAGCGTGGTTGGGGCTACGCCAAAACGGTTCGACAGGTCGGAGAGGCTCCCGCCGCGGCAAAGGGCAGCCGCCAGGCGGGCTTCAGCCGGCGTCAGGCGGAAGAGTTGCATCAAGAGCTGCTCGGTGATTGAAGCCTGGGCATCGGCGGCGCGGACGGCCACCAGCACAAGTCCCCGCTTGCCACAGAAGCGCTGCGACAAGGGCATGACAAGGGCGTACAGCCGTTGGCCGCCACTTCCGTTCAGCGTGAGTGCTCCACCGGAGCCGCCCCGCGCGGCCTGAGCGATCAGTGACTGGAGTTTGACCGACTCGTCGGGAAGCCTTGCATGAATGACCTGATCGGCCTTGCCCAGGACCAGACCGCGTTTCGCATGTGCGAGTTCTTCTGCGGCGAGATTTGCGAACCGGACGTGGCCCTTGCCGTCACAAATGACGATGCCGGAGGCCAGTGCATCAAGCCCATCGAAGCCGCAGCGCTTGTCGAGTTCTTCCTGGAAGCGGTGTTTGAACTGAATGCAGCGCTGGAGATGCGGGAGGAGGCGCTCAAGCCTGGCGTACTCTTCATCAGAGAATTCGGGGTCGCTCAGTTCGCGGTGGACGGCGATCGCCACTGGCGTCTTCGGCTTCACCGGAAACATGGCGTTCATCAGCCGCACGACGCGGATGGGCCTGGCGAATTCGTCGTAATACCGCGTCTCCATGAGCTGGGCCGGGAAGACGATGTCGGTGCCGCGCAAGACCATGCTGCGATGCCACGACCACCCCACGACCGCCGCCCAGGGATCGGTCTTCCAATATTCGTCGTGATAGCTCTGCATGACGTTCGGAGTAAGCCCGAATACTTCACCTGTAGGACCGCGCACCGGGTCGGCGATCACAGTCACGGCCGAGTTTCCGGGGAAATCCTGAAGGAGAGTCTGCATCAGGCCCGCGTAGCCCGGCTCGCAGGCAGCGTCGTAGATGCGGTCAACGATGTCCGAAGCTCTATCCTGGACACTACCCATAACATGACATTACGTCATATGATCTGGGACACGTCAACTGCAATCGTCAGCCTACGGGCAATTCCAGGAGGCCGGATGAGGGTTGGCCGGCAGCAAATCCGGCAATCGCCTACTCGGAAGCCAGACCCTCTGAATGTAGGCTCAAACAATGAAGTCGGCCGGATTGATCAGCGCCGCGTTGACACCCCGAACGAAGATGATGTTTGCGGGTGCTGCGGTGACAGTCAGGAATTCCGCTGCCAGAGCCCCTGCGGTTGCGCCGGCAGCGGTACGCCTCAAGCAAGGAAGGTGAGTACGCCTGTGTCGTCGAAATTGAAGGCGAACTCATCGTCGTAGATCTTGAATGCCGGAATCGCGACGGACCCGTCCGGTACATCGATGGAATACGGCTGCCCCGGGAAGATATCGATGCTGTAACCGAGACTGACGCCGAATTCCGTCAGGTTTCGCAGCGTCGCCTCCGGGCTGAAGGACAATTGGTACGCAATATCGCCGTCCTTGTTGACATCATGGACCGAAGCGTTGGTGATCTCCAGATCCTGTCCAAAGATGAAGTTCTTCTGCGTCCCGTCCTCGGTGAAGGTGATGGTACCGGCGAGGCGCTGTGCCGTAAGCACGAAGGTCTGGATGAAATTCAGCCCGGGTTTGATATGGATATCCGTCAAGGCTGCGAGAGGGCTCAGCAATCCGGAAGACAACGCGATGGCCAGGGTCTCGACGTCTTGATCGAGCTCGAAGAAGGGGGTGGAGGGGGCGTCACCCGAGAGCGTATTGTCGCCGGTCTTGCTGCCCGTGACGCTGATGTCCGGCCAGTCGATAGACGCCGTGAGGCCTGGAATGGGCGTCGGGATGTCGGAGATTGTCAGATCATCGCTGCCGAATGAAAACTCCGGGATATCCCCCACATCATTGATGTTGAATGTGAAGGTTTCGTCGATTCCAACATCCAGAAAGCTGACAACGGCTTTTAGATTGAGCAGGAAATCGAGAATAGGTGCAATCTCGAAGGACCCTCCGGGACCCGTCGTCGTGAAGCCGCCGCCTTTGAGCATGGCGTCCGATTCGAACAGCAGCACGTCGCTCGTCTTGTTGAAGCTGGTGTTGACCGTGAGGTTGTACGGCATCTGGGCGTCGATGCCGCCGCCATCGATATTGACTGTCAACTGGAGGCCCGCCTTCAGATGGCCCGAAGTGCCAATGTCGACGGGAATCACCGGCGGTACGTATGGAGGGACTGGGTTCGGCAAGACGTCCGGCCCGTCAAAATTGAAGGGTATATCCACGCCGAGGAACTTGCTCTGGTGGAAGGAGAACGAGTCGCCCGTTTGCCAGATATTCTGATCATCCGCGACGAAGGTCTTGGCGCCGGTGTTGGGCGTGAAATCGAGTTCGATCTTCTTGCTGACGGTGGCGCTCGCCTCATCGGGATCACCGTTTCCTTCTTCCTGCGAGTAGGCGGTGATGCTCAGGTCGAAATTGCTGTCCACGCCCTGCGGCAGCTGGAGGGTGATGTACTCCACCACCTGGTCGGGCTGGCCCGATGGATCGAGATTGCCGTCGGTCCCCAACACGACATTGGCCGGTATGCCGTTGATGGTGATCCGGTCGATGAATTCGGAGCCGTCGAGATCGGTTTGCGTCGCGGTGATCTTGAGCCGGACGATGTGGACATCGTCGTTGGCCTGGGGCGGGAGGACTTCGATGGTGATCGAAGGAGGATCGGCTACGGGAATGACCGTAACGGAGACCTCGGCCGAGTCCTGGCCGCCATTGCCGTCGGAAATGCAGTATGAGAACTTGTCCGGACCGCTGTAATCCTCGGATGGTGTGTAAGTGAGGCTCTTGCCGTCGGCCGCGATCGCCACGGTGCCATGCGCCGGACCGTCATGAATGCTGATGATGGTCAGAGCGTCGCCATCGCCATCGCTGTCATTGGCCAGGACGTTGATCAAGACACCCACATCTTCGTGGGTGCTGTTGTTGGGATCGTCAACAGCGTCGGGCGCGGCTGGAGCAATAGCCGTGGTCTTGCTCGAATCGTGTCGTTTGCCACCTGGTATGCCGATACTGGTGAGGCGCACGCCAAACTCCAGATGGGCGATATCGTCGAGAGTAAGATCGGTTGTGGAATCGAGGGTGAAGGTCACCGGGCCGCTCAGGTCATCGCCCTTGCCAATGCCGCCGGTACCGAAGGCGATTCCCATGTCGAATGGGAGAGCAGCGCCCGTCATGTTGTTGCCATAGCCCAGATCGAGCACGGCGTTGCGGCTCTTCGTCCAACCTGTAACGATGCTGCCGCCGACAACGGTCAGATCGTTGAGCTTGGATTCGTTGAAGTGGAAGAACAGGCCGCGCAGGTCGGCGGTCCGGGTCGGGGTGTCGAGGACATCGACGGTAAAGTCGAGGTTCCCGGCATTTTCAACAATGGTGACCTGGACGGGCGGGTTGCCGGGAATGGTGAAGGTGATACTCCGGGGACATTCCATGGTTTCCTCCCGTGGTCACTGGCCGCATCATGCGCGACAGGTTGACCCTAGGTTCGGGCGCTGGCGTCTGTCATCCTCCGAAAGGAGGAAGGAGTATCGGCTCGCTGCCAGGGCTGCCCCAGGCAGTCAGACTTCCGGTTAAGCGGCTTGCCCTAGGTGAACTTTCCGGTTGCCGTCACATTTCCGGCCGTGAGCCTTCCATTGCCCAGGCGCGTATGGTGCCGTGCGGCGCGGGCGTGGTGTCCCTGAGCAGGCGATAGTGGCGCGCGAGTGCGGTCAGGGCGAGCCTGAGCACCGCCTTGCCGGCGCGGCGCGGCAATGACAGGCGGCGCTCGGCCTGCTCCAGGCCGGCAGCGAGACAGCAGACTTCGACCAGGATCGCCGCCAATTCGGGTCCGACATCATCGAGGGCGGCAAAGAACCGGCGGCGGGCTTCGAGCGCCACATCGCCGGGTCCGGCGGCACCGGCGGCACAGGTTTCGCTGATGGGGCGTTCCCAATCCGCAGTCAGCCGGGCGCGCAGGCAGGCCTGCTCGTAATCCATGCGAAGACGTTCGGCTGCGGCGATGTGCAGCTCGGAGAGTTCCGCGCCGTTGCGGCTCTTGCTGCGGCCGGCCAGCCAGCCGACTGCCCATTCGGTGCGATTGACGGCTGGGCTGCGGGGGGCGGCCGCGGCTTCGATCAGAGCATGCTGGCCGAGAAGTGTATTCCCGTCCGGCACCAGCCCGGCCCGGCGCAGGCCGGCGGCGGAGGGGCGAATCCGGCCGTCGGGCGCGGCCATCAGCAGGCCGCGAGCGAGCATGGCCTCGACCAGGCCCGGCAGCAGCGGGGCCTGGCGTTTGCCGGGAAGGCGCCAGGAGGGCGGCGAGCAGGATTCGTCAGCGATCAGCCAGCGACGGGACCTGACCAGGCGGTGCAGCAGCAGGCGGCTTTCACGGTCAAAGACATTCTCGGAGATCGTTGCGGACATGGGTCACCCTCTAAATTCACAGCAGAGGGTTATCATCAAAGTATATAGGAATCAAGTTACAAATTTTGGTCGATTCTAATTTTTTATCCTGCAGCAGCCTCCATAGGCGCGGCCATAGGCAAAAATGCATCGTAACTCAAGATCATGCGGACACCGCTGGAGCCCACGGTCAAGGGCAGGCGCAGCCAGTACTGGATCAGGTGTTCCTTGTGCCGGCGCGGGCCCTTGATGATGCCCTGGGCAGGCTTTCCCTGGGCGATGATGCGGCGATAGGCCTGCAGCCAGTAGTCCTGCTTGTCGCCCCAGTCGAGTTCGTCGAGGCAGAGACCAGTGATCTCGCGGTCGTAAATGTCGCGCAGCCGCGTTCCCGCCAGCCGGATCCGGAAGGGACCCTTTTCGCCCTCGACGTCGATCAGGCTGATATAGGGCAGGAGCCGCGGAAAATCGGCGGGGCTGATATCCTTGCGGTCCGGCATGGCGCGGCCGGCGGCGCGCGCGGCCCAATAGTCAAAGAGTTGCCGCTGCTCCGGAATCACGAGCTGCGCACGCAGCGCAATGTGCGATTTATCAAGTCCCACCCTCGCCCCGCCGTTCGAATCACATGGGTCGTCTTGCTTGCCCCTGTATGAATCGGGCGGTCGCGAACCGCAAGAGTCAATCTGCCGGTCAGCCGCCCAGACGCTTGCGGCCGAGGCCCATGCGCTTGGCCAGTGTCGAACGCGCCTGGGCGTAGTTGGGGGCCACCATGGGATAATCGCTCGGTAAATCCCACTTCTCCCGGTACTGCTCAGGCGTCATGTTGTAATGCGTGCGCAAGTGCCGCTTCAACGATTTGAATTTCTTGCCGTCTTCCAAGCAGATGATGTAGTCCGGCATCACTGACTTGCGCACCGGAATGGCCGGCTTAAGCTCTGCCGGTTCTTCCTTCTTCTGCTCCGGAGTACCCACCGCGCCTGACAGCGAGCGATATACTTCGCCAATCAGCTTTGGCAAATCCGACTGCGGCACGGGATTGTTGCCGACGTAAGCGGCAACGATCTCAGCCGTCAGTTCGACCAATTCATTCTTGCTTTCCATCTGTACTTCTCCGATTCGCGCCTGCCCAATACCGCGAATATGTTCCAATTTGGAACAAAGAGAACCCCGGATCTTTGTGCCGCTTCCAAATTATAAGCTTATTTTACTTTAGTACAGAGAATTTTTGCACTGAGCGCAAATTCAATGCTTTTGACGTTAAGATAAGTTACACTTTCAGGCAGCGAGCCGCGTGTAGGGCCCTGATTTGAGGGCAAGCCAGTCCCAGTATGTCAGTAAGACGCGGGCCTTATTAAAAGACATGGAGTCAAATATACTCTGCAACTCAGCGGGGTTTCTGTCCTTACGCAGGGTCGAAGTTGCCGATTGTTGCAACGCGACGATCCCTTCCGCGAATCGGGCGCGGGACATGCCAATGACCTTCAGAGCAATGGTGAGCGGTTCGCCGTCCGGATCCGATATGATGCGCAGCGCGTTTGCCTCGCAGATCTGGGCGAGTTCGGCAAGCTCGGCGGCAGCGGTGGCGGTATCGCCGGCAATGATCGTGCTCATCAGGTCATCGACACGCTTGCGTTCGGGAAAAAGCGGGGTTTCGGCGGGAGCGTCGTCGCCCCTTGCGTCGCTGTTCTGAGTCGCCTTGGCGATCTTGAGGATGCGGTTGAGATTTTCCGAATCGGTCAGGAAACGGGACAGGACAAAGCGGCGCAGCTCCGGCGGCAGATACCAGAAGAGTTCGAAAGCGGTCGGCACCGGCGTATCCTGACGGGTGATCAATGGCGCCTGCAGGGAATGGTGGATTTTTGCCTGGTCGCAGAGGGCCTGGAAGGCCTCGTGCGATGGTGCCGCGCCGGGGTTGCGGACCAGGGTCAGCAGGACCGAGGTATCGCCGGCCGCGATCAGGGCGTCGACGAGAGCGGGCGACAGGTGCCGCCGCCTGGCGATGAGACGGAGCTTCACCAGATCGCCTTCATTGATCACGGTAATGAGGTCGCGATCGGGGATGTGCGAGGCCCGTTCCAGCAGCGGGCCGGCTACTTCGGCGCGGGGGTCGCGAATCAGCCTCGTCACCAGCATGGGTGGTGGGGCCTCCATGATGGCGACGCGTTCCACGAGGGAAATCAAGGACTTCTCGGGTACCCTTGGTATCAGGCGTAACAGTGTGTCGGCGGCAAGCGCGCGCTCCTGGGGCTGCGAGACGGTGGTCGACGCCGACATGATGTCGAGGAGCGACTTGGCGGTTTCGCCGGCCTGCGGGTCAGGCTCGCCGATTTCGACCGGCGGGACGGTGCTGATGGCGGCAGCGGCTTGGGCCTCGGCGAAGGGATCGGTAGCGTCGGCGCTGCGCTTGCGCAGCAGCGAGGACTGCGGCTCACGGCGGGTTTTCGGCGGTTCCGCGACCTCGGACGGCGGCGTTTCGACCGCAATCGACGGGGTTTCGACAACGGTTTCGACGGCCAATGACCGCTCTTCCGGGGACGGCGACAGCGTAGCGGGTTCGGGTTCGGGAGCCGGGAGCGGTTCCGAAGGCGATTCCGGTTCAGGTGTTGCCGTTACGACAGGTTTGCTCTCCGGGGGTGGAGGAGCCGCCGGCGGAGCCGGGGGAAGATCGCGCAGGACACCGCCGCGCAAGGTTGGACGCTGCGGCAGGGGGAGCGGTGCCTGGGGCAGCCGCCAGGAGGCTGCCTCCTTGCCGAACACAGCGCTCAGGATGTCGGCCATGCTCTGGGGCTCGTCCGGGATGGACGGCGGCACGGGCGCAGCCGGTGGCGCCTGCTCTGCAAACACAGGTTGTTCTGCCGCTGGCACTGCAGCGGGTACCGGTTCCGGCGGCTGAATTTCAGGTTGCAGGATATCCGGCGGGAGGTCTGCGAGCGGCCCGGTGATATCGGGCCCCGATTCCGCCACGGGTTCCAGGCGCAGGGCCGGCGGCTCCGGTTCGGGTGCCGGTGGCGGCGCGGAAACGATAATCGGTTCAGGCAGCGGTGCGATGACCGGAGCGGCAGCAGCGGGTGCTAGGGACCTGCCAGCCTTCAGCCTGGCACTGAGCGCGCGAAAGGAATCCGCCGTTATCCGGCGGTTCTGGGGCCATGCCCCGGCCGTCTGGACTGCCGCAACGCCGGCTGCCAGATGGTGCGATTGCTGCGCGCTGGCGGTACTGCGACCGCCTTCACGCGCGGCTGGCTCATGCATTTCGGCCTCGCACTTTGACCTCCTCCATCCGGACCAGAAAGACAGTGAAGCCTCTAAAGTTGTTTAAGTCGAAATGAACCACTGGCGTTATGGTTAAAGGCCGGTAACCGTTTCAGGGCGGTGGCAGGCGTTCCGAACGCTTGAGCGCCCGGGCCTTGCGGAGCCGCTGCAGAGACAGCTCGGCGCGCCGGTCGGGACGCCCAAGCAGCTTCCGGAAGCTGTCGCGGCGCTCGTGAACGCTGGCGATGGCAAGGCCCGTGGCGATACCCGATTCAACGAGGACCGCCTCGCCGAGCTGCAGCGCGGCCTCGATGGTCTCCGGCACGGCCTCGGTCACGCCTTCGCCATAGAGCTGCTTGGCATGGCCTTCATCGCGGGCGCGAGAAACGATGCGCAGGTCGGCGCGCTCGCGCCTGGCGCTGTGTACGATGTCGTTGATCTTGGAAGGCGTGTTGATGGTGATGGCAAGGGCGCGGGCATGGGCTATGCCGCAGCGGCGCAGAAACTCGGGGCGCGCCGCGTCACCGTAATAGATCGGCCGGCCATTCTTTCTTTCGCGAACCACGATTTCCGGATCCGCCTCGACGGCGATGTATGGCACCTGGTTTTCCTCGAGCATCTCGCTGACCAACCGGCCGACCCGGCCAAAGCCGACGACGATGACGCGGGTGATGCTGTCTTCAGGCGGCGGCACGAGCGTTTCCGGCGGCAGGGACCCAAGGTGGACCAGCTGCCGGGTCACGCGGACGCCGAGGCGCGCGAATATCGGGATGGCGAGCATCGATACCGAAACGACAACAAGCGCGGTTTCATTGGTGGCGCGGGTGACGAGGCCGAAGGACAGTGCCGAGGCCAGAATCACAAAGGCAAATTCCCCGCCCGGGCCCAGGAGCAGTGCGGTTTCGAGCATGCCGGCAGGCTTGAAACCCATGAATCGCCCGATGACCAGAACGACAACGACCTTCACGGCAATGAGGGCCGCGGCCAGGCCGATGACCGTCAGGGGGTGGGCCGCGACCTCGGCCAGATCGATACTCATGCCGACCAGCATGAAGAAGGCGCCGAGCATGAGACCCTTGAAAGGCTCGATGATCGCTTCGATCTCGCGGCGGAACTCGGTTTCGGCGAGCAGGAGGCCGGCCATGAAGGCACCCATCGCCATGGACAACCCGGCCAGCGAGGCCGCCATGCCGGCACCTACCGCGATGAGCAGGGTTGCGGCCATGAATAGATCGGCGCTCCGGGTATTCGCTACCATCCTGAGCAGCGGCCGCAACAGGAAGCGGCCCACCACGAAGATGAGGGTCAGCCCGACCAGCGCCTCGGCAATGGCCTGCAAGACCCCGGTGAAGACCGGACCGTCACCGCGCGCACCGAGCACAGCGGTGAGCAGCAGGATGGGAACGACAGCCAGGTCCTGCATCAGCAGGACCGAGAAAGAGCGACGGCCCGTCAGCGTGCCCAACCGCTTTTCATCAGACAGGATCTGGATGACGATGGCAGTCGAGGACAGAGACAGGGCAAGACCGACAATGGTGGCTTCGGCCGGGGGCCGCCCGAAGGCATAGAGCAAACCACCAATGATCGTGGCGGAGGCGACAATCTGCAGACCGCCCAACCCGAAGACGAGCCGGCGCAGGGTGACGAGACGCTCGAAGGACAGCTCAATGCCGATCATGAAGAGCAGGAAGGCGACGCCCAGCTCGGCGAGCGTCTGGACATTGTCGGCCTGCTCAATGGTGAAGAAGCGCAGCCAGGAATGATCGGCAATGAGCTGGCCCAGCATGTAGGGGCCGATGACAATGCCGGTCAGCAGAAAGCCCAGCACGGAGCTCACGCCAAGCCTGCGGAACAGCGGGATGATCACCCCGGCGGCGACCAGGATGACCAGAAGTTCCTTGTATTCCAACGGACTTGCGTGGGCTTCCAAAGCTGTTCCCTTCAGCGCCAGTGTGCGAGAAAGGCTCGCAGTTGGAAAGGGCATTTACACGATCCGGTGAGCGGTCTTGCCTTTGCCGTTGCGCCCAGCCCACATTATGGCCGCTATGATGAGGTGCAGATGACGAAAGTCGAGAAAACCGACGCGGCGTGGCAGGCCGAACTGTCGCCCGAAGCCTACCGCGTGACCCGCAAGCACGGCACCGAACGGGCCTTCTCGCATCCCTACTACCGAGACAAGACGGCCGGCGTTTACAAATGCGCCTGCTGCGGCGCCGACCTGTTCAGTTCCAAAGCCAAGTATGATTCGGGAACCGGATGGCCGAGCTTCCATGCGCCGGTCAGAAAGGAAGCGGTCAGCGAGTTCCAGGACAATTCCTGGCTCATGCGCCGAACCGAGGTCCGCTGTGCCCGTTGCGATGCCCATCTCGGCCATGTCTTTCCGGACGGACCGCCGCCAACGGGCCTGCGCTACTGCATAAACGGCGTGGCCCTGGCGCTGGAACCGGACAAGGCCGAAGCATGATGCAGAAGAAGCTTGCACCCCCCAGGGCCGAAATCCGGACCAAGGTTCAGCATTGGCACGGCTACGAGAAGCGCGACGACTATCACTGGCTCAAGGCGGACAACTGGCAGGAGGTGATGCATGACCCATCGCTCCTGCCCGGCGAGATCCGTGCCTATCTCGAAGCCGAAAACGCCTATCATGAAGCGGTCATGGCGGACACCACGGCGCTGCAGGAGCAACTGTTCGCCGAGATGAAGGGCCGCATCAAGGAGGATGACAGCTCGGTGCCGGCGCCCGATGGACCCTATGCCTACTATTCCAAGTATGTCACGGGCGGGCAGCAGCCGCTCTACTGCCGCAAGGCGCGCGATCTCAAGGGAGAAGAGACGGTGCTGCTGGACGGCAATGCCCTGGCGGCAGGCAAAGCCTATTACCGGATCGGCGGCCTGTCGCGGTCGCCCGATCATGCACTCGGCGCCTGGTCATTCGACGACAAGGGTTCGGAATATTTCACGCTGCGGGTACGGCGCCTGGCGACGGGAGAAGAACTTGAGGATCAGATGGTCAACACCGCCGGCGGAGCCACCTGGGCGGAGGACGGGCAGCACCTGTTCTACACGCTGCAGGACGACAATCACCGGCCGCTCAAGATCTTCCGGCATCGGCTCGGCACGCCGCAGAGCGCGGATGTCATGGTCTTCGAGGAAAAGGATACGAGCTTCTTCGCCGGCGTGAGCAAGACCCACTCCGACCGGTTCATCGTCATCGACACGCATACGCATGACACGTCGGAAGCATGGATCATCGACGCCCACGAGCCCACCGAAGCGCCGCGCCTCATCGCCGCGCGGCAGGACGGGGTGGAGTATGACATCGAACACTGGAACAACCACTTCCTCATCAAGACCAATATCGGCGGCGCCGAGGACTACAAGATCGCCTGGGTGCCGGTGAGCGATCCCGCGCAGGCGAACTGGACCGACCTCGTGCCGCACCGGCCGGGCTGCTTCATCGTGGATGTCCTCGTGCTCAAGGACTGGCTCATCCGCCTCGAGCGCGAAGAAGGGCTGCCGCGCATCGTGGTGCGCAACATGACGAGCGGCGAGGAACACGATATCGCCTTCGACGAAGAAGCCTACTCGCTTGGTTTCGGCGACATGCTCGAGTACGACACCAACATCCTGCGCTTCACTTATTCGTCGATGACCACCCCGGCGCAGGTCTTCGACTACAACATGGCCGAGCGGACCCGCGTATTGCGCAAGACCCAAGTCGTGCCCTCCGGCCACGATCCGACGCAGTATGTCACGCGGCGCATCCAGGCGCCCGCACATGACGGCGAGACAATTCCCGTCACCCTGCTCTACCGGAAGGCAACGCCGCTCGATGGTTCAGCACCGCTGTGGCTCTATGGCTATGGTTCCTACGGCATCTCCATCCCGGCCGCCTTCAATACCAATATTCTGTCGCTGGTGGATCGCGGCTTCATCTATGCCATCGCCCATATCCGCGGCGGCCAGGAGAAAGGACGCCGCTGGTACAAGACCGGCAAGCTGGCGCACAAGATGAACACATTCCGGGATTTCGTTTCGGCTGCGGAACACCTCATCGCGGAAAGGTTCACGGCGCGCGGACAGATCATCGCCCAGGGCGGCAGTGCCGGCGGCATGCTGATGGGGGTGGTAGCCAACCTGGCGCCGGAGCTGTTCCGCGGCATCATTGCCGAGGTGCCGTTCGTCGATGTGCTGACCACCATGCTGGACGACACGCTGCCACTGACCCCGCCGGAGTGGCCGGAATGGGGCAATCCGATCGAAAGCAAGGCGGATTATGAGCGGATTGCGGCGTATTCGCCCTATGACCGGGTGGAGGCCAAGGCCTATCCGCATATCCTTGCCGTCGGCGGGCTCACCGATCCCAGAGTGACTTACTGGGAGCCGGCCAAATGGGTGGCGCGGCTGCGCGCCGTCAAGACCGACGACAATCTGCTGCTGCTCAAGACGAATATGGGGGCCGGGCACGGCGGCGCCTCCGGACGTTTCGACCGGCTCAAAGAAGTGGCCTTCGTGTATGCCTTCGGGCTCAAGGTGGCTGGGCTGGTTGATTGATCCCCCGTTTCGGTATAAAAGAGTATTACTTACATATACCGAGGCTACTCGTGGCGACCAAGGCCGTCTCCGTCAAACTCAGCGACGCCGAACGCGAGCGGCTGGCGCAGCTTGCCCAGAAGAAGCGACGGTCGTCACATTTCCTGATGCGCGAAGCGCTCCTCGACTTCCTCGAACGCGAGGAGAAGCGTCTGGATTTCGTCAGGGATGCCGAAGAGGCGTGGACCGACTACATGGAGTCCGGGGCGCACATCACGCTCGATGATCTGGCCGACTGGAACCAGTCCCGGCCGGCGCCACTGCCGCCATGGCGCAGGTCGTAATTGCCCGCAAGGCTGCCAAGAAGATTGCCGAAATCCGGGCCTATTACGCCCAAAGAGACGAAGAGGCGGCTGGCAGGGCGGTGGAAGCCCTGGTTTCAGCCTTCCGTCCCCTGCAATCGCATCCGCAGATGGGCCGCCCGGCCGGCGATCAAGCGCACCTGCGCGAACTCATCATCCCGTTTGGCGCGACGGGATTCGTCGCGCTCTACCGGATTGATGAACGCAATCAACGAGTCGTCATTCTTGCCATACGGCACCAGCGGGAAGCCGGCTATGCATGACAAACGGGAGCCAAGGGATGCTGCTGGATCGTGACAGGACTTCACTTCTCATCATCGACATGCAGGAGCGGCTGCTGCCGGCCATGGCCGATGCCGCGGGCGCCGAACAGAAATGCGCAATCCTGATCAGGACAGCCAAGCTGCTCGATGTACCCATTGCCGCCTCGCAACAATATCCGAAGGGGCTGGGGCCGACGGTGGCACCGCTCAGGGATGAGATCGGCAATGCGCCGGTCTACGACAAGACGGCATTCTCATGCTGGCGCGAGCCCGCCCTCAAGCAGCATTTCATCGAGGCGCATGAGCGCGGCCGGCCGCAGGTGGTGATCGGCGGGATCGAGGCGCATGTGTGCGTGGTGCAGACGGCGATCGACATGGCCCAGGCGGGCTTTGCCGTGTTCGTGGTGGCGGATGCCACGTCATCGCGCGCGCCCAGCTCGGTGGCGCTGGCGCTGGAGCGGCTGCGGCAGAACAAGGTGCAGGTGATCAACGCGGAAATGGCCGTGTTCGAACTGCTGGGCAAGGCCGGCACGGCGGAATTCAAGGCGGTTTCGGCCCTGGTCAGGTGACGGCCAGGGTTGCGATCACGAGTATGTGAGGGGCCGAGCCGCTGCAACCATCGGCGATGGTGCTGCGTTTTCCGGGTACGCAGCACAGGGATCCCAGACCGCTCCCCGGCACGGGGTGGGCACAGGGAGTCTGCGTGCCGCGACAACCAGCAAACCGGCGGGCGGGACCCGCCACAACCAGACACGAGGAGACTTCCCCATGAAGCATGTTTCGAAATCGGGTGCGGCCCTGGCGGCGGCGGCGCTGACACTGGCGATCAGCGGCACGGCGATCCCGCAGGCCCAGGCGGCCGGCGACACCTATGTGTGTTCAGGCGTCAACGCCTGCAAGGGCCAGTCGGACTGCCACTCCTACACCAATTCCTGCA
>CAZIXE010000067.1:0-21420 GCA_964543235.1 uncultured Rhizobiaceae bacterium | reverse complement strand
CGAACCCTCGTATTCAGCTTGGAAGGCTGCTGCTCTACCATTGAGCTACACCCGCTTTCCGGTTTCAGGTATCGGGTGCCAGGTGTCGCACCTGCCCCCTCTACCATCGACCTCAACTCACATGGCGCCGCCCTCGCAACTTCGACACCCGATACCTGACACCTGGCACCTGGTGGGGGAAGTAGGACTCGAACCTACGAAGGCGAAGCCAGCGGATTTACAGTCCGCCCCCTTTGCCGCTCGGGACATTCCCCCGAATCGCCGTGGTGTGCTTGAGCCAAACGCCATTGAGCCCGGGGTGCGCCCGGGCCCTTGAGTGGGCCGCTTTATGCGCGGGAAGCGGGGGAGTGTCAACCGCAAAAAACGATCGGAATACCGGTATCTACAGATGTCGCTGGGCGCCAAAATGGGGGTCCCGCCGCACCAATACAAGGGGGGCGCACGAGCCTCGGGAGCCAGGTGCCGGACGCATCGCTTTTGCCGCCGCCGTGCCTCGGCTATAGGGACCGCATGACCGTCGCCCGCGCCCGCACCGACACGGAACTGATCTATGGCATGCATTCCGTAACGGAAGCCCTGAGCAACCGCCGCCGCCGGCTCATCAAGCTCCTGGCCACCAGGAACGCCGCGCAGCGCCTTGCGGCGGAGATTGCGCAGTCAAAGGTCCCCGTAGAGGAGGTCCTGCCGCGGGTACTGGACCGCATGACCGGCCCCGATGCAGTTCACCAGGGGGCCGTGCTGGAGGCGAAGCCGCTGGCCCAGCCGCGCCTCGATCAGGTCGATCGCGGCGGCGTGGTCGTGCTGCTCGACCAGGTGACCGACCCGCACAATGTCGGCGCCATCCTGCGGACCTGCGCCGCCTATGCCGTATCCGCGGTCGTGACGACTTTCCGCAACAGTCCCGAGGCGACGGCCGTTCTGCTGAAATCGGCCTCCGGCGCCTATGAGCACGTGCCCTTCGTCAAGGTCACCAACCTGGCGCGTGCCATGGAAGAGCTGCGAGGCTACGGTTTCCGGATCATCGGACTCGACAGCGAGGCCCCCATCCTCCTGGAAAAAACCGAGCGGAAACCGCCCGTTGCACTGATTCTGGGGGCGGAGGGCAAGGGCCTGCGGCAATTGACGCGGCAGTCCTGCGACGCGCTGGCAAGACTTGACCTCCCCGGCGCCATCCGCAGTCTCAACGTCTCCAACGCCGCCGCCATCGCCTTGTATATCCTGCGGAATTATTGAGGCCGGACGGTGAACCGCCCGGCCCCACTCCTGTCGCCTTGCATAAAGACAGTCTAGTGATTCGCGTGCCCAACGGGAACTGCCTGATCCCTGAAAAGACAGGCCGGATGATAGCACTCAAGTGATAACAAGGTGTGTGTGTTCTCCCTGCAACAGTCACGGCGGCTTGCGCGGCCCTGCCCGAGCCGTTATTGACGCGCTGGCGGCCGGCTTAGCTCAGTTGGTAGAGCACCTGATTTGTAATCAGGGGGTCAGGGGTTCGAGTCCCTTAGCCGGCACCATGCGGGCGATTGTCCGGCCCGGAGACATAGATTGTCCGGCCCGGAGACATGGGTAACAGGGGCCAAGCGATCGCCGGAGCGTGGTTGCTCCCCCGGCGCCAAATAACACCGGTTCCGGCACGCGTCGGCATGCCAATGACAAGCCTGCGACACGCTTCGCCGATGCCTATGACTCGAAGGCGATGACGGCGAGGACGATGGCCGTCAGCGCCGAAATCCACACGCCGGAGACGAGCAGTTCGACTCTGCCATGCAGGGTTGTATCTCCTGTCCGGCGCATCTTCCGGGCGGTGCGGCGGGCCACGACATGGAAGATGGTGAGGAGGACGACCACGGCGATTTTCACGTGAAACCACGCATTGACCTCCGGCCGCACCCCCCACAGCAGCGCCAGCCCCGACACCCAGATCAGGATGACGACCACATCGGCGATCCGCATGACCACCCGGCGCAAATCGGCGAGCGCGGCGCGGCGCTCGCCCGTCTCGCCATCGGCGACGCGCAGGTTGATATAGTTGGCAAAGCTCATGCCGGTCCCGACCGCGATGGCCACGAGGTGGAAGATCAGAAGCAGGATTTCCATGGATTGGCGGCCTCCCCCACCGCTCAAACGTCGACCGATCCCTCCATTACCGGAACCGCCTGGCCGCCGACCCTGATCGCGATCAAGCTGTCCCCGGAACAATCCGCCTCGAGCACGAGCTCCGAGGGGCGGCCCATCTCGTAGCCCTGTTGCAGCGCCACGCGGTTGCCGCCGTCCTTGAGTTCACCGCTCGCCAGGAGCTGTGCGGCCAGCATCACCGTCGCCGCGCCGGTGGCCGGGTCTTCGGCAATGCCGACGCCGGGGGCGAACATGCGGGCGCGGTAGTGGGCGCCCGAACCGGGGGCCGCGCGGGTATAGACATAGGCGCCGATCGCCCCGGCAGCACCGGTCATCGCCGACCAGGCGGGCTCCGCCACCCTGCACGCGGCCAGCGCTTCCAGCGAGGCCACGGGGATGAAGACGAAACGCGGTCCCGCCTGCCAGCCACCGACCGCATGCCCGTCAAAGCCGATCTCTGCTTCGGGAAGCGACAGGGCTTGTGCAGCGGTCCCGCGGCCGGGCACGGGGGCTGCAGCCGACGGCAGGGAGGGGGCGGTGAGCAGCGCAAAGGCGGCACCGCCGATGCGGCTCACCCTGACCGGCACCAGCCCGACATTCTCCTCGAGCCGGATATCCGTCTCGAACGCACAGCCCGGCTTGTGGCGCCGCTCTGCCAGATGGATGGCGCAGCCGATGGTCGGATGCCCGGCGAAGGGGATTTCGGCACCGGGCAGGAAGATGCGGACCTTCGCGGTGTTCGCTGCATCCTGCGGCTTCATGACGAAGATCGTTTCCGAGAGATTGAACTCGCGGGCGATTGCCTGCATTTGCTCCGTGCTCAGAGCATCGGCATCGTGCACGACCGCCAGCGGATTGCCGCAATAGCGGCTGGTGGTGAAGACATCGAGGGTTACAAAGGCGAGGCGCATGGAGGCGGCTGGTAGGATGAGAGTGGCGCTGCAGCTTGGGCGAAGCTCAGGGGCCTGTCAACCGCGCCCGGCGAGCCAGGAAAAACCGTGCCATTTCAATGGCAAAACCGCTCATTTCTGAAGTGATGTCGGAAGTCGAGCGCACCGGCCACAGCCCGGTGATTTCGGGCTCGGCCTCCCGCGCCAGGTGGTCCCGGACGCGCGCCTCGAGCTGATCGGCGGTTTCCGCAAAATGCAGGAAGGAGACGATGGTGATGGCCCGGCCGAGAGGCAGCGCATAGAGGCCGCGCGCACGAGCGGCACTTGCGGCGATGCCGGTTTCTTCGGCCAGCTCGCGGGCGATCGATCCCAGGATATCCACCATGCCATCGGGGCGGACGTCGCCCGGATCGAGTGAGCCGCCGGGCGGATAGATGCGCCCCGCATTGTAGGTATGGCCGGCCATGACGGCGAACAGCAGGACGCCATCGCGCGAGATGATCCCGGGCATGCCGAAAATGTGGCGGGAGCCGTCCTCGTGATCGAGGCCCCGCCAGGCAATGACGCTGGCGAAGTCGGTGCGGATAAAGCGGGCGCGGAGCACCCCGCTGTCGATTGCCGCCTGCCTGGCGATGAGGACCGGGCCGTTCCAGATGCGGGGGGAGCGGGCCAGGGCCGCCTGCCAATAGGCCGCGATGTCAGCCCGCCGCTTTTCGGCAAACGGCCAAGGCTCATCGCTCAGGCGGGTGTCAAGGGCGGTGAGCGGGATCAACGGGGAAGTGTCATGAGCCGCGGCGGGTTCTCTGTCCATCATGGGCCCAGCCAGCATGATCCGGGGAGTTATGGCAAGGCGTATGCGCACCATGGCGGCCGGGAGTGGCTCAAGTGCATTTGCTTCGAGTCTGTCGCTCCTGACCCTGAACCGGCTTGGACCTCCCGGAACGTCTGTTAACACTTGACGCAAGGTGTGGTAGCGTCATCGCCAAAGTGCCGTGCCGGCCTGTTATCCCGATGGGGAGGCTTATCATGCGCTTCTGTGCCGGCTGCTTCATCGTAATCCTTGCCGTAGCATCGCCCGCTGCAGCCGCACCGATTCATGATGCGGCCAAGAAGGGAGACGTATCCGCGATCATGGCGGCGCTTGAGGCGGGCGCCGGCATCGACGAGAGCGACGGCTGGGCGACGCCGCTCTGGTATGCCGCCCGCCGGGGCAACGAGGATGCCGCCAAACTGCTGATTGCGCGCGGGGCGGACGTGAACCTGACAACGAAATCCGGCCCGCCACTTCTCGGTGCCATCGAGCGCAAGAACCCCATTCTGATCAGCCTGCTTCTCGCCAGCGGCGCCGATCCCAACGTTGCCCGGGAAACAAAAACGGCGCTCCATCTGGCGGCCAAGAGCGGCTGCCTCGCATGCGTGACGGCGCTGGTCGACGCAGGGGCGGATGTCAATGCGCTCAGCCAAACCCGCGAGCCGCCTATTCACGAGGCGAAACTGATCGGATATCGCGAGATCGTCGATTACCTGGCCGCGCATGGGGCTGTCTCACCGAAGATCGCGCCGATTTCGGCCCGGCTCGGCACCGCCGATCCCGCCAAAGGCCAGGAGAGCTTTGCCAAGAATTGTGCGCATTGCCACTATGTCGAACTTGAGAAAGGCACCAAGTTCGGTCCCAATCTCTGGGGCGTGGTCGGCCGGCAAAAGGCATCGCTACAGGATTATTCATATTCAGAGACAATGAAGACCTGGGGCGCTTCGTGGAGCTACGAGGACCTGAACGCCTTCCTATGGGGACCCAAGATTACGGCGCCGGGCGTCCGTATGGAATTCCCTGGCCTCGAAGACGAGGCTGAACGGGCTGACCTGATTGCCTATTTGCGCACCCAATCCGATGCGCCCCAACCACTCCCCTGACTGCCCGATCGATCGGCGCCGGAGCAAAACCTCGGCCCGCAGGACTGGGAGAGTGGATCACGGCGGACGAAGTCAGGATCGCGGATGAAGGCCGCCCTGGGCGTGTATTCGCTGAAAACGTCGCAGAGCGTGGCTTCCGGCATGCCAAGGCCGCATGAATCTGAAACCGCCCTCGCGCAAAACGGGGCCAAATGACGCGCACCAGGCCAACCGCGACTATGGCAAGAAGCTGCCGAAGGCGTATGAAGAACCGAGGCGCTCCGTGTACAGAAGAATGGGTCCTGGCTTGCGCCACTGGCTGACCCACACTGCTCTCTTCAGGCCAGGCATATGAGGCCATCATTCCGGCCAAGCGACGCGAAGCGAAGCGCGCGCTGGAATGATGGATTTGATGGTGTTTTCAGTGAAAGATGATGTGTGAATTTGATGGCGGCGGCGAGCTGTCACGCGATCCGGCCCCGAGCGGCTGCGCCTCGAGTTTCCCCTGCCCCGTTTCGCTACCTTGAAATTCAGGCGCTGAGCCTATTTCGTGAGCCCGGCATGGGTGATCCAGAACACCTCGCCGCGCGACTCCTCGGTGTCGAGCCACATGAAGTCGAGATCGGAGAAGTCATGCTCGAGGATGGCGCGGCCGCGCCCGATCTCGCACAGCAGCCCGCCCTCCGGCGCCAGGAATTTGGGCGCCGCCGCCAGGATGCGGCGCACCACGTCGAGCCCGTCCTTGCCGCCTGCCAGGGCTATGGCCGGCTCATGGCGGAATTCGGCCGGCAGATGCGCCATGGCTGCGGCATCGACATAGGGCGGGTTGGCGATGATGAGATCGTAGCGGCGGGGCCTCAACGGCTCGAACAGATCGCCATGGTGCAGGCTGATGCGGGGCTCGAGGCCGTGTTCCTCGACATTGCGCCTCGCCACTTCCAGCGCCTCCTCGGAGAGATCGACGGCATCGACATGGGCATTGGGAAACAGCCTGGCCGCCAGGATGGCGAGGCAGCCGGAGCCGGTGCACATGTCGAGCACGTGGCCCACCGCGGCGGCATCGTCGATCAACGCGTCGAAGGCCTCCGAGAACAGCAGCTCGCCGATAAACGAGCGCGGGATGATGACGCGCTCGTCGACGAAGAACGGCACGCCCTGGATATAGGTCTTGTTGAGGAGATAGGCGGCGGGCTTGCGCGTGAAGATGCGGTCCTCGAAGAGCTTGACGAGATCGTCGCGTTCCTCGCCGGTGAGCCTGGCATCGAGCCACGGATTGATGTCATCGACCGGCAGATGCAGCGATTCCAGGATCAGGAACGCGGCCTCCTCGACCGCGTTGGAAACGCCTTGTCCGAAGGCGATGCCTGAGGCATTGAAGCGGCCTGTCGCATAGCGCAGCAGGTCGCGAACCGTCACGAACTCGTTGGCGACTGAACTCTTGTTGGCCATTGTCGAACTAACCCACCCTTACGCAGCACGCCGCATCCCGAGAGCCACTGTTAATGGACCGCCGCGCCGACTTCCAGAGCCTTGCCGAATTTTCCATGGGCGTCCTTAAGGCGATGGGCGCCGACGCCGACAGCGCCGAGGCGACGACCCATGCCATGCTGCATGCCTCGCTGCATGGCATCGACAGCCATGGCATCCGGCTGCTGCCCTTCTACGCCGACAGCCTGGAAACCGGGCTCGTTGAGAAGAACCCCGCTATTTCAATCAGTTATCCACGGCGATCGGCGGTCAGAGTAGATGCCGGCGGCGGCTTCGGGCACTTGCCGACCTATCGCGCCATGGACGAGGCCTGCGCCATCGCCCGCGCCACCGGCATCGCCATGGGCGTGGTGGTCAATTCCAGCCATTTCGGAGCAGCCGGCGCCTATGCGCTGGCCGCGGCCCGGGCCGGCTTCATCGGCCTGGCGAGCTGCAACTCCGGCGCCTTCGTCGTGCCCTTCGAGGGCACCAGGCCGATCCACGGCACCAACCCGATCGCCTTTGCCGCTCCCGCCGGCGATGGCGATCCCTTCCTGCTCGACATGGCGACCAGCTCGATCCCCTGGAACCGGGTGATGCGCCACCGGAGCGAGAACCTGGCGCTGCCGCCGGGGGCGGCGCTCGATGCCGCCGGCGTCTACACCACCGATCCGCACCGGGCGGCGATGCTGGGGCCGCTCGGCGGCGAAAACTTCGGCTACAAGGGCGCCGCACTGGCCGGCATGGCGGAAGTGCTGGCCAGCGCGCTGACCGGCATGCGGCTCTCCACCGACCAGGACGGCACCACCATGGGCGACACCGTGGTCGGGCATTTCGTCATGGCGATCGATCCCGCAACCTTCATCGGCGAAGCGCTGTTCGCCGGGCAGATGCAGCGCTATCTGAAAGGCTTTGCCGGAGAGCCCCGCGCCATGCCGGCGGGGGGCCCGCAATGGCGGGCCCGCGATGAGCGGGCTGGCTTGGGCATTCCGCTGCCTGACGGGCTCTATGGCGAACTCCGCGCCGCCGCCGCCAAGGCGGGCGTGGCCTTCCCGTTCTAGGCCGTGGGCCCATGAACGCTACGTTGAACCAAGCGCACCTGATGTGCGCTTGCCGCCCAATCGCGGGGGCCGGGCCGCACGCATGTCTCCGGCATCAGGATGATTTCCCGGGGTGAATCCCGGTGGCAGCCACTATGATCAGTGGAAATCAGCCGGTTTCCGCAATGGCCAGGAACCGGCAGAGCCCAAGGGAGAAGACCGTCGATGACCGGGCAGGAGCAGTTACACACGGGCGGCTGCATGTGCGGCGCAGTCCGCTACGAGGTCACTGGCGAACCCAGGGAGGTCGGCTATTGTCACTGCCGGATGTGCCAGAAGAGCCTGGGGAACCTGTTCGGAACCTTCGCCATCTTCGCTCGCCAGGGCTTCCGGTTCACCAGCGGCGAGCCCACCTTCTTTGCCTCCTCCCGTCACAAGCAGCGCAGCTTCTGCTCGAATTGCGGCTCGCCGCTGACGATGTGGAATGCCGACAGGGCAATTCAGAACCATGTCAGCATCATGCTCGGTACGCTCGACCATCCCGAGCTCTTTCCCCCGGAGAAGTACGCCGGCAACCACTCCGGTATCGAGAGCAAGGTTCCCTGGTTCCTTATTGGCGATGGGCTTCCGCAATGGAAGACGGAAGACGACCCGCTGTACATCCCGCCCGGCGGCGCTTCCTAGAGTCTCGGACTTGCTGGCGGTGACCGCATGCGGGACAAAAGGGCGCCCTAGTCGTCCTCGCCCTCGCCGATTTCGCCGAGCCGCTCGGCCGAGACGACATGCTCGCCTTCGGCCGTATCGAGAATGATGACGCCCTGCGTCGAGCGGCCGGCCTTGCGGATATCGTGGACCGGGCAGCGGATCAGTTGCCCGCCATCGGTCACCAGCATGATCTGGTCGCTTTCCTCGACCGGGAAGGAGGCGACCAGCGGGCCATTGCGCTTGTTGACAACCATGGCGACGATGCCTTTGCCGCCGCGGCCGGTGACACGGTATTCGTAGGAGGACGTGCGCTTGCCATAGCCATTGGCCGAGACGGTCAGGATGTGCTGCTCGGCAGCGCCGAGTTCGGCGTAGCGCTCCTGTGCCAGCATGGTATCGGCGGCAGCTTCCTCGTCGAGAGCTTCGGGCTCTTCGCCGGCGACTGCCCGTACCATCTTGAGATAGGCGGCACGTTCTTCGCTTGTGGCTTCCACATGGCGGAGGATCGCCATGGAGATCACCTGGTCGCCCGGCTCCAGCCTGATGCCGCGCACCCCCGTCGAGTCCCGGCCCTTGAAGACGCGGACCTCCGGCACGGCGAAGCGGATGCACTGGCCCTCGGCGGTGGTCAGCAGCACATCGTCCGCCTCGGTGCAGATATCAACACCGGCGAGCTGGTCGCCGTCCTCGAGCTTCATGGCGATCTTGCCGGTACGCTGGATGTTCTCGAAATCGGAAAGCTGGTTGCGGCGGACATTGCCGGCGCGCGTGGCGAACATGATCTGCAGCGAATCCCAGTCCTTCTCGTCCTCCGGCATCGGCATGATGGTGGTGATGCGCTCGCCCTCGGCCAGTGGCAGCAGATTGACCAGGGCCTTGCCGCGTGCCTGTGGCGTGCCGACCGGCAGCCGCCAGACCTTCATGCGGTAGACCATGCCGGTGGAGGAAAAGAACAGCACCGGCGCGTGGGTGTTGGCGACGAAGAGCTTGACCACGAAGTCTTCCTCGCGGGTCTGCATCCCGGCCCTGCCCTTGCCACCGCGCCGCTGGGCGCGGTAGGCCGTGAGTGGCACGCGCTTGACATAGCCGGCATGGCTGACCGTGACGACCATGTCTTCCCGCTGGATCAGGTCTTCGTCATCGACCTCCCCCTCATTCTCGACAATCTCGGTGCGGCGCGGCGTGCTGAATTCTGCCTTTATCGCCGCAAGTTCCTCACGAATGATCGTCTGGACCCGGGCCCTAGAACGCAGGATGTCGAGATAGTCGGCGATTTCCCTGGCAAGCTTCTCGAGTTCCTCGGCGATTTCCTCGCGCCCGAGCGCGGTCAATCGCTGCAGGCGGAGATCGAGAATGGCGCGGGCCTGTTCTTCCGAAAGGCGGTAGCTGCCGTCATCGCCAAGCCGGTGGCGCGGATCGGCGATGAGCGCAATGAGCGGCGCCATGTCGCGGGCCGGCCAGATCCTGGCCATCAGCGCCTCGCGCGCCTCGCCGCCATCCTTGGCGCGGCGGATGAGCGCGATCACCTCGTCGATATTGGCAACCGCGATGGCGAGGCCCACCAGGATATGGGCACGGTTGCGGGCCTGCCCCAGGAGATGCTTGGTGCGCCGCGTGACCACTTCTTCGCGAAAGGCGATGAAAGCCTGGATGAGGTCCTTGAGATTCAGCAGTTCCGGCCGCCCGCCGATCAGCGCGACATTGTTCACGCCGAAGGTCTGCTGCAGCATGGTGAAGCGCCACAGCTGGTTCAGCACGATTTCGGCGATGGCCTCGCGGCGCAGTTCGATGACGATGCGCATACCATGGCGGTCGCTCTCGTCGCGGATGTCGGAAATGCCCTCGATCCGCTTTTCCTTGACCAGATCCGCCATTTTCTCGATCAGCGTCGTCTTGTTCACCTGGAAGGGAATCTCAGTGACGATGATCGCCTCGCGCTCGCGGCGCAGTTCCTCGGTGTGCACCCTGGCGCGCATGACGATGGAGCCGCGCCCGGTGTGATAGGCCGACTTGATGCCGGCGCGGCCAAGGATGATGCCGCCGGTCGGGAAGTCCGGGCCCGGCATGATCTCGCTCAGTTCGTCGACCGATATGTCCGGCTTTTCGATTACCCGTATGCAGGCGTCGATCACCTCGCCCAGATTGTGGGGCGCCATGTTGGTGGCCATGCCCACGGCAATCCCGCCGGACCCGTTGACCAGCAGGTTCGGGAAGCGGGCGGGGAGCACTGTCGGTTCGCGCTCGGAATTGTCATAGTTGGGCTGGAAGTCGACGGTATTCTTGTCGATGTCTTCGAGCAGCGCCTGGGCGGGCTTGCCCATGCGCACTTCGGTGTAGCGCATCGCCGCCGGCGGATCGCCGTCGATCGAACCGAAATTGCCCTGGCCGTCGAGCAGCGGCAGGCGCAGCGAGAAGTCCTGGGCCATGCGCACCAGGGCGTCATAGATCGCCTGGTCGCCATGCGGATGGTATTTGCCGATGACATCTCCGACGACGCGGGCGGACTTGCGATAGGGCTTGTTCCACTCGTAGCCGTTCTCGTGCATCGAGTAGAGGATGCGCCGGTGCACCGGTTTGAGGCCGTCGCGCACATCCGGCAGGGCGCGCGAGACGATGACGCTCATCGCGTAGTCGAGGTAGGAGCGCTTCATCTCCTCCTCGATCGAAACGGGGGCTATGTCCCCCGGATGCCCCCCTTCCGGCGGTTTCTTCTCGTCGTCGTTTTCAGCCACTGATGAACGGTATCCGCACAGCGATTCGCGTTTGGCAGGACTTTAGGCGCGGCGCGCCTCCGAAGCAACGCCGGATCATGCGAATTTCGTTGAAAAATCACGATTTTTGCGAGGTTTTCCGGCGAGTCCGCGAGCCGGCGGCGGCTGACGTCCGGGCGGCCTCAGGCGGCCTCGGCGATAACCCGGTTGCGGCCCTCGCGCTTGGCCCGATAGAGTGCCTGATCGGCTCGTTTGAGGATGTCGTTCATGGTGTCGCTGGTCGATTCGATGCTGGCAATACCGATCGACAGGGTGATGGTCAGCGGGCCGCTGCGCGACCCGGCATTGAACGGTTTCGAGGCGATCGCCTTGCGAATGCGCTCGGCCACCTGCATGGCGACCTTGCCATCGGTATCGGGGAGGATGATGAGAAACTCCTCGCCACCGACCCGGCAGACCAGATCCACGTTGCGGACATTGTTGCGCAGCCGCGCAGCGACTTCCTGGAGCACCCGGTCGCCGACATCGTGGCCATGGTTGTCGTTGACCGCCTTGAAGAAATCGACATCGAGCGCCAGCACCGAAATGTGCTTGCTGCGGTTCACGGCATTCTCGACCAGTGGCCCCATCTGGCCTTCCATGAAGCGCCGGTTATAGAGGCCAGTCAGCGGGTCGGTCACTGCCATCTCGATCGAGGCCTGCACGCTGGAACGCAGTTGTGCGGCATAGCGGCATCGACGCACCTGGGTGTTGACGCGGGCCAGCAGTTCCTGCTTGTCGATGGGGCGGATCAGGTAATCGTTGACGCCCATGTCGAGCGCCCTGAGCAGCTTCGAGTGATCGTCGGGATCGACGATGATGAGGATCGGCACCTGCCGGGTTGCCTCCATCGATTTCAGCTGTGAACACAGGCGCAGGCCATCGACGTTCTCGATGTCGAGGCTGACGATGATGAGATCGAACGGCCGGCCGGCCGCGTAGGACAGGGCTTCGCGCGGATCCTCGACGTGCTCGACATCATGGCGCTGGGCCAGCGCCGTGCGCAACCGCTCGGCCACCGCCGGCCGGTTGTCGATGATGAGCACGCGGCCGCGCAGCCTGGCCAGTTCCTGGGCACTGAGTCCGGCGGCCTGCAGCGCTTCCGAAGCCCCGGTCCGGGCCCGCAGCTCGTCCGTCAGCATCTTGAGCCGGACCAGGCTCTTGACCCGGCAGAACAGGGCGAGGTCGTTCACCGGTTTGGTCAGGAAGTCGTCAGCCCCGGCTTCGAGGCCGCGCACCCGGTCCTCCGGCTGGTCAAGGGCGGTAACCATCACCACCGGAATATGCTGCGTCGCCGGATTGTTCTTGATGCGCCGGCAGACTTCGATGCCGTCCATGCCGGGCATCATGACGTCGAGGAGCACGATGTCCGGGCGGGCGCGCTGCACCGCCTCCACCGCATCGATCCCGTTCATGGCGGTCAGGACGTCGAAATATTCGGCCGTCAGCTTGGCTTCGAGCAGCCGCACGTTGGCGAGAATATCGTCGACAACCAGGACCCGGGCAGTCATTTGGCCGGATCCTTGAGGAAACCGTCGATGGTCTGCAGAAAGCTCATGACGGAAATCGGCTTCGAGATATAGGCCTCGCAACCGCCCTCGCGGATCTTTTCCTCGTCTCCCTTCATGGCAAAGGCGGTCACCGCGATCACCGGTATCGACCGCAGTGCCTCGTCCTCCTTGAGCCACTTGGTGACTTCGATGCCGGAAACCTCGGGCAGCTGGATGTCCATGAGGATGAGATCGGGCATATGTGCCCGGGCAATATCGAGCGCCGACAGCCCGTCACGGGTCTGCAGGACCCGGTAGCCTTGCGCTTCGAGAATGTCGTTGAACAGCTTCATGTTGAGTTCGTTGTCTTCAACGATCAACACGGTCTTTGGCTGCGCAGGTGCAGCACCTGGACCGCTGTCTTCTCCCACCATATGGGTAGCACCGTACATCGATTTGGCGTCCGTCGTTTTCCTGTTCTTATTGGTGAGGACTCTTGCGGTCTCATTACCACCCGGCATCCCTGTTCCCGAAAGCGGCCAATTTTCGCCCGATTCCGTAACCAACAGTTTAACCAAGTGGGTGCAAGTGGATTTTGCGGTCAGCATTGGTTAATCGTTGCGCGATTCAATTTGAGCCACGGCTTCCATGACCCCCCAGCAGGCAGAGACCATAGCATTGAATATGCTCACTTTCCTAGTAAGCGACCGGGCCCGCGCCGAAGCCTTCCTGCGGGTCACCGGGCTGGAGCCGGCCGATCTGCGCCGCGGCGCCGGAGATGCCGGCTTCCTGGCAGGGGTCGCCGACTATGTTCTGGGGGACGAGCGCCTGCTGGTCGCCTTTGCCGCCGATCAGGGCCTGGCGCCGGACAGCCTCCGCCAGGTTCGCCGTGCGCTCCCCGGGGGAGATGGTGATTTCTGAAGAGACCAGGGCACAGCTGGCCGGCCTCGAACTGCAGCCCGACCTGCCGCTGGTGATCAGCGACGTGGACGATGTCGTCGTAAACTTCCTGCGGGCCTTCGAGGACTATCTCGGCCGCCATGAGCTGTGGCTCGACCCGGCCAGCCTCGCCCTTACCGGCAATATCAGGTGGCGGTCCAACGCACTGCCCATTTCCATGGAGGAGGTTGAAGCGCTGATTGACAGGTTCTTCGTCGACATGACGCTCCACATGGAGCCGATCGACCTGGCAGTCGACATGCTTAATGAAATCTCAACGCATGCCAACGTCGTGTTCCTGACCAACGCCCCGCACAGCGTCGCCACTGACCGGCGCAACAATCTCATGAAGCACGGGCTGAAGCTGCCGGTCATCACCAATTCGGGGCCGAAGGGACCGGCGATCAGGGCCCTGAAGGAGCGGGCGGGAAAACCGGCGATCTTCATTGACGACAACCCCGGATTTCTGCGCTCGGCCCATGAATGGGCGCCCGGCATCAAGCTGATTCACTTCATGCAGGACTGGCGTTTCCGGCGCTATGTAAGGACCATGGAGTTTGTGCATCTGCACACGGGCTCGTGGCAGGAGGCGGGACCCTTCATCCTCGACCTGGTGCGTTCCCCGGCCCGCCTTGATCAGCGCGTATAGTCCCCGGGGGACAGGACGCCGTGGGCCTCAAGCACCGCCTTGAGCTTCGGCCGCGCGCGCACCTCCCGGCACACCGCCGCCACATGCGGGCAGCGCCGGTGCACTTCGCCTTCGCCCGGCAGAGCCCACAGCGTGAGCATGAACAGGTAGATGTCGAGCGCCGTATAACTGCTGCCCATCAGGAAGGGACCTTCCGCTGCCAGCATGCCGTCGAGGAGGGTGAAAAGCTCCAGGCTGCGCTCCGACGCCTTGTTGACGATGAAGCGGTCATGCGCCTCGTTCATGGCGAGGCTGTTGCCGCCATAGGTCATCGACACGGCCGGGTAGAGGTTGCAGCTCATCAGATGCAGCGTCGAAAGGAACACGGCATAGTCAAGCGATGCCGGCTCCGGCGCCATTGCCTTGTCGGCGTGGGCGAGAGTGAGGAAGGTGATGATGGCCCCCGACTCAATCACGTTACGGCCATCGGGCAGGCCGAGCACCGGAATCTGGCCCAAGGGATTGATTTCGCGGAACTCCGGGGCCCGTACCTGTTCCCGCGTCATCCAGATGTTCTGGTAAGGCACCTCCATTTCCTCGAGCAGACAGTGCGGCGCCAGCGACCCCCAATGCTTGACGTTGTAGAGCTTGTACATTTCGGTCCTCCCACCCAAGCCAGTCTAACGTCTCTCGCTGCAATGTCGAACGCGCTATAATGCGCAGATGTCACAGGATCGTGGCTTCTGCCGGGATTGCCTGCAGCCGGTTGAACGGCCCGAGCCGCGCTGTCCGGCCTGCCACAGCCCGCGCGTGCTCCGCCATGCCGAACTCGACGCACTCGGCATTGCCCATGTCGATTGCGATGCCTTTTATGCGGCGGTCGAGAAGCGCGACGATCCGGGACTGCGGGACGTGCCGGTAATCGTCGGCGGCGGCAAGCGCGGCGTCGTCTCAACAGCCTGCTACATCGCCCGCATCAAGGGTGTCCGTTCGGCGATGCCGATGTTCCAGGCCTTGAAACTCTGTCCCGAGGCGCGGGTCATCAAGCCGAATATGCAGAAATATGCCGCTGTCGGCCGCGACATCCGCGCCCTGATGCAGCAACTGACACCGCTGGTCGAGCCGCTCTCCATCGATGAGGCTTTCCTTGATCTCAGTGGCACGCAGCGCCTGCATGGCGCGAGCCCTGCAATGTCACTGGCGAGGCTTGCCCGCGATATCGAGCACACCATCGGCATTACCGTTTCGATCGGTCTTTCCTACAACAAGTATCTGGCCAAGGTCGCCTCTGACCTCGACAAGCCGCGCGGCTTCTCGGTGATCGGCAGAGCCGAGGCGCAGGGCTTTCTCGCCGACAAGCCGGTGACCCTGATCTGGGGCGTCGGCAAGGCCATGCAGGCGGAACTGGCGCGTGACGGTATTACCCGCATCGGCCAGCTTCAGGGCCGCGACCGCTCCGAACTGATGCGCCGCTATGGCAGCATGGGGGCCCGCCTCTACCACTTGTCCCGCGGTGAAGACAGCCGTGACGTGTCGACGGCCGACGAAGCCAAGAGCATTGGCGCCGAGACAACCTTCAACAGCGACATCAGCACCTTTGCCGAGCTCGAGCGAATCCTGTGGCGCATGTGCGAGAAAGTGTCACGGCGGGCCAAGGCGGAAGCCATTGCGGGAACCACCGTCACGCTGAAGCTGAAGACAGCCGGCTTTAAGCTCAAGACGCGCGCCACCGGCCTTGCCGATCCGACCAACCTCGCCGAGCGGCTGTTCGCGGCGGCCCGGCCCCTGTTGGCACGCGAGGCCGACGGGACCACCTTCCGGCTGCTTGGCGTGGCGCTATCGCATCTCGAACATACTGATGCGTCCGCGCCTCCGGTCAGCCTCGATGCAAGGAGCGCGGCGCTGGCCCGGGCGGAGCTGGCAGCTGACCGCCTGCGGGCCAAGTTCGGGCGCCAGGCGGTCGAGAAGGGTCTGGTGTTCGGCCGCGACGACGGCGACTGAACCCAGCTTCACGGGCAGTCCGGCTGGTCGAGGAATTCCAGCGATGCCAAGCTGCCGCGCAGGGTAAAGTCGCCGTAATTGAGCCGCAGGCGGTTGGCGACGCCATTGGCATACATCTCAAAGCTCACCTGATAGACGGGTGTCTGCTCGCCATCCGCTTCGGGCTTCGGTTGCTCGTCATAATAGCTGATCGACACCGGCCAGGACGGCAAGGCGTTGAGGACATCGGCCCCTCTGCCGGTAAAGGGCTCAGGTCCCGTACCCGGTGCATGGCGCGTGCCCACGAAGGAGATGGTGCGATAGGCCTTTTCACCATCGGAACCGTCGAAGACGATGCTGACATCGCGGCCAGCGCCCTGCTCCGCCGCCAGCATCAGCTTCGTCTGGTGTTCAACCGGGAACACGGCACGCGCATCAATCTCGAAGTCCCTGGTCTCGGGCTTCGACATGGTGCCGCGGGCCTTGCCGCCGGCCCTGTCCTTCACCGCCGAAACCATGGTTTCATTGTCGAGAACGTTGTCGATGAATTCGCTCTGGGTGTAGCGCATCTCCGAGCTGTCGCCCGCTTCCCAGGATGACGACCTCGTGTCGATGACCCGCTCCCTGTCCTCGGCAGGTTTGAACCGGTTCACCATGCGGAAATTGACGGTCCAGCCCTCGCACCGGGAACCGGAAATCTCGAAGGCCATGCGGCCGTCGGCGCTCTCGAGGCCGGCATTGTTGCTGGAGCGGTCGAGCGCCAGATCGTAGACAGCGCGGTGCGCGGCCATGGTCACGGCGGCGGCCGGGCAGAGCGAAACGGTAAGGCCCAGCAGGGCACCACCGATGAACCCAATGGTCTTGTACATGTTTGCTTGCGATACTCCGGGACTGGTGGTTCATAGGCTCCGCCCGCCCTGAATCACCCGCCGTTTAGGACACGCCAACAATGGCAGAAATGAGCCCTCCCCGTCCACGCATACTTGCAACGCGCAAGCTGATGGACGTGGTCGAACGCCGCATGACAAGCCTCTTTGACGCCACGCTGAACGCCGGAGACCAGCCGATGAGTCAGGAAGCGATCGCCGCCCGGTCGATCGGCAAGGACGGGCTGCTGGTGACCTCGATGGACCAGGTTCGGGCGGCACTGATCGACGCCCTGGCGCCCACAGTGCGCATCATTGCGACGTTCTCGGTCGGCTATGATCATATCGATCTCGCCGCCGCCAGGGCCCGTGGCATTGCCGTGACCAATACGCCCGACGTACTGACTGACGCCACCGCCGATGTCGCGATGCTGCTGATCCTTGGGGCGGCCCGCGGTGCCCATTGGGGCATGGCTATGGCGCGGCAGCGCCCCTGGCCGGCCTTCGCACCAACCGCACCGCTCGGCCGTGATGTCAGCGGTCGCCGGCTCGGCATCATCGGCATGGGGCGAATCGGCCAGGCGCTGGCCAGGCGGGCGCGGGCCTTCGATATGGAGATCCACTACCACAGCAGGACCGCCCTGCCGGCTTCACTTGCGCACGGGGCGCGCTTTCACGGCCGCCTCCTCGACATGCTGCCGCACTGCGACATCCTGTCTGTCAACTGTGCCTCAACGCCGGCGACTCGCAACATGATCGACGCCACGGCGATCGCCGCGCTGCCGGATGGCGCCATCATCGTCAATTCGGCACGCGGCGACATCATCGATGACGACGCGCTGATCACCGCCCTGCAGTCGGGCAAGCTCACTGCCGCTGGTCTCGATGTGTTCCGCAACGAACCCAATATCGATCCGCGCTTTGCGGAGCTGTCCAACGTCTTCATGCTGCCGCATTTGGGGAGTGCCACGCCGGGAACGCGCATTGCCATGGGCATGCGGGCGGTTGACAATCTCGAAGCCTTCTTCCGTGGCCAGCGGCCGCGCGATCTTCTGACCTGAAAGGAGCTGCGATGAACGCAATCGATCTACGCCTCAAGGAACTGGGAATTGAACTGCCGGTACCAGCCAAGCCCGTAGCGAACTATGTGGGCTGGGTCCGGACCGGTAATCTGGTTTTCACTGCCGGTCAGGTGACGCTCAAAGATGGCAAGATTGAATATGTCGGCAAGGTCGGGAAGGACTTCACCACGGCGGAAGCCGCAGCGGCTGCGCGGCTGTGCGCCATCAACGTGATCGCCCAGCTCAAGGATGCCTGTGGTGGCGATCTCGGGCGGGTGAAGCGCATCGTCAAGGTCGTGGGCTTCGTCAATGCCGCCGCTGAGTTCAACGAGCATCCCAAGGTGGTGAATGGCGCCTCCGACCTGTTTGTCGAGGTCTTCGGCGAGGCGGGCAAGCATGCCCGCTCGGCCGTAGGTGCCGGTTCTCTGCCGCTCAACGTGGCGGTTGAAGTGGAAGCGGTCGCCGAAGTCGAATAGGCATGCGCTGGAGCCCGCAGATCCGGGAACTTGACTGGCTGACCGCACAGCCGATCGCCCACCGCGGCCTTCATGATGCGTCCGCAGGAATCATTGAGAACTCAGCCAGCGCCTTCGCGGCCGCGGTCGCGGCGGGCTATGCCATCGAGTGCGACCTCCAGCTCAGCCGCGATGGCGAAGCGATCGTCTTTCATGACGATACGCTGGAACGGCTCACGGAGCATTCCGGTCCGCTGAGGTCGCATACGACTGCCGAGCTCACCGCAATCACCCTGAAGGGGTCGCGCGACCGCATCCAATCCCTGCAGGAGTTGCTCGATCAGGTGGCCGGGCGGGTTCCCCTCGTCATCGAACTCAAATCACATTGGGAGGGCGATGGGCGGCTGGCGGACCGAGCGCTAGCCGTGCTGTCGGCATACCGCGGCGCGCATGCCCTCATGTCCTTCGATCCCGAACTCATCGTTCGCGTGCGTGCCCTGTCGCCGCAGACACCGCGGGGCATCGTCGCCGACCGCACGACCCACGCCGACTACGGCGTGCTGCCGTTTGGGAGACGGTTGTCGCTCCGCCATCTCGGTCACGGCTGGCGAACCCGGCCGCACTTCATCTCCTTTCACTGGCGTGACCTCCCCTTCGCGCCGGTCAGCCGCTTCCGCCGGCGGGGCGGACCGGTCATCTGCTGGACGGTCCGGTCGGCGGAGGAGGCGTCGCAGGCATTGCGCTACTGTGATCAGATCACCTTTGAGGGATTCAGGCCCTGAATGGCCGCTGTCGCTGTCATCCCAAGTCTCAAGGACGTTGCCGCCGCGGACTGGGACCGGCTTGCCAATCCGGCGGGTGAGGAATTCAATCCCTTTGTCACGCATGCGTTTCTGAAGGCACTCGAGGACTCCGGTTCGGCGGTTCGCAACAGCGGCTGGCTGGCCCAGCACCTCCTGCTCATGGAGGACGGCCGCGCGACCGGAGCCGTGCCATGTTATCTCAAGCCTCACAGCTACGGGGAATATGTCTTCGACCATGGCTGGGCGGATGCCTACCGGCGCGCCGGCGGCAGCTACTATCCGAAACTGCAGGTCAGCGTGCCGTTTACGCCGGTCACAGGTCCCCGCCTGTTGGCCCCGGATGCCGGTCGGCGCCAGCTGCTGTTCAAAGCACTGGAGACGCTCTGCGCCGAAAGGGGCACGAGTTCGGTGCACATCACGTTCCTGCCGGAACGGGACGCCCGGCAGGCCGGTTGGCTCCGGCGTACCGATCTGCAGTTCCACTGGCACAACTCCGGCTTTCCCAGCTTCGAGGCATTTCTCGCGAGCCTCACATCGCGCAAGCGCAAGAACATCCGCAAGGAGCGCGATATGGTGCGCGACGCCGGCATCAGCTTCGAGTGGCTGTCGGGAAGCGATTTGCGCGAGCACCACTGGGACACGTTCTTCGCTTTCTACCAGGAGACCGGATCGCGCAAATGGGGCTCGCCCTATCTGACCCGGCGGTTCTTCAGCCTGATCGGCGAAAGCCTGGCGCGGCATGTACTCCTGGTCATGGCCAGGCGCCAGGGGCGCTATATCGCCGGAGCACTCAACCTGCTCGGCTCACACGCCGTGTTCGGGCGCAACTGGGGGGCCATCGAACACCATCCCTGCCTGCATTTCGAGACCTGCTACTACCAGGCCATCGAATATGCCATCACCCACCGCCTGCCGCGGGTCGAGGCCGGGGCCCAGGGACCGCACAAGCTCGCCCGTGGCTATCTCCCGCAGACCACGCACAGTCTTCACTACTTTGCCGACCGCCGGCTGGGCGAGGCGGTGGCAAGGTACCTGGCAGAAGAACGGGCGGCCGTCGCCGATGACAAGGAAGCCCTTGCCGAACACTCGCCATTCAAGGCAAATGCCGGTGAGGCCGATTTCTGATCCACTGAGGCAGTCAATGACCCGCTATGATCCCGACAATATCTTCGCCAAGATCCTGAAAGGCGAAATCCCTTGCCACAAGGTCTATGAGGACGACGCCACGCTGGCCTTCATGGACATCATGCCACAAGCCGACGGGCACATGCTGGTCGTGCCGAAAGCGCCTTCACGCAACCTGCTCGACGCCGATCCCGCCGTGCTCGGCCAGGCCATGGCGACCGTGCAGAAACTCGCCCGTGCCGCTCAGAAGGTCTTTCAAGCCGAGGGCGTGCTGATCAAGCAGTACAATGAAGCGGCCGCCGGCCAGACCGTGTACCACCTGCATTTCCACGTCATTCCCCGCAAGGCCGGTATCGAACTCCGGCCGCACGGCAGCCAGACGGCCGATCATGCCGTGCTGGCGCGGCAGGCCGAGGCGGTGCGCGCCGCGCTCGGCTGACGTCTTCCTTCAGTGAACGCTGGAGGGCTTCGATTTCTTCGGCTTGCCCTTGGTCGCCGGTTTCGCCTTGCCTGACTTGGCGGGCAGCGCCTTGCGCACCACCAGCCGCGGCAGGGCCTTTTCCTGGTCGCGCCCGAGATACTCGAAGACCAGCCGGTGGCCGTCCTCCTTCTCTGGACCCAGCAGGATGCGCACCGTGCCACCGCTAGTCAGCTTGCCGAACAGCACCTCGTCAGCCAGCGGCTTCTTGACATGCTCCTGAATGATGCGGGCCAGCGGCCGCGCCCCCATCTGCTGGTCATAGCCGATCTCCGCCAGCCAGTTCGCCGCCTCGGTTGAAAGCTCGATGTTGACCTGGCGCTCCGCAAGCTGGGCCTCAAGCTGCATGACGAACTTCTCGACAACCTTGCGCACGATCTCCGGGCTCAGATGGCTGAAGCTGATGACCGCATCGAGCCGGTTGCGGAACTCCGGCGTGAACATGCGGTTGATCGCTTCCTGGTCGTCGCCCTCGCGGCGGTTGCGGGTAAAGCCGAACGCGGCCCGGGCCAAATCCTGGGCGCCGGCATTGGTGGTCATGATCAGGATGGTATTGCGGAAGTCGACCGATTTGCCATTGTGATCGGTGAGCTTGCCGTGGTCCATGACCTGCAACAGGATGTTGAACAGGTCGGGATGGGCTTTCTCGATCTCGTCGAGCAGCAGCACATTGTAAGGGTGCTGGTCGACGCCGTCGGTCAGCAGGCCGCCCTGGTCGAAGCCGACATAGCCCGG
>CAZIXE010000066.1:0-21463 GCA_964543235.1 uncultured Rhizobiaceae bacterium | reverse complement strand
GTCCATGCTGTGTCCCTGAAGAGTGAACAAACAAGGAACATACAGCATGGGAATAGACTGTCAAGGAGGATTTTGCTCGCAGGTCCAGGGGGGCCCTCATCCGCCCTTCGGGCACCTTCTCCCACCTCCGGCGGGAGAAGGGAGACATGAGATCAATGGGTTAGGTCTCCCCCTCCCATGCTGCACACGGGAGAGGGGAGACATCTGCCATCAGTCTCCTGTCTCCCTTCCCCCGTCCGCGGCATCACGGTGATAGGGAGATTCACGGCGGCCAGCGATGCCTCGCCGCCGGCCGTTCGCATGGCGGTCATGGTGGCGGCCGCATTGCGGCTACCCATGCTGGCAATCATCGTCACGGGCGTTACAAGTGTCGTTTTGCTGCGTCAGATCACGGGGTGACCGGCGCGCAGGCCCACTGCAGCCAGGTGTGCTCGGCCGCTTCGAGGAAGGGGCCAATGTCGCGCAAGACGCGGGCATGATAGGCGTCCAGCCAATGGCGCTCCTCCGGGGTCAGGAGCGACGCCTCCACAAGATTGCGGTCGATCGGGCAAAGGGTCAGGGTCTCGAACCAATGCATCGGCCGCTCGCCGCCGCCGACCGGCTCAGCCTCGCGAACCATCACGAGATTCTCGATGCGAATGCCGTACTCGCCAGCCTTGTAGTAGCCGGGCTCGTTCGAGAGGATCATGCCGGGCTCGAGAGGCGTGCGGTCCGATTTGTTGATGCGGGCCGGTCCTTCGTGCACGGAGAGGTAGGCGCCAACGCCGTGGCCGGTTCCATGATCAAAATCGAGGCCGGCGCTCCACAGGTGCTGGCGGGCCAGCAGGTCGATCTGCGAGCCGCAGGTTCCCTTCGGAAAGCGGACGCGGGAAATGCCGATCATGCCCTTCAGCACCCGCGTGAAGCGGTCGCGCATTTCCGCCGTGGGTTTGCCGACTATGATCGTTCGGGTGATGTCGGTGGTGCCGTCCTGATACTGGCCGCCGGAATCGATCAGGAAGATCCGGTTCATCTCGAGTGGCAGCGATGACTCTGCGGTCACATGATAGTGCGGGATGGCAGCATGCGGCCCGGCTGCGGCAATGGTGTCGAAAGACAGATCCTTCAGTTGCCCCGTTGCAGCACGGAAGTCCCGCAGCCGGGCGGCGACAGTGAGTTCGGTCTCGGCGCCCAGCGGCGCCGCCTCAGACAGCCAATACAAGAAGCGGCACATGGCAACGCCATCGCGGCGATGGGCAGCGCGCGCGCCTTCCTGTTCCACGGCATTCTTGCGGGCCTTGGGCAGGATGCAGGGATCGCGGCCGCCGATGATACCGGCGCCATTGGCCTCGAGGACGGCTCCGATCCGGTCAGCAGCCGTATCGCGGTCAAGCAGCACGGCGGTCTTGCGCCGGCCCAACTCTGCCAGTGCCGGCTCAAAGTCCTCCGGCCGCCTGGCCGTGGCGATGCCCGCCAGGCTGGCCGCGGCGTCTTCGGGGAGGCGCGACGGATCGACAAAGATCTCGGCGAGGCCCTGGCGGCGCAAGATGGCATAGGCAAGTGCCACCGGCGTATAGGCAACATCGCTGCCGCGGAGATTGAACACCCAGGCGACCGAGTCCGGCTGGGTCAATACAGCTGCTTCAGCGCCGGATCTGGCAAGGGTCTCCGCGACATCGGCCAGCTTGTCCCGGCAGGTGCGACCGGCAAACTGCAGTGGCTGCACATGGATGGGCGCGCGGGGGGGCGGGGGCCGATCTGCCCAAACGGCATCGATCGGATTGCCGGCGACCGCCACAAGCTTCGCCCCAGCCTTGGCGCATGCCGTGGCGAAACGTGCGGCCTGTTCCACCGTAACCAGCCAGGGATCATAGCCTATCGTTTCGCCGCTGCGCAGTTTCGTTTCGAGCCACTGCGCCGGCGGTTCGTCAACCAGGTGGTGCGGAACGAAGACGTCCGGATCGACCTGTTCGCGAACCTGGATGGTGTAGCGGCCGTCGACAAAAATGGCACCACGATCGCGCATCAGGATGGCCATGCCCCAGGAGCCCGAGAATCCGGTGAGCCAGCGCAGGCGTTCGGCATAGGGTGCCACATATTCTCCCTGGAACTCGTCCTGGCGCGGCACAATGAAGCCGTCGAGCTGCCGGCGTGCGAGTTCGCCGCGCAGAAGCGCAACGCGCTGTGCATGAGTGAGGTTGTTGGTGGGGGAATCGGCTGCCTGGAACATGAAAATTTCTTAACGTTGCAATTGATGGGGGTCAAAGTACCTATAACGCATCGGGCGCGATCATGCGCGCAACCTTACAGGAGGCGGCTATGCGCAAATTCATGACCTGGGTGGTGTTCCTGGCAGCGGCCGTATTGGCGGAGCGCTCCGCGTCCGCCGCGGAACTGGTCCGCATCGCCGCGCTTAAAGCCGGCACGCTGAACTGGGAGCTTGACGTCATCAAGACGCACGGCCTCGACACCAAGAATGGCATCACTGTCGAGATCGTGCCGGTGGCCGGCAAGCAGAGTGCTGACGTGATGCTGATGGGCGGCGAGGCCGACGTGATCCTCACCGACTGGATCTGGGTCTCGCAGCAACGGGCGGCCGGCAAGGACTTCACCTTCATTCCCTATTCGCGCCAGGTGGGCGGGGTCATCGTGCCGCAGGATTCGCCGGTTGCCTCGCTCGGCGATCTCAAAGACAAGAAGATCGGTGTCGGCGGCGGGGCAACCGACAAGAGCTGGGTGCTGCTGCGGGCCTTTGCGAAGAAGAAGTACAATCTCGACCTGGCACGGGACGCCGAGCCGGTGTTTGCGGCTCCGCCGCTCATCAACGAGAAGATCGAGGCCGGCGAGCTCGATGCCGCAATCAATTTCTGGCATCTTGCGGCCAAGCTCAAGGCCAAGGGGATGAAGGAGATTGCCACGGTCGCGGAGGCCGCCGAGGAGCTCGGCCTCGATCCCGGCGTGCCGCTGCTCGGCTATGTGTTCTCCGAAGGATGGGCCAGAGCTCATCCAGGTGCCATCGAAGGTCTGGCCAAAGCCTCGGCAGAGGCCAAGGCTCTCCTCAAGTCGTCGGATGCGGAATGGGAGCGGCTGCGGCCGCTTGTCAATCCGGCCGATGATGCCCAGCTTGCAGCCCTGCGCGATGGTTTCAGGGCCGGTATCCCGGCAGAAAATGCGATTGACGAAAGCAAGGCCGCACAGCTCTTCGCGGCACTTGCCGAGCATGGCGGCAAGGAACTCACCGGCGAGCAGACTTCCCTGGCGGCCGGAACCTTCCTGAAGCTACCGTGACGTGAACCGCTGGCTCTGGCCGTCCGTTTCGCTGCTGCTGCTGGCCGCCATCTGGTGGCTGGCGGCGCATTTCGGGGGTCTGCGCAACCTGCCACCGCCCGAGGAAGTCGCTTTCGTGATGGCCGATGAGGCCGTCAAGGGCGAACTCTTCCGGCACATCGGCGCGACACTGGCGCGGGTGGCCGCCGCCTTCGTTCTGGCCATGGGTATCGGCATGGCCATCGGCATTGCGCTGGGCCGCAGCGGCCTGCTCAACCGGTTCTTCGATCCGTGGCTCATCTTCGCACTCAACATGCCCGCGCTGGTCACGATCGTGTTGTGTTATGTGTGGTTCGGGCTCACGGAGGCGGCGGCGGTCGCGGCAGTGGCCATCAACAAGATCCCGAATGTCGCCGTCACCATCCGTGAGGGCACGCGCGCACTCGATCCCGGTTTCGACGAGGTTGCACAAGTGTTTCGCATCGGCTGGCCGGCGCGGATTGCGGCTATCGTCTATCCGCAGCTCGAGCCCTACATCGCCGCGGCGGTGCGGTCGGGACTGGCGCTGATCTGGAAAATCGTGCTGGTCGTTGAATTGCTCGGCCGCAGCAACGGCGTTGGCTTTCAGATCCAGCTCTATTTCCAGAATTTCGATATCGCGCGGATCCTTGCCTATGCACTCGCGTTCATTGCGGTGGTGCAAGTGATCGAGTGGGTGATGATCAGGCCCTGGGAGCGGCATGCGCGGCGCTGGCGGCTCGAGGCGGCCGATGCACATTGACGTCGCTCTCAAGCGTTTTGGTGAGCGGCTGGTATTGCGCGGAATCAATCTCGACCTGCCACGCAGCAGTTTCACGGTCATTACCGGCCCCTCGGGTTCCGGCAAGACGACACTGCTCAGGCTTATCGCCGGGCTCGACCGTGACTTTGCCGGGAGCATCACCGGTACCGGGCGACTTGCCATGGTTTTCCAGGAGCCGCGGCTGATGCCGTGGATGACAGTCCGCCAGAATATCGCCCTCGTGCGTGGACGCGATATCGATGCCGCTCTCGCTGCGGTTGGGCTGGCAGGTGAAGCCGATACCTATCCGCGGGCCCTGTCGCTCGGCATGGCCCGGCGGGCAGCACTGGCGCGCGCCCTGGCGATCAGACCAGAAACGCTGCTCCTCGACGAGCCTTATGTGTCACTCGACGAAGCGACAGCGGCAGAGATGCGCCGGCTGGTGGTGCGGCTGTGGCAAGAGCACGGCTTTACCTGTGTGCTGGTCACCCATGCGGTCGAGAACGACCGGCTGGCGGCGCAGCGGCTGATCCGCATAGCCGGCGCGCCCGCCACGGTGGTCGAGGATGCCGTGCTCGCTACATCTTCGTCCTGATGCGTCCCTCAACCTTCGCAGCAACGTCCTTCCTTGCGGCGATAAAGGCCATGACATCGTTGGCCATCAGCCTGGCATCGCGCACGCCAAGCAGCGGCCTGGCCTCCTTGAATACGGCGTAGCCGTCGCCGCCACCATACATGAAATCATTGGTGGCGAGGGTATAGGACTTCGCCCGGTCGAGTGGTGTACCGGCGACGGTCACTGCAACGACGCGGTCGCCCTTGGGCCTGGATAGGTCAACCTCGACGGTCATGCCGGAGATCTGCGGGTAACGGCCGGCCGAATTCTCGACATCGCTGAAACCATTCTCGAGGGCCTGGAGAACGGCCGCGCCGGTCAACTCGAGCTTCACGGTGCGGTTGCCGAAGGGGAGCTCGGTGAGAACGTCGCGGCGGGTGATGCGGCTGCCCGCGGCATACTCCCTGTTGCCGCGAATACCGCCGCCATTGGTGATGGCGATATCGGCGCCAACCGCTTCGCGCATGGCATCGGCAATCAGATTGCCGATTGCCGCTTCGCCGGTGCGCACCGTGGCCTTGCGGCTGTCAAGCGGCGCGACCGTCGTGCCGATTTCGACATCGAGTTCCTTCGAGAGTTCGGCGTTGTACGCGTCGATGCGTTTCTGGGTTTCGGGATCGGGTGTTACGGCAGCGGTATCGACGATGCGGAAGCTGGGGTGCCAGCTCATGCTGCGGCGCCCGTCCTTCTCGGTGACGTCGATGGTGGCATCGATGGCAACGACATACTCGGCCTCTTCGCGGCTCTCCGCCATGGCGGTCCGACCGTCGTAGAAGATCATCAGGTCGTGGTCGTCGCCGGTGAGGATCAGATCGAAGGCCCGGCTGTCGAACAGGGCACGGTCCTGGGCGCGATTGGCGTGGACGACGCCCACGACGAAATCAGCGCCCGACTTGCGGATGGCATTTGCCATTTCGATGCCGGTTTCGACCGTCGGCAGGAACTTGAGATTGCCGGGGCTCGATTTGACCGGGCTGTCGTCGGCGGTGAGTCCGATCATGGCGACGTTGACGCCGCCAATGGTGGCAGTCATTTTGTCGATGATGGCCGGGACCATACGGCCGTCGGGCTTGCGCAGATTGGCGGCGACGGTGGGAAACTGGGCCTCCCTGATGCGCTGGAGAAAAACGTCCGGGCCGAAGTCGAATTCGTGGTTGCCGGGAACGAAGATCGTGGGCGGTTCGACATTCAACAGGGCAATGGTGTGGGCTCCCTTGTCGAACCCGGAGAGCAGCGACGGCGATATCAGGTCGCCGGCATGGGCATAGACCACATGCCTGCCGCCGGCCCGCTCAGCCTTCACCACGGCATTGAGCCTGGCGAAGCCACCACGGGGGCTGTCACTATCAATCCTGTAGGTGTCATTGGCGAGGAGGAAGGTGATGGTGACCGGCTCCGCGGCAGCGGCGGCGGCCAAGACTGCGGAGATGAAGGAGCCCGCCAGAACCGGGAGCAACCTGCGCATCGAATACCTCCATGGATTGTTGATATGTCATCATTCTAAGCAAGGTCTCCGGCCGATTGCATGTCGCTTGCTGTCTCTGATTTTTTGCATTGCGAAAAATGAAGTTCGTTTGACCTTATGCAAATTGTGCATGTCGACTTGCTTATTGCACATCTATAAGTTGAAGATAATTACGCTGATGCAACACTAGTATGCACGGCATAAGCGCGATTCGATGCCATATATAACGTATTGTAATGTATTAGTAGTTTTGCTGCTCTGGGTGGAGTTTGCGGCAGTTGTGGCCCAGATGGCGGATTAAGAATCCCTGAATTCCCGCATGTGTTTTTTGCATATCTCGTCTTCCCCCTTGGGGGTGGTTCTTGGCGCGCGGAGGCCCATATAACCCATGTTGATTGTGCGATGCACAATCCAGAAGCAATGCAACCTTGCCTCAGACCGGCCATCGGGGACGGGTCAGGGCAAGACGAAGGAGACGAAGATGAGCATGATCACCTATGGCCGCGAGGCCGATCGCCGTTCCGGCCTGCGCTTTGTGCCGGACTTCCTGAACCGGGTGTCGAGCCGGGTCAGCACGATTCTTTCCCGGTCGCGCGCCGAACGCCAGCTGGAGCAGCTGGACGACCGGCTGCTCGCCGATATCGGCCTCAACCGGTCCGAGATTCACAAAATGGTTTGGGGTGGCTGATCGCCGCCCACGACGTGATTGTTGTGCGTAGGCCACCCGGTGCCGATCTTCGGCCCGGGTGGTTTTCATTTGACGAGCATGAGTGTGGCCCAGCTGTCGCGGGTCAGGAGACGCTGCAGCCGCAGCCCGTGGTTCAGATAGACACCCTGCACCAGCCTCACCTGGTCGCTGGTCATCCCTGACAAGACGAGGCAGCCACGCCGCGCCAGGAGGCGTGACAAGCCGGGTGCGAGCTGCACCAGCGGCCGCGCCAGAATGTTGGCAAAGATCAGGTCATAGGGAGCGGCCTTGCGGATCAACGGCGCGTCGACGCCCGTGGCACGCTGTGCCGTCAGCAGCGGCTGCAGGCCGTTCCGCCGGGCGTTGGCGCGGCAGACACGAACGGCTTCCGGATCGATGTCGGTGGCAAGAACCGGGCGCCGCAGCGCCTTGGCGGCGGCCATGGCCAGGACACCGGTGCCGCAGCCGAGATCGAGGACGCGGCGTGGCCTTCGGTTCTTGAGGAGCCGGTCCAGAGCCAGAAGGCAGCCGGTGGTCGTGCCGTGGTGACCGGTGCCGAAGGCCGTGCCGGCGCCGATTTCCAATGCGACACCGCTGCTGTTGCGGCGGCCCCGGTCGTGGGGGCCGTAAAGCTGGAAGCGCCCGGCGATGACGGGTGGCAGTCCCTGCAGGGTCTTCCGCACCCAGTCCTCGTCGGGCAATCCGCTGATCACGGGGGGAGCGGCGAAGACGTTGCCCGGAATGATCCGGTCGCGGAGCAACGCGGCCTCTTCAGCGCTGGAACAGTAGACAATGACCTGCCAAAGCCCGCTCCTCTCGTCCACTTCGTTGATGGCCAGCGCAGCATGGTCCGCCAACAGCGGCTCGATGCGGTCGGCGGCGGCCAGCGCCTGCGAATGGGGCATGGGGTTCAGGGCCAGGGTGTGCGGGCAAATCGCCATGACCGCCGTTTAGGATTTTGCCGGCGCAGCGTCCAGTGAAGCTTGCCTTGGCGGCCCCAAGCGGCGACAATTGCCGCCAAACACAAGGAGCGGAAGATGCAGCAGAGGCCCTACGTCAATATCCTTCCCGGAGATCCGGCGCCGTGGTTCATCCAGCGCACCTCCGGCAACCCGCAGTATCATCTGTCATCGGCGGCGGGCCGCTACCTCGTGCTCTGCTTCTATGTCACCGCAAGCGATGAACAAGGGCGCTCGGCAATCAAAGCGGCCCTGGCTCACTGGCGCCTTTTCGACGACAAGCGATTCTGCTTTTTCGGCGTGAGCCTGGATCCCAACGACGAGAAGGAGAATCGGGTGCAGGACAAGATCCCCGGCTTCCGCTTCTTCTGGGATTTCGATGCGGCTGTCTCGCGGCTTTACGGCTCGGTTCCGCACGACACCAAGGTTGGCGAGAACGATGTGCCGGTCAGGCGGATGTGGGTGGTGCTCGACCCGACGCTCAGGGTGATGCGGGTGGTGCCCTTTGCCCAGGACGGCAGCGATCGCGAACAGCTGTTCAAGTACCTGGCACTCCTGCCGCCCCCGGAACGATTTGCGGGTTTCGAGATCCAGGCGCCGATCCTGGTGCTGCCACAAGTGTTCGAGCCGGAGTTCTGCGACATGCTGATCGGGCTCTATGACCAGCATGGTGGCGAGGAATCGGGATTCATGCGCGAGGTTGAGGGCAAGACGGTACCGGTGCACGACTATCGCCACAAGCGGCGCAAGGACTACACGATCGCCGACGAAAAGATCATTGCCCAGACGCGCGAAAGGGTTCGCCGCCGCGTGGCGCCGGAGATCCTGAAAATTCACCAGTTCAAGGTGACCCGCATGGAGCGCTACATCGTTTCCTGTTACGCGGCCGAGGACGAGGGACATTTCGCGGCCCACCGCGACAACACCACCAAGGGTACGGCGCACCGGCGATTTGCCGTCTCGATCAACCTCAACGATGATTTCGAAGGCGGCGAGGTCGGTTTTCCGGAATATGGACCGCGCACGTTCAAGGCGCGCAAGGGCGGAGCCGTGGTGTTCTCGTGTTCGCTGCTGCACATGGTAACGCCGGTGACGAAAGGCAGGCGCTATGCCTTCCTGCCGTTTCTCTATGACGAGGAGGCAGCGAAGATCCGTGAGCAGAACAACATGTTTCTCGGCGAAGGCGTAGGATCCTATGTGGCGGGAACCACCGGCGAGAAACAGCCGGCACAGCAGAGCGCGGCACCTGCAGGCGCATGAGGACGAGCGCAAGCTGACGAACATCCCGCATGGCCGCGTTTCCCCGTGCCGTGCCGGTCACCGTGGCGGCCGCGCTGCTCATGGAAAATCTCGATTCCGGTGTCATCGCGACGTCGCTGCCGCGGATCGCGCGCGACCTGGGTGAGGATCCCGTCACACTCAAGCTGGCGCTCACCTCCTATCTTCTCAGTCTTGCCGTGTTCATTCCGGTCTCGGGCTGGATGGCGGACCGGTTCGGCCCGCGGAACATCTTTCGCCTGGCGATCCTCGTGTTCACGGTGGCCTCCGTGTGGTGCGGCTTCTCGCAATCGCTCGAGCATCTGGTCATGGCACGGGCGCTGCAGGGCGCTGGCGGCGCCATGATGGTTCCGGTGGGGCGCGCCATCCTGCTGCGCGCCGTGCCGCGCGCGCAGATTGTCAATGCCATGGTCTACCTGACAGTGCCGGCGCTGATCGGCCCGCTCATCGGGCCGCCGCTGGGCGGCTTCATCACCGAGTTCTTCGACTGGCGCTGGATCTTCTGGGTCAATGTGCCGGTTGGCGTTCTGGGCCTGGCGATGGCCACCGCTCACATGCCAAATATCCGCGATGATGTCCGCGTGCCGCTCGACGGGCTGGGGTTCCTGCTATCGGGACTGGGGCTCGCGGCCCTGATTTTCGGTCTCACCGGCTTCAGCGGCCGATTGCTGCCACATGGCGTCGCGCCGGCCATGGCGGGGCTCGGACTTGTGCTCCTCATACTCTATGTTTTTCACGCCAGCCGGCATCCGCATCCGATCCTTGATCTCGGCCTTCTCGGCATTGACACTTACCGGGCGAGCATCACCGGCGGTGCGCTGTTCCGCATCGGCGCCGGGGCGCTGCCGTTCATGCTGCCACTGCTGCTGCAACTCGTCTTCGGCTTCGATGCCTTTGCCTCGGGCTCCATCACCTTCGTTGCCGCCATCGGGGCGATCGCGATGAAGTTCGTGGCGCAGCCCATCCTCAGGCAATTCGGATTCCGGCGGGTGCTCGTCTGCAACGCGCTGATCGCTGCAGGTTTCCTGGCCATTTACGGCTTCTTTGCACCAGGAACGCCGGTCTGGCTCATCATCCTGGCCATCCTGCTCGGCGGCTTCTTCCGCTCGCTGCAGTTCACGAGCCTGGGAGCGATGGCCTACGCCGACATGCCCCAGGAACGCTTCAGCCAGGCTTCGACCCTGTTCAGCGCCATCCAGCAGACGGCGATAGCCGCGGGTGTGGCGCTGGCGGCGTTTTCGCTGGAGTCAACGCGGGCGATGCGTGGCGGGGGCGAGCTGGCGCAGTCGGACTTTGCAATTGCCTTTGCGATCATTGCCGCGCTCACTGCGGTATCCGCGGTCATCCACTGGCGGCTGCCCGCCGATGCCGGCCAGGCTGTCTCCGGACACCGGGCGAAATTCCCAAGCGGATGATTCTGGGCTAGCGTGCCGCCATGGCCGTCCTCTCCTCGCAGCTCAATCCGCAAGCGCCTGAGTTCCTCGCCAATGCCAGCGTCATGCAGGCGCTTGTCGACGACCTTGTCGCCCGCCGCCAGGTGGCGGCCGAAGGCGGGCCTCCGCGGGCGCGTGAGCGCCACCGGGCGCGTGGCAAGCTCCTGCCGCGCGACAGAATCAATGCGCTGCTCGATCCCGATACGGCGTTCCTGGAACTTTCGCCGCTCGCGGCCCTCGGCCTCTACGGTGGCGACATCCATGGCGCCGGTCTCATCACCGGCATCGGGCGCGTCGGCGGCCGCGACTGCATGATCGTGTGCAACGACGCCACCATCAAGGGCGGCACTTACTATCCGGTCACGGTGAAGAAGCACTTGCGGGCCCAGGAAATCGCGGCAGAGAACCGGCTGCCCTGCATCTATCTCGTCGATTCGGGCGGCGCCAATCTGCCCAACCAGACGGACGTTTTTCCCGACCGCGACCATTTCGGCCGCATCTTCTACAACCAGGCGCGCCTGTCGGCGGCGGGCATTGCGCAGATTGCCTGCGTACTCGGCTCCTGCACGGCGGGCGGCGCCTATGTGCCGGCCATGTCGGATGAAACAGTGATCGTCAGGAAGCAGGGCACGATCTTCCTCGGCGGCCCGCCGCTGGTCAAGGCGGCAACGGGCGAGGTGGTCTCCGCCGAAGAGCTTGGTGGTGCCGATGTGCATGCCCGGCAATCCGGCGTCGCGGACCATTATGCGCTGGATGATCTCCAGGCGCTTGCCATGGTCCGCCAGATCATTGGCCGGCTGGGGGATCGCCGGGGGCCGCCGCCCGGCCCGGCCGAGCCGCCGAAATACGATCCCGCCGAACTCAATGGCGTGGTGCCGCCGCAGCTTGCCACGGCCTATGATGTGCGCGAGGTGATCGCGCGGCTGGTCGATGCGTCCGATTTCGCCGAGTTCAAGCAGCTTTACGGCACCACCCTGGTCACCGGCTTTGCCCGCATTTTCGGCGTTGATGTCGGTATCCTCGCCAATAACGGCATCCTCTATTCGGAGTCGGCGCTCAAGGGCGCACACTTCATCGAGCTGTGCTGTCAGCGCCGTATTCCGCTTCTGTTCCTCCAGAACATCTCGGGATTCATGGTGGGGCAAAAGTACGAAGCCGGCGGCATCGCCAAGGATGGTGCGAAGCTCGTCACCGCAGTTGCCTGCGCGGCGGTGCCCAAGGTCACGGTGATCATCGGCGGGTCGTTCGGGGCGGGCAATTACGGCATGTGCGGGCGGGCCTATTCGCCGCGTTTCCTGTATTGTTGGCCCAATGCACGTATCTCGGTGATGGGCGGCGAGCAGGCGGCGTCGGTGCTGGCGACGGTCAGGCGTGACAACAACCCGGACTGGCCGGAGACCGAAGAAGAGGCCTTCAAGGCAGAGATCCGTGCCCAGTACGAGCGCGAGGGCCATCCCTACTATGCCACGGCGCGGTTGTGGGACGACGGCATCATCACGCCCGCGGAAACGCGGATGGTGCTGGGCCTGAGCTTCTCCGCCTGCCTCAATGCGCCGATCCCGGCAACCCGTTTCGGGGTGTTCCGGATGTGAGGCCATGGGTCTTTCACGCGCGCTTGCGGGAGGAAGACGTTCAGCGCAGCTTCCCCCTTATCACTTTGCCGTTGGCTGTGCGGGGCAGGCTTTCGACGAAGCGCACCTCCCTGGGCAGCTTGTAGGTGGCGAGGCGTTCGGCGGCAAAGCGGAGCAGGGCGCCGGCCGCAATGGACATGCGGGGCACGACGAAGGCGACGATGATTGAAACATCTTCACTGACGCGGATTTCGGCGGCAGCGACTTCGGCGACAGCCGGGTGCTCGGCCAAGGCGGCCTCGACCTCGAGCGGCGAGACGCGGTAGCCGCCGGCATTCATCAGCTCATTGGCACGGCCCTCATGCCAGACATAGCCATCGGCGTCGATGCGGCCGACATCGCCGCCGGCGAACCAGTCGCCATGCCAAACGGCCGCTTCTTCCTCTGGGCGTCCCCAATAGCCGAGCATGAGTCCGGGGTCGGTCCGGTGCACGCCAATGAGGCCGCCGGCGAGGATCGTGACGCTCCGGCCCGGCTGCGGTTTGCCGGGGGAACCGGGCCGGACTGGCACTTCGGGGCCTGCGGAAATGTAGGTCGAGATTTCGCTCATGCCGAGCGCCTCAAAGAGCGGAAGGCCAGTCGCCTCCGTCCAGGCTTGCAATACGGAGCGGGGCAAGGTTTCGCCCGCCACGAGGCCGTGACGGAGGCCTGGCGGCGCCCTGAAGCCCGTTCTCAACATCTGCCGGTAAAGGCCCGGAACGGAAGCCAAAAGTGTGGCGCCATGGGTCGCCGCCTGGCGCTCCCATACGGTGTCATCACGGGGACCAACGTAGAGGATGGCGGTGGCGCCATTGGCCCAGGGGTCCATGAGGCCGGTGCCAAGCGTGTAGGTCCAGTTCATGGCGCCGGTATGCAGCATCACGTCGTCAGGGCCGATGCCATACCAGCCCCGGTACATGGGCCTTCGGCCCCAGACGGCGCGCTGGGCATGCAGTACGCCCTTCGGCATGGCGGTCGTTCCGGACGTGTAGACAAGGAAAGCGGGGTCATCCCTGCCGGTTGCGGCATAGTCTCCGCGCGGGGCACGCCCAAGCCCGGAAAGCGCGAGGAGGGGTGCGCCTTCCGGCCTTTCACCGGCGCCATCCCAGGCGATGGCGCGCGGCGCACAATCCGCGACCAACCGGTTAACCTCAGCCGCCGTGAGCAGCGGCGACAGCGGCACGGGTACGGCACCGGCCGCATTGGCGGCGAAGAACGTCAGAACACAGGCGAGGCCATTCTGCAGGCAGATTGCCAGCCGCTCTCCCGGCTGCAGGCCGTGGCGCCGCAAACCCTCGGCCATGCGCAGCACGCGGTCCTCGATCTCGCCGTAAGTGTAGCGGCCCGGCTGGCTGCCGGCGACGATCAGGGCAGTCTTTTCAGGAGGCCTGCCAGCCAGGCAGTAGCGCGCGAGGTTGAAGCGCTCGGGCGGAAGCTCTCCCGCAAACGTCACGGCTTGCGCCAGAGAGTGGTCGCTTCGAAGCCGGGCAGCGGCTGCTCATCCGGCCGGCCGATATGCTGCCAGCGTGCCACCCACTGGCCGCCGGCATCGAAAAACGGAATGAGGTAGATCCCGTTCACCAGCAGTCGGTCGAGGGCGCGCACGGCGGCCACGAAGTCGTCGCGGCCGGTCGCCTTGAGCAACGACTCGATCGCTGCATCGACAGCAGGATCGGCAATGCCCGGATAGTTGCGGGTTCCCGGGGTGTCGCGGCCGGCGGAGCCGAAATAGAACTTCTGCTCGTTGCCGGGCGAGAGCGAGTTGAACCAGCTCACCGGCACCATGTCATAGTCGTAGTCCTGCAGCATGCGCGAGAACTGGGCACTGTCCACGATACGCACTTCGGCGGCAATGCCAATCTGGCGGAGCGTCCTCTGGAAGTGCAGCGCGATCTTCTCGTGGTCCTTGCTCTGGATGGCAATGGTGAAGGCGAAGGGTTCACCCGCAGCGTTCACCATGGTGTTGTCCTGCAAGGTCCAGCCGGCGTCATGGAGCAGGCCCACGGCCTTGCGCAGCAGCTTGCGGTCGCGGCCCGAGCCGTCGCTGACCGGAAGCCGGTAGCTGCCATCGAGTATGGCGGGATCGAGGCTTGCTGCGGCATCGCCGAGCAGGGCCTTCTCCTGGTCGGAGGCCGCGAGGCCCTTCGACGAGAGTTCCGAACCCGCATAGTACCCATAAGTGCGCTGGAACAGGTTCGAAAACAGGTTGGCATTGGCCCATTCGAAATCAAAGGCATAAAGCAGGGCTTCGCGCACCCGGCGGTCGGCAAAGATGGCGCGCCTGGTATTGAAGACAAGCCCTGCGGCCGGCGCGGGCGAGCGCTGGGCGATCTTCTCGACGATGATCTTGTTTTCGGATACGGCGGGGAAGTCATAGGCCGTCGACCAGCGGACCGGATCGGTCTCGATACGGACGTCGGCGAGGCCCTTCTTGAAGGCCTCGAAGGCGGCATTGCTGTCGCGGTAATAGTCGAAGCGCAGTTCGGTGAAATTCCACAGGCCCCGGTTCAGGGCGAGGCCCTTGCCCCAGTAGCCGGGATCTTTACGGTATACGATGGCCTCGCCGGGTTTCACCTCGGCAATGACATAGGGGCCCGAGCCGATGATGGGATCGAGGGTCGTATCCTCGAACCTGCGGCTTTCCCAAAAGTGCTTCGGCACGATGGGCATGACGCCGATGATGAGGGGCAGTTCACGGTCGCCCGCAGCCTGGGTCATGACGATGGTGCGGTCGTCGGGTGTCTCGATCCTGGTGATCTTGCCATAGGAGTTCTTGAAGTTGGGCCGGCCCTTGTCGCGAAGCGTTTCCAGCGAGAACACGACATCGGCGGCGGTGACCGGCTGGCCGTCCGAGAACCTTGCTTCCGGCCTGAGCCTGAAGGTCATGGTATTGCGGTCGTCGGAGACATCGATCGATTCGGCAAGCAGACCGTAGAGCGAGAACGGTTCCGCCCAGTTGCGCCCCAGCAGGCTCTCGAAGACATAGGTTCTGACACCATAGGCCGACTGGCCCTTGATGACGAACGGATTGACACTGTCAAAGCTGCCGGTCAGAGCCTGGCTGAGCGTTCCGCCCTGCGGTGCGTCGGCATTCACATAGGGCAGTTGGGTGAAGCCCTCGGGCAATCCCGGCTCGCCATGCATGGCGATGCCGTGGCGCGGCGCAGCCTCGGCCTCGAAGTGTGAGGCCGCCATCAGGGTCATGACGGCGGCCAGCAGAATAATCAATCGAATCATCATGTTGGGAATATTAGCCCAGCAATGCGGCGATGTTAAGGCACCACTATATTATTGAATTGCCAAGGATCTTTGCGGTCCAACTGCTCGGGAAAGAGGCCGAGCCTCGCCTTCAGCGGGTTCCAGTCGGTATAGACGCCCACCAGCGGCTCGATATAGGGCCTCTGGATTTCGAGGCAGCGGTCGAAGTCCATCTCGTCGGTCTCAACGATGCCGGCCCTGGGGTTCTCCATCGCCCAGATGACACCGGCCAGCACGGCACTGGTCACCTGCAGGCCGGTGGCGTTCTGGTAGGGAGCCAGCTTGCGGGTTTCGTCGATCGAGAGCTGCGAGCCGAACCAGTAGGCGTTCTTCCGGTGGCCGTAGAGGAGCACGCCCAGCTCGTCGATGCCGTCGACGATCTCGTTCTCATCGAGGATGTGCTGCTTGGCCTGCTTGCGGCCGCCGGCCCCGAACATCTCGTGCAGCGACAGCACGGCATCGTTCGAGGGATGATAGGCGTAGTGACAGGTCGGGCGGTAGGTGACCTTGCGGCCGTCGCGCACGGTGAAATAGTCGGCGATGGAGATCGCCTCGTTATGGGTGACCAGGAAACCGTATTGCGGTCCCGGGGTGGGGGTCCAGGTGCGTACGCGGGTGTCAGCGCCGGGACGCTCGAGATAGATGGCCGCCCCGCAGCCCGTCTTGTGCCGGCGGCCATTGGCCGGAAGCCTCTTCTCATGGGTACCCCAGCCCAGTTCGGCCGGTTGCAGGCCTTCGGAAATGAAGCCCTCGACCGACCATGTGTTGACGAAGCAGTCACGTGGCTTGGGATTCTTCGATCGCTGGGTATCGCGTTCGGCAATGTGGATACCCTTCACACCGAGGCGCTTCATCAGGCGGCCCCAGTCCTCGCGGCTTTGCGGCGTCGTGACCTTGAGTTTGGTGTCGCGGGCGATGTCGAGGAGTGCCTTCTTCACAAACCACGAAACCATGCCGGGATTGGCGCCGCAGCATGAAACCGCGGTCACTCCGGTCCCAAGCTTGCGCTTCAAAGCCAGCATGTCCTCGCGGAGGGCGTAGTTGGATCGCGCCGCGCTGCCGAGCTTCAGGTTGAAGTAGAGGCCGGGCCAGGGCTCGATCACGGTGTCGATGTACAGCGCGTTGGTCTGGCGGGCGAGGCGCATGATATCGACGGAGGAGACATCGACGGAAAGGTTGACGATCAGGGCCTGGCCGGATCCGTGGGTCAACAGGGGTGTGAGCAGCTTCCGGTAGTTGGCCCTCGTCACCGCCTGCTGGAGAAACGTGATCCCCTCCTTGTCGAGAATGTGGCGCCAATCATCGACAGGATCGATCACCGTGTACTGGCTGCGGTCGGCTTTGATGTGTCGGAGCAGGAGGGGCAGGGTGCCCCGGCCAATCGAGCCGAAGCCAATCATCACGATGGGGCCGGTCCAGGTTGCGTGAATGGGCCATTGAGTCATTCGGTCACTCCTCTCGCAAAATGCGGGCTCCTTACGGCAAGGGACCTTCGCATTCCAGCACTTAATTTCATCCTGTTGCGCCCTGCTGCCGCTTGGGTTATGAGCATCGCCCATGTCCAGCTTCCTGCCCCAGCCTTCCGAACGCTCCGGCCTGCGGCCGGCGGCTGCGCCTGGACTGCTCCTTCTTAGCTGCCCCTGAAGGCCGGCTGGGCATTGCCTGGGCCTTCCGGGGATTTCGACAAACCAGACCTCCGCTAAGACAGGCAAGAGACTTTCATCATGATGATCAATCCGCGCGAGAAGTATCGCCCGTTTCCACCCATCAGTCTGGCCGACCGGCAGTGGCCCAACCGGGTCATCACGGCGCCGCCAATCTGGTGTTCCGTCGATCTCCGCGATGGAAACCAGGCGCTGATCGAACCCATGGGCCAGGAGCGCAAGATGCGCATGTTCAATGCGCTGGTTGCCATGGGCTTCAAGGAAATCGAAGTCGGTTTTCCCTCGGCTTCGCAGACTGACTTCGATTTTGTCCGCCACCTCATCGAAAACCGCAAGATCCCGGACGATGTCACCATACAGGTCCTCACCCAATCGCGCGAGGAACTGATCCGGCGGACCTTCGAGAGTCTGAGGGGCGTCAAGAACGCGATCGTGCATCTTTACAATTCGACCTCCGAATTGCAGCGGCGCGTGGTCTTCAAGCTGGACCGCAAAGGTATCACCGACATTGCCGTCAAGGGTGCCGAGCTCATCGTCCGGCTGGAGCGTGAGCTGGGCATGGAGAGGGAAATCAGGCACGAGTACTCGCCTGAGAGTTTCACCGGCACCGAACTCGACTTCGCCAAGGAGATCTGCGAGGCGGTGATCGATGTCTATCAGCCGACGCCCGAAAAGCGGCTGATCCTCAACCTCCCCTCGACGGTCGAGATGGCAACGCCCAACATCTATGCCGATCAGATCGAGTGGTGTATCCGCAATATCAAGAATCGCGATGCGATCATCTATTCGCTGCATCCCCATAATGACCGGGGCTGCGCGGTGGCGGCCACCGAGCTCGCATTGATGGCCGGGGCCGACCGCGTCGAAGGCACACTGTTCGGCAATGGCGAGCGCACCGGCAATGTCTGCCTGGTGACGCTCGCCATGAACATGTACAGCCAGGGCATCGATCCCGGCCTCGACTGCTCCAACATCAATGAGCTCGTCCGTATGGCGGAGTACTGTAATCAGATTCCGGTGCATCCGCGCCATCCCTATGCCGGCGATCTGGTATTCACGGCCTTTTCCGGCTCACACCAGGACGCGATCAACAAGGGTTTCAAGGCCATGGCGGCATCCAACCGGCCATTGTGGGAAGTGCCGTATCTGCCGATCGACCCCAAGGACCTTGGGCGCAGCTACGAAGCGGTGATCCGGATCAATTCGCAATCCGGCAAGGGTGGGATCGCCTATATCCTGGAGAAGGAACATGGCATCGAGCTGCCGCGGCGCCTGCAGGTCGAGTTCTCGAAGGTGGTGCAGGCGATCGCCGACGGGGAGGGGGTCGAGCTTCCCGCCGACCGGCTCTGGCAGGCCTTCGAACAGGAATATCTCGAGGGCAATGGCCGCTATGCCCTGATCGAACACAACAGCCGGTATGACAGCGACCATTCCGGCGAGCAGACGCTCATCGCCAAGCTCACCGACGACGGCAGGCTCAAGACGATCTCCGGCCACGGCAACGGACCGGTGGCCGGTTTCGTTGCCGCCCTGCGGAAGGAAACAGGCATCGGCTTCGATCTCGTCGATTATCGCGAACATGCGATCGGCCGCGGGGCGTCCACCAGCGCGGTCGCCTATGTCGAACTCAAGTTCCCCGATGGCGGCACCTGTTTCGGCGTCGGCATCGACAAGAACATCGTGGCCGCCTCGCTCAAGGCGGTGGTGTCCGGACTCAACCGCGGCCTCAAGCTGAAGCCAGGCGGCAAATCCGCAGCAGCAGGAGCGCCGGTGCCGGCCGAACCGGTAGCTGCCACGAGCCGGGTGGCCGCCGTGCTCAAGCGTGGCCACGGCCTCGAACTTCCGGCGCGGCTCGAAGCCGAGTTCATCGCACTGACCGAAGCATTGCCTGGCACACCTTCGGCCGAACAGATCTGGCGCGCATTCGAAACGGAGTACCTCAACGGTACGGGCGAATATGGCTTCATCGCGCTCGAGAGCCAGCCTAACGAGGTGGGCGGCAACGCGCACCAGATGACGGCCAGGGTCACGGTTGGCAATCAGACCAAGAAGATTGCGGGGCAGGGCAGCGGCCCGCTGGCCGGCTTCATCGATGCCATGCGGCGGGATACGGGGCTCGATTTCGAACTGGCAGGCTACAGCGAGCACATGATCGGTACGGGCTCGAGCGCCGAGGTCGCTGCTTATGTCGAACTCAGGCTGCCATCGGGCCGCGCGTTCCACGGCGTGGGCATCGATACCAGCATGGCGGTCGCTTCCCTCAAGGCCGTGGTGTCGGGCGTCAACCGCATGCTCAAGCGGTAGCACTGCTGCGGCAGCGGCCTCTCACAACGGCGAAAGCCGGTGCGTGAGCACCGGCTTTGGCCTTCAGCGGGGCCTTCGATCAGGACACCGCAGGATCGCAATGGCTTAGCGGCGATGGTTGCCGTCTTCGCCCGGGCCGAACTTTATCGAACCGGTGCGGCCGAGGCCCTTCGTGCTGCCGAAGACGGCGAGGGCGTCAGAGGACGACACGGCGCTGCCGGAAACCATCGGGAACGTGTAGTTCTCGGGGTTTTCGATCATGTTGCGCTGGATCTGCTTCTCGAAGGCGGTGCCGGCGAAAGCAGAGGTGCTCACGGCGGCCAGCGCCGCAAGCGTCAGGACGATCTTCTTCATTTCTCTCTCCAAAGTAGCTGGTCAGGTTTCAGGTTGCTGGTTGCGCCCCGTGGCGCTTCCGATGGCGCGAATATGACCGCGAAACGGCGCAGAAGCCAATCAAGCCAGATGACAGTGATGAAAGGAGAAAACCGTTTAGTTTGAAAAACTTAACTGGGACGATTGCAACGTCTTCACAAGCCGTTCACAAGATTGGCGGGAAGCTCACAGCTACGCCATCGGATGTTTCAATTGTTGCCGAGGCGGGAGCCGGATGCCGTTTGCAGGACAGCAAGCGCGGCTTTGCCGATCAGAGGATGAAATCGTCGGCGGTCAGGGTTGTCGCCTGGATTGCATTGAGCTGGATGGTCATCTCAATGGTGCTGTCGGCGTTCTTGTTGACCTCGACAATGGTGTTGGCCCCGCTCTGGAAGACGCGGATTTGGCCGGCGCCGGTGATGGGGCCGGTACCCAGGAAGGTGAAGGCATCGTCGACGCCGCCCGGGATGGCATCGATCGCCGACAGGTCGATCTTGTCGCTCAGGTGGGAGAAGTCGGCGATGATGTCACGCGTGTCGGCGGTGGTGCCGGATTCGAACACGGTTGCGTAGACAAAGCGATCGGCGCCATCGCCGCCGGCCATGGTGTCCTGGCCGATGCCACCGTCGAGCGTGTCCTTGCCGGCCCCGCCCTTCAAGAAGTCGCTGCTGGCAAGGCCATGCAGGATGTCGTTGCCGCCGCCGCCAGCCAGGGTGTTGTCGAACTGATTGCCCGAGAGGGTGTCGGCCTGGGAACTGCCCAGGATGTTCTCGATCGTATCGAATGTGTCGCCGGTCGCCTCGCCGGTGTTGCCGGCCGGGGTGGCGAGCGACACGGTCACGGCAGTCGCGGCGGATTTGTAGGAGGCGGTATCGGAACCAGGCCCGCCAATCAGCCTGTCGGCGCCTGCACCGCCTTCCAGCGTGTCGTTGCCGGCACGGCCATCCAGCGTGTCGGCCCCGCCCTTGCCGAGCAGCGTATCATTGCCGGCATAGGCGATGAGATGGTCCTTGAACTTGGTCCCGGTCATCTGGTCGTTGCCGCCGAACACCAGGCCCAGCAGCTGGTCGGTCTTGTCGGCTATTGCATAGTTGTAGACCGTCTTCGCCGCGATGCTTGCGCCGCTGATAAGAAGGGTCGTGGCGCCGCCGACGACATTGGTGAAACCAGTCACGGTGCCGCCGGTTGGCGCGCCCTGGGAGTTGAACGTGAAGCCGGTGCCAGTGAACAGCGAGTAATTGTTGCTGTCATCAAAATACCTGGCGGAGGTCGCCGAAAGCTGGGAACTCTGGTAGGAGAAGAAATCGGCAAATCTCAGCAAATCCATGCGGATGGCGACGGTCGAACCGCCCGACAGTTTAGCCATTTCTCAACTCCTGCTCGTTGAATTGCGGTCCTGTGACACGGTTGACCATAGAGTCTGCGATTGTACAAGCAAACCGGATCTGAACAGACGGTCAAGTCTCTTTGCCGCAGCCCGCCGTTTTGCGGGCCCGAGACATTTACACTAGACTTCCGCAGGCTGCTTTGCTAGACGGCGGCAGCTCGGCTCCGCGTTGCGGGGCCGAATGTCCTTTGCAGGACGGGCGCATAGCTCAGGTGGTAGAGCAGCTGACTCTTAATCAGCGGGTCCAAGGTTCGAGTCCTTGTGCGCCCACCAACAAATCATTTGTCCGGCCCGGAGACATAGGTAACAGATTGTACCTAAGACATGGGTGACAAGCTCGTGCCGAACAGTAGTGTCCGTCAAGTTCAGCAAATTGGTTGCCGGTGATGCGGGCATGGGCGG
>CAZIXE010000065.1:0-21536 GCA_964543235.1 uncultured Rhizobiaceae bacterium | reverse complement strand
ATCTCGATGGCGGCGCCGGGAGCGATACCCTCGATGGCGGTGACGGCAGTGACTACCTCTACGGCGATTCAGGGTCCGATACTGCCACCTATGCTGGCCGCTCGACAGATTTCACGGTAACCCCCGACGGCTCTGGCGGTCACACCGTGACGGACGACAACCCGGACGACGGCCTGAACGAGGGCGCGGATTATCTGAACGGCATCGAATGGCTCTATTTCGCCGGCGACGACACCTGGCTCTTCATCGGCGACAACCCCAGCGTTCCCGTCGCCATAGCGGACGAGAACGAAACCTTCGAAGGCGACACGATCTCCGGCAACGTCCTCGGCAATGACAGCGATGCCGACGGCGACCCGCTCTCCGTCTCGGCCGTCAACGGCGTGGGTGCCAATGTGGGCACGCAGATCACGCTTCCCTCCGGCGCGCTGCTGACACTCAATGCCGACGGCACCTATACCTATGACCCCAACGGTGCCTTCGACAGCCTGAACGAAGGGCAGTCCACCAATGATGCATTCTCCTACACGGTGACCGACGGCAAGGGCGGCCTGGCAACGGCTTCGGTTTCGATCCGGATCAACGGCGATGTGAATCCGCCCCCGCCGCCTGACAACACCGCTCCAGTGGCCGGAGATGACGGGAACGCAACCGATGAGCATACGGCCGTCAATGGATCCGTCCTCGGCAATGACAGCGATGCCGATGGCGATCCGCTGGCGGTGAGCGCCGTCGAAGGCAGCAGCGCCAATGTGGGCACGCAGATCACGCTTGTCTCCGGCGCCCTGCTGACACTCAATGCCGACGGCAGCTACAGCTACGATCCGAACGGACAGTTCGAGGCGCTGAACGACGGCGAGTCCGCCCTGGACAGCTTCACCTACACCGTCTCCGACGGCAAGGGCGGCTCCGATACCGCCACCGTGACCATCACCATCAATGGTGTGACTGACGAACCCCCGCCTCCGCCGCCTTCGGGCGAACTGATCACCGGCACGCGCGGCAATGACCGATTGAAGGGCGGCAGCGGCGACGACACGATCCGCGGCCTCGATGGCAATGATCAGCTCAAGGGTTGTGATGGCAAGGACGATCTCGCCGGTGGCTGCGGCAACGACACGATCTGGGGCGGCAGCGGCAACGACCGGATCGCCGGCGGCAAGGGCAATGATCACCTCCATGGTGGCGAGGGCGCCGACATTTTCGTCTTCGAGAAGAAATGCGGGAAGGACATTGTGGAGGATTTCGGGCCGGGCGATCGCATCGACCTGTCGGCCTTCTGCTTTGATGGCCTGGGCGATCTCCACATGCGCCAGGCCGGACAGCATGTGATCATCGATCTGGGTTGTCAGTCATCGATCACACTGCAGTGGACGAAGCTCAAGGACCTCGACGCCGGCGACTTCAACTTCTGAAGCCGCCAATCCCCCGATGGCGCGGCGGCGGGACGGTGCGACGCCGTGGCGCGCTGGCATGCGAAGGCCAGGGGGTGTTCGGCAGACCCTATCGGCTGAGGCTCCCGACAGTGGCCGTGGCTGCTGTGAACGCCGCGGCCGAAGCCTCCCCTCGATCAGACGGATCCTGATCGACTGGCCTTGAACCATATCGCGATCTGTATTATTCGTCTTTCGTCGATTAACGAATAGTGTGCTCCGATGACGGCTGTCAAATTCGGAATGAGCGAGCGGAACGAGGCCGTCGCGCCGGTCGCCGTCCCGACGCACGAACAGGTGGCGAAGATCGCCAAGGCCTTGGCCCATCCGGCGCGGGTTCAGATCGTCGAGACCCTGCTGCGGCGGTCGACCTGCATCGGCTGCGACCTCGTCGAAGAGACCGGGCTCGCAGCATCGACGACATCGGAGCACCTGCGCATCCTCAAGGACGCCGGGCTCATCATTGGTGAGATCGCCCGCCCGCGGGTTTGCTATTCGCTCGATCCCGGGGCGGTCGCCCCCCTCACCGCCTTCCTTCAAGCCATCGAAGCCGGGCATCCTCCGGCATTGCCGGAGTAGCCATATGTCGAAGTTCGAACGTTATCTGACCGTCTGGGTCGCGCTCTGCATCGTCGCCGGGGTCGCCCTCGGCCAGCTTTTCCCCGCATTCTTTCACGCGGTCGGCGCAGCGGAAATCGCCAAGGTCAATCTCCCCGTCGCCGTGCTGATCTGGCTGATGATCATACCGATGTTGGTCAAGATCGATTTCGCAGCGCTCGCGCAGGTGAAAGAGCACTGGCGCGGCATCGGCGTGACCCTGTTCATCAATTGGGGAGTGAAGCCGTTCTCGATGGCGCTGCTCGGCTGGTTGTTTATCGGCTGGCTGTTCGCGCCCTATCTCCCCGCAGACCAGATCAACAGCTACATCGCGGGCCTGATCCTGCTTGCCGCGGCACCTTGCACCGCCATGGTGTTCCTCTGGAGCAATCTCTCCGACGGCGAGCCGCATTTCACGCTGAGCCAGGTCGCGCTCAACGATCTCATCATGGTCGTGGCCTTCGCGCCCATCGTGGGGCTCCTGCTTGGCCTCTCAGCCATCACCGTGCCATGGGAGACCCTGCTTCTGTCGGTCGCACTCTATATCGTCGTGCCCGTCATAATCGCGCAGATCGTTCGCAGGTCGATCCTGGCGAGCGGCGGCGAGCCCGCGCTGCTCTCACTCCTCAAGACCTTGCAGCCTCTCTCGCTGGTCGCACTGCTTTCTACGCTCGTGCTGCTCTTCGGGTTTCAGGGTGAGCAGATTCTCGCGCAACCTTTGATCATCGCCATGCTGGCGGTGCCGATTCTGATCCAGGTCTATTTCAACTCCGGTTTCGCCTATCTGCTCAACCGCGCGGCGGGGGAGGCACATTGCGTGGCGGCGCCTTCAGCGCTAATCGGCGCCAGCAATTTCTTCGAACTCGCTGTCGCCGCCGCCATCAGCCTGTTCGGGTTCAATTCCGGTGCCGCGCTGGCGACGGTTGTTGGGGTTTTGATCGAAGTTCCGGTGATGCTGTCCGTCGTCAAGATCGTAAATGGCACACGCGGCTGGTACGAAGCCGGTCCGGCGGTCAGGCGGCGAGTCGCAACCTCGAAGCTGGGCCAGGCGGAGATCCGGGAGGGCGTCCCTGGATGAACCCGGGAGCGCGCTGATTGACCGCAATCCCGAATCCGGCACATCGCGCAACCTGCCCGCGATCATCGAGGCAGCGGGCGATTGCCCAATGGTGATCGATAATCTCAAGACCGGCTGGACCGGGCCAAGGCTGCTGGGCCTGATCGCTGCTGCCGGTCTCGCGGCTTGAACTGCACTAGCAATGGGCGAAGTTGGAAGACCTCGACGTCGGCGGCTTCATCGTCTGAACCCGCCAGCCCCGCCGATTGACGAAGCCCCGGGGCCACAATAGCTTGGCCGCCATGCCTGCCGCCCGCCCGGACACCATGTGCCATGGCCGAACGCTCCTTCGCCCGCGAGGTTGAGCAGCTGAAGCTGGGCGCCGGCGCCGAGTTCCGCGGCGAGGGCATCCTCGCCATCACCAAGGCGCTGCTGCAGTCGGGGGTGGCCTATGTCGGTGGCTACCAGGGTGCCCCCATATCCCACCTCATGGATGTGCTCGCCGACGCCTCCGGCTACATGGCCGAACTGGGTGTCCATTTCGAGACCTCGGCCTCGGAGGCCGCCGCGGCTGCCATGCTCTCGGCCTCGGTCATGTATCCGCTGCGCGGCGCCGTGACCTGGAAATCGACCGCCGGCACCAATGTGGCGAGCGACGCCCTCTCGAATCTGGCCTCCAGCGGCGTTACCGGTGGTGCCGTCATCATAATCGGCGAGGATTATGGCGAGGGCTCCTCCATCATGCAGGAGCGCAGCCACGCCTTCGCCATGAAATCGCAGATCTGGCTCCTCGATCCCCGGCCCGATCTCCCCACCATGGTGGCGATGGTGGAACATGCCTTCCGCCTCTCCGAAGCCTCGCACACCCCGGTCATGCTGGAGCTGCGCATCCGGGCCTGCCATGTCCATGGCCGCTTCATCGCCGCCGACAATGTCAGGCCCGCCTTCACGCTGAAGCAGGCGCTGGAAAACCCGCAACGCGACACCGGCCGCATCGTGCTGCCGCCCGCTTCCTTCCAGCACGAGCGCGAGAAGATCGAAAGACGCTGGCCCGCCGCCCTCCGCTATATCGCCGAACACCGTCTCAACGAGACCTTCGGGCCGGCTGACGCCGCTGTCGGCATCATCCTGCAGGGTGGCATGTACAATGGCGTGATCCGGGCGCTGCAGCACCTGGGCCTTGCCGATGCCTATGGCGAGACCCGGGTTGCCCTGCATGTGCTGAACGTCACCTATCCGCTGGTCGATGACGAGATCGCCGCCTTCTGCGCCGGGAAATCGGCAGTCCTGGTCGTCGAGGAGGGCCAGCCCGCCTTCATCGAGCAGGCGATTGCCGCCCTGCTGCGCCGCAAGCAGCTGCCGGCCCGCCTTGCCGGCAAGGATCTGCTGCCGCTCGCCGGCGAATTGACCGCCGAAGTGCTGCTGAAAGGTCTTGCCGCCTTCCTTGACCGTGAGATACCGCATCTCCTTGGCAACCGCCCACCGCCGCCCGACCCGTCGCAGGTACTGGCGGACCCGGCGGTCAAGGCCCTGGCGGGCAGCGTGCCGGCGAGACCGCCCGGCTTCTGCACCGGCTGCCCCGAGCGTCCGATCTTTTCCGCCATGAAGCTGGTCGAGAAGGAGCTGGGGCCGCACCATGTCGCCGCTGACATCGGCTGCCATCTCTTCTCGATCCTGCCGCCCTTCAATATCGGCGCCACCACCATGGGCTATGGCCTCGGTCCCGCTTCGGCCTCCGCCTTCAATGTCAGGGCGGACAAGCGGCCGATTTCCATAATCGGCGATGGCGGTTTCTGGCACAACGGCCTCGCCTCTTCCGTCGGCAATGCCGTGTTCAACAAGCAGGATGGCGTTATCCTCGTCGTCGACAATTACTATTCAGCCGCCACTGGCGGCCAGGACCTCCTCTCTTCCCGGTCCCTGAACCCGAAGCGCGCCACCAACAATGCCATCGTCGATGCCGTGAAGGGTGTGGGCGTCAGGTGGGTGCGCCAGATCGACTGGACCTATGATGTGAAGCGCCTGCGCGACACGCTCAAGGAAGCGCTCACCACCAAACAGGAGGGACCCAAGGTGATCGTCGCCTCCTCCGAATGCATGCTGAACCGCCAGCGCCGCCTGCGCCCGCTGGCGGCCGCTGCCCGCGCCCGCGGTGATCGCCTGGTCCGACAGCGCTTCGGCGTCGATGAAGAAGTCTGCACGGGCGATCACGCCTGCATCCGCCTCTCCGGCTGCCCGTCGCTGACAGTCAGGCCGGCGGCCGATCCGCTGAAGGACGATCCCGTGGCGATGGTCGACCACACCTGTGTCGGCTGCGGCCATTGCGGCGAAGTGGCCGATGCGGCGATGCTCTGCCCCTCCTTCTACCGCGCCGACGTCATCGACAATGCCCATGGCTGGGACCGGCTCAAGGCGCGGCTGCGCACTGCCATTGTCGGCTTCCTGCAGCGCCGCCGCGAGCGCCGGTGGCCGGCCTTTGCGCCGGCCTTGGAGGAATGAAGACGGCAGGGAAGCGGCGCCGCGCCGCAACCGGCGGCCCGGATCACCCGCTCTCCATCGCCATCCTGGCTATGGGCGGGCAGGGCGGCGGCGTGCTTGCCGGCTGGATCGTCGCCGTGGCCGAACGCCATGGCTGGTACGCACAATCCACGTCCGTGCCCGGTGTTGCCCAGAGGACCGGCGCCACCCTCTACTACATCGAGATGCTGCCGCCCCGCGCGGGGTGTGCGCCGGTTCTCGCCTTGATGCCCACTCCCGGCGATGTCGATGTGGTTATCGCCGCCGAACTCATGGAGGCGGGCCGCGCCATAATCCGCGGCCTCGTGACACCCGACCGCACCACGCTGATTGCTTCAACCCATCGCAGCTTCGCCATTGCCGAGAAGGCCCAGCCGGGCGAAGGCCTGGCCGATCCGCGCCGTCTCGCCGCAGCCGCCGCCCGTGCCGCCCGGCGGATCGTCGCATTCGACATGGAGCGGCTCGCTGCTGAAGCCGGCACGGTGATTTCCGCCCCGCTGCTCGGCGCTCTGGCGGCATCCGGCGCCTTGCCCTTTGCGCGCGAGACCTTCGAAGCGGTGATTTCGGCCGGCGGCCAGAATGCGGCACCTTCACGCGCCGCCTTTGCTGCCGCCTGCGCCAGGGGTGGTGTCAACGAGCTGCCCGGGCTTGGAAGTGAGTCCCCGCCGCATCTGGCACCGCTTCCCGTGCAGGTCGAACATCCGGCGCTGGCGGACCTGCTGCAGCGCATTCGCCGGTTTCCCGCATCCCTCCATCCCATCATCTTCGCCGGCGCCCGCCGTCTTGTCGCCTACCAGGATGCGGCCTACGCCGCCGGCTACCTCGACCGTCTCGAAGCGATTCTGCGCCGGGACGAGGCGGCAGGCGGCAGCGCCAGGGGCTTCGCGTTCACCGCAACCGCCGCCAGGTACCTGGCCGTTGCGCTGTCCTATGACGATGTCATTGCCGTCGCTGTCGCCAAGACCCGTTCCGCGCGCTTTGCCCGCATTCGCGCCGAACAGCGGGCTGAGCCCGGCCAGCCCCTCGCGGTGACCGATTACATGCACCCCCGTGCCGGCGAACTGGTCGGCCTGCTGCCGGCCGCACTTGGCCGGCGTGTTACCGCAAGTCCCCGCCTCATGCGTGCCATCGATATGCTGTTCGGTCACGGCCGCCGCATCGAATCGACCACGATCTCCGGCTTTCTGCAGCTCTATCTTCTGGCCGCGCTGCGGCCGTGGCGCCACCGCCTCTATCGGCACCAGGGCGAGATGCGCCATATCGACGACTGGCTCGCCCGCGCCGAAACGCTGCTCCCGCGCAACTACGACCTCGCGCAGGGCGTTCTCAAGGCGCGCCGCCTGGTCAAGGGCTATGCCGACACCCACGCCCGCGGCCTGTCGAAGTTCGACCGCGTCCTCTCCGCCGTGCCGCTTCTTGAAGCCCGCGCCGATGCCGGCGACTGGATGGCACGGCTCATCGCCGCCGCCTTGAAGGATGAGGACGGCCAGCTTCTCGATGCGGCGCTGAAGACCGTCGCCGCGCTCGACGCCGTTTGAGCGGGACCGCCGCGGTCAGGCCGCATCCCCGGCCAGCGCCACGGCCTTGCCGACATTGATGAGGCCGTTGCCGAACACGAAGGGTGGGTCGGCGCGCGCTTCTTCGTTCATCCTGTCGGGTATCAGGCGCTTGCGGCTGCCGCTGCGCACATCGTCGAATTCCTGCACGCAGGTCTCCTTGAGAATGCGCTTGACCGAAATGCCATCGCACACCTTGCCCTTGCGCTTGCCTACCGCGATCGCCAGCGCCGCCGCACCCGCCGCAATCGCCGAAGCCGCCGATGTGCCCCCGAACAGGGTGAAGTCGCCGCCCAGCTGGTCGAGCCAGTTGCGCAGCGGGTCGACATCGTCTTCGCTGATCTTGGTGAGCCCGACATAGCCCGGCCGGCCTGGCACGTCGATGGTAACCACCCGCTCGGCACAAAAGGGCACCATGGCAATCGCCGGGCCATAGGCTGCATAGTTGTGACGCTTGTAGGACGGTTCGATGCCGTTGATGCGGATCTGGTTGCGGTTGAGCACTTCGCTGTCGTCGCTGGGCGCCACCAGATCGAGCTTCTCGCCGTAATTGCTGTAGCCTGAGCGATAGCCTTCGCGTGTCACCGCCCCGACGCTGATGATGCCGTTGTCGTCCTCGCTGAGACTGGCGGGATAGGTGACCCGCGATTCGCCGGAATTGCCGGCCGCGCAGACGATCGGGATGCGGGTCGACACGGCAACGAACAGGGCCTGCAGTGCATGTCCCATGGTTTGCCGGTATTGCCAGTCATCCATAAGGTAGCTGTAAAGCCGCTTATTGTCCGGACTCACCGGGAAATCCGGCGTGGTCTCGATGATCCAGCGTTCGTTCACCCCGCGCGGCAGGTGGATGAGATCGACATTGAGATGCACGCAATAGAGCAGCGCCAGGATCAAGGGCTCCTCCCGCGGGCTCATCGAGGTATTGATCGACACGATGCGGCAGCCGGGAGCGATCCCCGAGTAGCGCTGCTCCAGGTAATCGTTGAGACTAGGGGAATCGGCAAGCGCGCCGTTTCGTGCCTTGGCGGCAATGAGCCCGGCGCAGGCCGTGCCGTGGCTCGAATAGTCCTGCGCCGCAAGTGCTGCGGGATTGCGCGTGACCTTGCGCCTTTTCACCTCGGCGATGACCTCCGCGATGGCCTCGCGGTGTGTCTCGTTGAGCGCGAGGCCCGACAGGATCGAATCGTCAAACGGCAGCTCCTGTGGCATCGGCATGCCGGAAAGGCCGGAAATGCTCGAGACCAGGTCGATCCGTGCGTTCTCGTCGATGACCCCGGCGAGTTGCGGATGTGCGCCATGCACGCCGGTATCGATGATTGCCACCGTCACGTTGGATGCATCGGGAAGCTCCTCCGGTGCTGGATAGGCGATCATTGCCTTGTGCCAGAAGACCATCTTGTCGAATTCCTGGGCCATGCACTTGTCTCCTTGACCTCTAGGCGGCTAGTGCCACTCGTCGCGGGCCTGCAGCAGGACTTCGCTGCAGCATTGCAGCAGATAGGGCAGGAACAGCTGTGCCAGCAGCAACCCGCAGGCGGTATCGCTGGGATAATGGACGCCGGCCACTTCCCGGTTCTTGGCCACATTGGTCGCCACCCGGAACAGTTCCTCCGAGACGTTTTCCTCGGGGACCAGTGTCGAGAACACATAGGCGAGCGAATAGCTCTGGAAGGAATGATTGCTCGGATAGGCCGAATGAGCCGGCACCGGGATCAGCGGTTTGATGCGGGGATCGAACTGGTTGGGCCGCGTGCGCCGGAACTTGTCCTTGTAGATCAGCCCGACATAGGAGGTGACCTGGCAGACATTGAGCAGCAGCGCATTGGTCGCGGGATAGCCGTCGAGGTTCTCGATGCCGAGCGGCCGCGTCATGTCCACCAGGTCAAGTCCGATCTGTGCGATGATTTCCGGCAGCTTGCGTTCGCGCAACGCCGTATCGTTCTGGATGCTGAGCAGGTAATCGATCTCGCGCCGCGTCTCGTCGGGACCCGGCGGCGGCGGCACTTCGTTGAAATGTTCCCAGGAGAAGAAGATGGCGTTCCGGTCGACAGGATCGTTGTTGCCCAGCCGCTGGCGCTCGGCCTTGATGGCCAGCTCGATCTCCAGCGCATGCAGCGCCTTGAGTTCGAGATAGGGAGGCAGGATGTCGGCGGAACTCACCTGCACGGCATCGCCCGCCCCCATGCCGCGATTACGGCCGCGGTTCATGCCGCGATTGAGGCCGCGGTTCAGGCCCCGGTTAAGACCCCGGTTCATCGCGCTCAAATGCACGCCCGAGCCCGAAGGCCAATGCAGCTCCCGCGGCAGCAGCTCGACCATCTGCCTGATGCCGGTGGGGATTTCGGATGGCCTTGTTCCTTGCATCTTCACTATCCCTCTCTGCGCTGCTGCCAGCTACTCGACCCCGCTGTACTTCAATCCGTCGCGCAGGATGCCGCGCTGCTCCTCGCTCAGGTTGAAGAACGGTGATTTCAGGATGGCCTCCGCCGACAGGTTCTTGTCGATCCTGCGCATCTCGCTGGCCAGCCGCTTGGCCTCCTCGATCCGGCCAAGATTGCCGAGGCTGATCGCCGTGTAGCGCAATGCCGGCAGGAAAGTGGGCCTGGCCTTGAGGGCCTTGCGGCCGTGCCGTACTGCGTCCTCGAAATCGCCGAGCAGCGTCAGGTTCATGCACTTGCCCGTATCCAGAAAGAACGTATACGGACCATATTCCGAAATGCTGCTCGCCCAGTTGGCATATTTGAGCCCGATGTCCGGCTGGCCGTTGTAGGCATACATCACCGAATAGATGTCCCAGGCCATCGGCCGGTTGGGATTGATGGCAAGCGCCCGTTGCACCAGATCCTCGGCGCGGTCGCGGTTGTTCAGCACGAACAGGTTGACATGTGCGCACAGCGTCAGCGACAGGGAGTTGTTGGGATCGAGTTCGATGGCCTTGCGATAATGGCGTTCGGCCTCCTGGCGGATTTCGGGGCTTCGTGGCGCAAAGCACTGGCCGATCTTGAAGGTCTGCAGGTAGGCGAGCCAGGCATGCGCCTGGGCACTGGGTGCGATCTCGATCGACTTGCGGATGCGCGCGTCCGCCTGGTCGTGGCGTTCGCGGCTCAGGTCATACATGTCGTCGATTGCCGCCAGCAACAGCAGCTGCGCCGTCGATTCCGGATTCGTCAGGGACGTGGCCATCAGCCGCCGGTAGATGTTCTGGATGGCATCGGTGGCGAAGTTGATCTGCGACAGGAGATGCGTGTCCTCCGCGACATGCGCCACATCGCCGGTAAACGGTAGCGTTGCGATCCACTCGATGCGGCCGCTCCGCGCATTGGCGATCTTGATTTCGGCCATGAGACCATGGCCCGCACTGCGCACCCGCGTCTGAAACACCAGCGGCGTGCTGGGCGTCGACCCGGCCGCTGCCGCGGTGATCACCGGACTGTCGTAGCTTCTGGCATCGACCACATCGATGCTTTCGATGTCGATCACATTGCGGATGAAGAGCTCTGTGATTGCCTCTGCCAGGGGTCCGGCCATCGCATGCTCGCCCTGCGCCACTGGCGGCAGGATGCGGATGCCTGGTCGCAGCAGGGCGGCACCCGGCGCCAGGACCGGTCCGGCCGGAACCGGCGCATCGGCCTTGTTTCCAGCCTTGTGCGGTTTGAGCCGCGCGTCGATCTCCTCCTGAAACTCGATCCAGCGGTTGCGTTCGACGGCAAGCCAGTCCTCGAATTCGGGATCACCGACATCGATGCCTTCCAGCAGTTCGCCGCGCCGGCCGAGGATGGGATTGTCGAGGTCGCCGGTGGCCCAGGCGGCGCGCATCGCCAGGACATCGACCTCGACCGCCGAAAGTTCCAGCCGGATGCTGAACTGGGCGATGTCCAGGATGTCGTTGCACAGGTTGCCGAACGAGCGGCGGATATCCATGAGACATTGGCGCAGACTGGCAAAGGCCTGCTCCGCCGGCCGGTCGCTCCACAGCTTGTCGCACAGCCACACGCGCGATCGCTCGCCGCGCTCGGCAAGCGCCAGCAGCGCCAGCAGGGCCTGTGCCTTCCGGCTCCTGGGCGTGATATTGGTCCCGTTCGGCCCTTCGACATGGAAGGTGCCGAACAATGAAATCCTCGCGCGCTGTTCCGCCAAGCCGCACTTCTCTTTTTTGGCGAGACCAGAAGTTCTCCCAGCGGACTCGACTAAAGCAAAGCCTCTTGGCCACCGCAAGGCAAAGCTCGGTGAAACGTCGATAGGCCGGGCTGCATCGGCCTGCAGGGCGCGGTGTGAGAGCAGCATGTCGTTCTGTCGCCTGGCGCACCATTTGCGAGAATCAGCACAGGCATCCTCAGGCATGCCCGTGAGCCCGGCGTGAATCGCGGTTTCACGGCAATGCCTTCCCCGATTGAGAATTTTACTTGAATTTTCAAGACAATGTCAGGTTGGCGTATCAGCCGGCAGGGCCCCGCAGATGCGCAACCAGGCCGGCAGTGGATGCATCTCTCCCCTCTGCCGCAGTCTTGCCTTCAATCACCGGCTGCAGGGCCGTCGCCAGTTCCTTGCCGAGTTCTACCCCCCACTGGTCGTAGGCATTGATGTCCCAGATGGCGGCTTCACAGAAGACACGATGCTCGTAGAGCGCAATGAGCCGCCCCAGTGTATGGGGATCGAGCGTGCGATAGGCGATGGTGACCGACGGCCGGTTGCCGGGAAACACGCGATGCGGTGCAAGCCGCCTTGCCTCGCTCTTGGACTTGCCCATGGCGAGGAGCTGCGCGGTGGCCTCGTCCAGCGTGCGGCCCCGCATCAGGGCCTCCGACTGCGCCAGGCAGTTGGCCATGAGCATCTGGTGCTGATCGCGCATGTGCGGCTCATGACCCGCGGCGGCCACCAGGAATTCCACCGGGATCACGTCGGTGCCCTGGTGCAGGAGTTGAAAGAACGCATGCTGTCCGTTGGTGCCGGGTTCGCCCCACACGATCGGCCCCGTGGCGATGCGGCTCACACGCCCGTCGCGCGAGACCCGCTTGCCGTTCGACTCCATGTCGAGCTGCTGCAGGTAGGCTGGCAGCCGCGACAGCCTCTGGTCGTAGGGGATGATCGCCCGCGTGGCATAGCCGCAGACATTGCGATGCCATACGCCGATAAGGGCGTAGAGCAGGGGCAGGTTGGATTGCGGCGGTGCCTGCCGGAAATGTTCGTCCATGGCGTGTCCGCCGGCCAGGAAGTCGCCGAAGTTCTTCTCGCCGATCGCGATCATGAGCGGCAGGCCAATGGCCGACCAAAGCGAATAGCGGCCGCCCACCCAGTCCCAGAAGCCGAAGGTTCGCTCGCCGCCGATGCCGAAGCTCGCCACCTTGTCGAGCGCCGTCGACACCGCGGCAAAATGCGCGCCCACCGCCTCTTCGCCCAGCGCCGTGGCGATCCACCGCCGTGCCGCCCGTGCATTGGCCATGGTTTCGAGTGTCGTGAAGGTCTTCGACGCGATGATGAACAGCGTCGCTGCCGGTTCGAGAGTCTTCAGCGTGTCGGCGAGATGCGCGCCGTCGACATTGGACACGAAATGCAGCCGCGGGCCGTCGTGATAGGGTGCCAGCGCCAGCGTGGCCATCGCCGGGCCGAGATCCGAGCCGCCGATACCGATGTTCACCACGTCACGAATCGGGCCGCCGCCGTGCCCCCTGATCCGCCCCGAACGCAGGCCCTCTGCGAAGGCACCCATCCGCTGCAGCACTTCCCGAACACCCGGCATGACATCATGCCCGTCCGTCAGGACCGGCCGTGCCGAGCGGTTGCGCAGCGCCACATGCAGAACGGCGCGCCCTTCGGTGAAGTTGATGGCTTCGCCGGCGAACATCCGGTCGCGCTTGCCCGCGACATCCGCCGCTTCGGCCAGTTCGAGCAGCAGCGCCATGCTGTCGCTGTCGATCGCGCACTTCGAATAGTCGATGAGCAGATCGTCGAGCCGCACCGAAAACTTCTCAAAACGCTGCGGATCGCGGCTGAAGGCAGAGCGCATGTTGCCCAGCGGCGCTTCGCGGTGCCGTGCCTTGAGCCGCGTCAGCACCCGTTTTACGGCCGTATCTGCCATGGGAATCTCCCGTGTTTGCCGGCGTCAGGCCGGGTGAATCACACCCTTCTTGATGACGATGTTCCCATAGAGCCGCCGTTCGCCCGATGCAACGATGGCAAAGCAGCCCTTGACCCGGTTGTAGAAATCCTGGCCCACCAGCGCCGTTATGGTCTGCGCCGGCTCGTGTTTCTTCAGCACCGCGGCAAATTCCTCGAACACCGCTTCAATGCGGTTGAGGTCGCCCTGCGCCGCCGGCCGGAACACCGCCTGCGGCACGAAGTCGTCGACCGGCATTACCGAAAGGATGGCATCGAGGATACGTGGTGCGGCGTGGCCATCCATGCGCACCAGCCGCCTGGCGTCGGTTTCGGCCGGATAATTGGTATCGACGATCGCTATCTCGTCGCCATGCCCCATGGCCCTGAGGATGCGAAGCAGGTCCGGTCCGAGCAGTGGGTCGATCCCCTTGAGCATCAGATCGCCTCCTTGAACAGCACTTCCCGGTCGATGATGAAATTGGCGAGCAGCGGCAGGCTGGCAGCGCCCATGGCCCGGGCATCGGTGCCGATCGAACCGGTTTCAATGGTGAACGGGCTGACCCCCTGCAAGTTGACCCCGGCAAGTGCAGCGCGCGTTGCCTCTGCGAGCCGCAGACGGACTCCGGCGGGCACCGCCCCGTCGATGACCACGGCGGGACAGTCGAGCACCGCCGCCGTTCCCGTCATGGCGTGCGCAAGCCCGCGGGCTGCGGTTGCGATCCAGGCACCGAGTTCCGGTTCCGCCGCCGACCAGTCATTGCTGTCCTGCCACAGCAGGGAGGGGCTCTTCCCACTGTCCTGCAGCATGTGTTCGAGCACGAACAGCGATGCGGTCCGGATCAGCTGCTCGCTGCCGCCTGCCGGCTTGGGTACCGGGAATGAGCCGAGCGCGCCGGCATTGCCACGGGGTCCCTGGTACAGGCTGCCTCCCAGGGCGATGCCGCCCCCGCAGAAATAGCCGATATAGAAATACGCGAAGTCGCGGAGCGCCCCGCCCTTGCCGAACAGCAGCTCGGCGGCGCAGGCCGCCGTGGCGTCGTTGCAGAAGTGCACCGGCCAGTCCACCTGCTGGGCGATGGCAGCACTGAGGTCGAAGCCCCGCCAGGCCTCCAGCACTTCATGCGGTGCGCCGACCTCCTCCTCCCAGTTCCACAATTCGAACGGGGCAGCGATGCCGAGGCCGGCGATGCGTTGCCGCTGCTTCGGCTTGAGGTCCTCGAGCAGGGCCCTGATCTCCTGGCGCACGAAGCCGAGCAGATCCGTGGGCGTGGGGAACTTGTAAGGCTGGTGCAGCGTCTTGCGGACCGTGCCGGCGAGGTCGAGCAGGACCAGGTCGCTCGAGCGCCGGCCGACCTTGAGGCCGATCGCATAGGCACCCTCGGGATTGAGCGCGAAAGGCACCAGTGGCTGGCCAACCTTGCCGCGCTGGGGTTTTTTCTTGATGAGCAGGCCGTCGGCCTCGAGCTGGCGCACGATGACGGAGACGGTCTGTGCCGAGAGCCCCGTCAGCCTGGCGATCTCGGCCTTTGGCAGTTCGCCATGGCGCCGGATCAGCGACAGCGCCAGCCGCTCATTGTAGAGCCTGACGCCGCTCTGCGTTGTGCCGCGCGACAGGGGCGGAGCCTTGTCCGCCGGAATGCTGCCACTGGACCACTCGACATTCACGTCCGTGCTGCCTCCACCTGCCAGGCGAAAAGCTTCGCCCAGCCTGGTCTCCGAGTCAATAAATAAATCAGCGTGATTTATCTATTGACTCGCGCGTCGCTTTGAGGTGAGATCGCAGGTGAGGGCGGAGTTCCCGTATGTGGGATGTTGCGTCCTTGCTTGACCGTAAACCGGATTTTCGCCCCGCAGACGGGGCAGTTCCATGGGAGGATCTTCGTGAAATCCATTCTGAAAACCGCTCTTCTGGGCGCTGCATTCGCCGGCTTCGCCGCCATCACCCCTGCTGAAGCGCAAGGGATTGGCGCCTGCCTCATCACCAAGACTGACACCAATCCCTTCTTCGTCAAGATGAAAGAGGGCGCCACCGCCAAGGCTGCCGAACTGGGAGTCGACCTCAAGACCTATGCTGGCAAGGATGACGGCGACAATGAAGGCCAGGTGGCGGCCGTGGAGACCTGCATCGCCGACGGTGCCAAGGGCATCCTGATCACCCCCTCGGACACCAAGGCCATCGTTCCGTCGATCAAGAAGGCGCGCGATGCCGGTATTCTGGTGATCGCCCTCGATACGCCGCTCGAGCCCATCGATGCCGCTGACCAGACCATGGCCACCGACAATTTCCAGGCCGGCTTCCTCATCGGCGCCTACGCCAAGGCGAAGCTCGGCGATGCCGCCAAGGATGCCAAGATCGGCTTCCTGGACATCAATACCAAACAGGTGACGGTGGACGTGCTGCGCGACCAGGGCTTCATGAAGGGCTTCGGCATCGACGTGAAGGACCCCAACGTGATCGGTGACGAGGATGATCCCCGCATCGTTGGCCACGACTACACCAACGGCAATCCGGAAGGCGGCCGCAAAGCCATGGAGAACCTCCTCCAGATCAACCCGGACATCAACGTGATCCACACCATCAACGAGCCCGCTGCTGCCGGCGCCTATGAAGCGCTGAAGGCCGTGGGCAAAGAGAAGCAGGTGCTGATCATGTCGGTTGACGGCGGCTGCCCGGGCGTGCGCGACGTGGCAGCCGGGATCATCGGCGGCACCTCGCAGCAGTATCCGCTGCTCATGGCCTCGATGGGTGTCGAAGCCATCAAGAAATTCGCCGACACCGGCGAGAAGCCGAAGGCCACGGAAGGCAAGAACTTCTTCGATACCGGCGTTCAGCTCATCACCGACAATCCGGTGGACGGCGTGCCCTCCATCGACACCAAGAAGGGGCTTGAGCTCTGCTGGGGTTGATTCCCCGGGTGGAGTTATGAAACATTAACGAGGGGAGGGAGAGCGGCTCTCGGGCCGCTTTCTCTTTGAAGACTGCCGGCACAAGGCAATGGGAGAGGCGCTCATGACGAACGGCAAGGCCGCACCAACTCAGGAATTCGAGAAGGTCCTCGACAGGAGCGACACGTCGGTCGTTCACTTCGATGAAGGCAATTCCCCCATCAAGCGGTTCCAGAACTTCCTTCATACCAGCCCGGCGGCGGTGCCGCTGATCGTTCTCGTTCTTTCCGTCGCAGCATTCGGCCTCCTGGTGGGCGGCAAGTTCTTCAATGCCTATTCGCTCACTCTCATCATTCAGCAGATTGCCATCGTTGGTATTGTCGGTGCGGCACAGACCCTGGTGATCCTCACCGCCGGCATCGATCTTTCGGTCGGCGCGGTCATGGTGTTGTCAGCCGTGGTCATGGGCCAGTTCACCTTCCGCTATGGCATCCCTGTGCCTCTCTCGATCCTTTGCGGACTTGCCTGCGGCACGCTCTGCGGCTTCATCAATGGCTGGCTTGTTGCGGTCATGAAGCTGCCGCCGTTCATCGTAACGCTCGGCTCCTGGCAGGTCTTCAATTCCATCAAGTACATCTATTCGAAGAACGAGACGATCCGCGGCCAGGACATCGAAGCGCAGGCGCCGCTGCTCCAGCTCTTCGGGGCGCAGATCAACATCGGCGGCGCCGTGTTCACGCTTGGCGTGGCCTTCATGTTCGCCCTCGTCCTGCTGCTCTGGTACGTTCTCAACTATACGGCCTGGGGACGAAGACTTTACTCCGTGGGTGACGATCCCGATGCCGCCGAGCTGGCGGGTGTTCCGGTCACCCGCATGCTCATCACCGTTTACACGCTGGCGGGCCTTATCTGCGGCATTGCAGGCTGGGTGCTGATCGGCCGCATCGGTTCGGTTTCGCCCACATCCGGCGAGTTTGCGAACATCGAGTCGATCACCGCCGTGGTGATTGGCGGCATCTCGCTGTTCGGTGGGCGGGGATCGATACTCGGCATGATTTTCGGCGCACTGATCGTCGGTGTGTTCTCTCTGGGTCTCCGGCTCTATGGCGCCGATGCCCAGTGGACCTACCTCCTGATCGGCATCCTCATCATCGCCGCCGTCACCGTCGACCAGTGGATCAGAAAGGTATCTGGCTAATGGCCCGCGAACCCATTCTCACTGCACGCAGCCTGGTGAAGCGCTTCGGTCGCGTCACCGCTCTCGATCACGCCGATTTCGATCTGTATCCCGGCGAGATCCTTGCGGTGATCGGCGACAATGGTGCCGGCAAGTCGACGCTGATCAAGGCGATCTGCGGCGCCGTGACTCCCGACGAAGGCGAGATCAGGCTGGAAGGCAATGTCCTGCACTTCAAGTCGCCCATGGATGCACGCAATGCCGGCATTGAAACGGTTTATCAGAACCTGGCGCTGTCGCCTGCACTGTCGATTTCGGACAACATGTTCCTGGGCCGGGAGGTGCGCAAACCCGGAATTCTCGGCCAGTGGTTCCGCATGCTGGACCGGAGCGTGATGGAAAGGCGCGCCCGCGAGAAGCTCACCGAACTGGGTCTCATGACCATCCAGAATATTGGCCAGGCGGTGGAAACGCTTTCCGGCGGTCAGCGCCAGGGTGTCGCCGTGGCCCGCGCCGCCGCGTTCGGCTCCAAGGTGGTAATCATGGACGAGCCGACCGCCGCATTGGGCGTCAAGGAATCGCGCCGCGTCCTCGAACTCATCCTCGACGTGAAGCGCCGCGGCCTGCCCATCGTGCTGATTTCGCACAACATGCCGCATGTCTTCGAGGTCGCCGATCGCATCCACATCCACCGGCTTGGCAAGCGGCTGTGCGTCATCAACCCCAGGGACTACACCATGTCCGATGCGGTGGCGTTCATGACCGGGGCCAAGGCCCCGCCGCCTGAGGCCATGGCCGCCTGACCGGCCCACCCTCATGGCCGATGCGGCTGCTCTGGCGAAGCTCATCCGCGACAGGGCGCAAGGGTCGCCGCGCTTCATGGTGGCGATCGCCGGCCCGCCGGCATCGGGCAAATCGACACTCGCCGCCAATCTTCGCGACGCCCTGCTGGCGATGGGCGAGAGCGCGATCGTCGTGCCCATGGACGGCTTTCATTTCGACGATAGTGTTCTGAATGCCAGGGGGCACCGGCCGCGCAAGGGCGCCCCCTTTACCTTCGACGTCGCGGGCTTCGAGGTGATGCTCAGGCGGATCCGCGCGCGCGAGCCGGACATCGCCATTCCGGTCTTTGACCGCAACTTGGAGCTTTCCCGCGCCGCCGCCGACATCGTGGACGGTGCCACCCGCTTCATTCTGGTGGAAGGCAATTATCTGCTGCTGGACAAGTCCCCCTGGGTCCGGCTGCGGCCGCTGTTCGACTTCACCGTCCTTCTCAAAGTGCCGCCCGAAGAGCTCGAGCGCCGCCTCGTAGGGCGCTGGCTCGGCCACGGTTTCGACATGGCCTATGCCACCAACTGGATCGCCACCAACGACATGCCGAACATCCTGGAGGTCATCCAGCACAGCGGCCATGCCGACCTGGAAATCCGGGAGGCAGAAAATAATCCTTGAAAAGTGAGTTTATAGATGTTATTTGGCTGTCACGATGACTTTTTGGACAGAATTGATGGCAGTGGCTACAGGGGCGATGCGGGTGGCGGCCTGGCTTTGCCTGGCGATTTCAGAGCTTCTCGATCTCTTCCGCCACCCGCCGCTGCAGCCGCCACAGATTGCGGTCGCGGATGCCCATGGCGTCGAGATGGCTCACCGTGTTGTAGAGGTATTCGGCGCCGGAACCCCAATGGCCGAAGGCGCGCGCCAGGATGTAAGCGACTTCCGCTTCCGGAATGCCGTGGCAGTAGGCCGGATGTCGCTTGCTGGCGGTAAAGGCCAGCGCCTTGAACCGCTCCCCGCCGCTTCGCACCATGTGCCAGCCGGGCGCATTGGCGGCCGGCGTGTAGCTGATTTCCCGCCGCAGCAGCCGCTGCATCTGCTCGTGCCGGTCGCCGGGCGGCAGCAGGAAGGCGGCGCCGCGGCAGGAGCCGCCCCGGTCGATACCCATCATCAGGCCTGGGAACTCCGGTGTGCCGCGCCAGCGCGTGATACGGAGGCAAAACGACCGGTGCCAGCCATGCAGCGTCGCCGGCCGCTGCGCCACATGCGCGAAATCGGGTTTCCAGATCAGCGAGCCCGCCGCGAACACCCAGAACGGCGCATCGCCGAGCTCGGCGAGCAGCGTGGTGGCCAGCCGGTCATAGTCGGCATCGGTCATCGCCACGCGCCCCGGGATGGGCCCGAGATCGTCCCCCACCCGGTGCACCCGCGCCACATGCTCTGCCGTCAGTGCCAGCCTGCGCCCGCGGCGCGATTCTGCCTGTCTTGCGTCCATGGGCCGCAAGACCTAGCGCACCTCCACCGGGAGGTCATCAGTGTTCGCCCGTCAGCCGGGGCCGTCCGCCGGCATGAGCATCACTCAAGCATGCCGGCCGCAGCACGATGCCGATCCGCCGGCCGAACGGGCCTCCTGGACCGGCGGACAGGGGACGTCGCCATAGGAGCAGAAGACGCAGCAATCGCCGGGCTTCGGCCTGAGCAGACTGCCGCACCCCTTGCAATCGTAGAAGAACTGGCAGGCGTCAGTCGGCATCGCCTCAGTCTCAACATGTCCGCACAGGGGACATGTGATGGTGGAGCGCAGGACAGTCATTGCGGCCCGACCATGGCGGCAGGATATCCCGCATCGGTCGAGGCCTGGGCAATCGCTGCGGGTGACGTCAGACTGTCCTCGTAGCGCACCTCCGCGACCGCAGCTTCCGGATCGATGTCGACGCCAATCACACCCGGCACTCTTTCCATGGCTGTTCTGACCGTAATCGGGCACAGCGCGCAGGTCATGTTGCTGACCGCAAACCTTGCCGTTTGCTCTGCGGCAAGGGCGGGCTGGATCATAAGCGGCACGGCAAGGACAAGGCGGAGAAGGATCATTGTGGGCTCACAACAGGAATGGCGCGACGCTGTCGCTGCCGGCTGCCGCCAGCACCGCGGCGACCCCGAGCCAAAGAAGCGTCTTGGTCCGCACCGCAGACCCCGGCGTGGCGCATGACTGGTTGTCGGCACAAACCTGACGGCGCCCGTAAACCCGCCAGAAACCAAGGCCCAGAAGTGCCGCCGCGGCCGTGAGGAACAACGGCTGATAAGGCGCGAGTGCCGTGAGCTGCGACAGCCACGCTCCGCCGACACCTGCCGAGACAAGCAGCAGCGGCAGAAGACAGCACGACGACGCGAGCAGCCCGGCGATGAGGCCACCGGCGGCAAGGACCCCGGTGGTCCGGCCGTCCGTGGCAGTTTGTTTGCTTTGGCTAACGATCATGATGGTGATAATCTGCACTCCGTAGCAACTACAGGATCAAGAACTCAATATGGCTCGACCGATCACAAAGTCGCGAGATTCCTACAGCATCGGCGAACTCGCCACGCAGGCCGGAGTCCACCTCGAAACCATCCGCTATTTCGAGCGCATAGGGCTACTACCGCCAGCAGTGCGCAGCACTGGGGGGCATCGTCAGTTTTCCGGCCAGCACCTCGCGAGACTCAACTTCATCCGCAGGGCCCGCGACATGGGGTTTTCGCAGCAGGAGGTTCGCGCCCTGCTGTCGCTCTCCGATGGCGAACTGGCCTCCTGCGGTGAGATCAGGCAACTCGCCGAAAGCCATCTGGCCGGAATCCGCCGCAAGATCCGTGATCTCAGGCGTCTCGAGCGGCTGCTCGCGGCAACGGCCGCCAAATGCACCGGTGGCAGGGCGCCAATCTGTCCGGTGATTGACGTCATCGCCGGCGGCCGGGGTTGACCTGGCCGATGCGCATATGCGCGTGACAAACCCCCCGGAAATCCCTACCTAGCGCACCGAAGCCCGAAAGCCTGGAGTCCTCTTGATTACCTCTGCCATTGCTCGCGAGGTGGCGCGCCGCCGCACCTTTGCCATCATCTCACACCCTGACGCCGGCAAGACCACGCTCACCGAAAAGCTGCTGCTGTTCGGTGGCGCCATCCAGTTGGCCGGCCAGGTGAGGGCCAAGGGCGACCGCCGCCGCACCCGCTCCGACTGGATGTCGATCGAGCGCGCCCGCGGCATTTCCGTCGTGACCTCGGTCATGACCTTCGAATATGGCGGTTGCGTCTTCAACCTGCTCGATACGCCGGGCCACGAGGACTTCTCGGAAGACACTTACCGCACCCTCACCGCCGTCGACGCTGCCGTCATGGTGATCGACGCCGCCAAGGGCATCGAGGCCAGAACCCGCAAGCTCTTCGAGATCTGCCGCCTGCGCGACAT
>CAZIXE010000064.1:0-21632 GCA_964543235.1 uncultured Rhizobiaceae bacterium | reverse complement strand
CGCCGGAGGCGGGCACTCACGCCGTCGCGGGCAAGGCCGCGACGATGGTGCCGCGAAGCGGCCGGACCGGGTGGCGCAGCAGCGGCACGGCACCAGCGGAATGGCGGCGCTTTCACGGCAACGCGGCCGCCCAAAGCGTGATATGGTTCATGGCATGGGCCAAATTCTGCTCGACCGCATCGCGACGCCGATCGGCGACATGGTGCTGCTGGCGCGGGACGGCGTGCTGCTGCTGCTCGCGTTCGACGACGGCACCGGACGGATACAACGGGAAACGGCGCGGCGGTCCGGCGGGGCGACGGTGAACAGGGCTGCCGACCCGTTCGGACTGTCGTTGCGGCTGCGGCGCTATTTCGCCGGCGATCTCGCGGCGATTGCGGATATTGCAACCGACGGCGGCGGCAATGATTTCCAGGAGCGGGTGTGGGCGGAACTCAAGCGCATTCCGTGCGGCACGACGATCTCCTACGGCGAACTGGCGCGGCGGATCGGCGACCGGCAAGCGGCGCGCGCCGTCGGTGCCGCCAACGCCCAGAACCCGATCGCCATCGTGGTGCCGTGCCACCGGGTGATCGGCGCCGACGGGTCGATGACCGGCTATGGTGGCGGCGTGCGCCGCAAGGAGTGGCTGCTTGCCCATGAAGGGCTGCTGATCCATAACCATCACCTGACACACCAGCGCGATCTGTTCTCAGGCCAGTGAGACGCGGCCGCCGGCATGGCGCTGGATCCTGCCAGCCAGTTCCAGTTGCAGCAGCACGGCGATGACGGCGGCGGGCGAAGCGCCACTCTCGCGGATCAGATCGTCGATCTCGACGGGAGAAGGCGAGAGCAGGGCGATGATGCGCCGCTGCTCGTCGCGGTCCGGCTCGTGCGGTGCTACCGGCTCGTCCGGTGGCTCGAGGAACACATCGCCCGCAAGCTGCAAGGGTTGGCCGCGCAGGGTTTCGATCACATCCTGAGCCTTCATGAGCAGCGTGGCACCGTCGCGGATCAGGCGGTTGGCGCCCTCGCAGCGCGGATCGAGCGGCGAGCCCGGCACCGCGAAGACTTCGCGGCCCTGTTCACCGGCAAGCCTCGCGGTGATGAGCGAGCCGGAGCGCAGGGCCGCCTCGACCACAATGACGGCGCGGGCCATGCCGGAAATGATGCGGTTGCGGCGCGGGAAATGCTCGGCCTTGGGCACGGTGCCCGGCACCATCTCGGTGACCAGCAGGCCGCGCCGGGCGATGTCGTGATGCAGGGCTTCGTTCTCGGGCGGGTAGATGTAGTCGATGCCGCCGGCCAGGACCGCCGCGGTGCCGCGCTCGATTGCGGCTTCATGGGCAGCGGTGTCGATGCCGCGGGCGAGCCCCGAGACAATCAGGTAGCCTGCTTCAGCGATTTCGGCGGCGAGCTGCCTTGCGAAACGGCGGGCAATGGCCGAGGCGTTGCGGGCGCCGACGATGGCGACCGCCTCGCGGGTGGCAAGGGCGAGATCGCCCTTGACGCAGATGAGCGGCGGGGCGCCATCGATGTGGCGGAGCAGCGGCGGGTAGCCCTCCTCGCCCGCCGCGATGAAACGGGCGCCGAGCCTGCCGGCGCGGGCGATATCGTCCTCGGCGCGGCTCGCCTCATAGATGCGCAGGGGCCGGCCAAGGCCGCCGCGCCGCGAGAGCTCGGGCAGGGCGGCGAGCGCGTCGCCGGCGCTGCCATAGCGGTTGATCAGCTGCCGGAAGGTGACGGGTCCGACATTCTCGCTCTGAATGAGCCGCAGCCAGTCGCGCCGCTGGGCGTCATTCAGCAGCCGCGTCACGCGTTGGAGCCCAGCTTGATCTTGGGTTCGGTGCCGGCCAGCAGCCGGCCGATGTTGGCGCGGTGAGTCCACCAGATGAGTATGGCCAGAACGGCGAGCGGCAGAACCAGGTCGAGCCGGCCGGTGGCCCAGGCGACCAGCGGCGATGCCGCGGCCGAAGCAATGGCGGAGAGCGAGGAGATGCGAAACAGCGCGGCCAGCACCAGCCACATGGCCAGGAAGGCCAAAGCCAGCGGCCAGGCAAGGCCGAAGAGAATGCCGATGAAGGTAGCGACTCCCTTGCCACCCCGGAAGCCCAGCCAGGCGGGAAAGACATGCCCGAGAAAGGCGGCACCGCCGGCGATCAGCGCGGCCGTGTCATTTCCCAGAAAGCGCATGGCGAGCACCGGGGCCGCGCCCTTCAGGGCATCGCAAAACAGGGTCAGGGCGGCGAGGCGCTTGCTGCCGGTGCGCAGCACATTGGTGGCGCCGATGTTGCCGGAGCCGATGCTCCTGACATCGCCAAGGCCGGCCCAGCGCGTGAGCAGGAGGCCGAAGGGTATGGACCCCGACAGGTAACCGAGGATGGCGGCAGCAATCCCCATGGTCATGGATATGGCCGGCCAGTCCGTCATGCAAACACCTCCCCCCGGTCAGGGATGGTATTGATAGACGGTGCGTCCTGCAACCACCGTCTCGATGACGCGGCCCTCGAGGGTGCGGTGCTCGTAGGGCGAATTCTTCGAGCGCGAGCGCAGGGTGTGATCTTCGATGGTCCAGGACAGATGCGGATCGGCAATGGCAAAATCGGCGGGCGCGCCCGGGGCCAGCCGCCCCGTCTCGAGCCCGAGGATGCGGGCGGGAGCGACCGCCATGGCCTCGATCAGGCGCGGCAGCGGCACATGGTCATTGTGGTGCAGGCCGAGTGCTGCCGCGAACATGGTCTCGAGACCGATGGCGCCGAACTCCGCCTCGGCGAAGGGCAGGCGCTTGGTGTCGGCGCTCTGGGGATCGTGGCCGGAGACGATGACGTCGATGGTGCCATCGGCCACGCCCTCGACCAGCGCGCGGCGGTCGTCTTCGCTGCGCAAGGGGGGCGAGAGCTTGAAGAAGGTGCGATAGGCGCCAACGTCATTCTCGTTGAGGGTCAGATGATGCACCGACACGCCGCAGGTGACCGGCAGGCCCCTGGCCTTGGCGGCGCGCATCACTTCAACGGCGGTGCGGCAGGAGAGCTGGGCGGCATGGTAGCGCGCGCCGGTCAGTTCGACGAGGCGGAGGTCGCGCTCCAGCATGATGACCTCGGCCATGGCGGGAATGCCGGTGAGGCCCAGGCGGGCGGCCATGTCGCTGGCATTCATGACGCCGCCTGCGAGGCTTGGTTCCTCCACATGCTGCACCACCAGCATGCCGAAGTCGTTGGCGTAGGACAGGGCACGCCTGAAGACGCGGGCGTTGGCGACGGCGCGGTTGCCGTCGGTAACGGCAACGGCGCCGGCTTCCTTCAGCGCGCCGATCTCGCTCATCAGCTCGCCGCCAAGCCCCCTGGTGATGGCGGCCATGGGGGCCACGCGCACCAGCGCCGTGTCGCGGGCGCGGCGCAGGATGAAGTCGACGATCGCCGCATCGTCGATCACCGGATTGGTGTTGGGCATGACGATCATGGTGGTGACACCGCCCGCTGCCGCCGCTTCCGAGGCGGTGGCCAGGGTCTCGCGATGCTCGAACCCCGGCTCGCCAGTGAAGACCCGCATGTCGATCAGGCCGGGCATGAGAATCCGGCCCCGGCAGTCTATGACCTCGGCACCACCGCCGCCGGTGACGCCGGGTCCGACGCCGAGGATCCAGCCGCCCTCAATCAGCACACCGCCCGTGGCGTCGAGACCCTGCGCCGGGTCGATGAGGCGGGCATTGACATAGGCGCGGCGGCCATCGCCGTTGCGGGAGGCGGGCGCCATCATGCATTGCCTCCGCCCGGCATGTTGCGGGCCAGCGCATCGAGCACCGCCATCCTGACCGCAACCCCCATCTCGACCTGCTCGCGGATCACCGACTGAACGCCGTCGGCGACATTGGAGGAGATTTCAACGCCGCGATTCATAGGACCCGGATGCATCACCAGCGCATCGGGCCTGGCGAAGCGCAGCTTCTCTTCGTCCAGCCCGAAAAAGCGGTAGTACTCGCGCACCGACGGCACGAAAGCGCCGTTCATGCGTTCGAGCTGCAACCTGAGCATCATGACGATATCGGCGCCATCGAGGCCGTCCTTCATGGTGCGGTGAACCTCGACGCCGAAACTCGCCGCGCCGGCCGGCAACAGGGTGGAGGGCGCCACGATGCGCACGCGCGCGCCGAGCTTGTTGAGCAAGTGGATGTTGGAGCGGGCGACGCGCGAATGCAGCACGTCGCCGCAAATCGCCACGATGAGACCCTCGATCCTGTTCTTGCGGCGGCGGATGGTGAGGGCATCGAGCAGCGCCTGGGTCGGATGCTCGTGCTGGCCGTCACCGGCATTAACGACGGCGCAGGAGACTTTCTGCGCCAGCAGCTCGACGGCGCCGGAAGACGGATGCCGCACCACCAGGAAGTCCGGGTGCATGGCATTGATGGTCATGGCCGTGTCGAGCACGGTCTCGCCCTTCGCCATGGCGGAGGTGGCGACTGCCATGTTCATGACATCGGCGCCAAGGCGCTTGCCGGCGATCTCGAAGGAACTCTGGGTCCGGGTCGAGGCCTCGAAGAACAGGTTCACCTGGGTGCGGCCGCGCAGAACCGTTTCGCGTTTCTCGATCTGCCGGTTGACCTCGACATAGTGTTCGGCGAGGTCGAGAAGGGCGGTGATCTCGGCGGCGGAAACATCTTCAATGGCAAGCAGGTGGGGCCGCCTGAGCAGCGGTTTCGAGCGGGTGGGCGATGTCATTGAAAGCCACTGTCTAGGGAGGATTCGGGGGCAGGGCAAGGGCTGTTGCAGCGCTGCCGCCGGCCCGGTCTTTCGCGACGGCGGGGGCAACATGCCGGCGCATCATCGCAAGCAGGTTCTGCCCAATGACCACAAGACGCGCTGGTTCATCACCGGCCGCGGGCGGCGCTGATGCCGTGCTAGTGTCTACCGCCCCGTCACGGGACTGGCTGGTGGTGAGACGGGCAGTCATTCCGGCCGGGGCGTGCGTTGCTGCGGCTCGGGCGCGAATCCCTTTCCTGTCCGACGGCGCGAGTCTGGCCACAACATCTCAACCTATGGAAGAAGACCGCCGTTGAATGCGTGCCTGCAGAGGTTAGTTGCGGGAAAGCCGGGAGCAAAACCTAGCCAAACGGCAGGTTTCCCGTTATGGCACAGGTGAGTCGTGGCATCAGATTTGCCGGCTTCTTCTGAACGCGAAGCCTATCGGAGGTCGAATGAACCAAGTTGCGGCAGTCGAAACGCAGGCTGGAACCGGCCTCTCGCGTACCCTCTGCCTGGTTGTGCTGGGCCTCTGCGTGCTCGCGCTACTGCCGGTGGTCCTGGTGGCAAATCCGCCGTTGCAGGACTACCCCTCGCACCTGGCACGCATCCATATTCTCGCCAGCATCGATGATCCGGCGACGGACAAGTTCTACTGGGCCGCCTGGGCGCTGCGGCCCAATCTCGGCTTCGAAGCGATCATGCTGGGCCTGTCCCACTTCATGACAATCGAGACGGCGGGGCGGGTGTTTCTGGCGCTCACCATGTGCGTGCTGGGCACTGCACCGGTCGTGCTTCACTACGCCCTGTGGCGCACACTGTCGCCCACGGCGCTGTTCGGCTTTCCGCTGATCTTCAACCTTGCCCTGCAGAAGGGCTTCCTGTCGTTCCTGCTGGGGGCGGGTCTCGCCATCCATGCCTTTGCCCTGTGGATCTGGCTGCGCAATGCGCCATGGCATGTGCGAATGATCGCGCTCGGGCTCGTCTCCTTCACCCTGCTGCTGTGCCATCTGCACGCCTTCGGCGTGTTTGCACTCATCGTGCTGAGCAGCGAGGCCTACATGGTGCCGCCGCCCGCCGCGGCAGCCGATCGCATCCGGCGCGTCGTCGCAGCGGGCCTGCCGATGGCAATCCCCTTTGCTTTTCTGTGGGCCGTCAGCCCGACCACGGAGGCCGGACTCGGTATCTCGGTGCGGCCGCCGCAGGACCTGATCTGGCATGTGCTGACCCCGATGACCATCGACGAGCATCCGCTCAGCATTGCCGTCTGGTGTCTCACCTTCGTCCCCCTGGTACTGGTCTGGCTCTCGGGTGAAGCCATCCTGCATCCGCGCGCCAGAGCGCCGCTGGCCCTGCTGCTGGCCTGCTCCATCCTGCTGCCGTTCACGATTTTCGGCTCCAACAATGCCAACTGGCGCGTGTTCGTGCCGTTCTCGATGCTACTGGTGGCAGCCGTCAGTCCACAGCCCTTCAGCGCCAGGGCGCACTCTGCCCTGCAGGCACTGGCGATTGCGATGACGGTGGTCGTCACCCTGTGGTGCTATGCCGCCTGGCGGCCCGGTGACGAACTCGCGGCAGAGGCGGACCGCGTGATCGACCAGGTGCCGGCGGGCTCGCGCCTGTTCCCGCTGATCACCGAGGGCCGCTACCTCGACAGCGTCGATCCGCCCTCCTACATGAGGATTGCCGAACGCGCCATTCCGCGCGGCATCTTCGTGCCGTCGATTCTTGCCGACCCGCGCCATCAGCCGCTGCGCTTCGACCCCCAGGTCGAGCCGCTGCGCCGGCCGCTGGGGCGCATCTACTACGGCAAGGAGCGCAACTGGCCGCTGGACTGGGAACTGGTGAGGCGGGAGATGGACTATGTATTCCTGATCCACACACAGCCCGATAGCTTCAACACCGCGCCGGATCTGCCGATCGCTGCGGAAGTGGTGGCCAGCGAAGCGCGATTCGTGCTCTACCGCATCACCAAGCCGGCAGCGCCGTAGCAGTACCGCCGGCGGCTTCCTCGCCACCGCCAGTAGTATCACGGCGCTTTCACGGGTGCTGTGCATGGTGCGGCCATCGCAATGACCGATGGCCCCAGAATCGCTAGCCGATACGGGAGAGCCCGGCTGTCTTGCAAGGAGCATCACCATGCCTGCCATTCGCCTTGTTGCAGTCGCTTCCATCATCACGCTCGCCATGACAGGCGAGCCGCTCCGTGCCGGCGAGGCCGTGCCGGTGCAGACGATCCAGCCGTTACAGGCACTCAGCCTCAAGGCCGGTCCGCAGCATGCGGTCGGCTATTTCACGCGCCGGGAGGGCCAATGCAGCCTGGTGCTGACCTTCGCCGAGACCCCCGACTTCGATGATGCCGACGGGGTGGTGGATTTCATCGCCACGCGCTTCGAGGCCATCATCCCGCCGGGCAAGTTCACCCGCTACACGGCGGCAGAGGGGCGGAGCTGGATGTTCGCCTGCCTGACGGGTGCCTCGGCCATGGCGGTCACGGAAACCGGCCGCGTGGTGGCCAGCGCCGGGCGCTGATGGCGGCTCAGGCCGAGAGCGTCACCACCAAGGGAATGGTCAGCGCCGCAACGATGATCTGAACCGTGAGGATGTTGGCGACGAGGGCCGCATCGCCGCCCATCTGGCGCGCCAGCACATAGGCGCCGGAGCCGGTGGGCACGGCATTGCAGAGGATGGCCACCGCCGCCGGCGTGCCCGATACGCCGAGGACGTACAGCATCAGCCACACCAGGGCCGGCATGGCCAGCAGCTTGAGGGCCGTCGCCGCGCCAATGGCGCGGGCGTTGGCCGACAGCGTCTCGATGCGCAATCCGGCGCCGACGCTCAGAAGGGCGAGGCCGAGGGCGCCCTTGGCAATGATATCGAGCACCTGGAAGGCCGGCTGCGGCAGGGCCAGCCCCGAGAGATTCCAGGCGACCCCGGCCAGTGAAGAGGTGAGGAACGGGTTGCGCAGCAGGGCCAGCAGGGTGGTGCGCCAGGAGAAGGCGTTCCGGCCGGCGAAACGGGCGATCACCGCCACGCAGACGATATTGAGGACCGGAGTCATGACCGCCGAGCCGAGTGCCGCCAGCGCCAGCATGTTCTGGCCGAAATAGATCGGCACCAGCGCGAAGGCTACGAAAGTGTGCCAGCGGGTGACGCCCTGGAAGAAGCTCGAGAATTGCGGACCGTCCATGGCGAGCGCTGCGTTGAGCGGACGCGCCAGAACAACGAGGATCGCCGACATGGCAAGGATCGCCAGCGCCATGGCGGATGCGATGGCGAACACCGGCAGGCGCGAGAAGTCGGCAGCACCGATCTCCTTGAAGAAGAAGGCCGGGAACAGCACGAAGTAGCAGAGCCGGTCGATGCCGAACCACTGCTCGGGCGAGATGATGGCCAGACGCTTCAGCCCGAAGCCCGCCACGATGACGAGAAACACCGGCAGCAGTGCGAGAAAGGCGGCGGTCATCGGAAATTCTCGGCGAGCCAGATGAGGAGCGGTATGGAGACAAAGGAGACGACCATCTGCACCGTCACGGTCGCGGCAATGAGCGGGCCATCGCCGCCCATCTGGCGGGCAAGGACATAGGCGCTCATGGCGGTGGGTACCGCAGCGCAGACGAGGCAGGCGACAAAGGCCACGCCGGCAATGCCGAAGACGAGGCTCCAGACGGTGACGATGGCCGGCATGGCGACGGTCTTGAGCAGGGTGCCGAGCCAGGTTGCAGGCGAGGGCCGGGCGGCTTCCTCGGGTCTCAGTCCCGCACCCACCATGAGGAGGCCGGTGCCGACGGCGGCAGCACCCAGGGTGTGCAGCCAGGTCATCACCGGCTCATAGACGGGGATGGCCAGGAGATTGACGGCAAGGCCGATCAGGGTTGCCCAGATGAACGGGTTGCGGAAGACCACATAGAGGAGCTGGGCACGGCCGAGTTTCGGCCCGTGGGCATTGCAGGCGACCACGATCACCGCCGAGAGATTGGCGACCGGCACCAGGGCGGCCATCACCACCGCCACCAGCGCGACGCCGGTATCGCCGTAGAGCTTGGCCAGGATCGGCAGCGCAATGAAACCGTTCCAGCGGGTGGCGTTCTGGAAAACCGAGGAATAGGCGGGCCCGGCCAGGCCCAGACCCGACATGATGACCCGGCGGGCGGCCAGCAGCCCCGCCACCATGGTGAAGAAGGAGGCCAGCATGGTGAGCGTGATCCCGGTCAGCGGCAGAGCGCGCAGATCGGCGCGGATCATGGTCTCGGTGAGCAGGGCGGGGAAGAAGACCCAGTAGCCGAGCAGTTCGACGCCGCGCCACATGTCTTCGGGAACGATCGCGCGCCAGCGCAGGGCAAAGCCCAGGACGATCACCGCAAACACCGGCAACAGGCTTTCGAAGGCGGCCGTCATGGCAGGGAATCGAGGGCGGCCTGCAGGATCCAGACGGCGGCGAGCTTGTCGATATGGCCGGCGCGCCGGGCGCGGCTGGCATCGGCGGCGATCATGGCGCGCTCGACCGCGGCGGTGGAGAGGCGCTCGTCCCAGAGGATGATCGGAACATCGGTGAGCTTCGCCAGATTGCGGGCGAAGGCCCGGGTCGACTGGGCGCGCGGCCCCTCGCTGCCATCCATGTTGAGGGGCAGGCCCAGCACGATCGCGCCCACCTTCTCGCGGGCGATGATGGCGAGAAGCTGCTCGGCATCGGCGCCGAACCTGCGGCGGGTGATGGTCAGCAGGGGCGAGGCAATGCGGCGGGTCAGGTCGGAAATGGCAATGCCGATGGTCTTGGTGCCGAGGTCGAGGGCGAGCAGGGGGCGGTTGGGGGGCAGGGCGGCAACGGCGGCGGCAAGGCCAGAGGCAGTCATGATGCGAGCCTCATACGCGAGAACGCCGCGCATGGCAAAGTGTGGAGCAGCGCCGGGGTTTGGACTATGGTTACGGCATGTCGGCCGCCGTCTTCCCCCTGCTTGCCGCCGTCATGGTGCCGCTCAGCGAGCTGCCGGCGCCGGTTGCCGCCTATGCGCAGCGGTTTGCCGAAGCGTGTGCGACGACGAATTCGGGCGCAGCGGTCGCCAACGAAATGTATGTCGAGCGGCTGTTCGGCATCTCCGACGTCAATCTCGACGGCGCGGCCGACTATTTCGCCTATGCCTGCATGTTCGGCTGCGAGAGGGATCCCTTCGTGTTCGCGAGCGGCAGTCCGCCCTGTCCCGACGGGGTCCTGCTGATGTCGACGCCCGAAGGCTATGTGACGCTCAGGCTCCCCGGCACGATCAAGCGCGTCCTGCCAGGCGAGCGGCCGGCGGTGGTGCTGACACGGCGCCGCAATATCGGCGACGGCTGTTCCATTCCCTTCGGCTGCCAGTATGTTTATGAAGTGAAGGACGGCCGCTTCCAGCTGGTCGGCGAGTGTCCGGAGGGCGCCTGCGACGATCCGCTCGCCAAGGTGCAATGACAGACCGCCGGCCGGGGCGCGGCCAATGGCGAAGGGAGGCACGAACACGGCCATGAAGATCACCTATCTGGGCCATGCCGCTTTCCGCATCGAAACGGGCAAGGCGGTGCTGCTGATCGATCCGTTCCTCACCGGCAATCCGGCGGCCACCATCGGCTGGCAGGAAGCCGGCAAGGGTGCCACGCATGTGCTGCTCACGCACGGTCACGACGATCACGTCGGCGACGCGCTCGCCATCCTCAAGGTCACCGGCGCGGTGCTGGTGTCGAACTTCGAGGTGTGCAACTGGCTGGCGGCCCAGGGGGCCGAGCATTACAGCCCCGGCAACCACGGCGGGCGCATTGCCTTCGACGATTTCGACGTGGTGTTCACCAATGCCCATCACTCGTCATCGCGGATCGAGGGCGGCAAGCCCATCTACCTCGGCCATCCGGCCGGCTTCGTCATCATGCCCAAGCGGGAAACGGGCAAGACCGTCTATCTCATGGGCGATACCGGCATTACGCTCGACATGAAGCTGGTGCAGGAACTCTACCGGCCGAACATCGGCATCGTGCCGATCGGCGACCGCTTCACCATGGGGCCGGACCAGGCGGCTTACGCCTGCCGGAACTTCTTCAGCTTCGATCTGATAATCCCGTCGCACTATGCGTCCTTCGAGGGCTTCGTCATTCCGGATGCCAAGCCTTTCCTGGCGGCCATGGCGGCTGACGCCGGCAAGGTCAGGGCGCTCAAGGCGGGCGAGAGTGTGACGCCGTGAACGACGAGAGCCGGGTGAAACCTGTCAGCGCGGAGCGGCCGGTCGGGGCGCCGGTCGATCCGTTGCCGCCAGGCCATGTTCCGGACCTCAGACCGCTGTTCGGCCGCTGGACCCGGCTCGAGCGGGTGGTGCCGGCCAAGCATGCGCGCGACCTCTATGATTCCTTTGCCGACAGCGACCCCGAGGGGCATGTCTGGACCTATCTGGCCTATGGGCCGTTTGCCACCTTCGAGCTGTTCTTCACCTGGCTCAAGGCCAGGGCAGAATCGCGCGATCCGTGGTTCTACACGGTCATCCGCAAGGATACCGGCAAGGCCTGCGGCATGGCCGCCTTCCTGCGCGCCGATGCCGGCAATGGCGTCATCGAGATCGGCCATATCTGGCTGTCGCCCGGCGTGCAGCGCACGCGCGAGGCCAGCGAGGCGATATTCCTGTTGATGCGGCACGCCTTCGACGAGCTGGGTGTCCGGCGGCTGGAATGGAAATGCGATGCGCTCAACGCGCCGTCGCGGCGGGCGGCAGAGCGCTTCGGCTTCGTTTTCGAGGGGATTTTCCGGCAGCACATGATCGTCAAGGGCCGCAACCGCGACACCGCCTGGTATGCGATCATCGACAAGGAGTGGCCGGCGATCCGCAAGGCCTTCCAGGCGTGGCTGAAGGATGCCAATTTCGACGCGCAAGGGCGGCAGAAAGCCAAGTTGCGGGTGCGCTGATCGGGTGCTATCCAGCCCGCTTTCTCAGCAGGGAAATCCAGCATGTCGGTCGATCAGGCGACGGTCAGGCGCATTGCGCGGCTGGCGCGCATCAAGGTGAAGGACGAAGACGTCCCCAGGCTCGAGGGCGAACTCAACGCCATCCTGCACTGGATCGAGCAGCTCAATGAGGTCGATGTGAGCAATGTCGAACCGCTGACCTCGGTGGTGGCCATGAAGATGAAGATGCGCCCGGACGAGGTGACGGATGGCGGCTACCCGGCCGACATCGTGAAGAACGCCCCGGCCCATGACGACAGCTACTTCATGGTCCCCAAGGTCGTCGAATAGTTCCGCCAAGGAAGACAGGACAACGTGACCTCGCTCACCTCACTCACCATCGCCGAAGCGCGGGAGAAGCTGCGCAGCCGCGAGATTTCGGCACTCGAACTCACCGAGGCCTATCTGGCCGCCATGGAAAAGGCGCGCGTCCTCAACGCCTATATCGTCGAGACGCCGGAGAAGGCGCGGGCGATGGCACGGGCGTCGGATGCAAGACTGGCGCAGGGCGAGGGCGGGGCGCTCGAAGGCATTCCGCTCGGCATCAAGGACCTGTTCGCCACGCGCGATGTCCATACCCAGGCCTGCAGCCATATCCTCGACGGGTTCAAACCCACATACGAATCGACGGTGACCGGCAATCTGTGGCGCGACGGGGCGGTGATGCTGGGCAAGCTCAACATGGACGAGTTCGCCATGGGTTCGTCCAACGAGACCAGCTACTACGGCAATGTCATCAATCCGTGGCGGCGCCGGAACTCCAACGCGGCACTGGTGCCGGGCGGCTCGTCGGGCGGCTCGGCAGCAGCGGTTGCGGCACATATCTGCGCGGCGGCGACCGCGACCGACACCGGCGGCTCGATCCGGCAACCCGCAGCCTTCACCGGCACCGTCGGGATCAAGCCGACCTACGGGCGCTGCTCGCGCTGGGGGATCGTGGCCTTCGCCTCCTCGCTCGACCAGGCCGGGCCGATTGCGCGGGATGTGCGCGATGCGGCGATCATGCTGAAATCCATGGCGAGTGTCGATCCCAAGGACACGACGTCGGTCGACCAGGAGGTGCCCGACTACGAGGCGGCGATCGGCCGTCCCATCAAGGGGCTCAGGGTCGGCATACCGAAGGAATACCGGGTCGAAGGGGCGCCGGCCGAGATCGAGGCGCTGTGGAGCAAGGGGGCCGAATGGCTCAAGGCGCAAGGGGCCGAGATCATCGACATTTCCCTGCCTCATACGAAATACGCGCTTCCCGCCTATTACATCGTGGCGCCGGCGGAGGCGTCGTCCAACCTGGCGCGCTATGACGGGGTGCGCTACGGCCTCAGGGTTCCGGGCGATGACATCGTGGCGCAGTACGAGAACTCGCGCGCCGCCGGTTTCGGGCGCGAGGTGCAGCGGCGGATCATGATCGGCACCTATGTGCTCTCGGCCGGTTACTATGACGCCTATTACGTCCGTGCCCAGAAGGTCCGTACCCTGATCAAACGCGACTTCGACGAGGCGTGGAACACGGTCGACGTGGTGCTGACGCCGGCGACGCCGAGCCCGGCCTTTGCGCCGGGCGAAATCACCGATCCGGTGCAGATGTATCTCAACGACATCTTCACGGTGACCGTCAACATGGCGGGATTGCCCGGCATCGCGGTGCCGGCCGGCCTGTCGGCGGAAGGGCTGCCGCTCGGGCTGCAGCTGATCGGCAGGCCGTTCGACGAGGAAACGCTGTTCCAGGTGGCGGCGGCCATCGAAGAGGCGGCCGGACGCTTCGAAGCGCCGGCGTGGTGGTGATGGACGAGACCAGGCGCAAGCGCCTGCTGTGGCGGGCGAGCCACCGCGGCACACGCGAGATGGATCTCGTGGTGGGCGGCTTCGCGCGGGACCATATCGACGCGCTCGACGCCCGGGGGCTTGCCGAGCTGGAGGCGATCGTCGCCATCCCCGACCAGGAGCTGCAGGCGTGGATCCTCAATCAGGCGGCGGTGCCGGAAAGCCATCGCAGCGACACATTGATGAGGCTTCTCGCATACCGGCCATGATGCGGGCACTCGAGCAGTTCACGGACCGGCTGGCAACCGCCGGGCGGATCGTCGTTTCCGGCGTCCCGCAGGGCTATGACGCGCTGGTGCTGAGCGAGATCGCGGCGCGGCGCGGTGATCGCCCGCTGCTCCACGTGGCGCTCGACGATCAGCGGGCGGCGAGCCTTGCCGAAGCGCTGGAGTTCTTTGCGCCGGGGGTCGAGATCGTTAGGCTGCCGGCCTGGGACTGCCTGCCCTATGACCGGGTGTCGCCGGCCGCCGAGATCGCAGCGCGCCGACTTGCGGCGCTGGCCCGTCTGGCGCGGCCGATCACCGGTCCCGCCATCGTGCTCACCACCGTCAATGCCGTCCTGCAGCGGCTCCCCGCAAGGGAACTCATTGCCGCGCAGCATTTCGAGGCCAGGCCTGGCCAGCCGGTCGATACCGCAAGGCTGCAGGACTTCCTCGTTCAGAACGGGTTCTCGCGCACCGGTACCGTGGTCGATCGCGGCGACTTTGCCGTGCGCGGCGGTATCATCGACGTGTTCCCGCCGGGAGACGAAGCGCCGGTCAGGCTCGACTTTTTCGGCGACACGCTGGAATCGATCCGCAGCTTCGACCCGCAGTCGCAGCGCACCACCGCCACCCTCAAGCAGTTCAGGCTGGCACCGGCCTCGGAGGTCCTGCTCAACGCGGGATCGATCGGGCGCTTCCGCAAGGCCTATGCGGAAGCCTTCAACGGCATCGACATGACCGATCCGCTCTACGAGTCGGTCGTCAACGGAAGGCGCTACCAGGGCATGGAGCACTGGCTGCCGCTGTTCCATGACCGGCTCGAAACCGTCTTCGACCATGTCGCCGGGGCTGCCGTCTCGCTCGACCCGCAGGCCGAGGAGGCGGTGACCGCGCGGCTAGCGCAGATCGCGGAGTTTCATCAGGCGCGGGTCGATGCCCAGAAACAGGAAACCTTCGGGGCGCCGCCCTACAAGCCGCTGCCACCCGAGGCGCTCTATGTCACCGCCACGGAATGGGCCGAACGCCTTGCCGATCATACGGTGCTGGCGCTGACGCCGTTTGAAAGCCCGGCCGCCAATGCGGTCTCCTGTGGGGGCCGGCGCGGGGTCAATTTCGCGGCGGAACGGGCGGAGGCGGGGCGCAATGTCTATGAGGCGGTGCGCGGCCAGGTGAATGCGCTGCGCGGGGCCGGCAAGCGCGTGGTCATCGCCACATGGACGGAAGGCTCGCGCGAACGCCTCGAAACCATCCTCAAGGATCATGACGTGGCGCCGCTCGCCGCCGCGGCAAGCTGGGAGGAGGTGGCGAAGCGGCCGCCCAATGTGGTGAACCTCGTGGTGCTCGGCCTCGAAGATGGCTTCGAGACCGATACGCTCGCCGTCATTTCCGAGCAGGACATCCTCGGCGACCGGCTGGTGCGGCGCAGCCGCAAGGGCCGCAAGCCTTCGGATTTCATCTCGGAACTCTCGGCGCTGACCCCCGGCGATCTTGTCGTGCATGTCGATCACGGCATCGGCCGCTTCGAAGGCTTGAAGACCATCGAGGTGCAGGGCGCTCCGCATGACTGCCTGTTCCTGATGTATGCGGGCAATGACCGGCTGTTCCTGCCGGTTGAAAATATCGAGCTCCTCACCCGCTACGGCTCGGACGAGCAGGGTGTGCAGCTCGACCGGCTGGGCGGCGGCGCCTGGCAGGCCAAGAAGGCGAGGCTCAAGGAGCGCATCCGCGAGATCGCCGAGAATCTCATCAAGACGGCGGCGGCGCGCGAGCTCAAGCCTGGCGACGTGCTGCCGCCGCCGGAGGGCGCCTTCGACGAGTTCTGCGCGCGCTTTCCCTACGAGGAGACCGAGGACCAGCTCGCCTCGATCGAAGCGGTGCTCGAGGATCTGCAGAAGGGCCGGCCGATGGACCGGCTGGTGTGCGGCGATGTCGGTTTCGGCAAGACGGAAGTGGCACTGCGGACCGCCTTCATCGTCGCCATGAACGGCAAGCAGGTCGCGGTGGTGGTGCCGACCACGCTGCTGGCCCGCCAGCACTTCGCCACCTTCCTGCAACGCTTCCAGGGCCTGCCGCTCAGGATCGCGCAGGCCTCGCGCCTGGTGGGCCGCAAGGAAATCGACGAGGTTAAGACGGGGCTCGTCCGGGGCGACATCGACATCGTCATCGGCACCCATGCGCTGCTCACCGAAAGCGTGAAGTTCCGCGACCTCGGCCTCTTGATCATCGACGAGGAGCAGCATTTCGGCGTCAAGCACAAGGAGCGGCTCAAGGAAATGCGCGCCAATGTGCACGTGCTGACGCTGACGGCGACGCCGATCCCGCGCACCCTGCAGCTGGCGCTGTCGGGGGTGCGGGAGCTGTCGCTCATTACCACGCCGCCGCTCGACCGGCTGGCGGTCCGGACCTACATCACGCCCTTCGATCCGGTCATCATCCGGGAATCGCTGCTGCGCGAACACTACCGCGGCGGCCAGAGTTTCTATGTGTGCCCGCGCATCGCCGATCTCGACGAGCAGGCCGATTTCCTCAGGACGCATGTGCCAGAGGTCAAGTTCCGGGTGGCGCATGGCCGGATGGCGCCGGGCGAGCTCGAAGACATCATGGCGGGCTTCTACGACCGCAAGTTCGATACCCTGCTGTCGACGACCATCGTCGAGTCGGGCCTCGACATCGCCGCCGCCAACACGCTCATCGTGCATCGCGCCGACATGTTCGGGCTGGCCCAGCTCTACCAGCTGCGCGGCCGGGTCGGGCGCGCCAAGCAGCGTGCCTATGCGCTTCTCACCACGCCGCCCAACCGGACGCTGACGGCTGCCGCCGAGAAGCGGCTCAAGGTCCTGCAGTCGCTCGATTCGCTCGGGGCAGGATTCACGCTCGCCAGCCACGATCTCGATATCCGCGGCGCCGGCAACCTGCTCGGCGAGGAGCAGTCGGGCCATATCAGGGAGGTCGGCTTCGAGCTCTACCAGACGATGCTCGAGGAGGCGGTGGCGAAGCTGCGCACAGGAGCGGAAACCCTCGAGGTCGAGGGCGCCTGGTCGCCGCAGATCAATATCGGCACGGCGGTGCTGATCCCCGAATCCTATGTCGACGATCTCCAGGTCAGGCTCGGTCTCTACCGGCGCCTCGCCGATCTTCAGGACCAGAGTGCGCTGGACGGCTTTGCAGCGGAGCTTTCCGACCGCTTCGGCAGGGTCCCCGAGGAAGTGCACCACCTGCTGGAAGTGGTGTCGATCAAGATGCTGTGCCGGAAGGCCAATGTGGCAAGCGTCGATGCCGGGCCCAAGGGCGCGGTGATCGGCTTCCGCAACGATGCCTTCGCCAATCCGCCGAAGCTCGTGCAGTGGATCCAGGGGCAGGGCACACTCGCCAAGCTCCGGCCCGACATGAAGCTGGTGGTCATGCGGTCATGGGAGACAGCGGCCGAACGCCTCAAGGGCACAAGGCGGCTGCTCGGCGATCTGGTGACGCTGGCGGCACCGCTCTAGCCGGCGGCCGCCGCCTCCCGCAGACCCTGATCGCGGAGCGCCATGCCGTATTTCGTGGCGTCGATCCGCAGATAGCCCTCGGGCGTCGTCCACAGCGGCAGGGGATCGGTGATCGAACCGACAAAGGAGCCATCGGCGCGGTGGTTCAGGAAGGCCATGAAGAGGCGCTCGCCGGCCAGGGTCTCGACGGTGCGGCCGCCATAGAGATGGCCCACCTCGTCGCCTGCAAAGAACAGTTCCTCGACCAGGTCGAAGGGACCGTCGGGCGACCGGGACCGGATGTAGTGGGTCCCGGTGACGCGGCCGCATTTGCCGCTCGCGACATATTCCGGCAGGCGGTGGCGGACGGAATTGCTGAACAGGCAGTACCACCAGCCGTCCAGTTCGAAGAGCTGCGGCACCTCCATCTCGCCGTAGCGGCTGGCCTTGAACAGCGGTTCGCTGGCGGTCCAGTGCATGAGGTCGGTGGAGAGGGCCTGGCCGAGGACACCGGCGCCGGCGGGCGGGCCCGAGGGCTCGCGGGCGACGAAGATCATGCGCCAGCCGCGGCCATGCGAATCGGCGAAGACCCAGGGGTCGCGGAAGGCCTGGTCGTGCCAGCGCAGCTGGTCATAGGTCTCATAATGGGTCGGGTCGGCCTCGAGCAGGGGATTGCCGGCAAGCTTGGTCCAGTGGTGCAGATCGCCGGACACCGCCGCCCCGATCCGCTGAATCTTGCAATTCTCGGCGCGGCTGGCGCCGGTATAGAACATCATCCAGCTGCCATCGGCCTTGCGTACCACCGAGCCGGTCCAGGTGACGCCATCGTCCCAGGCAGGTTCGGCCGACGGCGCGATGACAATGCCATGGTGGGTCCAGCGCCGGAGGTCGCGCGAGGTGGCGTGGTGGATGCGGGCATGGGGGTGGCGGAGATCGGGGTGCTCGGCGGTCTTCGGTGCGGCGAGGCAGAAGAGGTGATAGGTACCGCCGTCGCGGGCCAGCCAGAAGTCCCAGACGTAATGTCCCGGCAATGCAAATGCCATGCGCTCACTCACCTCAGCCCAGGTCCCGCCTGCCGCGCCGCGGGCCGTTGCGGCGTTCCCATGCCATGATGCAGAAGATTGGTTTCCAAGCCCCTAGCGCATGGAACGGCTCCCCGACGCTGCTGCCGCTCGCCGGCCCAGCCTCTAGCGGGGAAATTTGTCACATATCATGCGATTTCTGGGCAAGATTGTGGGCTGGTGCCAATCGCGCGGGAGGTCAGAGCACGCCGTAATGCTTGAGGCCGTCGAGCACGCCGGCGGCATGGCGGTAGGGCGAGAAGTAGACGTCCTTGGCGCGGCGGAGCACGCCCAGTTCGCGGCTGTAATTGGCCACGACGATACCCTTGGGCTGGCCTTTCAGCATGTCGAGATCGTTGCCGGCATCGCCGGCCGAGAGGATGCGCGGCATGTCGATGCCCAGCCGCCAGCTCAGATAGCGCAGCGCATGGCCCTTCGAGGCGCGGGCCGGCAGGACATCGACGCAGCGGTCCTGGGTCACGACGACGCGGGCGCGCAAGAGATGCCGGCGCAGCAGGGCCTTGATGGTCCGTTCGACGCCCGGATGGCGGCCCCTGAGATAGTAGCTGATCTTCTCCGGGCTCTGGGCGGCCGCCTCCTGGGGCCTGAGCCAGGCGATGTCGGCGAGAACTTTGCGGATATCGTCGGGCTGCCAGTGAAAGCGGATGTGCCGGCGCCAGTAGGTGTCCTCGATCTGGCGGCCGAAATTGTAGTAGATGCGGGTACCGACGGCGGCGACGATCACCGACGGCATGGGCAGGCCGTGGTTCTTGAGCGCCCGCATGGCGCTGGCCAGGTTGCGGCCGGTGGCGACGCCGAACAGCACGTCCGGGCGCTCCCTGATGAAGGCCGCAAAGGCGCGGATGGCGTGGCTGTCGCCGGTCAGGGTGTCGTCGATATCGCACATCAGCAGATGGCGGGCGGCCGCCGCCTGGCGGAACTTGCGGCGCATGTCGGTGGCAACTGTCGGACGTTTGGCGGTCGATGCCACGGCCTTGAGGTAGGAGCTCGCATGCTGGCGCCAGGTGTAGCGCTGCAAGGCGGCGCGCTGGCCGCTGACGGAGAATTTGTGCCAGAGGCCGCGATCGGCGAGCAGGCCGGCGATGGCGGCGGCAAAGGCCTGCGGGTCGCCGGGATCGACGATCAGGCCGTGGCCGCAATTGTCCATGACATCGCGCATGCCGCCGGCCCCGGAACAGACGACCGGCACGCCGGCGGCGGCGGCTTCGACTAGGGTCAGGCCGAAATTCTCGTGCAGCGAGGGCGCCAGCAGCAGGCCGCGGGTGCGGTAGGCCAGCCGGAACAGGGCTTCAACCGTCTCACGGCTGTGCTGCCTGGGATAGGCGACGCTACCATAGAGGTCATGGGCATCGATCTCCTGCAGGAGGTCGAGATAGTAGCCGCGCAAGGCCGGCGGCGCTTCGGCGAGCGACTGGCGCAGGCCGATCACCAGGAAGAGGTTGGCGGTCTCGCGCAATCCCGGCTCGGCAAAGGCCCGGATGGCCGCCGCCACATTCTTCTGCGGGTCCGGCCTGGCGAGCAGGATGAGCGCCGGCTTGCGGGGATCGGTGAGGAAGCGGGTGGTCATGTCCTTCAGCTGGCGAAGCCCGGCGGGCGTCGGGCGCGACGACAGCCGTTCAAGGTCACAGCCCGGCGGGATCACATGCATGGTCTCCGTGTCATAGTGATCGTAGCGGACATACTGCTGCTGGACCTCGTGGCGGGTTCCGGCGACCACGATGTCGGCGTTCTCGAGGGTTTCCTCCTCCGCCTCGATGCGTTCGCGGAAGTGAAAGTGACTGTCGGCGCGGCGCGGCTTCATGCCGGCGGCGATCACCCGCTCGCGCTTGAAGCGGCCCAGCGAATGGGCGGTGTAGATCAGGGGAATGCCCAGCGCCTTGGCAACCCGGGTGGCGACAAGGCCGCCATCGGCATAGTGGCCGTGAATGGCATCGGGCAGTTCGCGCTGGGCGCCGATGTGATGCAACAGGGCATCGGTCAGGTCCTGCAGATGCGGCCAGAGCTTCTCCTTGGCGAGGTAGCGCTTCGGCCCGCAGGCGAGACGCACGATGCGGGCGGTGCCTTCAAGCGGCTCTTCGGGGCGGGCATAGTCCGCGCTCAGATCGGGATCGGCGATCAGGCGGGTGACGAGGTCGAGGCGGCGGACGCGGCGGTGGCGGCCGAGCTCCCGGGCGAGCTGCAGCACATAGCCGGTCTGGCCGCCGGTATCGGCGTCGATGCCGATCTCGGGTTCAAGGGCGCGAATGCGGCCATGCGGGCTGACATGGATCAGGTAGAGACCCGTCTGCCCGGTCCTCGCCGCCGCGCTGGGACCACTGGCCTCGGAACGATCATGCACGCCCCCTGCATGCGGCTGAAATGCAGCAGGAATGGGGCGGGGCGCCGGCGGCCTCGCCACGCCGGACGGGCCCTCGCGGCAGGCACGCCGCGATCCTGGGCATATCGCTCCGTGTACGGAGTAATTGGCTTTCCTCCTGGCCCAAGCTGGGTTCACACATCTCGTTTGCGGCCCATCATGTTGAGCCGTCCGTACATGACGCCGGCATTGACAGCCGCGGCGAAAGAAGATGCGTGCATCCGCTAGCCGCTGCGCGGGGGGGGGATGCACAGCAATCCATCCTCCCCCAGTCCGGGAGAGGCGGCCGGAGGGGGCAGAGCCGATTGCCCCCATCACTCAAACGCGGCCGGCTGGCGCGCCTCCAATTCGGCGCGCAGGATCGCACCATTGAGGACTTCGGGCGGCTGGGCGCCGATCACCACGTAGCGGGCGCCGATCACGAAGGTCGGAACGCCGGTGATGCCAAGCTCAGCGGCGTCCCTGATTTCCTCGATCACCGCGTCGCGGTCGGCGCCGCCAGCGAGCAGTCTCGCCACGACGGCGCCATCCATGGCTTCAGCTTCGGCAGCCCGGACGAGCACGCCGCGGTCGCCGACATCCTGGCCCTCCACCCAATAGAGCCGGAACAGGCGCTCGGCGAGCGCATGCTGGCGGCCTTCAGCCGCGGCCCAGCGCAGGAGGCGATGGGCATCGAGCGTATTGGGGGTGCGGGTGATGCGGTCGAAGGCGTAGGGGATGCCTTCCGCCTTGCCGGCGGCGATGAGCGGGTCATGCAGGGTGGCGAGAGCCGCGCGGCCGAACTTGGCGGCGAGATAGGCCTGGCGGTCGAGGCCTTGCGCGGGGATGGTGGCGTCGAGCAGGAAGGGGTGCCAGCGGATCGCCACGCGGAGCTCCGGCAGGCCGGCGAGGGCACGGTCGAGGCGGCGCTTGCCGAGATAGCACCAGGGGCAGATGACGTCTGAAACAATGTCGATGGTGACGGCGCGCATGGCGCCAGTCTAGGCTCAGGACCTATTAATTCGCTTGCGGATCAGTTGCGGGTTTGATTCAA
>CAZIXE010000063.1:0-22197 GCA_964543235.1 uncultured Rhizobiaceae bacterium | reverse complement strand
TTTCACCGTTCGGGACGCATGGTAAGGTCCGGCCTGCGGGGGAAGCGGAGATACCATGTCCGAGAGACCGATCGAGCACAGGTTCAAGACCGGACGCCGTCACACCGGACGGGTATGCCGGCTGCATGAGGGTGTCCTGCGCTGCGATGCCGGCGGCGACCACCGGGAAATGGCGGTCGGCGACATCGCGGCGATCCATCTGACCTTTGAGCCGACCCGCTTCGATTTCGACGACTATGTCTGTTTCGTGCAGGCCAAGGGCCATCCCACCGAGGTCATTCATTCGATCTGGGATGCCGGCCTTGCCAAGGGTGAGGATCACGCCGGCACCTACACACCGTTCGTCCGCCAGCTGGTCGCGGAGGTGGCGGAAGCCAATGCCGCCGCCCGGTTCAGGACGGGCGAGCCCGGCCCCCGCTACCTCGTCGAACTGTCCGGTCTCGTGATCCTGTTCGTGCTGCTCATCGCCGCGGCCTACATGCTGCTCGACATCTGGGACCTTGCGGCGGTGGTGATGGTCATGGTGACAATCGTGGCGCTGCCGTTCGCCGTCCGCCGGGTCATCCGCAACTGGCCGCGGTCGTTCGATCCCAATGACATCCCGGCCAGATTGCTGCCGCCGGTGCCGGAGCGGCTGCACAGCCGCCACTAGCACAGCGGGCTGCCGCCGAGTTTACAGCAAATTGCCTTCGCAACTTCGCAAAGGCTCAGTAGGCTGAGCTTCTGCGGCGCCGCGGATGGCGCCTGGCGAACTGGAAAAGGGAGGAGCCACCATGTCCACCGTGGCGCTCACGGGCAATCCCGCAATCGATGGAATCCTGTGGGGAGTGAGATGGGACCTCACCAGCCTGACCTACGGATTTGCCACGGCGACAAGCGAGTATCTCGGCTATCAGGTCGGCAGCATCCAGGGTTTCCAGGAGTTTAACGCCACGCAGAAGGCGGCGGTGCATGACATCGTCAAGCTGGTCAACGCGGTCATTGCCACGCCGATCACCTTCACCAGTACCGGCGCAAACGCCAATCTGCGCTTTGCCGAAGCGAGTTTCGTCAACCAGGACGGTTTCGGGGCCCCGGGCGAGATCACCACCGCAGTCGGGACGCCACCCGAGCCCATCCAGTTTCCGTCCTTCGCGCATGGCGACATGTTCTTCAACACCACGGACTACAACACGCCCAAGCTCGGCAACTATGCCTATCTGACGCTGCTGCACGAGCTCGGCCATGCGCTCGGCCTCAAGCACGGCCATGTGACGCAGAACTATCCCGGCACCTTCTTTGAAATCAACGCGCTGCCCGCCGAGCTCGACTCGATGGAGTTCTCGGTGATGACCTACCGCAGCAACATTGGCGGACCGACGGATTTCTATCGCAATGGCAATGCCAGCTATGCCCAGTCGCTGATGATGCTCGACATCGCCGCGCTGCAATATCTCTATGGCGCCGATTTCGCCTTCCGGTCTGGCGACACGACCTACAAGTGGAATCCGTCCACAGGCGAAATGTCGGTCAACGGCGCAAGCCAGGGCCGACCGGCGGGCAACAAGATCTTCCAGACGATCTGGGATGGCGGTGGCAACGACAGTTTCGATCTCAGCAACTATGCCAGCAATCTCGCGGTCGATCTCCGCCCCGGGGCGCATTCGACCTTTTCCGGCGCCCAGCTCGCCGTCCTCAACACCGACAGCAACATCAAGGCGCGGGGCAACGTGTTCAACGCGCTGCTGTTCAATGGTGATACGCGTTCGCTGATCGAGAACGCCTTCGGCGGCTCCGGCAACGACAGGCTCAAGGGCAACGGCGCCGACAACAAGCTGCAGGGCAACAACGGCAATGATGCGCTCAGCGGCTTCGGCGGCAAGGACAAGCTCTATGGCGGGCCGGGCGATGATGCGCTTGCCGGCGGTTCCGGCAAGGACACGATGGGCGGCGGCAATGGCCAGGACCGCTTCAACTTCTCCGCCATTACCGACTCGCCCAACAGCAGCGAGCGCGACATCATCAGCGGGTTCGAGGTAGCGGCGGGAACGGGTAATTCTTTCGTGGACCGGCTCGATTTCTCGGCGCTCGATGCCAAGGCCGGCACGGCCGGGAATGACAGTTTCTCCTTTGTCGGCACGGCCCTGTTCTCGGGCGAGGGGCAGATCCGCGTCGTCAAGTCGGGAAGTGCGGCGCTGGTGCTGGTCAACACCAGCGGCAACAGCGGCGCGGAGATGAGCGTCCTGCTTGCGGCGTTCGACGTCAACGGTCTGACGCAGTGGGACTTCATCCTGTAGGGGCGGCAGGCCTCAGGTTGCCCGCCAGGCGGGAAGCCCCGATTCACGTGATGGCAACACGGCGCGTGACCTGACCGTTGCTTTCCCAGAATGTGTGCTTCCTCGCGATCCGGGGATCGTCCATTGCAGGTTGGATCTGGCCGGACGTGTCGATCGCGCGCGACGTGATCACATGCTCGCCCTTGCCCGGATTGGCCCAATCGATCGACCAGATCTTCCAGGCGAAGTCGGCCTCTTCGCTGCGATCGATCGCCGCCTCCTGCCACGGGTGATCATCGATCTTCACCTCGACCTTCGCAATGGGAGCTCCCCACGCGGCGCCCAGAATGCGGTAGCCGGAATCGTTACGGGTTACTCTCGCGGGAGCCGACTTCAACAGCGTACGGCCGACCGACGACTCCATCCAGACAGTCTCGCCATTATGCTCTTCCTCGCGGATCGTGACATAGTTCCGGCCCATGAACAGGCCCATGAAGCGGGTATCGCGGATTTCGATGCGCTTCAGCCATTTGACGTTGGCGACGCCGTACCAGCCAGGTGCGATCAGCCTGAGTGGAAAGCCATTGGCCGGCGGCAGCGGCGCGCCGTTCATCTCGTAACAAAGCAGGTTCTTCGGGTCCATCGCATCGGCGAGCGACATCGAGCGCGCGAAATTCTGGTGCATCTTGACATCCCGGAAATCATCCTTGAGTGCGATGTCTCCAACATCCGTGCCCCAGAATACCACTTCGATGCCACCGTCCTTCACGCCGGCCTCTGCGAGCACGTCGGCGAGCGATGTGCCGGCCCAGCGGGCGTTGCCGATGCCGCCAGTAAAGAATGGCAGGCCGTGATTGCCGGAACATTCCACAGTAAAGACGGTTTCACGGCGGGGCCGGGCCTTGAGATCAGCAAGCGTCAGGCTCATGGGCTTGTTCACCAGGCCATCGATTTCGAGTCTCCAGGTTTCTGCATCGATGTCCGGGCGATTGAAATGCGTTATGCTGAAGAACTTCTCGTTTGGCGTAATCCATGAATCGAGATCTTCCCAGACGAGTTGGCTCTGGATGATCTCCGGGACGGGATTGGCAGCGGGCTGATCGAGCCATGGAATCACAGTCTCGCCCGGCTGGCTTGGAAAGGCGTGTGCGAAACGGTCGTGGAAGACCGTGAGGGCCGCGAATGCGGCGCTGCCCGCAGTGATGACGTCGCGGCGGTTGATCGTGGTCATGGCGACCTCCCCTGATTTCGAAGTCCAAGTCTTGTCGGAAGGTCGGGTTTTCCCGGATGTGACGCATCCCCCATTTGGGGTAAGCGGGATCAGTGCGCGGCGCTGTTTCTGATCTGGGTGACCCGCGCCACAAGCTCCGCCTGCCTGCGAGACCCGGTCTTGGCGAAGACTGTCTTCAGCTGGCTGCGCAGGGTCAGGCGGCTGACGCCGAAGGTGGAGGCGACTGTTTCGAGGTCATGACCCTCGCAGATCGCCGCGGCCAGGCGGGCCTCGGCCCGGGTCAATCCAAAGACCTGGCCGAGCACGGCCGCGTCGGCGATTGGCGGATGTGTAAGGTCGGTCAATATCAGGATGGCGCGGCAGCCATCGAAGATCTCCATCGACGCGGCGGCCAATGGCATGGCTTCGATCAGCAGCCAGGGTCCGCCATCCCGGCATATCATGACGGGCGCCGGAAGCGGCCCCCGGGAGGTTCTCGAGAAGTGTATTCCCTCCATGAAGCGGTCGAGCCGCGACAGGCTGGCGCTCGCAGCAGTCCAAAGTCTGCCATGGCGGATGCCGAAATCTGCACCGAACAGACCCTCGGCCAGATGGTTCGCCCGACCTGCGCGGCCGTGGCGGTCAACGAGGATCGCGGCGCATCCTATGCGATCAAGGGTACGGACTTCATTCTCCGCGCTGGTTCGCGAAATCTTTGCAGAAATGCTCACGACGCGGGCTATGCGACGGGAAACTTCGGCGATGGGAGCAAGGATCTCCCGCGTGAACGGCTCGGTTCCGCGGTTGAATGGCATGCACCAGTAGCGGCCGTCCGCGGAGAAAATCCCGCAGGCCCATTCCTGCAGCTTGGCCGGCCCGGAGATTTCCTGGTGGAACCGCGAGCGCTTGATCTCATCATCGGTGAAGAGTTGCGATTGAATGACGGCCTCATAACCACTACGGACAAAAGGATCGCCCCGCGGCTCATAGACCGGTTGGACCCAGTCCAGGTTCCGTTCCCACAACTCATCTATCTTCTGCATATCTGTTGACGATACGACGCCGAAGTCGCGGTCGTTGACTTCATGCGGCAGGATCATGCAGGCCTGCGCGCCAAGCGAATGTGCCAATTCGTCCAGCGCCGCCGTCCAGCCTTGCGGAGCGGCGATTGCGTCGTAACACAACTGTATGGCGCGTTCAGTTCCCGGCGGCAGGTCCACCGCAACTCTCCCGAGACGTTGGGTCAAGTTATCACTTCTCGCGCCACGCGGCAACGCGGCAACACAAATGTGATAGATGCGCCGCGGACAAGGAAAGCCGGGCAGTGCATCCTTGCCCGGTACACTATGGCGGCTGCCCTGATGACGGCGCCCGCGCGGCACCTGAGGATCCGGCGCTAGCCAGGCAACGGGACGCCGCGGCGGTGCAGGTACAGCCAGCCGATCATCACCAGCGCCAGGATCACCATCGGGAAGACGGCGTAGTTGACGCCCTCCCAGCCGAAGGCGCTGAGCAGCTTGCCGGCACTGAGCGAGGCGAGGGCGGTGGTGGCGAAGATCATGAAGTCGTTGAGGCCCTGGGCCTTGTTGCGCTCGGAAGCCGCGTAGCATTCGGTCAAGAGCGTGGTGCCGCCGATATAGCCGAAGTTCCAGCCGAGCCCGAGCAGGACGAGGCCCACGGCGAAATTCTCGAAGCGAATGCCGAGCAGGCCGGCTATCGCGGCGCCGGAAAGCAGCAGCATGCCGACGGCAGCAATGCGCTCGACGCCATAGCGGGCGATCAGGTGGCCGGTGAAGAAGCTCGGCACGAACATCGCAAGCGCATGCCACTGGATGACCCAGCTCGAATCCTGCACGGTGAAGCCGCAGCCGATCATGGCCACCGGCGTCGCGGTCATCACCAGCATCATGATACCGTAAGAGAGCATGCCGGTCAGCGCCGCCACGATGTAGCGCGGCTGGACGGCGATGGTGGCCAGGGGCCGGGGTGGCGGGCCATCGGCGGCCGCTGTGGTCCGCGGGATGTCGACGGCCTGCAGCAGCACGGCGGCGGTCAGGGCAATGACGGCAATGGCAACCCAGCTGCCGGCAAAGGTGACCGGCGCCAGCAGGTCGACGGTGCCGATCACCAGAAGCGTGCCGAACAGGGCGGCCGCCACGCCGCCGGTCATCACCCAGGAAATGGCCTTGGGGCGGAAGGCGGGGCTCGCCAGATCGGTGGCGGCGAAGCGGTAGTAGGAAGCTGACGCCTGATAGATGCCGAGCAGGAAAGTGGCGGCCAGAAACAGCATGAAACCCTTCTGGTAGATCGCGTAAGTGCCGAGCAGCGCGCCTCCGGCGCCCACCAGCGCGGCGAGAGTGAAGCCGGCGCGGCGGCCGATGCGTTTCATGAGGAGCGAGATCGGCAGGGTGGTCAGCGCCGTGCCGATGATAAAGGTCGAAACCGGCAGGGTCGCCCAGGAGGGATCCGGAGAGAGCTGGGTGCCGACCAGGCCGGCGGTGACGATCAGCATCGTCGTGGCGGCGCCGTAAAGCGCCTGGGCAATGGCCAGGATGAGGGCGTTGCGGCGCGCCTTGACGTCGTCGAAGGCGGCAGCGGCAGTCATGCGGCAAATTCCTGCGGGCGCCTGGCGCGGGCCAGCGCGTCGAGCACGCCGTTGATGAAGCGCGGCTCATCATCGCCGAAAAAGGCGTGGGCCACATCGACATATTCCGAGATGGCGACACGCGCCGGGACGCGTTCCATGAAGATCAGTTCGTAGGCCCCGGCCCGCAGGATGGCGCGCACCGTGGCATCAAGCCGCGGCAGGGGCCAGTCCTTGTCCAGCGCGACATTGACGGCCGGATCGATGGTCGCCTGCTCGCGCACGACTCCGTCGACGATTTCCTTCAGGAACTTGTAATCGGCCTCGCCGCACTGGCCACCATCGAAGTCCTCGCCGGCGGCGCGCGACGAGAACTGGGCCAAGGTCTCGCCGACGTCAGTCCCGGCAATATCCATCTGGTAGAGCGCCTGCACGGCGCCAAGCCGGGCGGCCGAACGGGCGGCAGGTGGCGGACGGCGTCTGGCCGTCATCGCGCCTTCGCCTTCCGGTTCAACTGGCGCTTGAGACGGATCAGCGCCAGCGCCGCCGTGGCCGCAGCACCGCCCTTGTCGCCTTGGCCGACCCTGGCGCGGGCCCAGGCCTGGGCCTCGGTCTCGCAGGTCAGCACGCCATTGCCGATGCAGATGCCCTTCATGGTGAGGTCCATGATGCCGCGGGCACTCTCGCCGGCGACGATGTCATAGTGACTGGTTTCACCGCGCAATACACAACCCAGCGCGACATAGCCATCAAATCTTTTCGACTGCTCGGCCAGAACGATGGCGCCCGGCAGTTCCAGCGATCCGGGGACGGCCAGGCGCTCCCAACTCGCCCCGGCAGCCTCGATCACAGCGGCGGCGCCACGGGCCAGCTCGTCACACAGTTCATCGTAGAAGCGCGCCTCGATGATCAGCAGGTGCGCCCTAAGCCTGGCCTGGTCCTGCGGTTTCTTTTCAACCTTCATGTATCTGCAAACTCCGCGAGGCGGGCGACATAGCGCGCCAACATGTCGATTTCAACGTTGACCATATCGCCCACCCGCGCATGGCCCCATGTGGTGACCGCCTGGGTATGCGGGATGATGTTGACGCCAAATGTTGAGCCTTCCACCTCATTGACGGTAAGGGACGTCCCGTCCAGCGCCACGGAGCCTTTGGGGGCGATAAAGCGGGCCAGGCTGCCGGGCACACGGAAGCGAAAGCGTTTCGAATCGCCCTCCGGCACAATGGCCACAATCTCGCCGACGCCATCGACATGGCCGGAGACAATGTGGCCGCCGAGTTCGTCGCCAAGCTTCAAGGCGCGCTCGAGGTTGATCCGGGTACCGGGCCGCCAGCCGGCCAGTGTCGTCTTCGAGAGGGTCTCCGCCGAGGCATCGACGCTGAAAGTATCCGCCGTCGTTGCCGTGACGGTGAGGCAGCAGCCGGCGCAGGCGATCGAGGCGCCGATGGCGATCGCTGCCGGGTCATAGGTCGTGCGGATGACGAAGCGCGTGTCGCCGCGCCTTTCGACGCGCACAACCTCGCCGATGTCGGTGATGATGCCGGTGAACACTCAGGCTCCTGCATGCGTAACGGTGATTGACCACGGATCAAGCACCCCTCGCTGCCTAAATCAATGGCCGCCGCATGACAATCTCGGCTGCCTTGGCTCCCAGGGCCCCTGCTATCCGACGCGTGTCAGGGCTGGCGCTCGCGGAGAAATAGTCGAAGTCACGAAGCAGCCTCACCTCGGCAAAGCCGGCGGTCCTGAACAGGTCAAGATAATCGTCCTCGACCATGGCCCCCACCACACATTCGGCCCACAGCTTGGGATTGGCCCTGGCGCTGTCACTCACCGGCTTTGCAACCACGATGTCGGCAATCTGGACATGGCCACCCGGCCGCAGCACGCGGAAAAGCTCGGCAGCGGCCTTCGACTTGTCAGGCACAAGATTGAGCACACCGTTGCTGGTGATGACGTCGATACTCCCGTCGGGCAGCGGGATACTCTCAGCCTGGCCCTGGACCAGTTCGACATTGTCGGCACCTGCAGCGGCTATGTTGGCCTCGAGCTTGGCGAGCATCGCCGGCGTCATGTCAAGCGCGAACACGCGCCCGCTTGCGCCCACCAGCCTTGCAGCCGTGAGCACGTCGGTGCCGGAGCCAGATCCGACATCAAGAACCCGGTCGCCTTCCCTGATTACGCAGGCACGGAAGGGGAAGCCAACGCCTGCGAAGGATTCGACCGCCGTGGCCGGAAGCCTGTCGAGCCAGTCGTCCGGGTAGCCCACAAACTGACAGGCGGCGCGGCCAGTCGGAAAATGAAACTGCTTGCCTGGCAAGGACGCCACTTCCGTGTACATGTCCTGAACGGCGCGCAGAATGTGTTCGCGGGAATAGCCGGCAACGGCAACCATCTCGGTCCTCCCTCAAGTCCTGTCAATCAGCGCCCTCAATCTGCGGCGCAGGCTCTCCGGGCTCTGCGCTGCACCCAGTTGCCGCACCCTGGCTCTCAGCGCTCTCTCGAATTCGGCACGCGACAGACAGGCGCGGCACTCGTCCAGATGGTCGTCAATAAAGGCGCGCGTCGCGGCGTCGGTTTCGTTGTCGAGATAAGCGAAGAGATGGATAATGACATCCTCGCATCTCATCTTCGGGCGAGCCCGTTCGCCGGTCTCTTCAACCATGGACACACTCCTTGTGGATCAGACCACGTGCCTCTGCCTCCTGCCAGAGTGCGCGCTGGAGAGCGGCTCTGGCGCGGCTCAAGCGCGAGCGTACCGTGCCGACCGGAACACCCAGCAGAGCCGCCGCTTCGGCGTATGAATTACCATTGATCTCAATCAGCACGGCGACTTCGCGGAAGGGCGCGGGGAGCTGATCAAATGCGCGTTCCAAGTCCTCGCGCAGGAGCTTGTTGATGAGGTCCTGCTCCGGTGTGCTCCACCAGAGCAGGAACGGCTGGTGCAGTTCCTCGAAAAGCGAAAAGCGGTCGGAATCGGTCATCGCTGCGTCGGCTTCCAGAACCTCGGGGCGCTTTCGCCGGTGCTCCGAAATGTAGGTATTGACGAGGATACGGAACAGCCAAGCAGCGAAGGCGCCGCGCTCGGCGAGCCGATCGAAACCGGCCCACGCCTTGGCTACCGCCTCAGCCACCAGGTCCTCAGCGTCGGCCGGGCTACGGGTCAATCTGAGCGCCGTGCCGTAGAGCCGGTCCATCAGCCGCTCGATCTCGGCGCAGAAGAACGCGCGTCCGCCCGCTTCCGCCATGCGCTTCACCTCTATGATGCATGACTAGCAGCTCACGGTTTCAACGCCAACAGCGAGATACTCTTGACGCCGTATTTGCGGCTTGCGGCCTGGGCGTTGTCGGAAATGAAGCGGTAGGCGGTGTTGTCCTCCACCCTTGCCACCTGCAAGCCAGCGGCCTCGATGAGGCGGCGGTAGCTTCCCCGCTCGCTGGCACCGCCGATGCAGGCCGCCCAGAGCGTGGAATTGCAGGTAATGGTCTGTGGCAGTTCGGTATCCGTCACGATGTCGGACAGCACCAGCCGGCCACCCGGCTTCAAAATGCGGGCAGCTTCGCGAAACACCCGGGACTTGTCGGGCGCAAGATTGATGACGCCGTTGCTGATCACTGCGTCGGCGCACTCATCGTCAAGCGGAACATCTTCGATGTAGCCGCTCACGAACTTCACCTGGGAAAATCCGTGACGCTGGCGCAAGCGCTCTGCCTTGGCGAGTTGTTCCTCGGTCATATCGACGCCGATGACCTTGCCGCTGTCACCCACCTTCAGGGCCGCGATGAAGCTGTCCATGCCGGAACCCGAACCGAAATCCACCACGACTTCGCCGCTCTTCAGTCCGGCAAGGTGGAAGTAGTAACCCACTCCCGCAAATGACTCGATCGCCTGGGCGGGAATGCGGTCGAGATCACCGGCGGGATAACCCAGCCGTTCGGCGAGTTCACGCCCCATTTCGAAGTGATATTTCCCATGCGGCTCCTCGGCGACGTCGCGGTACATTGCCTTCACCTTGGACTCGAGTTCCTTAGGATCGAATTGGACGGTAGCAGTGGTCATAGCTTCGTTCTCCTCCTGGTGAGCCGCTGGCACGGCTTATGGTTTCGAGAGACGCAAGGAGGCCCAGGATAGTTCCCGCCAGTGCCAATAAAGTTGGTGGAGACCGTCTTGGACGGCGCTTGATCAATCTTATTGTCCCCGGCGTTCAGAATGTACGCGACGCTCTACGAAACACCGGAAGCTGATCGGGCTGCGTCCGCCACTCCGGACGAGGACTGTTTCCGGTATTCGTAGACGCTCAGGCGATCGTCCCCAAGTGTTTCCTCGTGCGTCAGTTCAAAGCCGGCCAGCGCCTGATCGAGCGTGGTTTCGGCAATGGCTTCGATCCCCTGCGGACCGATCTTGCGCGGACTGCGGAAAAGCCGGACTTCATCGACAAGGCCGAGATCGAGGAGGCTGCGGGCCACGAAGGAACCGCCCTCGACCAGCAGCCGGTTGAGGCCGCGCGCGGCGAGCTGCCCGAGGGCATGGCCGAAGTCGACCCAGCCCTCTTTGGTCGCCAGGCAGTCGATGACGGTGATGTCGTCGCCGATCCAATCCCTGCGGGTGGCGAGGAGCCAGAGCGGTACCTGTCGCGCAGTCTGCACCAGCCTGAGGCGCGGCGGGATCGACAGGCGGCTGTCGGCGACGATCCGCACCGGCGAACGGTGCTCGAGGCCGGGAAGCCGGCAGGTCAATTCGGGGTCGTCGGCCAGCGCCGTACTGAGGCCGATCAGCACGCCGTCACACTGGGCGCGCAGGAGATGAACGCGGCGCTTCACCTCTTCGCCGGTGATGGCGGTCCTTTGGCCGCGGCCCGCTGCGATCTTGTCATCGGCAGAAACCGCTAGTTTCAGAATGACATAGGGCCGATGTCTGACAATCCGCGTGAGGAAGCCTTCGAGGTCGCGGCGGGCCAGATCGGCGCCGATGCCGGTCTCCACAACGATGCCGGCACGGCGCAGGATGGCATGGCCGCTGCCACTGACGCGGGGGTCGGGATCATCAAGAGCAGTTACCACCCGGACGATGCCGGCGGCGACCAGCGCCCCGGCGCAGGGCGGGGTGCGGCCATGGTGGGCACAGGGCTCGAGGGTGACATAGGCCGTGGCGCCATGGGCCGCCGCGCCTGCCATCCGCAAGGCTTCGGTTTCGGCATGGGGCCGGCCACCGGCTTGCGTCCAGCCGACGCCCAGAACACGGTCCTCCTTGACGATCACGCAGCCCACGGGGGGATTTTCGGCTGTCGTTCCGAGGGCGCGATGGCCGAGCCGCGCGGCATAGGCCATCCAGCGGTAGTCCGCGCTCACGCGCGCTTGCTCCCCTCCTCGCCCTCCTCCGCTTCGCCGGTCAGTTCCCCGAGGAGTTCCTCGAAGTCCTTGGCCTCGCGGAAGTTCTTGTAGACCGAGGCGAAGCGCACATAGGCGACGTCGTCGAGAACCTTCAGCGCTTCCATGATGAGCTTGCCGATCGTTTCCGAGCGGATCTCGCTCTCGCCGGAACTCTCGAGGCGGCGGACAATGCCGGAGACCATGCGTTCGACGCGCTCAGGCTCGACGGGGCGCTTGCGGAGCGCAATCTGCACCGAGCGCATCAGCTTGTCGCGGTCAAAGGGCACGCGGCGGCCATTGCGTTTCACTACCATCAGCTCGCGCAGCTGCACGCGCTCGAAGGTGGTGAAGCGGCCACCGCAATCGGGGCAATAGCGGCGGCGGCGGATGGCGGAGCCGTCCTCGCTGGGACGGCTGTCCTTCACCTGGGTTTCCTCATTGCTGCAAAAGGGACAGCGCATGGGCCCCGTAATAGGCGGTTACGAATAAATCGGGAAGCGTTTGGTGAGGGCCATGACCCTGGCCTTCACCGCCTTCTCGACCTTGCCGTTGCTGTCCTCGCCGTGCTTCGCCAGGCCGTCAAGGACTTCGGTGATCAGGGCGCCGATCTCGCGGAACTCCTCCTTGCCGAAGCCGCGGGTAGTGCCGGCAGGGGTGCCCAGGCGGATGCCGGAGGTCACCATGGGCTTTTCCGGATCGAAGGGAATGCCGTTCTTGTTGCAGGTGATATAGGCGCGGCCCAACGCCTGCTCCGCCGCCTTGCCAGTCAGGCCCTTCTTGCGCAGGTCGACCAGCATGAGGTGGGTGTCGGTGCCGTGGGAGACGAGATCGCAGCCGCCGGCAATCATGCTCTCGGCCAGAACCTTGGCATTGTCGGCGACCGCGCGGGCATATTTCCTGAACGCGGGGGTCAGCGCCTCGCCCAGGGCCACGGCCTTAGCAGCGATCACATGTTCCAGCGGCCCGCCCTGCAGACCCGGGAAGACGGCGGAGTTGATCTTCTTGCCCAGCTCTTCGTCGCGAGAAAGGATCATGCCGCCGCGGGGGCCGCGCAGTGTCTTGTGGGTGGTGGTCGTCACCACATGGGCGTGTTCAAGGGGGCTCGGATGCACGCCGCCGGCCACGAGGCCTGCGATATGGGCCATGTCGACCATGAGGAAGGCGCCGACCGAGTCGGCGATCTTGCGGAAGCGGGCAAAGTCGAGGAAGCGCGGATAGCCGGAACCGCCGGCCAGAATGAGCTTCGGCTTGACCGCCTGGGCCTGTTCCTCCAGGGCGTCGTAGTCGATCAGGTGATTGTCCTGGCGCACGCGGTAGGGCGAGACCTTGAACCACTTGCCCGACTGGTTGACCGGCGAGCCGTGGGTCAGGTGGCCGCCGCAGGCGAGGTCAAGGCCCATATAGGTGTCACCGGGCTGCATGAGCGCGAAGAACACGGCCTGGTTTGCCTGGGCACCGGAATGCGGCTGGACATTGGCATAGCTGCAGCCGAAGAGCTTCCGGGCGCGATCAATGGCCAGTTGCTCGGTCACATCCACGTGCTGGCAGCCGCCATAATAGCGCCGGCCCGGATAGCCTTCCGCATACTTGTTGGTAAGCACCGAACCCTGGGCCTCGAGCACGGCCCGCGAGACGATGTTCTCGGATGCGATCAACTCGATCTCGTGCTGTTGGCGGCCCAGTTCGGCGGCAATTGCCTTCGCCACCCTGGCATCGGCCTTGGCCAGTTTGGTCTTGAAGAAGCCGGGGAACAACGGTTTGCGTGCTTTCTTCCCGGTCTTCTTCGCCTTGCGCGCCTGCTTGGATTTCTTCGCCATGCTTCCCTCTTTGCGATGCCCCGGTTGTGAAGCCGCGCACCATAGCGGCTGGCGGTGCCGGGTCCAGACTCCATCTTGGCGCAGGGCCAGATTTCGACTTGTTCACAAGAGGCCAGCGATGCGGGCTTTGCGGCATCGCGGCTAGTCGAGCCAGGCCGGTCAATCCTGGCCGAACAGCGGCTCCTCGTCGACTGGCGGCTTCTTGGCGGCGACCGCGGTCGTCGCGGCCGGCTTCTTCTTTTTCTTAATGATCTTCTTGGGTGGAGCTTCTTCGTCCTCGATCACCGCACTGCCCTTGCGCATGTCCGCCTTGGCCCTGGCCTTGTCGAAGGCCGAGTTGCTGCCCGATTTGGCGGCGGTCCTGGTCGCCGCTGTGGCGGCCGGTTTCTTCTTGGCGGAAGGCGCCGGCTGGATGGTGGTGACACCGAGCGTCGAGCCGGGTGCCGGCTTCTGCTTCGTATCCGCTTTCTTCTTCGGTGAAGGGCTGTCGAAGAAGAACCAGCCGTCGTCGCTCAGGCTGTCAACCGGCGAGGCGGCGGGGGCGCGCGGGATCGGTTTCAACACCCAGCGCTGGCCATCGTCGCTGTACTCACCGACCGGCATCGGCTGGCCTACCACGAAACCGGTGCCGTCCAGCTGATAGATGTCATCGCGGAAATTCACCTGGCCGGTCGCGGTGGTCCAGGCGGTGAGATAAACCCAGCGGATCTGCGGCGGGTCGGCGAGCTTGACGTCCAGGCGTTCGAGCGAATCCGCCATGCCGGCAATGCGCGCCGGATTCCAGCCGTCCTGGCCGTTCAATATCCAGTTGACGAGGATCGGCACCTTGTCAATGCGCACGCAGCCTGAGCTCAAGTAGCGCGCGGCGCTGCCGAACAGGCTGCGCATGGGCGTATCGTGCATGTAGACGCCAAACGGGCTCGGGAAGTTGATCTTCACCGTGGCCATGGCGTTGTCCTTGCCGGGGTCCTGGCGGAAAAAGTAGCGGTCGGCCGGCGTCGAGCTCCAGTCGACGTCATCGGGATCCACTTCCGGACCCTGGTAGCCGTCATAGATGCGGATGTTCTGCTTCTTGATGACCTGGGTACCGCCCTTGAGCATCTGCGGGATGAGATCCCGCTCGACGATCGAGACCGGCACGTTCCAATAGGGATTGAAGTTGATGTCAGACAGGCTGGTCATGACGATCGGCGATGGCCGCTCAGGCTTGCCGGCGATGACATTGTGGCGCGAGAACACGCGGCCGTTCTCGACGGCCTCAAGCTGCAGGGCCGGGATGTTGACGACGATGTAGCGCGGACCCAGATCCTTCGCATATTCGGCCACGCGCGGCAGGTTGGCGCGCAAGGCAGCGAGGCGCTTGCCGACCGGCACGTTGAGGGCGGCGACGGTGGACTTGTCGAGCTTGCCGGTCGCCGCCAGACCGTGATTGATCTGGAACTGCTTCAGGGCCTGCTCGACGGCACTGGTGAAGGTCACGCCCTTTTCGCCTTCGAGGGTCGATGGCGGCAGGTAGCCCTCGGCAACCAGGCGGCGTTTCAGGGCGGTGACCTCCTTGCCCTGATCGCCCTTGCTCAGCTTCGCAGCCGCCAGCGTGCCCCAGCCGCCGCTTGCGGCAATTGCCTCGTAGCGGGCCAGTGCATTCTGCAGGGCGGCGGCGCTTCCGGCCCAGAGCAGCGGCTGCACCCCCTTGTCGACCACAACTTCGGTTTCGGTTGTCGCCTTGCCGCCGCTGACGCCGTTGGTCCAGTTGGTCTGGGTTGGCGCGCTCAGCGGTTCCTGCGACTTCAGGATGCGCTTCTTGCCGGTGCCGGTCTGGTCGCTGCCGAAGACGGGGGCGACAGCCGCAGCCTGCTGCGGCTCCTGCAACAGTTTCTTGCGCTTCTTGATAAAGCTGCCCTCGCCTTCCGCTAGCGCCGGCGCGGCCCACAGGCCGATGCATATAAGGGCCAGCGCACTGACGGCGCCGCCTTTCAGTCCGACTTTGGCGGAAAAACTTGAAGACACCGAAAACCGCATCTGCTGCTCTTGCTTGCCCCGGCCGGAAACCCGGCACCCCGTTGTTGTGGAATCCCCGCGTGGAGGTCGAGCACAGACATATCAGCCCCTCGGCATCGCGTCAAAACGAATGCTGGCTGCCCCCGTTGATTCCCAGTCAAAATGCGACACAATTCTGGCGGGAATTCGACATGAGAGAAGCCCCGCGGCCGGGTGGACCGCGGGGCCAAGTCAGGCTCGTTCACGCTCAGATGCAATCAAAGGCGATAGAGAATCTGGTCGGTCCAGAAACGTTCGAGGCGGGTCAAGGCCTTGTTGAGACGCTCGAACTCCTCGACGCTGAGGCCGACGACCTCCTCGACAGCTTGGAGCTGACGGTTGTAGAGGGCATCGACCCGGTTGCGGATGGCTTGGCCCTTGTCGGTGAGACGCACGCGCACCGAGCGCTTGTCGCTGGAGGAACGCTCGTGATTGACGTAACCGGCTTCGACCAGCTTCTTCAGGTTGTAGGAAACGTTCGATCCCTGGTAGTGGCCACGGGTCTTGAGTTCGCCGGCTGTCAGTTCGAAATCGCCGATGTTGAACAGCAGCAGCGCCTGCACAGGATTCACTTCGGGCTCGCCGGAGCGTTCGAAATCGTCCTTGATGACATCGAGCAGGCGGCGGTGCAGCCTCTCGATCAGTGTCAGCGCTTCCAGGTATTTGATCTTGATCTGGGTGCGATCGGATTGGTTTTCAACGGGACGGACCGCCCCCATGACTTGCGTACGCATCTGTAAGCCACCTTGCCCTTGTCAGTCTCGGGGGCGAACTCTGTCGGCTGCTCCCCTCAGTCCGAGGCAAGTTAGAACAATGCGTCTTAAAACCGGTTCAAGAAGATGAGTAAATTTGAAATTACATTTTCAGTGATTTGAATAGTGCCGTTGTACGGTTGATAATCGGTGTGACCGCCACGCGGCAGGTGCCGGAAATGCGCCGCGCGGAGGCCCCACCCACCGGGCACTCCGCGCGGCACGCTCCCCCTTCCCCTCGGAGGAACCGGTTCAGCGCCGCAGCGCTGCGAAACTCTCCTTCACCAGCATGGCGGTCTGCGTGTTGCAGCGCCGGGCGCCGGCTGCCGCTTCGGCCTGTTTCAAGGCGGCCCGCACCGCCGCTGCGCCGTAGCGCGCCAGGGCCCGCTTGTGGCGGGCGACGATCTGCTCCCAGAAACGCCGGGTTTCACTGCGGCTGAGATGGCCACAGCGGCGCTCGACGTAGTAGGCCATGGCTTCGCCAGCATAGCCACCCACGGCGGCGGCATCGGCCGGTCGCTGGGCGGCCGGGCTGGCCGGCGGCGGTTTGCGGTCCGTAGCGGCAGCCGCCGGCCCCGCGGGTTCCGGTGCGGATGCATCATCCTCGGCGCCGTGGCTGCGCAACTCGGCGGTCACCACGGCGGCGCGCGCGGCCTGCAGCGTGGCGGCAATCTCAGACCGGGTCGCCGCATCACAGGGGGCAGACTCGCCGCGGCTGCGGCCGGCGCTCACCGCAGCCTTGGCCGTGGCGGCGCCGAAGCGCTGGGCGGCGGCAATCTCGCCTCTTGCCACATAGTCCGACAGTTCATCCCGGTCAGCCTGGGCGAGGACGCTGCAGCGGGCGTCGGCGACGCGCGCCTTGACCAGGAGTTCGACGGCCGCGACGGGCTCGATCTCTTCCGCAACGGCCGGAACGGCAACTCCGAACAGTGGCAGCAGCGCCCCAACCGACAGCGCAAGATGACATGGCCGCAATCGCCGCATGCTCTCCTCTCGGATCCCGGAATACTCCACGAACTTGCCGCCGATCTTGGCGCGCGGGTCGTTAATTTGATTAAAACTTGCGGTAATTCCGCGCGGCAGGGTTAATGATTTCCTGCCGGGGCCATCCGCGCTAGTGTCAGGCCATGCGGAGGGTATGGCTGGCGCTGCTTGCGTGCGTTGCAGTGTGTGAGCTTGCGGCGGCCGAAGTGCCGTTGCCGCGGCCCAAGCCGGAACAGGCGACGGTCGCCCTGGTCATTGCGCCGACACCGCGGCCAAAACCGGCGATTGCCGTCAAGGCGGTGCCGGATGACCTGCCGTCGCCACCCGCGGCATCCGGCAAGGCATGGCCCGCAGACACCGGCCGCTGGGCCAAGGCGGACACACAGACGGCGCGGGCCGAATGCGAGCGGTTGCTGGCCCGCCTCGACATGATCTGGCGTCCCGACAGCCCGATCGGCGCGCCCGGCGGCTGCGGCACCGCCGCACCCATTGCCGTCTCTGAAATCGCCAGCGTGCGCATCGATCCGCCGGCCACCGTCAATTGCCGGTTCGCGGTGGCGCTCCATGGCTGGATCAGCGGCTCGCTGCAGCCGGCAGCGCGCAAGGAACTCGGCACCCGCATCACCAGCATCCGCAATGCCTCGGCCTATGCCTGCCGGCGGCGCAACAACGGTTCGTCCGGCAAGATAAGCGAACATGCCAGGGCCAATGCCCTCGGCATTGCCGGCTTTGTTTTCGCCAGGAATGCGGAAGTCTCGGTGGCCGGAGACTGGTCCGGCGTCCTGCAGTCGCTCAGGCTGTCGGGACGCGGCAATTTCCTGCGGCGGGTGAGGAAGGATTCCTGTGCCTATTTCAACACGGTGCTGGGTCCCGGTACCGACCGCTTCCACAAGGACCATTTCCATGTCGACCTGATGCCGCTAAGACCGGGGCGGTTCAAGATGTGCCGCTAGACGTGGAGCTTTCCAGCCATGCCGGGTCCTGCCTATCCATCGACGCGGATGCGCCGCAACCGGCGCAGCGCCTGGGCGCGCGATCTGGTGCGCGAGAACACGCTCACAGTCAGCGATCTGATCTGGCCGGTCTTCGTGATCGACGGCGAAACAGCCCGCCAGCCGGTGCCGTCGATGCCCGGCGTCGAACGGCTCAGCGTCGATCTCGCGGCGGAGGCCGCGAAAGAGGCGGAAGCGCTCGGCATTCCGGCGATTGCGCTGTTTCCCTATACCGATCCGAAACTGCGCAGCGAGGACGCGCGCGAGGCCTTCAATGGCAACAACATCGTGTGCCGGGCGGTCAGAGCCATCAAGCAGGCAGCCCCCCGGCTCGGCATCATGTGCGATGTGGCCCTCGATCCTTATACCAGCCATGGCCATGACGGGCTGATGCGGGGCGACACAATCCTCAATGACGAGACGATCGCGGCCCTGGTAAAGCAGGCGCTGGTGCAGGCCGAAGCCGGTTGCGACATCATCGCGCCTTCCGACATGATGGACGGGCGGATCGGGGCCATCCGCGCGGCCCTTGATGGCCGTGGCTTTCAAGATGTGCAGATCATGGCCTACAGCGCCAAATATGCCAGCGGCTTCTACGGGCCGTTCCGCGATGCGGTGGGCTCGTCGGGCACACTCAAGGGCGACAAGCGCACCTACCAGATGGATCCCGGCAACAGTGACGAGGCGCTGCGCGAAGTCGAACTCGACATCGCCGAGGGCGCCGACATGGTCATGGTAAAGCCGGGGCTGCCTTATCTTGACATCGTGCGAAGGGTCAAGGACCGGTTCGGCGTGCCGACTTTTGCCTACCAGGTGTCGGGCGAGTACGCGATGATCATGGCGGCCTGCAACAATGGCTGGCTCGATGCGGAGCGGGTCATTCCCGAGAGCCTTATTGCCTTCAAGCGCGCCGGGGCGGACGGCATTCTCACCTATTTCGCACTGGAGACGGCAAGACGGCTCAAGGGTTAGCAGCCGCGCGACCGGCGGCTGGTCAGCCGGCCTATGGCGGCGGGGATGTCGAGCTGCATCAGCACTATACCGGCGATCACCAGGAGGCAGCCGGCCATTCCCGTCCGGTCGAGCTGCTCGCCGAGCAGCCAGGCCCCCGCCAAGGCACCGCAGAGAGCCTCGGCGGCAACGGTCATCGCGGTGGCAGTGGTGGAACTGCCAACAGTCCAGCAGAAGGGGGTGTTTGCCCCGAAGACGGTTCGCGGCATTGGGTAGCCCTCGCATTTTCTGGGTCCGGGCGCTGCCGCCCCATTGCGGGCGGTGCGCCATCGTCATGCCTTCAGATCTAGGCGCCGGCCGTCCCGAACGATACCCAACTATTGGGGATGAAAGCTGCGGCCGGGCTACCAATGCGGGGGTTCGCGTACCCCAAAATGCGGAGGTGGTATGGAAAAGTGCCGGCGGCTTGTCCGCTGACAGGGAGGAAGCGCCGGCCCTGCAGCCGCGACTTCAATTGGTGACCAGGTCCTCGCTTGGAAGCGTGGTGGCGAAGGCCGGAACCCGCGGGCCGTTGGTGGCCAGAGGACCCGGGCAGCTGTTGGGCAGCGGCGGGAAGGTCCAGCCCATGAGCGCCCCGAGGAAATAGAACTGGTGGCTGCGGCAGCGGATCGACACCGTCACGTTCATCGGAATGGTCGGGCGGCCAACATAGCCTAGACCACTCGACTCGTAAGTGATCTGCACGTTCTGCCGGGTGAGCGCAGGGTAGACCCGTTGCATCTCGGCCAGGATGGGGGCGAAGGCGGTGTTGCTGAAGCTGTGGCTGTTCGGTGTGCAACTGCCGCTGGTGCCGGAACCGGCAATGCAGGTGACGTTCACGCTCGGACAGTTGGCCGCGGAACTGGCGTTTCCGGTCGCGGCGTTGAAGCACAGATTGCCGGACTGGGTGGCGATGGCCGCATAGTTCGGCGTGAGGCCGCCAGCCACCGGATTCGACACCACCGCGAGCCGGGCGCCCATATAGGCGGCCTTGCTGGCCTGCGACCACTCATAGAGCATGAGGGTCACGTCGAGTGTCCCGAAGACAACGAGGAGAAACACGGGAAACACGACCGTGTATTCGAGCAGCGTCGCGCCCGAGGCATTGCGGAGGAAGTTACTGGCCAATCCAGCGCTCCTCGTGGCGGGCCGTCATGGTGAGGGTGCCGGGCAAGCCGATGACGGGGAGCATGAGCGAAGTGTAGGGCACGCTGGCGCTCAGTTCGATCACCGTGAAGCTGGCGGTACAGGTGGTGGGCCGCACCAGGGTCACGTTGCCCGTCGTCCAGCCATAAACCAGGGGCTGGCCACTGCCCGCGAGGTTGCCATAGACCGCCAGGTTCTTGGCCCTGGTCTGTCCCCAGCCGCACACGGCCGCCGGCGGCAGCATCGACAGGTAGCGGCCGGCGTTGCGCATGGATTTCTGGGCGGTGGCCAAAGTCGAGAAGCCGCGGCCGAAATCAACCGCCCCGGCCATCAGGGAAATCGCCAAGGGCATGATGATGGCACCTTCGAGCACCGAGGCGCCGCGGGTGCTGCGTGCAAAGCGCCGGAGCAATCGCATGGCCCGCCTCATCGCACCAGCTGGATCAGCTGGAACTGGGCGCCGCCCTCATCATTGGCCTCGTGGATGTCCACGAGTTCGGCGTAGATGCTGCCGTCATTGAGCGCCGATTCCGTCATGAAGAACTTGCCGACCAGGAGCTTCGCCGGCAACGGGTCGCTGTTGCCGTTGATGCTCCAGTAGTTGCAATCGACTATGCCGACATTGATGAGGCGGCGCTCGGCGGTGCCGGCGGTGGCGTTACTGCAGGTGGGCGCATGCGGCTCGCCGGTGCTCTTCCACACGCCGGCATCGCCGGCTCCCGCCACTTCGAGCTGGTAGATCTGCCAGCGGGTGGTGACGCCGTCGGGCAGCGTGCCTGGATGGTGGTTGGTCCAGTAGGCGCGCAGGTCATCAATGTGCGGCCCGTTGCCGATGATGTTGGTGCTGCTGAGATTGCGGTCGCGCGGCAGGGGGCAGCTGCCGATGACCGGATTGGCGTTGCAGTAGCTGCGGTACGAAGCAGCATTGGCGTCCTGGTTGGCCTGCTTGAAGTTGATGCCCGTCTGCGAACCGGTGCCGTTGGGAGCCGCGCCCTGATTCTGCCCGGTCGTCTGCGTCCAGGAGTCATCGGTACTGCCATACTGCTTGCAGCTGTAGTTGTTGCCCTTGACCTTGTAGCCGTTAATGACGATCGGCGCCGAGACCGATTCGTCGCCCGAACCCACGGGACTGTTGAAGCGCACATTCATCCCGTCAACGGCAAATTTTGAAACATTGCCCGGTCGCGGCGAGCCGGTACTGCCGGTGATGCAGCCGCCGGCCGACTGCTGCGCCCAGAACGGACTCTGGTTGTGGGGATTCTGGTTGACGCCCGGCGGATCGATCAGGCCCCAGTTTCCGGGCGCGGTCTTCCAGTCCAGCAGATGGATCATGGTGCCGATGGGCACTTTGGATAGGAAATTCTTGGCGCCGCCGCGGTAGGTCTGCTCACCTTCCCACGGATTGCACATGAAGGACTGCAGCGGCTTGCAGGTCTGATAGGAGACCTGGGCCGTCGCGGTCGCTGCAGTAAAGTTGTCGTTGTTGGCGTTGACGGCGCGCAGGAACGAAGTGGAGACGCCGCGGTTGATGGTCGTCACGCGGATGAAGCGGGCCTGTTTGGGGTCCGTGGTCGTGACCTGCGATGGGGTGATCTGGCTGAAAAAGACCGGTGCGGTGATCTGCACGCCCGACTGGGCGATGTTCGACCATTTGGGATCGTTGTTGAGCAGGTTGGTGGCGGCGTCGGTCGCCCGGGTAAGGGCGTCGGCCGCACCATCCAGCTCCTTGGCACCGGCCAGCGCGGAGGCGTCGGCCAGTTCCTGAAGGTCGCTGTTGAGGTGCATGAAGGAGCCGCCCTCAAGGGCAATGCCGATGACGGCCAGCAGCACCGGCACAATGATCGCGAAGTGAAGCAGGACCTGCCCTCTATCATCCCGGCGGAAGCGGCGGGGCAAGAATGAACGGATGCTCACAACAACCCTCCCTGGGTGTCAAAATAACGCTTCGGGACGGCCGGCACGCTCGCTAGATATCCCATAACATCTGCCCACCAGCGAATCAATCTGATTGAACATTCATGTGTCCCAAATCAGGACTCTTCGGTAACAGCAAGCTG
>CAZIXE010000062.1:0-22247 GCA_964543235.1 uncultured Rhizobiaceae bacterium | reverse complement strand
TACCTCGCCGCACTCCTCTCACCTCTGCCCGTTAACCCGGATTCGTAGCCGTGGCTGCATCCCGAGGCGGCGACGCCGGAAGAACTGGTGCGCGCGGCGATCAACTGCCCGTCCGGCGCCATCCAGGTCAGGCGCAAGGATGGCGGGCCCGGGGAGCCGGCGCCCCGGGCCAATGTCATCACCATCCGCGAGAACGGGCCGCTGGCGGTTCATGCCGAGCTCACCATCCGCGGTGAGAATGTGGGATACCGGGCGACGCTGTGCCGCTGCGGGCAATCGAAGAACAAGCCCTATTGCGATGGTTCGCACACGGCAGCCGGGTTCACGGCCAGCGGCGAGCCGCCATCGCAGGACAGCGAGCTTGCGATCGCCGATCTCACCGGTGCGGTCGACATCGCCCCCACCCCCGACGGACCCTACCGCCTCAAGGGGGCGGTGGAAATCGTCTCCGGCACGGGCCGCAAGGTGGCACGGGTCAAGAAGGCGTTCCTGTGCCGGTGCGGGCATTCCGCCAACAAGCCGTTCTGCGACGGCTCGCATGCCCGGGTGGGCTTCAAGGCGGCGTAGGCGCGGACCAACCGGCCTCTTGATCGCAGTGCGAGAAACATGGGAACCTCGGCGTTCACCGCGAGGTCTCCATGCAACATGCCGATGCCCTTGTCTGCCTTGAACCCGGCCGGCTCCAGCTGGAGCAGCGGCCGGTGGCACCTCCCGGCGAGGGGGCGGTGCTGGTCCGGCCGCGGCGCGTCGGCATCTGCGGCACGGACTATCACATCTACGAAGGCAAGCATCCGTTCCTGCAGTACCCCCGCGTGATGGGGCATGAGCTTGCCGTCGAGGTCGTCGACGCCAATGGCCATGCCGAGGTGCGCAGCGGGGAAACCTATGTCGTGAACCCCTATCTTGCCTGCGGGCGGTGCATCGCCTGTCGGCGCGGCAAGCCCAATTGCTGTGTGAGGATTTCGGTGCTGGGCGTGCATCAGGATGGCGGCATGGCGGGGCTGCTCGCCATCCCGGCGGGCAATCTCGTTCCGGCCGAAGGCCTCAGTGCCGATGCCTGCGCAACCGTCGAATTTCTCGCGATCGGCGCCCATGCGGTGCGGCGAGGCGCGCCGGCCGGCGACGAGGCGGTGCTGGTGGTCGGGGCCGGTCCGATCGGGCTCGGCGTAGCGCTGTTTGCACGCGAGGCCGGGGCGGCACGGGTCGTCGTCATGGAGTGCGAGCCCGAGCGCGCCCGGGCCGCAGCGGATGTGGCCGGTGTCGAAACGCTGCTCGCCGGCGACGATGCGGTTGAGACCGTGCGGCAGGCGACGGCGGGCGACGGCTTCGATGTCGTGTTCGATGCCACCGGCAACCGCCGCGCCATGGAACAGGCTTTCGACTTCGTCGCGCATGGCGGGCGCTATGTGCTGGTCGGCGTCATGAAGGAGGCCATCACCTTCCAGGACCCCGACTTTCATCGCAAGGAGATGACGCTGTTCGCCAGCCGCAATGCGACGGCGGCGGATTTCGACCGGGTCATCGCCACAATCCGCGGAGGAAAGGTGCCGGTCGAGAAGCTCATCACCCATCGCTCCAGCCTCGCTGGCGCCGTCCGCGACCTGCCGGTGTGGGCAACCCGGAAGACCGGCCTCATCAAGGCACTGATCGACATTGACTGACAGCGGCACGCGCCCCCGGCTTAGCCTCCGCACGCTCAAGACACCGCTTGCCTATGACCGTGCGCAGGTTACGCCCGGCATGGTCCATCTCGGTGCCGGCGCCTTCCACCGCGCCCATGTGGCGGAATATGTGGACGGCATCCTGGCGGGCGATCCGTCATGGGGCATCATTGCCGCCTCGCTGCGCCGGGCCGACACGCGTATGGCGCTGGCGCCGCAGGATTTCCTCTACACGCATGTGACGCGCAGCGGGGCGGGAACGCAGACGCGGGTGATCGGCAGCTTGCTCGATGTGCTGGACGCCGGGACCCAGCGGCAGGCGCTGATCGCGGCCATGACCGATCCGCGCATCCGCATCGTGTCGCTCACCGTTACCGAAAAGGGTTACTGCCACGATCCGGCCACGGGGCAGATCGACCCCGAACATCCCGATGTGCGCCATGATCTCGCGCATCCCGAAGAGCCGGTGAGCGCTCCCGGCCTCATCGTGCGCGCCCTCGAACTCCGCCGGGAGCGCGGCATCGCCCCGTTCACGGTGCTGTGCTGCGACAACCTGCCGGCCAATGGCGAGACGACCGCCAGGATCTGCGAAGGTTTCGCGGGCTTGCGGAGCGCGGAGCTGGCCGGCTTCATCGGCCGCGATGTCGCCTTCCCGTCGACCATGGTCGACCGGATCGTGCCGGCCACCACGGACGACGATCGCCGGCTGGTGGCGGAACTGACCGGGCTCGAAGACGCCTGGCCGGTGGTGACCGAGCCGTTCACCCAGTGGGTCATCGAGGACCGGTTCCCGGCAGGGCGGCCGCGCTTCGAAGCGGTGGGTGCGCAGCTGGTCGCGGATGTCCGGCCGTTCGAACTCATGAAGCTCAGGATGCTGAACGGCAGCCATTCGACGCTGGCCTATCTCGGCTATCTGGCCGGCTTCGAACTGGTCAGCGAGGTGATCGCGGACGCCTCGTTCCGGGCGCTGATCCACCAGCTCATGACGGATGAGGTCATGGACACGCTGGCCATGGAGCGCCACGCGCTTGAAAGCTATCGCGATGCCCTGCTCGAGCGTTTCGCCAATCCGGCACTGCGGCACAGGACCTGGCAGATCGCCATGGATGGCAGCCAGAAGCTGCCGCAACGCCTGCTGGGCACCATCCGTGACCGGCTGCGGCGCGGCGCGCCGATCACCCGGCTGGCACTGGGGGTGGCCGGCTGGATGCGCTATGTGACGGGCATCGACGAGACGGGCGGGGCGATCGACGTGCGCGATCCGCTGGCGGCGCGGCTCAGCGGCCTCGCGGCGGAAGCCGGGGCATCGGCGCCGCGGCTGGTCGAGACGCTGCTGTCGGTGCGGGACGTGTTCGGGGCCGACCTGCCGCAGGACAATGGCTTCCGCGAAGTGCTCACCGGTCACGTGGAATCGCTCTACAGGCAGGGCGCGCTGGCGACGGTGCGCCGGATCGCGGGCGCATGAGCCGGACAGGCGGAAGGCCGGACAACCTGGTGGAGCAGAGGGGGATCGAACCCCTGACCTCGGCATTGCGAACGCCGCGCTCTCCCAACTGAGCTACTGCCCCCCGACGGGTTGCGGGCTACATAGGAGGGGGCTTCCCCCGCTGTCAAGCCGCATGCCTTCGCCTTGCCGCAAAGCCTGTGCTATGAGGCGCGCCATGACGATCACCCTCCTCGATACCCGCCCGGCGGCACCGGCCGTTGCGCCGGCCCCGCCGTCGCTCATCGGGCTCACGCGCGATGAACTCGCCGCGGCGCTGGGCGTTGCCGGGGTGCCGGAGAAGCAGCGGCGCATGCGCATGCGCCAGATCTGGCACTGGATCTACCACAAGGGTAGCACCTCCTTCGACACGATGACCGACATCTCGAAGGAGCTGCGGCAGGCGCTGGCCCAGCATTTCGCGATTGGCCGGCCGGAGATCGTTACCGAGCAGGTGTCGAGCGACGGCACCCGCAAATGGCTGCTGCGGCTCGCCCCCGACGCGCGCGGCCAGCGGCACGAAGTGGAAACGGTCTTCATCCCCGAGGAGGACCGGGGCACCTTGTGCATTTCGAGCCAGGTCGGCTGCACGCTCACCTGCAGCTTCTGCCACACCGGCACGCAGAAGCTGGTCCGCAATCTTACCGCCGAGGAGATCGTCGGCCAGGTGCTGGTGGCGCGCGACCGGCTCGAGGAATGGCCGCAACAGATCGCCGCCAACCCGCAGCCGCCGCCGGGCGGGCGCTACATCACCAATGTGGTGCTGATGGGCATGGGCGAGCCCTTGTACAATTTCGACAATGTCAAGACGGCGATGGCGATCGTCGCCGACGGCGAGGGCCTGTCGCTGTCGAAGCGGCGGATCACGCTGTCGACCTCGGGCGTGGTTCCGGAGATTCCGCGCGCCGGTGCCGAGATCGGCACGATGCTCGCCATTTCGCTCCATGGAACAACGGACGAGATCCGCAACCGGCTGGTGCCGCTCAACCGGAAATATCCGATCGCGCAATTGCTCGACGCCTGCCGCGCCTATCCGGGGCTCTCCAATGCCCGGCGCATCACCTTCGAATATGTGATGCTGAAAGGCGTCAATGACAGTCTCGCCGATGCCAGGCGGCTGGTGCAGTTGCTGAAGGGCATCCCCGCAAAGGTGAACCTCATTCCCTTCAACCCGTGGCCGGGCGCGCCTTACGAGTGCTCCGAGTGGGAAACCATCGAGGCCTTCGCGGACGTGCTCAACAAGGCGGGCTATGCCTCGCCGGTCAGGACGCCGCGCGGGCGCGACATCATGGCGGCCTGCGGCCAGCTCAGGAGCGAGAGCCAGAAGATCAGGGCCAGTGCGCGGCACGCGCCCGCGGCCGCCGCGCCGTGATCGTCCATGTGCTGCAGCGCGTCGTGCTGGCCGTGCTGGGCTATCTCGCGGCGCTGGCCACCGCCACGGCGAGCTTTCTCCTCATGCTGATGCTGATCAGCTTTGCCGTGCCGGACGGGGGCTTGTGGGACTGGCTCGGCCTCGGCCCGGTCTTTGCCCTGGCGATACCGGTGGTCTTCACCTTCCTGCTGGCCGGCGCGGCGGCCTTCACGGCGGTGCCGGCGGCGGTCGCCGGCCTCGTCGCGGAAGCGCTGGCGCTCCGGGCATTGCCTGTCCATCTCGGGCTGGCGCTCGCGGTGGGGCTCACGGGCAGCTTCAGGCTTGATGCGTCGTGGTTTGCCGGCATGTCTTCGACCAAATGGCTGATCACGCTGGCCGCCGTGGTGGCGGCGCTGGCGGGCGGTGCCGTGCACTGGCTGATCGCCGGGCGCAACGCGGGCCTGCGAAGGGCGCGGTGATGCGGCGGGGCTTGCGCATTCTCGCCGGGCTGGCGCTCGTCGTGGCGGCAGGGACGGCACTGGCGGTGATCGTGCCGTCATGGTTCGGCATGGCGGCAGCACCGTCGCGCGAGGTCCAGGGCCTTATCGGTCTCGCCACGCTGGCGATCGTCATCCTGTTCGCGGCGGGCGAGGCGTTCGGCATTGGCGGCCATGCCTATTACCTGGTTGCCGCCGGTGCCGCATACCTCATGGTCGATCTCGTGCTGTCGTTCGGCTACGGCATCACGCCGGGACCGAGGTTCTGGCAGAGCGGCTTCGTGCCGCTTTCGGTCATCGGCGCCTTCCTGGGGCCGGTCTACCGGGTGATCGCGATGGTCGCACCGCCACCCCCGCGCGATCCGGGGATGTGACTGGAACGGGTCGGCTTCGACAGCTCGGATGACAGGCCTCATGAAAGACGGTCGCATCGGATAACAGGCGGCGACGGGGTTTTCGGTTTCAAGGTGGCGGAGAATGGCGCGGAGATCGTCCAGAGCAGACGCGGACCAGCGCAGCTTCATGCGCTGCGATACTTGGCCAGCAATGCCTCAAGCTCTGCCACGCTCGCCAGGCCGCCGCGGTCGATCTCGGCGAGCGCACTATCGATGGCGGCAAGCTCGGCTGCGGAAGCGTGGTAAGCGGGCTGGCGGCGCAACTCGATTTCGAGCGCGGCCTGGGCCAGTTCCTCCTGGTCCTCTTCGGGCCAGCGGGCGGCGCGATCGAGTATCTTCCGGACGATGGCGTTCATGAGCCGGTTCTTAGCACAGTGCGGCCGGCACTTCCACGGATGGCGGACAACTCTATCCCCTCGTCACCACCACCCTGGCGCCTACCGCCACGCGGTCGCAGAGGTGGATGGCGTCGATATTGAGGAGGCCGAAACAGCCGGCGGTCATGGCGCGGCCGATGTCGCGCGGTTTGGTGCCGCCATGGATGCGGTAGGTGGTATCGACGTCGCCCTGGAAGAGGTAGAGGGCGCGGGCGCCCATGGGGTTCTCGGGCCCGCCGGGCATGCCGCCCGACCACTTGGCAAGGCTCGGGTAGCGCTCGAGATGATCCGGGGTCGGCGTCCACACCGGCCATTTCACCATCCGGGCGACAACCGTCTCGCCGAACCAGGCCTTGCTGCCCTTGCCGACCGAGACGCCGTAGCGGGTGGCCATGCCGCCGCCCAGCACGTGGTAGAGGAAGCGGCTGCCATGGTCGATGACGATGGTGCCCGCCGGTTCGCGGGTTGCGAACTCGACATCGCGGCGCTGCCACTTGTAGGCCAGCTTCTTCACTTCCGCGGCATTGACCGGGAACGGCTCCTCCGCCGCGGCCTCGAGGCTCGCAGCCGGCATGAGGCCCGCAGCCAGCAGGGACGCCAGCAGGTCTCTCCGTGACAGCAGCATCGGCATGTCCCCCTCCGACAGTAAGGGAGAATTCTAACGCCGGGAGGGCCGGCGATCAACCGGCGGCCCGATCCTTCCCCCCATTCGTCACCCCAGCCGGCGCTGGCATGACGGTGCCGGGTTCTGCGCATTGATGTTTTTCGTCGTCGATCAGTTGCGTGTCGAGGCCCATGAAGAGGCGGCTGGCGGCGATCAACCGGCGGCCCAAACGCCGGCGGGTTCAGATCCGCACCAGCAGGGTCAGCGGATCGAGCGGCGATGCCACGAAGCCGAAGTGCGTGTAGAAGGCCGAGGCCTTCTGGTCCTTGGCGTGGACGAGAAGGGCGCGGATGCCGGCGATCTCGGCCGCCGCCGCCGTCCGCTCCAGCGCATGCTGCAGAAGAGCGGGTCCGAGGCCGCGACCCTGACAGGACGTGTCGACGGCCAACCGTCCCATGACGAGGACGGGAATGGGCTGCGGCATGTTGCGGCGAATGTTTCCCGGCACGGCTTCGTGGTGGATGGCGCCGGCCGAGAGGCAGTAGTAGGCGACGATGCGACGGCCGATCGTGGCCACATAGCATCGTGACGCGCCGCTCAGGTGATTGGGCAGGGCGCGCTTGCGAAGCCAGTCATTGAGCACGGGAACGCCGCAGTCAAAGCCTGCGGCATCGTCACCGGCTTCGAGCAGCCGGGGCGCGTCTATGCCTTCCACGGCGAAGGCCGCCGCCGCAAGGCTCTTGCCACATCGGCGGCCTTGGGCGCATCGGCGATCGCCTTCTCCATGGCCTTGAAGCTCTTGTCATCGAGCATGAAGAGCCGCTGGTCGAGCAGCGCATCGGTCGCCGCGGCGCGGGCGCTGTCGAGCATGAATTCGGTGCGCGTCTTGTTGAGGGCCTGGGCCGCCCGGTCGATGAGCTGGCGGTCCTTGTCACTTATCCGGAGGCTCAGGGCAGTCATGGGGTGTTCCTCTGTATATGCAATGTATATACAGGCTTCCGGTGCTTCTGTAAATGCAATCAAGCTTGCGGCCGCATGCGGCAAGCTGAAAGGGCCTGATATCCTGAGCCGCCCAATCTCAGGTGACTTCTTCCCGGATATCGATCGCCTAGCGCATCAGCAGCAGGCCGGCGGACACGCCGCCGCACTTATCCACCACCTCCCTGACCGACAGATAGCCGCATGATACCAAGCGCATTGGGCACGTCGCGATCCGCAGACCACGGAGTCGCCATCGATCCCGAAGGCGTGAACGCGAAGGCTGGAAGGAACAAGCGGGGTGATGACAGTCATGCTATGCTGCTCATATTAACGTGATGCGTCACAAGAGGCCGCCCGCAAGACTGGTCCTGACGGTGGAAGCTCAATACCCGTCGTAAGGCAGGCGGATGCCCTTTCTCGGTTTCTCTCCATATTCCGTCGAACCCCTTGGAAGGCATTGACTTAGGGTCAATAAAAATGCCACCCTTTCAAGGTAACGTCCGCTTATGAAGTGGCTTTCAGCCGCTCAGGGAAAGTGAGCGTATTTGCGCCAAAGATCAGGGGGTGATGGAAATGGAACTTCTCGCGGCTCTGCTCGGCCAGATTGCGGGCAAGCTAAGCGATCCTGCGGTGTGGATCATGATGGGCGCGGCGGCGCTTGCCGGTTTCAAGCAAGGACGGATATGGCTGCCGCTGCTCGCCGCTGCCGTCTATTCGCTGTTCCTTTTCGGCGCGCTGTGGCAGTGGTGGGAGCAACTGGGGCTTGATCCCTATGCGCGGATGCTGCCACTTTTCATCGTCAACGCAATCCTTGCATATGCCGCTTATTATGCGGCGAAGTTTATGGCCTCTCGGGTCAAGCCCGACGCTTGAAGCCGGCTGGCGAGCCAGCGGCGTCACAGCATCGCTCCCTTGACTTCGGGCTAGGTGTCGAAATTACGACAGCAAGTTAGGAGGCTGGTACTGTTCGTGCGGAAATTCGCTTGATAGAGTGGCGGTATATTCCTATCGGTTTTGCAGTGGCACTGGTTGCCGGTTTCGGTATCCAGGTCTACACGCCGTTGCCACCAGAAACGCCGGTGCTCTACGGCTTTCTCATGCCCAAGGTGGCGCGGGCCGGATTCTACTACGCGACGCTTGATTGCGTACGCGAAGGCAACTCTCTTGATGGATATGTGTGGAACCGACGAGACATCTCCACCCCGGTGAACCGATTTGAACTTCAGGAGCGGATCGAAGTGACGAGCCTCGGCCGTGCCCGGCGTTTGGTTCATGGCGCGCCAAAATGGCGCAATGCCGATCCGCTCTGCATGCAGGCCGATGGCTTCATTAGTCGCAAACAGTCCCTCATCAGTTCTTTCTTCAATTGAGTGACATCACAGCTTCGCGCGCCTGGTCATAAGTCAGAGGACGACCTTACCGAAGCCGGACTTGTCGTCGATCGAAGAATGCTTCCATTGTGGCGGACCACGAAAAGGTGTTGAGCCGCGCGTATGGCGGCGCCTTTCAACAGGGCCGCGAGCACAGCGGCCTCTCGAAAGCGGCTGCCTCCTCGAAAGGCTCTTGACAGTTTATTCCCAGCGTGTATGTTCCCTGTTTGTTCATAACGAGGTGGGACGACACCCATGGACTGGGACCTGGCCATCCGCCGCAACCGAGACGCGCTCATGGCCATTCTGGCCGCGATCCTGGCGATGCTCGAGGACCGGGGCGAGCGGATCCCTCGCGCCCTGCACCGGGCCATCCTGCGCCTTCTCTGCCCCGCCGAATCGGCGGTGCGGCGGCTGATCGTCATCGCCGCCCGGGGTCTCGTAGCGAAGCTTCCGGCCACCCGGCCGCTGCCGGCGGGGCTGGCAATCCCCCGCAAGCCCGGCGGCCGCGCCGCGTTCCGGCTCTTCGACCGGCGCAAGGCCCTGGCGTTGCAGCGCCGCAGCCGCGGGCCCCGCAGCATCCCGCGCATTCATGTCTTCATGCCCGATGCGCCGCTGGCCCACCTGTGGGCAAAAGCGAAACCCGCAGCGCCGCCGCCTGCCGATGACACGGTCGCCGCCCAACGCCTGCGCCAGCGGCTCCAGGCCCTCAGCGCCGCCCTCGACGATCTGCCCCGCCAGGCGCGGCGGCTGGTGCGCTGGCGGGCGAGGCGCCAGCAGGCGGCCGTTCAAACCTTCACCTCGCCGCTCCGTCCGGGGCCGCCGCCCGGCCACCGCCGCGTGGCGGTTTATGACGTCGATCACGTGCTGCGCGAATGCCACGGCCTCGCCTTCGACGCCCTCAGGCCCGATACGTCCTGACGACCGGCGAAGGTTTGCCATGACCTCCCGTGGTTCCCCCGGGCGCGCACTGTGGCCAGCGCGGCGCACCCGCCTGCATTGACAGTTCTCCACAAGCTGATACAACCGCCGCCCGTTCAAGCAATTGTCGAGACCGATGGCCCGTCTGTTCACCAGCCTTTGCCTTGCCGCCGCCGCTTCCGCGGGCCGGCGGACGCTCGCCGTTGCGGGAAAATCCACGGGCAAAACGGCCAAAACGCCTTAAGTCCGCTCCCCCGGCTTCGATCTCCCGCGGGGGATGGGCCGGTCACCGCCTTCGGGCCGGGGTCAAGCCAGAACCCTGCGGGAGAAGGGCCAGACACAGGAAACAGGTTCATGGGCTACAGAATCGCAGTGGTGGGCGCTACCGGCAATGTCGGGCGCGAAATGCTCAACATCCTCGACGAGCGGGAATTTCCCGCCGATGAAGTCGTGGCGCTCGCCTCGCGGCGGTCGATCGGCACGGAAGTGTCATTCGGCAACAGCACGCTCAAGTGCCGCGATCTCGAAACCTTCGACTTCAGCGGCGTCGACTTTTGCCTGATGTCGGCCGGCTCAGGCGTGTCGCGGGAGTGGTCGCCGAAGATCGGTGCCGCGGGCGCGATCGTGATCGACAACTCCTCGTGCTGGCGCTACGACGCCGACGTGCCGCTGATCGTGCCGGAAGTCAATGCGGCAGCGCTCGAAGAGTACATGCGCCGGCCCGCCTGGAAGAACATCATCGCCAATCCCAACTGCTCGACGGCGCAGCTCGTGGTGGTGCTGAAGCCGCTGCATGACATGGCGCGGATCAAGCGGGTGGTGGTCGCCACCTACCAGTCGGTGTCGGGGGCCGGCAAGGATGCCATGGACGAATTGTGGAACCAGACCAAGGGCATCTTCGTCACCGATACGCCGTCCCCTCAGAAGTTCACCAAGCAGATCGCCTTCAACTGCATTCCGCACATCGACGTCTTCATGGATTCCGGCGATACCAAGGAAGAGTGGAAGATGAATGCCGAGACCAAGAAGATCCTCGATCCGAAGATCAGGCTCACGGCAACCTGCGTGCGCGTGCCGGTCTTCGTTGGCCATTCGGAAGCCGTCAACATCGAGTTCGAGCGGCCGATCTCGGCGGAAGAGGCGCGCGAAGCCTTGCGCGAGGCGCCGGGCTGCATGGTGGTCGACAAGCGCGAGGACGGCGGCTACGTGACGCCGGTCGAATGCGTCGGCGATTTCGCCACCTTCGTCAGCCGCATCCGCGAGGATGCGACGATCGAGAACGGCCTCAACATGTGGGTGGTCTCCGACAATCTGCGCAAAGGTGCCGCCCTCAACACCGTGCAGATCGCGGAAACGCTGATGAACCGCGGGCTGCTGCGCAAGGCTGCCTGAGCGCTTGTGGCGCGATCGTCACAGACACGATCAATTTACCATCGCCGGCGGAATTCCGATTCCGCCGCACGCCGACTCATGCTATTGAGCGCGCGTTCTTGAACCGCGAAAGGAGATCGCAATGATGACAAAGCGTCTGGAGGTTTACCTCTGATCTCCGAGCCCCCGGGCTCGGGTCCCGGGTTGGCATTGCATCTGAGCGGCTGCTCACTTCTCTTCCACACTGAACGGGACGCCTGATTCGTCCGCCGCCTGCCGGCGCGCGGATCGATCAGCCCTCTGACAATTCGACCCATAGGGACGTGCGCCGCGTGAAGCGGGCGCGCGAAAGGACAATGTTTACTTTCGACATGGAGGCCCGGCTCGCCGGGCGGATTGCCAAGCCCAGTATCGGCTCGCGGCTGCTGCAGCTTCTGGCGCGGCGCAGCCGGCCGTCACGGATCGCCCATGATCATCGCGAGATGGAGCGGTTCCGCATCGAGCACGAGCTGCGCAAGGCGCAGGTGCAGATCCAGAGCCGGTTCAAGATCATGTAAGGCTGGCGATGGATTGTGCAAAGCTCTGCAGCTCGGTATTGGCGCCGCAAACAAGAACGGCAATGCGCTCGCCCTGTTCGGGCCGGTAACGCCCGGCGAGCAGGGCGGCGAGGGCGGCGGCGCCACCCGGCTCGGTGACCAGGCGCGCGTGTTCCCACAGCCAGCACTGGGCGCGGCGGATATCGTCGTCGCTCACCAGCGCGACATGATCGACATGGCGTCTGGCGATGGCGAGGGCCAGCTTGCCGGCAAAGCTGGCGCCGAGCGAGTCGGCGGCGATGCCCGAGGGCTCGACCTTCACCGGCTGGCCCGCGGCCAGGGCGGCGTGAAGCGCATTCGATGTTTCGGGCTCCACGCCCACCACCCTGATCCGGCTTGCGAACCAGGCGGCGATGCCGCCGATCAGGCCGCCGCCGCCCACGGCAACAAGGAGGGTGTCGATCTCCGGCAGCTGCTCTTCGATCTCGAGGCCCACGGAGCCCTGGCCGAGCAGGGTGGGCTCGGCATCATAGGCGTGGATATTGAGGGCGCCGGCCGCGTTCACATGGGTCATGCAGGCGGCCAGTGCCTCGCTGTAGTTGGCGCCACCCTGGACGATCGCGGCGCCGTAGCTCCCGATCCGCGCGAGCTTGGCAGGCGAAGCGATGTCGGGCACGAAGATGCGGGCGGGAATGCCGAGGCGCATGGCGGCATAGGCGACGGCAGCGCCGTGGTTGCCGCCGGAAGCGGCCGCCACACCGGCTGCCGGCACGGTGCTGCCCAGCAGGTTGGCGAAGGCGCCGCGCGCCTTGAAGGAACCGCTGTGCTGCAGGAGTTCGAGCTTGAGGGCCACGGGGGTGGCGACGCCCGGGACGCCGGCTTCGATCACCGGGGTGCGGCGGATGAAGGGAGCGATCCGTTCATAGGTCGCGGCAATGGCGGCGCGGCCGATCATGCGTTGATCTCCATTCTGAGGCCCCTGGCATCACGGGGCGGATCGGCGGGAAAGCGGAGATGCCGGCCGTCGAGAATGCGGCGCGCCACCCAGGCGCAGGCGCAGGCATCCAGGAGATCGTCCGCCGCAACATCGGCGCGGCGATAGGCGATGGGCGGCAGGTCATCAATGGGAAAGCCGGCATCGCCCAGCAACTGCCGGCGCAAGGCAAGGCCCGGCGGGTGCGGCTGGCTCTTCACTTTCTTGGGCAGGGGCACGGAGCATGCGCCATTCATGGCCCAGAAGGCCAATTCCGGATGCGACTCGAATACACGGTGCTGCAGGGCAGCGGTCATGAGGGCGTCGATCTCGCGGATTCTGGGAAACAGGTTGAAGCACTGGCGCGAGACCTTCCTGGGCGGATCGGACAGGGCAGCGTTGACGGCACAGGCCTCGGCGAAGCTCTCGCACATCACGGCGGCGCGGGCGGGAACCGCGAACAGGCTCGACTGGCGCTCACCCAGTTTCGAACGGGCCTCGCGATCCGCTGGCCGGCCGGCCGTCTCGGGAAGGCCTATCGGCATGTCCACGGCTATGATCTCGCCCGGCAAGCCGAGAACTTCAGCAAAACTCCGGCACAGGCGATGCTCGACGGCCGCGCCCCAGAGCACGGCGATCCAGCCGGCGCGGCAGCCGTCGACGCCGATGACCGGAGTCACTTGAGGCCATCCGCGAGGTTCAGGACGGTGCTGCCGGCGCTGGCGGCAATGACCCGTTCCAGGATGGCCATGGCGCCCGTCAGCGCCGAGGACGGTGGCGCGCCCTTGGCGCGGTGCGCCAGATAGAGGCCCGCCAGCATGTCGCCGGTGCCATGGGGAATGCGGTCGAGGCGGGGTGAGCGATGTTCGGAGAGGCCGTCCGGGGTGACGGCCAGCGTGGCGAGGCGATCATTCCCTGCCGGGATGGATGTGGCGAGGATTTCCGGACAGGCGAGGGCGCGTGCGGCTGCCACGGCACTGTCAAGCGAGGTGACCGCCTGCCCGGACAGGAAGGCAAGTTCGAAGCGGTTGGGCGCGACACAGTCGGCCAGCGGCAGCAATTCGTCGCGGATCGCCCCGGCCACGGCGGCGGGGACATAAAGGCCATTGGGATCGTCGCCCAGCACCGGGTCGCAGAGATAGTAGAGGCCGGGAGCGGCAACCTTCATGCGGCGGATGGCATGGGCCACGGCATGGACCTGGTCGTTGGCTGCGAAATAGCCGGTGAGCACGGCAGCGCAACGCGCCAGCACGCCGAGGTTCTCGAGGGCGCCCAGGATGGCACCGATGTGCCGCGCTTCGGCGCGAAATCCGGCAGGCGCGCCATGGCCGGGATGGTTGGAGAGAATGACGGTCGGAACGGGGTGGACCACCAGGCCCAGGGCCTCCATGGCCGGGACGGCCGCCGAATTCCCCACCGGGCCGTAGGCGACCTGCGAGGAGACCGACAGAACGTGGATCGCCATCAGATGATGTTCTTCTCGAACAGGGGCTCGTTGCGTGCGATCCGCTCGTAGCGGAAGCGCGTCAAATCGATGGTGCGGTATTCGCCATGGATGATCCATTCGGCGGTGGCGTTGCCGGAAGCCGGGCCCTGCTGGAGCCCGTGGCCGGAGAAGCCGTTGGCGAAGAGGAAGTTCGGCAGGTCGGGATGGGGTCCGAAGACGCCATTCTGGTCGAGGGCATTGTAGTCATAATGCCCGACCCAGGCATTGATCACCTTGATCGCCTCGAAGGCGGGGATGCGCGCCGCCAGGTTCGGCCAGATGCGCTCCTCGAACCAGGCATAATCGACGTCCCAGTCGATGGCGGCAGGTTCCTCGTGTTCTTCCGGCGAGAGGCCGCAGATGAAGTTGCGGCCCTCGGGCCGGACATAGAATCCGGAGGGATCAACAAGCAGCGGGGCCTTGTGCAGGGCGTCATCCGCTCCCTGGCAATCGAAGACGTAGACATAACGCTTGCGCGGGCCGACCGGGAGGGCGAGGCCGGCCATTTGGGCGAGTTGCCCGGCGCCGGCGCCAGCCGCATTGACGAGGACGCCGCAGCCGAGCTTCGATCCGTCGGACAGTTCGAGGCTGTTGATGCGGCCATTGGCCCTCGCAAGGGCGCAGACCTGACCCTGAACGAGATCGACGCCGCGGGCCATGGCCGCCTTGCGGAACAGGCCCATGAAGGAATAGGGATCGAGCCAGCCCTCACCGCTGATACCGAAGCAGCCGAGCGCCAGGCCCTCGGTGTTGAGCCAGGGAAAGCGGGTGGCAAGCTGACCGGCATCCAGGAGGATGTTGTCGGCTCCATGCGCTTTCTGAACGGCATGGTTGTCGCGCAGGATGGTTTCGCCGTGGCGGGTGGCAAGGATCAAGTAGCCCTGTTCCTTGAAGCCGACATCGGCCTCCGGCCCGAACTCCTGTTTGAGGTTGCGGATCAGGTTCAAGCCGAACTTCGACAGGGCGATGTTCTCCGGCGTGGAGAACTGTTGCCGGATGCCGCCGCAAGACAGGGCGGTGCAGCCTCGCGTGTAGCTCGTATCCTGTTCGATGATGGCGACCGACCCGCCAAAACCGTGCTTCATCAGGTAATAGGCGGTCGCACTGCCGACGATCCCGCCGCCGACAATGGCTACATCGACATGTCTGGTCATGGCGGGAGTTAGCCGAATGTCGACCGCAATGTCCACTTCACATTGTGCACTGCAGCAGATAAGGTCCCGGCGCAGTTTTGGGGGTGATGCCGATGACCATACGTCCGCGCCGCAGCGTTCTCTACATGCCGGGAGCCAATGAGCGGGCCCTGGAAAAAGCCAAGTCGATCAATGCCGATTCCCTGATCCTCGATCTCGAGGATTCGGTGGCACCCGACGCCAAGGCGCAGGCGCGCGACAATGTCGTCGCGGCGGTCAGAACCCGCGCCTATGGCAAGCGCGAAATCGTGATCCGGGTCAATGCCATCGATACGCCGTGGGGCGTCGACGACCTGCGCGCGGCGGCGGCGGCAGGACCGGACGCGGTGCTGGTCCCGAAGGTCGCCCGGCCGGGGGACGTCATCAGCGCGGCCCGCATCTTCGGCTCGGCCGGAGGGCCGGAAGAAACCCGGATGTGGGCGATGATGGAAACGCCGATGGCCATCTTCAATGTGCGGGAGATTGCGTCCGTTCACGCCGTGGCGCGGCTCGCCTGCCTGGTGCTGGGAACCAATGACCTTCTCAAGGAGTCGCGGGCGAGTGCAACCGGCGGGCGGTTCGCCATCCTGCCCTGGCTCTCCATGACGGTGCTGGCGGCGCGGGCCTATGGCCTCGATGTCATCGACGGCGTCTACAACGATTTCCGCGATGAAGCAGGCTTCCGGCTGGAGTGCGAACAGGGCCGCACACTGGGGATGGACGGCAAGACGCTGATTCACCCGGCGCAGGTTGCGCCCTGCAACGAGCTGTTCTCGCCGAGCGAAGGGGAGGTCGAATGGTCGCGGAAGATCATCGCCGCCTTTGCGCTGCCCGAGAACGACAGGAAGGGCGTGATCACCGTCGAGGGACGCATGGTCGAGCGGCTGCATCTGGCGATGGCGCGGCGGGTGGTGACGATCGCCGAGGCAATCGCCGCATGAGCAAGACCAGCCCGGGCAATTTCTTCGAGGACTTCGCCGTTGGCCAGACGCTCCGGCATGCGACGCCGCGCACGCTCTGGCGCGGCGACATGCAGCTCTATACGGCGCTGTACGGCTGCCGCTTTGCCGTGCAGAGCGCCAAGACCTTCGCGCTCGATGTGGGTTATCCGCATGCGCCGATCGACGACCTGCTGGTCTTTCACACCGTGTTCGGCAAGACGGTGCCCGACATCTCGCTCAATGCCGTCGCCAATCTGGGTTATGCCGAGGGCATTTTCCACAAGCCGGTCTATGTCGGCGATACGCTGTCCACGGTATCGGAAATCATCGGCCTCAAGGAGAACTCAAACGGCAAGACCGGTACCGTCTATGTGCGCTCGACGGGACTGAATCAAAAGGACGAGCCGGTACTGTCCTATGTGCGCTGGGTGATGGTGCGCAAGCGGGACGAGAAATCCGCGGCACCCGAGCCGGTGATCCCGCCGCTGCCCGCCGTTGTCGCCCCTGAGCTGCTGGGAAAGGCCTGCCCACCCATTGACTGCAACAAGTGGGACGATGAGCTCTCGGGATCGGCCAACCGCTTCGACGATTATCGGGTGGGCGAGAGGATCGACCATGTGGACGGCGTGACCGTCGAGGATGCCGAACACCAGATGGCGACACGGCTCTACCAGAACACCGCAAAAGTGCACTTCAATCAGTTCGAAGAGGCCACGGGCCGGTTCGGCAGGCGCCTCATCTATGGCGGGCACGTGATATCGCTGGCCCGGGCCCTGACATTCAACGGGCTGCAGAACGCTTTCCATATCGCGGCGATCAATGGCGGCCGCCATGTCGCGCCACTGTTTGCCGGCGGCACGGTGTTCGCGTGGTCGGAGATCGTGGACAAGGCCGATCTCAACTCGCGGAGCGATGTCGGTGCGCTGCGGGTGGTGACGCGGGCCACGCGCGATCTGCCCTGCAGCACCTTCCCGGCCGAGGCGGCATCGGCGGATGCGCCGGGGGTGGTGCTTGAACTGGACTACTGGGTGCTGATTCCGCGGTAGCGGCAACTCAGACGAAGCCACGGTCCATCAGCCAGAGAAGGGCTGCCACCGTAAATATGGCGATGCCGGTGCCCAGGGTCACCGCGCCGGAAACCGGGGCGGTGCCGGAGTTGTAACGCTGCGCAAACAGATAGGCGTTGGCACCGGTCGGCATGGCAGCCAGCAGGACGGCGGCCTTGATCCACAACGGCGGCAGGCTCACGGCATGGGTTGCCAGCGCCCAGACGGCCACAGGCAGGAGGACCATCTTCAAGGCCAGCAGAATGGCAATGGCGTTCCACTGGCCCTTGAGGCTGTAGGAAGCCAGCGACAGTCCGAGCGCCACCAGCGCGCTGGGGATGCCGCCATCGCCGAGGAGTTCGAGCAGGCGGTCAGGTACCGGGTGCAGCCCGACATCGGTCAGGCGCCAAAGTGCGCCGGCCACCAATGACAGGACTATCGGATTGCGTGCCAGGTTGGCCGTCAGCTCCCTGAACAGGGCCGGCCACGAAGGCATGTGGCCCTGGCGGACCGTCTCGATCTGGGCGGTCGCCACAAACCACAGAACGGCCGCGTGGATCGACAGGATCAGCGACACGGGAACGGCGATCTCCTGGCCGAAATGAGCGACCGAGAGCGGCAGGCCCAGCAGGGCCACATTGCCGAAAGTTGTGGCCATGGACGCGGACGCGCCACCGGCTTCGCTGAGTTCCGGCACTCTGGCAGCAACCAGCGAGGTGACGACCCAGACGATGGCCAGCCCACCGAACATGGCCCCCCACAGCGGCCATGGCGAGACCGGCTGATCGGCCATCATGACAACAGTGCGGAAAAGCAGGGCCGGGATGGCCATGTTGAATACGAACTGGGTCAGGCCCTGTGCGGCGGTCGCAGTGATATAGCGGAACCTGGCCGCCAGATAGCCCAGAGCGATGAGCCCGAAGACGGGCAGGATGGTCGTGAGGATGGCGTTCATGAAGGGCGGGCGCGGTCAGGCGGCGCGCTCGTTCTCGCCCGATTCCACCAGCTTCACAAGGTCCATCATGATGCGGTTCAGGTTGAAATCCTTCGGGGTGTAGACCCGGGCCACGCCGAGCTGCCTGAGAATGTGGACATCTTCGGCGGGGATGATGCCGCCGGCCACCACCGGCACATGGCCGAGCCCGGCGGCACGCATGCGGTTCATCACGTCGCGCACCAGGGGCACATGCGATCCCGAAAGAATGGACAAGCCGACCACATGGCTTCCGGTCTCCCTGGCCATGGTGACGATCTGCTCGGGAGTCAGGCGGATGCCATCGTAGGAGACCTCGAAACCGCAGTCGGCAGCGCGAACGGCGATCTGTTCGGCGCCATTGGAATGGCCGTCGAGCCCCGGCTTGCCGACCAGGAACCTGACCGGTGTGCCCAGACGTTCGGATAGCGCCGCGACCGCCTTGCGAATCTCGGCAAGATCGGCGGCGTCCCCGCTCCGCATGAGAAGGCGTACGCCGGTCGGGGCGCGATACTCGCCAAAGAGCTCGCGGAGTGTCTGGGCCCATTCTCCGGTCGTCACGCCCGCCCTCGCGCAAGCTATCGACGGCTCCATGATGTTGAGCCCCCGCTGCGCGGCATCACGCAGCATCGCGAGGCTGTCGCGCACGGCCGCCCGGTCGCGCGATCCGCGCCAGGCCTTGAGGCGCTCGACCTGCTCGTACTCCACATTGTCGTCCACCGTCAGGATGGCGTTGCCCTCCGCGGTTTCGAGCGGCGACGGCTCCGAAGTCGTGTAGGCGTTTACACCGACGATCGTGATGTCACCGGACTCGATGGCCTGCAGGCGCTGGCTGTTGGACGCCACCAGTTGCTGCTTCATGTAGCCCTGCTCGATCGCCGCGACGGCACCTCCCATGGCGAGGACATGATCGAGTTCCAGGCGGGCGGCGGTCTTGAGTTCCTCTACTTTCGCGGCGATCTCGCGCGACCCATCGAAGATGTCACCGTATTCAAGGAGGTCGGTCTCGTAGGCGACGATCTGCTGCATGCGCAGGGACCACTGCTGATCCCATGGCCGCGGCAAGCCAAGCGCCTCGTTCCAGGCGGGAAGCTGCACGGCGCGGGCGCGCGCATTGCGGGAGAGGACAACCGCCAGCATTTCAAGCAGTATGCGGTAGACATTGTTCTCCGGCTGCTGCTCGGTGAGGCCCAGGGAATTGACCTGCACCCCATAACGGAAGCGCCGGAGCTTCTCGTCGGCAATGCCAAATCGCTCCCTGCAGATCTCATCCCAGAGCTCGCAGAAGGCCCGCATCTTGCAGAGTTCGGTCACGAAGCGGATGCCGGCGTTGACAAAGAAAGAAATGCGGCCGACCACCTGGGGGAACTCGGCAGCGGTGATCTCGCCGCTGGCCCGCGCAGCATCGAGCACGGCAACGGCCGTGGCGAGGGCAAAGGCCAGTTCCTGAACCGGCGTCGCGCCCGCTTCCTGAAGATGATAGGAGCAAACGTTCATCGGATTCCATTTCGGCATGTGCCGGCACGAGAATGCGATGGTGTCGGTGATGAGCTTCATCGAGGGCTGCGGGGGAAACACGTAGGTCCCGCGCGAGAGATATTCCTTGATGATGTCGTTCTGCGTGGTGCCCTGCAGACGCTCGCGCGGCACACCCTGCTCGTCGGCCACCGCCACGTAGAGCGCCAGGAGCCAGGCGGCAGTGGCGTTGATGGTCATCGAGGTGTTCATTTCGCCGAGCGGGATGCCCGCGAGGAGGGTGCGCATGTCGCCGATGTGGCAAACCGGAACGCCGACCTTGCCGACTTCGCCACGGGCAAGCACGTGGTCGGAATCGTAGCCGGTCTGGGTCGGCAGGTCGAATGCGATGGACAGGCCGGTCTGCCCTTTGGCGAGGTTCGACCGGTAGAGCCTATTGCTCTCGACGGCGGTGGAGTGGCCGGCGTAGGTGCGGAAGATCCAAGGCTTGTCGCGTGTCGTCATCGGCACATGAAAGCATGGAGATTGTTGCGCTGCAACGCAACCTTCGACGCAGCCCGGGCGGCCGGCCGGTCAGTACTGCTCGGTCTTGGTGAACATCAGGACGGCGAGCGCTGTCACGATCATGCCGGCCACGGCAAACAGCATCGGCGTCTGGAAGGTGGCGTCGAGCATCGGAATGCGGACCCCCGAAAGAGCCCAATTGCCCATGACGGCCCCGAAGAACAGGGCGCAGTAGTTCATGGGAAGGGTGAGATAGCCGACGCTGCCGGTGAACTTGCCGAGGATCACCGAACCGGCGCCGCTGAAAATGGCGGCAATCGAGACCTTCTCGGGTGACAGGGCCAGGATCTCGGCAGTGTCGGGCATGTAGGGCAGATGGTCGAGGACCCCGAAACCATTGGCTATTGCAGTAACCAGTTCTTCCATCGCGATGTCTCCCCGACGTCTGGCGATTCAGGGAGGACTATGGCGTTGAACGGCGCCTTAGTAAACGAATGGCTAATGATGCAGTTTCCGGATGATTGCGGCGCGGCCGGCGATTTTTATCAATGTCGCAGCGGATTTGCTTCAAGATTCCCTAGGATTTTGCTCAAGTCTGGGTCAGACCGCCGCAGTGGACTTTTGTTGCAATGCAATGTCCAATGGCTTCCTTATGATCACAGGCGAACTGGCGAGGAGTGGCGAATGGCTGCGTCTGCGATTGCCGGGAAACTCGAGACCCCGGCTAACATCAATACACCGGTGAAGGACCTCTACGAGGTCGGCGAGATTCCGCCGCTCGGACATGTGCCGGCCAGGATGTATGCGTGGTGCATCCGGCAGGACCGGCATGGGCCGCCTGACAGCGCGATGCAGATCGAGGTGGTCCCCACCTGGGCGATCGGCGAGGACGAATGCCTCGTCCTGGTGATGGCGGCGGGGGTCAACTACAACGGCGTATGGGCGTCGCTGGGCAAGCCGGTATCGCCGATCGACGGACACAAGAACCCCTTCCATGTTGCCGGCTCCGATGCCTCGGGCATCATCTATGCCGTGGGGGCCAAGGTGAAGCGCTGGAAAGTCGGCGACGAAGTGGTGATCCACTGCAATCAGGATGATGGCGACGACGAAGAGTGCAATGGCGGCGACCCGATGTATTCGCTTTCGCAACGGATCTGGGGATACGAAACGCCGGACGGTTCCTTCGCCCAATTCTGCCGGGTGCAGGCGCGGCAACTGCTGCCGCGGCCGCAGCATCTGACCTGGGAAGAGGCTGCCTGCTACACGCTGACTTTGGCCACCGCCTACCGCATGCTGTTCGGCCACCGGCCACATACCCTGAAGCCCGGGCAGAATGTCCTGGTGTGGGGTGCTTCAGGCGGGCTCGGGTCGATGGCCATCCAGCTCATCGCCACGGCGGGGGGCAACGCCATCGGCGTCATCTCGGATGACGACAAGCGCGATTTCGTCATGCAGCTTGGCGCCAAGGGCGTCATCAACCGCAAAGGGTTCAAGTGCTGGGGCCAGATGCCGGCAGTCGGCACTGCCGAGTACAATGAATGGCTGAAGGGCGCGCGCGAATTCGGCAAGGCCATCTGGACCTACACCGGTAAGGGAAACAATGTCGATATCGTGTTCGAGCACCCGGGCGAGTCGACATTCCCGGTATCCGTCCTGATGGTCAAGCGCGGCGGCATGGTGGTCATCTGCGCCGGCACCACCGGCTACAACCTCACCATGGATGCGCGCTATTTGTGGATGCATCAGAAGCGGGTGCAGGGTTCGCATTTCGCCAATCTCCTGCAGGCTTCGAACGCCAACAAGCTGGTGATGGCGCGGCGGATCGATCCGTGCATGTCCGAGGTCTATTCCTGGCAGGATATTCCGAAGGCGCATATGAAGATGTGGAGGAACGAACACCGGCCCGGCAACATGGCGGTGCTGGTCTCGGCACCGCGAACCGGCCTGCGCACCTTCGAGGACGCCATTGAGGCGGCCACAGGCTAAGCGGCCAGCCGGTTCGCTGCGCAACCTGGGACCGAAATCGGCGAGGCTCCTCGCCGAGGCCGGGATTTTCGAACTGGACGAGCTTCGTGAAATCGGTGCGGTGCGGGCCTATGTGCGGGTCCGGTCGCTGTTTCCCAAGAAGG
>CAZIXE010000061.1:0-22298 GCA_964543235.1 uncultured Rhizobiaceae bacterium | reverse complement strand
GCCTGGGAGGCGCTGCGCGAGGATGAGATTGCTTGCCGTTCGCTCGGCATCAACACCACCAACACCAAGCTGACCGCCTTTGCCATCGGCGCCATGTTCGGCGGCTTTGCCGGTTCCTTCTTCGCCACCCGCCAGGGTTTCATCAGTCCCGAGTCCTTTGTTTTCATGGAATCGGCAATCATCCTTGCCATCGTGGTGCTCGGTGGCCTTGGATCGCAGATCGGTGTCGTCATTTCGGCGGTGGTGATCATCGGCGCCTTCGAGCTGTTCCGCGAAATGGATGTGCTTAAGATGATCATGCCCGCCGGTTTCGATCCGGTGCAGTACCGCATGCTGGCGGTTGGCCTCGCCATGGTGCTCATCATGCGCTGGCGCCCGCGCGGCCTCGTCACCAGGCGCGAACCGACCGTCTATCTCAGGGAGAAGAAGGCCGTCTCCGCTGACCTCGTGGCCCAGGGACACGGTTGAGCATGGCGAGCTGGGAAGTCGATCCGCTGCTGCAGGTGGACCATCTGACCATGCGCTTCGGCGGCCTCACCGCCATCGACAACCTGTCATTCACTGCCGCGCGCAATGACATTACCGCTCTGATCGGTCCCAATGGCGCCGGCAAGACCACCGTGTTTAACTGCATTACCGGCTTCTACAAGCCGACCGAAGGCATGATCCAGCTGCATCATGCCGACGGCCGCCAGTTCATTCTGGAGCGCATGGACGACTTCCGTATTGCCCAGCATGCGAAGGTGGCGCGCACGTTCCAGAACATCCGCCTGTTCGCCGGCATGACGGTGCTTGAGAACCTCGTCGTCGCGCAGCACAACACCCTGATGCGCGCTTCCGGCTTTACTGTCGCCGGCATCTTCGGCACCGCCGGTTACAAGCAGGCGGAACGCCAGGCAATCGAGAGGGCAAAATTCTGGCTGGAACGCACCGGCCTCATCGACCGAGCCGACGATCCGGCCGGCGATCTGCCCTACGGCGCCCAGCGCCGCCTGGAAATCGCCCGCGCCATGTGCACCGGCCCTACCCTGCTCTGCCTCGATGAGCCTGCTGCGGGTCTCAATCCGCGCGAGTCGGAGGAGTTGAACAAGCTCCTGTTGTCGATCAAGCACGACGAAAAGATCGGCATCTTGTTGATCGAGCACGACATGAGCGTGGTCATGGGCATATCCGACCATATCGTGGTGCTCGACTATGGCGAAAAGATCTCCGACGGTACGCCTGTTCAGGTGAAGTCCGATCCGGCGGTCATCCGCGCCTATCTCGGTGTCGACGATGAAGCGGAGGAGCGCGCCGCCATTGCGGCGGCGAAGAAGGAGGTGCGCGGATGACCTCCCTCCTGTCGGTCCGTGGCGTCGAGACGTTCTACGGCAAGATTCAGGCCCTGCGTGGCATTGATCTCGATGTAAACCAGGGCGAGATCGTGACCCTGATCGGCTCCAACGGTGCCGGGAAATCGACGCTGATGATGACCATCTGCGGTGCCCCGCGCGCCCGCTCGGGCACCATCACCTTCGATGGCCATGACATCACCCACTTGCCGACTCATGTGATCGCCAGGCTGCGCATCGCCCAGTCTCCCGAGGGCCGGCGCATCTTCCCCCGCATGAGCGTCATCGAGAATCTCCAGATGGGCGCCGCGATTGTCGACCCGAAGTTCTTCGCCGAGGACTGCGCCCGCGTCTTCAAGATGTTCCCGATACTCGAGAAACGCCAGAATCAGCGCGGCGGCACGCTGTCCGGCGGCGAGCAGCAGATGCTGGCCATTGCCCGCGCGCTCATGGCAAGGCCGCGTCTGCTCCTGCTCGATGAGCCGTCCCTGGGCCTCGCGCCACTGATCGTCCGCCAGATCTTCGACGCGATCAGGGTGCTCAACGCACAGGAAGGTCTCACTGTGTTTCTTGTCGAGCAGAACGCCTTCCACGCCCTGAAACTGGCCCATCGCGCCTATGTGATGGTGAATGGCAAGATCACCATGTCGGGCACCGGCAAGGAACTGCTGGCGAGACCCGAAATCCGCGCCGCCTATCTTGAGGGCGGCGCCCATTAGCAAGGCAGCCAAAGTATGAGCCTCATCATCGAGCACAATGTCTGGAACTTCCTCATCATGACGGTGGTCATCGCCGGCGGCGCCGCCTTTCTGGCGGGCCGCGCCCTCGCCCAGAAATGGCGCCCGCTGTGGATGCCCGTTGCCTATATGGTGCCAATGGCTATGGCCCTGCGTTTCCTGCATTATGCTCTGTTCAACGGTTCGCTCTTCACGCTGCATTACTTCCTGGTCGACTTCATCGTGCTGGTGCTGGCCGCACTGTTCGGCTATCGGCTCATGCGCACGCACCAGATGACCCGGCAGTATCCCTGGCTGTATGAGCGGTCGGGGCCGTTCTCCTGGAAACCCAAGGGAAATTAAGGGGGTGGATCGAACGGCAGTTCATAACCCCCTTTTCTTGAACGGAGCGAGCGGCTAGAAGGTGTGCCAAGGGGCAGCAAGCCCCGAAAGATCCGACAGGGTCAAACACCCAAGGGAGAATCCTTAGATGAAGAAATTTCTTCTGACTGGCGCAGCCGTCAGCTTCGCCGCGATGGTCGCTGCGTCTTCGGCCTGGGCCGACATCACCATCGGCGTCGCTGGCCCCATCACCGGCCAGTATGCCTCGTTTGGTGAGCAGCTGAAGCGCGGCGCCGAGAAGGCTGTTGCCGACCTCAATGCTGCCGGCGGCGTCGCTGGCGAGAAGCTGGTGCTGGAAATTGGCGACGATGCCTGCGACCCGAAGCAGGCGGTGGCTGTCGCCAACCAGATGGTATCGAAGGGCATCAAGTTCATGGCCGGACACTTCTGTTCGGGTTCATCGATTCCAGCTTCCAAGGTCTATGCCGAGGAAGGCATCCTGCAGATTACCCCTGCCTCAACCAACCCCAAATTCACTGACGAAGGCGACTGGAACACCCACCGCGTCTGCGGCCGTGACGATGCTCAGGGCATTGTCGCCGGCAACTTCATCGCCAAGCATTACAAGGACAAGAAAATCGCCATTATCGACGACAAGTCAGCCTACGGAAAAGGCCTCGCCGATGAGACCCGCAAGGCGTTGAACGCCGCTGGCGTCACTGAGACCATGAACGAATCCTACACTGCCGGTGAAAAGGACTACACGGCCCTCGTCTCCAAGATGAAGGACGCTGGCATCGATGTCGTCTATGTCGGCGGCTACCACACCGAAGGCGGCCTGATCCTTCGCCAGATGCGCGACCAGGGCATGGGCGCATTGATGATCTCGGGTGACGCCTTCAACACCGAGGAGTTCTGGAGCATCACGGGTGATGCCGGTGAAGGCATGATTTTCACCTTCGCGCCCGAACCCCGCAACTTCCCCTCAGCGGCCAAGATCGTCGAGGAGTTCAAGGCGGCGGGCTATGATCCGGAAGGCTACACGCTCTATGCCTATGCCGCCATTCAAGCCTGGGCCCAGGGCGTGGCCGCGACCGGCACCACCGACGGCAAGAAGATTGCCGAGTGGCTTCGTGCAGGAAATACCCTCCACACCGTTCTCGGCGACCTGAGCCTCGATTCCAAGGGCGATATCAAGGACGCCAAGTATGTCTGGTACAAGTGGTCGGCCGGCAAGTATGCCGAGGATCCCTCGATCCAGTAAGCCTCACACATCGTTTGCTGGGGGACCCGCGCAAGCCAATGCGCGGGTCCTTTGTTATAGTGTGGCAGATGTCAGGGAGTGATTCACGGTTCTGACCATGAAGAAGGCCTGCTGTAGTCTTGTTGCATTGGTAGCCGCTCTGAGCGTGCAGGCTGGCCTCGCAGCGGCCGAGATCCGCATCGCGGTCGTCGGGCCGACGACTGGCCAGTATGCCGAGTTCGGCCGCCAGATCGTGCGCGGCGCTGAGCGCGCCGTCGCCGACATCAATGCCGCGGGAGGTGTCAACGGTGAGCGGTTGCTGCTTGACGTCGCCGACGACGCCTGCGACCCTAGGAAGGCGGTCGAGGCTGCCCGGACACTGGTCGCGAGGCACATCGCCTTTGTGGCCGGTCACTTCTGCAGCTTCGCCTCCATCCCTGCTGCGCCCGTCTATGCCGCGGCCGGCGTCGTCATGATCTCACCAGCCGCTTCGGCACCGAAATTCACTGATGAGGGCGACTGGAACGTTCACAGGGTCTGCCCGCGCGATGATGCCCAGGGCACCTTCGCAGGCAGATACGTTGCTGAGAAATACCCCGGTGTTGCTGTCGCCGTGGTCGACGACGGCACCCCCTTCTCGAAGCTTCTCACCGAGCGGTTCCGGGCGGCAGTCGTGCAGGGTGGCGGCAAGGTGGCCTTGAGCGCCTCCTTCAGGCAGGGCGACAAGGACTTCTCGGCGCTGAGCGCCAGGATCAGATCCGCGGGAGTTGGCGTCGTCTATATGGGCGGTTATCACCCTGAGCTGGGGCTGCTCGCGGCCCGGCTGCGCGCCGACGCGGTCACCGCCCAGCTGATCGCGGCCGACACGCTGGTCACCGACGAGTACGGCACCATTGCCGGCGCTGCCGCTGAGGGAACTCTGATGACCTTTCCCATGGATCCCATGGGCCTTGCCACGGCCGCCGCCATCGTCCGCGACTTCCAGGACCACGACATCGTCCCCGAGGGCCACACGCTTCATGCCTATGCCGCCGTGCAAGCCTGGGCTGCGGCAGCAGCAATGGCGGGCACCACCGAAGGCAGGGCTGTTGCCTCGGAGCTGAGGTCCGGCCGGCCAATTGCGACCGTATTGGGCGACATTGCATTTGACGCGAAGGGCGACCTGAAAGCACCGGTCTTTGCCTGGTATCGCTGGACGGCTGGCAGATATGTTGAATTGAAAGACACCGATTAACCTACCGGCAAGCATAGAGCAGAATTCTGAGCGAGCATTCAGTGGATTCCAGCGAAATCCACAGTTCTGAATGAGCAATCAATAAAAATCAGCCGTTCTGAGTCGCGGCGTATTAGCGACTGGCAGGTACAACTTGCGCGAATTTTTACAACTGGCCCTTGCAGCGTTCGCCGCCAGGAGCCGATTCGAAAGAGGATTGCCAATGTCACGCACCCGTCCTGCGAAGCTGCTGACGACAGCCATTTCCCTGGTTTTTCTCACCGCACCGGCCGCTCAGGCCGACAAGCTCGAGGATTATTACCGCACCCAATTCATGATGCGGCTCTGCAACACCGACGTCGAGGCCACCGACAACCAACGTGAAAACCTCGACCTCTCGGTCGAGGAGGAAGTCATGGACATCAACGCCAGTTCCGAGGAGATCGGCGATATCTTCGCCAGGCTTCAAGGCGAGTACGACTCGAACCCCGGCAGGTTCTGCAACAGGTCGGAGCCTGTGGCGGTCGATGTCCTCGAAACCATGGGCAACTGACGCATCCCCCTTCCCCGACACTCAAGACCGAGGCATTTCGCCATGTCAGCTGTGAAATCGATCATTCGCCGCTTCCTTAAGGAAGCCGGCGGCAATACCGCACTCGTCTTTGGCCTTTCCGCCCTGCCCTTGATGCTTGCCGTCGGCTCGGCGATCGAGTTCTCCAACTTGTTGGATTCGAAAACAAAACTGCAAGCCGCCGTCGACTCGGCGGCGCTTGCCGCGGCTGCACAGTACGGCAACGGCAATGCCGACTATGCTGCCGTTGCCAAACAATACATCGAAGGCAACAAGCCGGAGGGCATGGGGAAGAACCCACTCTCCGTCAATGTGACTCTCAACACACAGGACCTGTCCGTTACGGTCAAGGCCTCGGGCAAGGTCGAGACTTCATTCGGCAAACTGCTCAACATGTCGCCGGGCAGCGGTTCGGCGGAAAACCAGTCGCAATCCGATGGGCTTGACACGATTTCGTCCGCTTCAACGGTGGCGCTCCCGATCTTTTCACAGTTTCACAAGGGCGAGATCGTCCTGGTCGTCGACTACTCCGCTTCCATGAACGACTATGTCGGCAGCAAGCGCAAGTATGTCTCGATGCGCGAGGAAGTGATCAAGCTGATCAGTGAGCTCTCGCAGAATGGCACGAACATGGACGTCAAGTTCGGCCTGGTGCCGTTCTCGGAAGCCGTGCGCGTGACGATGCCGGACAAGTATTACTATGGCCGCACATCGAATTCGAACGTAACGCGCTGCATCGAGGACCGCCAATACCCTTACAATACGCAGCCGACGACTCCCACCAGCAGCAACAGCACGAAGTGGAACTACTACAGTTCGTGCAGCAACTATGCGACCTACAACGTCACGGTCCGGCCAATGACCACCAGCCACGCCGCTACGCTGGCCCAGGTCAACCAGATGCGGCCGATCGGCAACACCCACATCACGCTGGGCATGGAAATCGCCTATCACATGATGACGCCAAACGAACCCTTCACCGATACCGTGCCGCTCGGCACTGAAAACACCCTGAAGGCGGTCGTGCTGCTGACCGACGGCGCCCAGACCAGCGGCGGCTATGGCCCCAACAACAAATGGGGCGTTCCCCAGGCCGAAGCCAATCTGACCACCCTGTGCAATTCCATGAAGGCCAACGGGATTAGGGTCGTGACGGTGTCCTTCGACCTGCCAGACAACCAGAACGCAGCATCCGAGCAGCGCCTCGCCAACTGTGCCTCCGGACCGCAATACTATTTCAACGTCGAAACCAACGCCGAGCTGTCTTCTGCCTTTGGCACCATCAAGAACCAGCTCGCCCGCAACATGTACATCAAGGAGTAACCGGCAGACGCAACTGGACGCAACGGAGAGGGCACGTAGACTGGTAATCCTGCCCCCTCCATCTGCGGTCGGTTGGCGGGGCACGTGCCGGAGCCGGCATTTTCGGAAAATTGACCGGCAGGCCTTCAGTGCCGATTAGTCATTGCCCCGCAATTTCGCTTCGGGAAAGAGTTTGATCTAAATTGTGGGGTTGCGGTTAAGGCCGGTGAAATTGGGATTCTGTAAACCAGAAGCCGTCACGCAACTTCTGGGGTTCACCGATGCTCTATCGTACCATGGCCGCACTTGCAAAAAGGTTAACACGCTTCGCGCGGCACGATGCGGGCAACATCACCATTCTCTCGACGCTGGCCCTTGTGCCCGTCACCTTCGCGGCCGGCATGGCGCTCGACTATTCGCGCGGTGTCACTGCCAAGAGCGGCCTCCAGCAGATCTCCGACGCAGCGGCCCTGGCTGGCGCCGCCCCAACCAACGCTACGGCGGATCAGCGCAAGCAAATCGCCCTCAAATATGTCGACAACAACAAGAGCGTCCTCAACGGTATCGAAATCACCTCGAAAACCGTTGTCGTCGGCCCCAACACCGTTGACGTGACCCTCCTGGCTTTGGTCGAAGGCACCCTTGTGAAGGTCGCCGCCTCGCAGTCAGGCCCGGGATCGGCCGAGAACGCCAGCGATGATTTCGATCCTGATTTCAACGTGAAGAGCCATTCCAAGGCGGCGTTCGGCAAGGACAGCTACAAGTGCCTGCTGTCGCTGAGCCCCACCGACTATGAGGCTGTCCGTTTCTATGGCAACGCCGAGTTCATGGCCTCGGTTTGCACGGTCCACGCCAATTCCAACAACCTGACCGCCATGCGCACCCAGGGCTCGGCCTATGCCGAGGCCGAGGATTTCTGTGCCGTCGGCGGTTGGGTCGGCTCGGGCTTCCAGCCTGATCCGACCGGCGGTTGCAAGGTCCAGACCGACCCCTATGCCGACTTCCAGTGGCCGTCGGTTGGCGCCTGCAACTACAACAACAAGCGCATCGCTGTGGGGACGACCGAAACTCTTTCACCTGGCGTCTATTGCGGTGGCATCGAGTTCCGCAGCCATTCGGTGGCGAATTTCCAGCCCGGCATTTACATCATCAAGGATGGTACGCTTGACGCTAAGATCCATTCGACCATCAATGCCGGCAACGGTGTCACCTTCTATCTGGTCGGCAGCAGCAAGGTTGACGTAACCTCCGGTGCCCATGTCAACATCAAGGCGCCCGCCTCGGGCCCGACCAAGGCCATGGCGGTGATCCAGCATCCGAACTCGAATCCTGGCGTGTGGAACTACGTCTCGAGTGGCGGCGATGTGAACATTACAGGTGCCTGGTACACCCCCAGCCAGAACCTGACCGTCTGGGCGAATGGCGACACGAATACCAGTTCGCCCTATTTCCCGATGGTGGTCAACAAGTTCGAGATGAGCGGCAACGCGACGTTGTATGTCAAGCTCGATTGGCAGGCTGCCGGCTACGACGAGCCGGTGAACCTCAAGACACCGCATTACGTGCTGCTCGGCCAGTAACAATATCGCCGCCTGTCGTTGACGCAACTGCAGGCGGCATTTTTTGTTCTGAACGATCATTCGCAAATTTCAGGCTGCCGGCGCATTAGGAAACTTTCAACCACGCGCCGCGAAGACAACCTCCACGCGCCAATTCGTTAAAATTAACGTCCGGCCGGTCAGGCACTGGCAATGGGCCACATGTTAGTCCTGCATCACCAGTTTACGTGAAAGAGCAGGAACCCTCCATGTCCGCACAGATCCACAAGACCCTCGCACGGCGCCTGCGCGATTTCGCTGCCGACCGTTCCGGCAACATCACCATGATGTTTGCAATCTCCGCCATTCCCTTCATCGCAGCAGCGGGCATCGCCCTGGATTATTCCCGTGGCGTCTCCGCCAAGACCGGGCTGCAGCAGATCGCCGACGCGGCCGCGCTTGCCGCTGCTGCCCCGGATGACTGGACCGAAGCCCAGCGCACCGCAGCCGCACTGAAGTATGTCGATGCCAACAAGGGCGTCCTGTCAGGCATCGACATTGTCGGCAAGGACGTGATCATCGGTCCCAATACCGTCGACGTAGCCCTGACTGCCAACATCCAGGGGACCTTGACCCGCGTCATGGCATCGAACAGCGGATCGGGCTCGGCAGAGAATGCCGGCGATGGCAGCTACACCGGCAAATATGATGTCGGCGCCAAGTCCAAGGCAGCCTTCGGCAAGGGCGGCTACATGTGCCTGGAAGCTCTGCACCCGTCGGCCAAGAACTCGGTCTACTTCTACGGCAACGTCGAATTCCTGGCCAGCTCCTGCTCGGTTCATACCAACTCGACCCACGCGCAGGCCATGTACACCCAAGGCAACGCCTACGCCGAAGCTGCCAGCTTCTGCGCTGTCGGCGGCTGGGTTGGCTCCGGCTATTCAACCGATCCGACCGGCGGCTGTCCCGTCCGTCCCGACCCCTATACCGCCTTTGTAACTGCGGCAGATTCCGCGATGGCGACGGCCGTCACCCGCTCGAACTCGAAACTGGTCATCAAGAACAACACGCCGGCCGGCGTCACTTTGCAGCCCGGCATCTACAATGGCGGCATCAGCATCGAGACCGCTGGCAAGGCTACGCTCTCGCCCGGTACCTATTACATCAGGAATGGCACCTTCTCGATGAGCTCGAGTTCGGAAGTTTATGGCAACGGTGTCACCATCTATCTCGTCGGCAACGGCCCGACGACCGGCGCCAACAAGAGCCCGAGCGTCCTCTCGATCGGTTCGCAGTCGATCGTCAATCTGAAGGCACCGACGTCCGGCCCGCTCGCCAGCATGGTCCTGATGCAGTCGCCGACTTCCAATGCCAACGATGTGGCCGGCATCAGCACCATCACCAGCGGCGGCAATGTCAACATCGAAGGCGGCGTCTACTTCCCCGAACAGACCTTCACCATTCACGCCAACGGCGACATGAATCAGAATTCGGACTATTTCCCGATCATCGCCAAGAAGTTCGAAATGGGCGGCACCGCGACCCTCTATGTCAATCTCGACTGGCAGGCCGCCGGCTTCCCGGATCCGGAGACCCTGAAGACGCAGGGCTATCACCTTCTCACAGAATAAACTTCGCGAGCTGGTAAACTTGGCCCGCATGGCACCCCGTCATGCGGGCCTTTTTTGTTGCACTTGACCGGAGACGGCGGGGCAGCCTAGCACTCGTGGCAGGAGTGTGCGCCGATGAAACCCTTCTTCGTCCAGATCAAGACTGACCTCGGCAAGGCCTATGATGTGGCAACCGCCATTGCCGATGCCGAGATTGCTTCGGAAATCTATTCGACCGCCGGCGACTATGATCTCCTGGTGAAGTTCTATCTCGAGGATGGCGAGGACATCGGCCACTTCATCAACCAGAAGGTCCACTCCATCCCGGGCGTGAAGGATACCTACACCATTATCACCTTCCGGGCCTTTTGATGCGGCTGGCCCTCGCCGTGGCGGCGCTGGCATTAACTGCCGCTGTGGCTCTCGCCGCCGACAGTGCCGAACCGAACGCCCTGGGCTTCTCGCGTGACGGCCGGAACTTTGCCTTCGAGCAGCATGGCATCCAGGACGGATCGGGTTTTGCCTATTCTGAAATCTTCATTATTGATCTCGCCACCGATTCCTGGTTGCCCGGCACCCCAATTCGCAAACGCGCCGATGCCGAAGAGACGCCGCTGGGCGACATCCGGGCTGCCGCCATGCGTGAGGCCGGCCCCATCTTGACTGCCAGGGGTATCGAAGGCCCCGTCCAGATATTGGCGCTCAACCCCGCCACCGAAGTCGTCGCCGATCGCCGCAGAATGGTGTTCGACCGCGCCTATTGGAGCGGGGCTGACCCTGGTGACGCGAGCGAGATCCGCCACGTGCTCACAATGACCGAGATCGACCTTGCGACGCCGGCCGGCTGTCCGACTGACATGGGTGGGCCATATCGGGGGTTCGCCCTGGAAATTGTGCAGACCCGCTCCGGGGCGCAGCGCGAACTGCACCGCGATTCCGGTCTTCCCGCATCGCGGGGCTGCGCCATGGCTTATGACATCGCAGCCGTGTTTGCCCCTGGTCAATATGTCGACGCGCCATATTTCGTCGCCCTGATCGGCGTCTATACGTTGGGGTTCGAGGGCCTGGACCGCCGCTTCATCGCAGTGCCGATGGAACTGCCCTGACCCTCGACCGCTTGTCCGTGCAGTTCAGGGATTGAGCGGTTCCAGCGCCTGTGCCGTCTTGGCCATGCGCACCAGGTTGATGAACTCGGCGCGATAGCCGAAGGGATCGGCCCCCTTCGCAGATTGTGCCAGGGTGATCACGTCGTCATACGAAAATGCCTTCGTGTACTGCCCGCCGCGCAGGATCTGGCCGAAAGCGGCGACCGCCGCGGCGAAAGTGGCCTCCGGCGACGGCTTCGCGTCGGCGTCGGTGACGGGCGTCGAAATGAGCTTGCTCTGGTCCTCACCCGGCAGCTTGTAGCGGATCTTCAGGAAGGCATATTCGCCGCCCTGCCCGGTTTCGGCCCGCTGCTGGTAGCGCAGCGGATCAACCAGCGCGGCTTTCGAATCCTTCGGCGTGATCTCGTAGATCGCAGTCACCGTATGCCCGGCGCCGATCTCCCCGGCATCGACCTTGTCATTGTTGAAGTCCTCGCGGTTCAGCATCCGCGTCTCGTAGCCGATCAGCCGGTATTCGGAGACCATCTGCGGATTGAATTCGACCTGGATCTTGACGTCCTTGGCGATGGGGAACAGCGTGGCACTGGCCTCGTCCACCAGCACCTTGCGTGCTTCGCTCAGCGTATCGATATAGGCGGCATTGCCATTGCCGTTCTGGGCGAGCGCCTGCATGAGTTCGTCATTGTAGTTGCCGCGCCCGAAACCAAGTACCGAGAGGTACACACCCGTCTCGCGCTTGCGTTCGACGAAATTCTTGAGTTCCTCGGGGTCGGTAATCCCGACATTGAAATCGCCATCGGTCGCGAGGATCACCCGGTTGATGCCGGCCCGCTCGAAACTCTGCTCCGCCAGCTGATAGGCCCGCCGGATGCCTTCGGCCCCCGCCGTCGACCCGCCGGCGGAGAGGTTGTCGAGTGCGGCAATGATCTTCGCCTTGTCCCTGGCCTTCGTGGGCTCCAGCACCGTTCCGGCGCTGCCGGCGTAGACCACGATCGACACTGTATCCTCGGGAGCCAGCGACTCGGTCAGCATCTTGAGTGAATTGCGCAGCAGCGGCAGCTTGTTGGGTTCATCCATCGAGCCCGAGGTGTCGATCAGGAACACCAGGTTGGAGCGGGGCTTTTCCTGGCCGTTCAGCGCAAACCCCTTGATGCCGACATGCATGAGCCGCGTGTCCGGGTTCCATGGGCTGGGCATCAGTGTAACGCTCGCCTTGAAGGGCGTGTTGCGGTTCTCGGGTCCGGCATAGTCATAGGGGAAATAGTTGATCATCTCCTCGACGCGCACCGCATCTTTCCGCGGCAGGACATTTTGGTTGAGCGCCGCCCGCACGAAACTGTAGGAGGCGGTATCGACATCGATCGAGAAGGTCGACACCGGCTCTTCCGCCGCGACCTTCACCGGATTGGCCTTGAAGTCGGCGAAACGGTCGCGCCCCTGGTCGTGATAGCCGGGCATGATGGCATCAGCCTCGCCGGCCGGCGAGCCGATGACGGCCATCCTGCCCTCTGCAGCCGTGCTGGGCGCAGGCGCAACAGACAAGGCATCAACTTTGGCAGCCGGCGCTGCCGGCCTCTGCCTTGACGCGACAACGGCATCTTTTGACTTTTTCTCCGCGTCGCGCCTGAACTGGCTGGTGCGGCCGGCTGCGGGAGCTGGCTCGGCGATCTCCTCCTTGGCCAGCTCTCCGGACAGCAGAGTCGTGGCGTCGTCGGCTCCCTTCATGCCAATGCCGCTCTGGGGCGAATTGGCGACATTGAGAACGACGAGCCCGAGCACCGCGAGGCTGCTCCCGGCAAGCAGTGAGTGTGTCAGTCTGATGGATGGCATGGTATGACTCCGTCGGATGAACCCCTTCAGCCGGTCCATCAGACGCGTGCCGGGACGCATTCCTTGGCGCCGCGCTTCGGAGTCTTGTGCAAAGGCTGCTGTCGCCCGCGCTATCGCCGCTGCCCGCGCCGCCGGCGACGGAAGGATGGGGCTTTCCTCGCGGAAAGCCGCGCGGATGTGGTCAAGCTCGCCGCTCATGTTCCGCCATCGCTTTCAGTTTCTTCTTCACCTCATGCATGCGCCACGACACTGTGCTCTCCTTCACGCCCAGCACCGCTCCGGCCTCGGCATGTGACAGGTCTTCCGCCAGCACCAGCAGCGCCGTTTCCTTGAAGGCAGGTTCCAGCGCGTCCATGGCCTGGTAAAGCCAGCGCGTGCGGGCATCGCTGTCCGCCCAGTCGGCCATCTGATGCGCGGCAAAGGCGGCAAATGCCCCCTGCAGGCCCTGCCGGCTCTGTTGCCGCCGTGCGTGGTCACGGCACTGGTTGAGTGCCACCGTGTAGAGCCAGGTGCTGAACCGGCTTTCACCGCGAAAACTGCCGATCCGCCCGGCCAGCGCCAGGCAGATGTCCTGCGCCACATCCTCAGCCTCCGACGCCTGGCCGAAGAACCGGTAGGCAATCCGGTAGAGCCGGTCGTAATGACGTTCCAGCACCTGCCGGAAGGCGGAGGGATCGCCCTGTCCGGCCCGTACCGCCAGTTCCTCGTCGCTCAACGCCAGCATGTCTCGATGCTATGACGCATCAGCTTGACATTTCCTTGGGCGCCCGCCCGGAATTTCTACAGGAGGTCCATGGCCTCGAGCTCCCGCCGGAGCGCCTCCGCACCCGTAAAATGGATGGCCTGCATGCCGACCGCCCTGGCCCCTTCGACATTGCGCGGGCTGTCATCGATGAACACGCAATCCGCGGGCCTGAGGCCGTTGCGCCGGCACAGGATCTGGAAGATCTCCGGCTCGGGCTTGATCGCCTTTTCGACCGCCGAGACCACCGTGTCGCGAAACAGCTCCAGGAACGGAAACCGGCCCCGCGTCTCGTAGTATTTCTCGTCGTTCCAGTTGGTGATCGCGTAGAGCGGCGTTCCTTTGCTGTGCAACTCCTCCAGGACAGCCACGGTCCCGGCGATCGGCCCCAGCACCGTCTCGTGCCAGCGCAGATGATAGGCCGCGATTGCCTCCTTCCAGTCGGGATGCGCGGCGGCCAGCACTTCGACCGCTTCCGCAAAGCTGCGCCCCCTGTCCTGATCGACGTTCCAGTCATGGGTGCAGATGTTGGCGAGAAACCACCCGGCCTTGGCCTCGTCGCCATCGAATACCTTTCGGTAAAGCGCCATCGGATCCCAGGCCACCAGCACATTGCCGATATCGAACACCACATTGGCCGGACGCCGCGCCATGTCCATGGCTTGTTCCTTTCCCGAATCCCCGCTCGCACACCATGCGCGATTTTGTTAGACGCTCTCCAAACCGAATATTGTGGCAGTCCGATGATCCCGCGCTATACCCGCCCCGAAATGGCCCTGATCTGGGCCCCTGAGACCCGCTTTCGCATCTGGTTCGAGATCGAGGCCCACGCCGCCGATGCCCTGGCCACCCTGGGTGTCATCCCCAAGTCCGCCGCCGCCATCATCTGGGAAAAGGGCAAGACTGCCAGGTTCGATGTTGCGCGCATCGACGCCATCGAGCGCGAGGTGAAGCACGATGTTATCGCCTTTCTCACCCATCTCGCCGAAATCGTCGGGCCCGAGGCCCGTTTCGTCCACCAGGGCATGACGTCCTCGGATGTGCTCGACACCTGCCTCAACATCCAGCTGGTACGCGCCGCCGATATCCTGCTTGCCGACATCGATGAACTCCTCGCCGCCCTCAAACGCCGCGCCTTCGAACACCGGAACACGGTCTGTATCGGCCGCAGTCACGGCATCCATGCCGAACCCACCACCTTCGGGCTCAAGCTGGCTGGCGCCTATGCCGAGTTCAGCCGCAGCCGCAGCCGCCTCGTTGCCGCCCGCGACGAAGTGGCGACCTGCGCCATTTCCGGCGCGGTGGGCACTTTCGCCCACGTCGATCCACGTGTCGAGGAGCACGTCGCCAGAGCCATGGGCCTGCGGCCCGAGCCGGTCTCAACCCAAATCATCCCGCGCGACCGACATGCGATGTATTTTTCGGTATTGGGCGTCATTGCCAGTTCGATCGAAAGGCTGGCCACCGAAATCCGTCATCTCCAGCGCACCGAAGTGCTCGAAGCCGAGGAGTATTTCTCGGAAGGCCAGAAGGGCTCCTCGGCAATGCCGCACAAGCGCAATCCCGTGCTCACCGAAAATCTGACGGGCCTCGCCCGTCTCGTGCGCTCGGCGGTGACGCCCGCCCTGGAAAATGTCGCACTGTGGCATGAACGCGACATCTCGCACTCGTCAGTGGAGCGCGGCATCGGCCCCGATGCGACCGTACATCTCGATTTCGCCCTCAAGCGGCTCGCTGGCGTGATAGACAAGCTCCTGGTCTATCCCGCCAACATGCAGAAGAACCTCGATCGCCTCGGCGGCCTCGTGCATTCCCAGCGCGTCCTTCTGGCCCTCACCCAGAAAGGCATGAGCCGCGAGGACGCCTATCGCGCCGTGCAGCGCAACGCCATGCCGGTCTGGCGCGGCGAGGGCAGTTTTCTGGACCTCCTGAAGAAGGACAGCGAGGTGGCCTCGCATCTGTCGGACGGGGAACTGGAAGACCTTTTCGATCTGGGGTTTCACACCAGGCATGTGGATACGATTTTCGCCCGCGTCTTCGGCTAGTCCCTGATGCTGATCCGCGTCTGATTCAAGCCATATTGCTTCACGAGGCTGAACAGTGTCGCGGCATTCTTCGGCGACAGCCGGATGCAGCCGTGCGAGGCTGGCTGGCCAAGCGACTTCACCATGTTCGTCGCGTGGATGGCATAGCCGCCGCGGAAGAAGATCGAATGCGGCATCGGCGTCATGTCGTACTTTCGCGAGTAGTGCATCTTGCGCAGCACATAGGGGCGGAACGAGCCGCGCGGCGTGTAGTAGCCGCTGCGCGCCGTTGACACGCGCCACGTCGCGTAGTGCGAACCCTCGATGTCAACCGTCATGGTCTGGCTGGAAATGTCGATCTTCACATTGACACTCGCGAGCGCCGGAGCCGCAAACACGAACCCCGCTGTCGCCAGCCCCGCGGCCGCCGCTCTGAATGCCTTGAATCCGTTGCAAATCATTCTGCGCCTCCTGCCGGTAATCCCTGAATGTCTTGGGATTGGCAGCGAGCCGAACACCGATCAGAAAGCGGTAACTATTCGAAGAGGAACTCGCGCCCCACTTTCACTCGCCGCACCCCGTTGTAGGCGATGATATCGGCGGTTGCATAAGTTTCAGTTAAAGTTGCCGGTAAAAAGCTACCGGTGCCGACCACATTGAGCGGCGCACGGGCGGCGCCCATGATCTGGCACTTCTGCGGATCGAAGCCCGATGACGCAACGATCTGCGCATCCTTGTAGCCGGCCCTGTCCAGCGCCAGCCGCATATGGATCACCGACGCCACCGACACCCCCTTGCCGAACAGAATGCGGCGCACCTTGTCGACCAGGATGTTGTTTGGATCGAGCTGGAAGGCCCGCGCGCCCAAGACCTGTTCAACGATATTGTACTCGCCGGAAACGTTCAGCCAGTGCCCCACCGTGTTGACCGATTTCTCGTAATCCAGGCCCTCCGCGAAACGCCCGCCATGGGTGTCGAGCCTGACCCCAAAACTCCTGCCCCTGCGATGCAGATGCGCCTCCTCGTAGAACCATTGCGCGCATCTGAGCGCATCCGAGATCTCCTCGCCGCGATAATCGACCAGCGCCACCAGCGACTTGGCTTCCGGGACGGTTTCGGCGAAAAGCTTCATCGCTGCCAAGACGTCGCCGTCCGTGTAGCCGACCAGGGCATGCGGCATGGTGCCCATGCCGCCTGCCGCGCCGAACAGCGGCGCGGTGAGGTCCTGCGAGGATCCGATGAAGCCGGTTACCTTGGGATCGGCCCGCCGCGCTGCCTCGCTGCCCACCGAAGCCCCGTAGGCCGCGAGGATATTCATCTCCGCGCCGCTGGCATGCCGCGCATGCATGTCCAGAAATCCTGCATGCGGGATGGCCCGGCACATTTCATAGGCATTGTTGGCGGAAACGCAGGGAAACCCGGTCTTCTGCAGCAACAGCGTCTCGATCTCCGAAAGCTGCGCCATGGAGCCGGTGATCTCCATCAGCTTCTTTTCCGACGGCACGATCTCGCCTTCTTCAAAGAAGCGCACGACCTGCGTGCCGGGCGCCAGGCGCTTGATGATGCGGACGGTCGGCTCCAGGGCGGCCACGACGCGCCGCCGCATGAACACGGCGTACGTCACGACCGTGTCGCCGTTGGCGCTGACAATGCGGGACGTGTTGGTGAAATACTTGTCGGTCTGCGACGCGACGGGTCCGGCGGCAAGGCAGATGTCGACGATCCGGTCGAGGACCGCATCACGCGCCGCGCTCGCCAGCTGATCCATGACGGTTCACTCCGCCGCGACGGCTGCCAGGAACGCCTTGGCCCCGTCGTGCATGAGCGTGGTATCAGGGTTCGAGCAGATGAATTTGAAGCCCATGGCAACAGCCCCTTTCACAAAGGCCGGCGAACCGCCAAAGATACCGGTCGGCAGGCCATGCTTGGCGGCCGCCCTGGCAACCCGGGCAAAAGCCTTCTGACTCTCGGCATGGGTCGGGTCAATGCGCGTGCCTTTGGAAATCGAGATGGTGAGATCGTTCGGGCCTACGAACACCCCGTCCAGCCCTTCGACGGCACAGATCGCCTCGACATTGTCGAGCGCCTCCTGGGTCTCGATCATGGCAATCGCCATGGTGAGGCCGTTCGCCTCCTTGAGGAACCGCTCCTTGCCCATGCCACCGTGCTGGCTCAGCGCGTAGGACCCCCAGCTGCGGCTGCCTCTGGGCGGGTACTTGGCCGCAGCGAGCATCCGCCGGGCATCATCCGCCGTGTTGACCATCGGCACGATCACCATGTGCGCGCCGGTATCCAGTGCCTGGCCGATCAGTGCTGCATCGTTGTTGAGAACCCGGACAATCGAGAACTTGCCCTTGCCGTTGAAGGCCGGAACCATGGCAACGACGTCGGAGAATCCGACAAGGCCGTGCTGCATGTCGATGCACACGCCCTCGAATGGCAGCGCCGCCATCGCCTCGGCATGCAGCACTCCCGGCAGCGAGCACCAGCCGAAATAGAACGGCTCTGGCTGCGCCAGCCGCTCGCGCAGGGAAATGGCGGTCACTTACGCCTCGGTTCTGATCTGCTCGATCGCCTTGGCCATCAGCTCTTCCATGGTACGGCGGATCTGATGGTCAGACTGGTCCACCTTCTTGTCATCGAAGTCCTTGCGCACCTTGCGAAAGACATCGTCATCGCCGGCTTCCTCGAAGTCCGCCATGACCACCGACTTGGCATAGGCCTCCGCCTGCTCGCCTGACAGTCCGAGCTTTTCCGCTGCCCACAGGCCAAGCAGCTTGTTGCGCCGGGCATTCGCCTTGAAGCGCAATTCCTGGTCATGCGCGAACTTTTTTTCGAAGCCCTCTTCCCGCTTGTCGAATGTCGTGGACATGCTGAACTCCCGTAACCGTTGCTGGCGTGACAGATAGCCAGTGCCCCCCGGTAAATCAACCGGATATCGCCCATTGTGCACCGCAGCGGCGTGCGCTATGACGCGAGGTGCCTGACCCATGGGTTAACGACTCACCACCCTTCGTAACAATGGTATTGTGAGTATCCGGCACGGGTTCTGCCCGCGCTGTTTGAGGATTTGATGAGGATATTGCAGATGAACAGCAGGCGCACCCGCATCTATGAGGGCAAGGCCAAGATCCTCTATGAGGGTCCCGAGCCCGGGACCATCATCGTCCATTTCAAGGATGATGCCACCGCCTTCAATGCCCAGAAGAAAGCCGTGATCGAGGGCAAGGGTGTCCTCAACAACCGCATCTCTGAGATGATCTTCACCAGGCTGAACGAGCTTGGCATCCCCACCCATTTCCTGAAGCGTATCAACATGCGCGAACAGCTCGTCCGCGAGGTCGAGATCATTCCGCTTGAGGTCATCATCCGCAACGTCGCGGCCGGCTCGCTGGCGAAGCGCCTGGGGCTCGAGGAGGGCCAGGCCCTGCCCCGCTCGATCATCGAGTTCTGCTACAAGAACGATGCCCTGGGCGATCCCATGGTTGCCGAGGAGCACATCACCGCCTTCAACTGGGCGACCCCCCAGGAGATCGACGACATCATGCACATGTCGATCCGCATCAACGATTTCCTGAGCGGTCTCTTCATGGGCATCGGCATCAAGCTCGTCGACTTCAAGATCGAGTTCGGCCGACTCTACGAGAACGACATGATGCGGATCGTGCTGGCCGACGAGATAAGCCCCGACTCCTGCCGGCTCTGGGACATCAAGACCAATGACAAGCTGGACAAGGACCGTTTCCGCCGCGACCTGGGCGGCCTTGTCGAGGCCTATCAGGAAGTGGCAAGACGCCTTGGCATCATTCCCGAGCAGGAGGCCCCGGAACGGTCCAAGCCCCGGCTCGTCAAGAACGACTGAACCATGAAAGCCAGGATCAAGGTTACCCTGAAGCAGGGTGTGCTCGACCCGCAAGGCAAGGCCATCGAAGGTGCCCTCGGCTCGCTCGGCTTCACGGGCGTCGAGCATGTCCGCCAGGGCAAGTATTTCGAGATCGACCTCGCCGAAACCGACCGCGCGCGGGCGATGGCCGAAGTCAAGGCCATGTGCGAGAAGCTTATCGCCAACACCGTGATCGAGAACTACGACATCGAACTGACCTGAGGCATCCGGCAGGACCATGAAATCCGCCATCATCCTCTTTCCCGGCATCAATCGCGAAACCGATATGGCCATGGCGCTGGAGCGTGTCACGGGACAAAAGCCCGTCATGGTCTGGCACACCGACACCACCCTGCCGGACATCGACCTCGTCGTGGTCCCCGGCGGCTTCTCCTATGGCGATTACCTGCGCTGCGGGGCCATTGCGGCGCGTTCGCCCATCATGACGGATGTTCGCACCAGGGCCTTGAAAGGACTCAAGGTTCTGGGCGTTTGCAACGGCTTCCAGATTCTCACCGAAGCGGGCCTCCTGCCCGGCGTCCTGGTCCGCAATGCCGGACTCCGCTTCGTCTGCCGGCAGGTGAAGCTGAAGGTCGAGAACAACCGCACCTTCTTCACCAACCGGCTTCCCGATGGCGCAATTCTCCGCTGCCCGATTGCCCATGGCGAAGGCAACTACTTCTGCGATCCGGAAACCCTGAACCGTCTCGAGGGCGAGGGCCGCGTCGTCTTCCGCTATGTGGAGGGCAACCCCAATGGCGCCATGAACGGTATTGCCGGCATCGTCAGCGAGTCCGGCAACGTCATCGGCATGATGCCGCATCCTGAAAACATGATCGAACCGCTCCATGGCGCGACCGACTGCCGGCCGCTGTTCGAGAGCCTGCTCGCGGCCTGACGGCTGCGCCTCCGGGTTACGCTCCGTCCATCGCTTCGAGCTCGTCGATGAAGCCTGCGATCACCGACAGCCCCTTCTGCCAGAAGGCGGGATCCGTGGCATCGAGTCCGAACGGCCTGAGCAACTCGGAATGATGCTTGCTGCCGCCCGCCTTCAGCATGGCGAAATACTTCTCCTGGAAGCCCTTCTCGCTCTCCTGGTAACGCGCATAGAGGGAGTTCACGAGGCAGTCGCCGAAGGCGTAGGCATAGACGTAGAAGGGCGAGTGGATGAAATGCGGGATGTACGACCAGAACACCTCATAGCCCTCGCCCAGCCGGATCGCCGGCCCCAGGCTCTCGCCCTGAACTGAGAGCCAGATTTCATTTATCTGGTCGGGGGTTAGCTCGCCTTCCTTGCGTGCTGTGTGAAGTTTGCGCTCGAATGTGTAGAAGGCGATCTGGCGCACCACCGTGTTGATCATGTCTTCGACTTTGGAAGCGAGCAACGCCTTGCGCTTTTTCGCGTCCGTCGTCTGCCTGAGCAGCGCCTGGAACGTCAGCATCTCGCCGAAAACGCTGGCCGTTTCAGCCAGCGTCAGCGGCGTCGAGGCCATCAGCGCCCCCTGCTCCGCGGCCAGCACCTGGTGCACGCCGTGCCCCAGCTCATGGGCCAGCGTCATCACGTCCCGCGTCTTGCCCAGATAATTGAGCAGCACGTAAGGGTGCGCCGACGGCACCGTGGGATGCGCGAAGGCGCCGGGTGACTTGCCGGGCCTCACCGGCGCATCGATCCAGTTCCTGTCGAAGAAGGTTCGGGCAATGTCGGCCATCTGTGGCGCAAAGCCGGCATAGGCCTCGAGCACCGTCTGTTGCGCCTGCGGCCATGGGATCTCGCGCGTGTCCTCCTGCGGCAGCGGCGCGTTGCGGTCCCAGTGCATCAGTTGCTCCTTGCCGAGCCACCTCGCCTTCATGGCATAGTAGCGATGCGATAGTTTCGGATAGGACTCGCGCGCGGCCTCGACCAGGGCGGCGACGACTTCAGGTTCGACTCGATTCGACAGGTGCCGCGAGTCGGCAATGTCCTTGAAGCCCCGCCAGCGGTCGGAAATCTCCTTGTCCTTGGCGAGCGTATTGGTGATGAGCGCAAACAGGCGCAGGTTCTTCCTGAAGGTTTGCGCCAGCGCCTCGGCGCCCGCCTTGCGCTTTGCCTCCTCTGGGTTCTGCAACAGGTTGAGGGTGGGCTCGATGGTCAGCTCTTCGCCATCGACCGTGAAGCGCAGGTCCGCCATCGTCTCATCGAACAGCCGGTTCCAGGCCGAATAGCCGGTCTGCGACTTTTCCAGGAACAGTTCTTCCAGCCTGTCCTCGAGCTGGTAGGGCTTTTCCTTGCGCAGATTTTCGATCCACGGCCGGTAGTGGGCGAGCGCCGGCACCGCCATCGCCTGCTCCAGCGCCGTGTCCTCGATCCGGTTGAGCTCCAGCTCGAAGAACAGCAGCGTGGTCGAGATGTCCGTCAGCCTGGCGCTCACATTGCCGTAGAACTGGCCGCGCTTTGGGTCGGTGGTGTCGCCGACATAATAGAGCTGGGCATAGGAGCCCACCCGCCCCAGCAGGTCGGACAGTGACTCGTAGTGCTTGAGCGCTGCCGCCAGCGCCGTGCCGTCGAGCGCTGCCAGCCTGCCGCGGTATTCTTCCGCGAACGCTTTCGCATCGGTCTCCGCTTTCCTGAGATCCGCCGCAAATTCCGGCGCGTCCGGCGCCGCATAGAGATCGCCGAGGTTCCATTCCGGGAGGTGTCCGAGGGCAGGTGAAGAGGTCATCGCTTGTCCTTTGCAGCTGGAGGCGCCTGTATGGCGTCTCTTGCCGCGCCGGGCAAGCTGCGGTCCCAGGCCCGGGCAAAGCTTCGCCGCTGGTGGCTCCGGGATCAGGCGGCCGGAACCGGGGGAGAACAACCTCCACCCGGCGGGT
>CAZIXE010000060.1:0-22435 GCA_964543235.1 uncultured Rhizobiaceae bacterium | reverse complement strand
CGCCCATGCCCGCATCACCGGCAACCAATTTGCTGAACTTGACGGACACTACTACAAGACAGATAGATTGTCCGAACCCTTTGAACAGCCTGACAGTCATCACCCACCGAGGTATCAGAGAGGTCTCAGCCATGAAACATCGATTGGTCCTAGCCACCGCAGCCATTGCAATTCTGGCCTTTACCCAGCCGGTTTTTGCTGCAGGTGAGAGCGATAGCGGCGGCGCCAACCCTGCCGCCCTGTGCAAGAAGGGTGAAGTCTGGGATGCCAACAAGAAGCAGTGTGTAAAGGCTCAGTCCGGCATTCTGCCAGACGAGGAACTCTATCGGCAGGGTCGTTTCCTTGCCAGATCGGGCCACTATGAGTGGGCATTGATGGTACTTGCGGCGATCAGCAATCAGAACGACCCGCGGGTTCTGAACTACACAGGCTACAGCCATCGCAAGGCGGGCCGGATCGAGGCTGGTATCACCTACTACCAGAGGGCCCTGGCCATCGATCCTGATTTTGTCCTGGCCCGCGAGTATCTCGGCGAAGGTTATGTCGCGGCCGGGCGGGTCGATCTGGCGCTTGCGCAACTTGCCGAGATTAGGCGCCGCTGTGGCGAGTCCTGCGAGGAATACCGCGACCTTGATCGCGCCATTGCCACGGCCGTGAACTGAGCGGCTTTCAGCCGTCCCCTCCCCGCCACGCCTTGGCACGCGCCACCGCCTCGCCGAAGACCGATCGGGCCTCGGCAATGTCGAAGGAGCGTGGCGTGATGACCTTGCGTGGTGCTGCGAGTTCCGGCGCCTGGCGTGCCCCGCTACCGAGAAAGGCCATGCGCGCGGTTCCTAGTGCAGTGACCTCGGCGGTCGCCGGCATAGTGATGGTCCTTCCGAGCAAATCCGCAAGGAAGTGAACAAAATAGCTGTTCCTGGACAGGCCGCCGTCGATCGAAATGTTGCCACCCAGGGGAACAAGTTCTGCCATCGCTGCAACCACTTCGGCGGTGCGCAAGGCAATGCCCTCGAGCACGCTTTGCATCATGTCCGCCCGCGACGTCTCAAGTCCCATGCCGATCCACAAGCCGGCCGCTCGCCGGTCCCAATGCGGACAGGCAAGCCCCGAAAGGGCCGGCACGAATGCCAGGCGCCGCGAGATGGCAGGCTCCGCATCAAAGTGCTCGATCTCCCCGAAATCTGAAAACAGCCCGAGACCCTTGGCCCAGTTGACTGCCGACGCCGCATTGTAAACGCCGCCGTCGAGCGCAAACATCGGAGCAGCATGACCGATCTGCCAGGCAACCGTCGGCAGAATGCCGAAGCGGCCTCCCTCGATACGCGATGTACCCGCCACCGCCAGCGCGAAAGCGCCGGTACCGAACGTGATCTTGGCCTCGCCCTGGCTTGCGCAACCATGACCGAAGAGTGCAGCCTGCTGGTCGACCAGGCTTGCAGTCACAGGTGTACCGCCGATCTCGCCGAATGGGCCAGTTGTCGGGCGGATTTCCGGAAGGCATTCCATGGGCACGTCGAACAGCCCGCATAGTTCAGGATCCCACCGAAATGTCGCAAGTGACATGAGGCAGGTACGCGAAGCCGTTGTCACGTCCGTCGCGAACTGGCCGGTGATCCGGTCGAGAAAGAAAGAGTCGCTTGTGCCAAGCCGCAAGCGGCCTTCCCTTCTGAGCTGTCGGGCCTCAGGCACATTGTCGAGCAACCATCGAAACTTGCTGGCGGAAAAATAGGGATCTAGAGGCAGCCCGGCTCGCTCCAGGGTAAGTACCTCCGCACCCTCGGCCTTGAGGCGCTCCGTCAGACCTTTGCTCCTGCTGTCCTGCCAGACAATGGCGTTGTGGATCGGCCGGCCGCTGCGTGCGTCCCACGCCACGACGGTTTCGCCCTGGTTGTCGATGCCGATGGCGTCTGCATCGCCGGCGGCCGCCACCGCAGCCCCGACATGCGCCAGCAACTCCTCCGGATCGTGTTCGACCTGGTCCTGCCCGGGATAGATTTGCCGATGCGCGAAGCTCGCAATGGGTGAGAATGTCCCGTCATCGGCAAGTGAGAACGCCTTGGTTCCTGTCGTGCCCTGATCGATGGCAAGAATTCTCATGCCAGGCTCTCGGCGATGCTCCCGGCCGCGGTCTGGCCTTGCTGCCAGCATTGTCCGGACGTCTTGAGCGGCCCGAGGACGTTACCTGCTGCAAAGAATACTGGATTGGACGTCCTGTAACTTATGTCCACACGCGGCGACAATCCTTCGAGCGCAATGGCGCCGTCAGCGAATAGCGCATTCTCGGGGCGGAATCGGCCGGTGAGGATCACCCCGTCACAATTGATCCTCTCGATCGCTGCTCCGCGCTCCACCATCACTGCTTCCACTTGCTGTCGGCCCACGATGGCAACAAGCCTGGTACGAGTATGCACCGGCACACCATAGAAGAAGCGCGCGACAAGATCGCCGGGCCTTGGCGCATCGATTCGGATTCCTTCTTCGATCATCGCGACGGGCTTGATGCCGAGATGGCGGCAAGTGAGGATTGCCGAAAACGAAACCCATTCGCTGCCGACGATGATCGGCCGCAGAAACGGCCGGTGTCCATGCAGGTACACATGCTGCTGCAGGGCACCCGTATTCATCACACCGGCCGGCCTGCTGCCGCCGATGAGCCGTGCCGATCGCGGCGTCTCGCGGATACCGGTGGCGATGAGCACACGCCGTGCCGCGATCGCTCCGATACCGTTTCGGTCACGGATCTGCACTGTGCCGTCCTCCCCCAAAGCCAGGACGGTTGTCCCCGTCCGCACATCGAGATGCTCGGTTCCGCGCTGCAATTCCCTGGCAAACCGCGGACCGCTCCACAGGCGGCGGTGGCTCTGCCAGCCGAAGCCCATGTGGCCACAGTGACGTGGGATGCCGCCCACCTCGGCCTCGCGCTCAAGCACCGTAACCCCCGCAATGCCGAGGGCGTGCAACCTGGCAGCAGCTGCAAGCCCTGCCGGACCGCCGCCGATAATGACAACGTTACGCCGCTCCAACACCCTTCTCCCGCATGATGGCCGCCACATGAGCTGAACAGTAGAACCCCTGGCAGCGCCCCATCATCGCACGCGTGCGCCGCTTGAGACCGCCAACGTCGCCGGCCGGCAAGGGTCCAGCGAGCGCCGCATCGATTTCGTTCCGTGTTACCATCTCGCAGTGGCACACAATGTCGCCGCCCTGCAGATATGGGCGTTCACGGTTTTCCGCGAGATTGGGCACTGGAACCCAGTGGCGTGCCGATGGCGCCGCAAGCCTACCGAAATTCGCGGCATACAGACCTGCGACATGCTGAGCGATGCCGAGGCAGCCGGTGAGTCCTGTGGAACGGATGCCGGATACCGTGATCCAGTTGCGATCTGCTACCGCTTCGATGATGTAGTCCTTGCGCTCGGTCGCCGGTCTCAGGCCGGCATAGATCGCATTGACGCTGATCCCGGCCAGCGCCGGCACCATCTCGATAGCGCGCGATTTCAGACCCTCAAGCGTCGGCGTGTCACAATCGGCAATCTCGCGCTCATCCACATCTTCTGCGGTTGGTCCTATGGCAAGATTGCCAAAGATCGTCCGGAACAGCACCACACCCTTGGTTCGCTCGGTTGGTACCGGCAGAATAATTGCGTTCACGAGTTTCGCGGCCGGCTTGTCGAAGACGACGAACTGCCCCCGCCGCGGCCGCACAGTAAAGGGCGACGGTCGCGCGATAGATTCGACAATGTCGCCGAAGTTCCCGCTGGCATTGATGACAATCTGCGCCTTAACGTCCCCCGCCGTAGTCTGCAGCCGCCATTGTGCGTTGCGAAACGCGCCAGCCGTCACCTCGGCGTTCCTCCGGATTACTCCACCATGTGCGATGGCCTGCAAGGCATAGGCAAGTGGCGCCGACCAGGGATCTATGATGTGCTCTCCGGGCACCAGCACGGCGCCGCAGGCCCGCGGTGAAAGCAGAGGTTCGCGCTGCCGCAACTGCTTTCGATTGATCTCAATGACGTCCCCGACTCCATTGCCGTGAGCCCTGTTGACAATATCGGCAAGTTTACCTTTTTCCTCCTCGTTCCAGGCAACGACCAGCGCCGAACTCTCAAGCAGCGGCAAGTTAAGCCGTTCGCGGATGTCCATGTACTCCGCATAGCCTGCCTGCATGCAGTGGAGTTCGAGGCTTCCAGGCGGGGCATCGAATCCTGTATGGAGCAGCGCACTGTTGCCCTTGGAAGCCCCCGACAGGATGTCCGCGCCGCGTTCCAGGAGGATGCAGCGCTTGCCGGAGAGGGAAAAACGCCTGAACACCGCGATCCCCACGACCCCACCGCCGATAACTGCAATGTCGTACGCCTGGCCCACATTTTGCCTCTCGACCTGCACTGGGCCCCTTCTTCCACCATTTCCCCGGACCCGCCAAGCCGGAGCATTCCTGCGTCAGACGAATTTGCTGTTGAAACCCCGCTTGCCGGGAAGTGTAAGGGCCTGTTAAGCATAGCATCCCGCCTCCTGTGACGAGATGCTCTTAATGCCGTTACGACAGCGCCGCCCGGCCCCCGAAGTTCACCTTGCGTGGTGCCGCGGATTCACCCGAAATATGGACCGCTGACCGGTCATGCCGACCTGGATCATCAATTTCGTGCGCTATGTCGACGCCTTTAACCGGCGAATTGGACGGCTGACCATGTATGGTGTGCTGCTGCTGATGGCCGTCCTGCTCTATGCCGCCTTCTCTAAGGCCGCCTTCAGCATCTCGCCGATCTGGACCGTCGAGATGGCCCAGTTCACCTTGACCGCCTACTACATGCTGGGCGGCCCCTACAGTTTTCAGAACGAGGGCCATGTGCGCATGGACCTCTTCTATAGCAACTGGTCCCCGCGCACCCAGGCCCTGGTCGACTGCGTGACTGTGATCGGCCTGATTGTCTATCTGCTGGTGCTCCTGAGGGGTGGCATAGACAGCACCTACTACGCTTTCGCAACTGGTCAGCACCGGCCCAGCGCCTGGGCACCTCCCTTGTGGCCAATTCGCTCGATTATGTGCATCGGCATCTTCCTGATGCTGCTGCAGGCCCTATCGACCATGTTCAAGGACATCGCCATCTACCGCGGGAAGCCGATCACATGAGCTATGAGATGATCGCGCTGACTATGTTCGTGTCGATGATGATCCTCCTTGGCACCGGGCAGCGAGTCTTTGGTGCCATTGGTTTCGTGGCGGCGACCTCAGCCCTGGCGCTGTGGGGCGACGGCGCTACCAACATGCCCTTCTCCGGCGCAGTAAAACTCCAGGACTGGTATGCCTTGGCAACAGTTCCTCTCTTTGTGTTGATGGGTTATGTCCTGGCCGAGTCCGGCATCGCCAGCGACCTCTACCGCATGTTCCACGTCTGGATGGGAGGTGTGCGCGGCGGGCTTGCAATTGGCACCATCGGTCTCATGGTGCTGATTTCCGTGATTAACGGCCTTTCCATTGCTGGCATGGCGATTGGCGCTACGATTGCCCTGCCCGAGCTGCTGCGCCGGAGTTACGACAAGCGGATGGTCACCGGCGTCATTCAGGCCGGCAGTACCTTGGGGATTCTGATTCCGCCGAGCGTCGTTCTGGTGCTCTACGCAATGATCGCCCGCCAGCCGGTCGATCAGTTGTGGTTAGCCGGCATTCTGCCGGGCCTGATGCTGGCGGCAATCTTCATAGTCTACATTGCTGTCCGCTGCTACCTGCAGCCGGAGCTGGGTCCGGCCCTGTCGGTCGCCGAACGCGACATCCCGATGCGGGAGAAACTGCAGCTCCTGTGGATCGGCATTATTCCGCTCATTGTGTTTGCGGTGATGATCGGACTTTTTGTCACCGGCATTACTAGCCTTGTCGAAAGCTCGGCGGTCGGCGCCGCCGCCGCTGTCGCCGCCGCTTGGCTGCGTGGCAAACTGAACCGCGAGGTGATCGAGACCACCCTCTCCAAAACGCTCGATATCACCGCAATGTTCATGTGGATCATTCTTGCCGCGCTCTGCTTTGGCGCGGTGTTTGATGGTCTTGGCGCCGTTAAGGCAATCGAGGCCCTGTTCCTTGAAAAACTCGGTCTTTCGCCCTGGGAGGTGCTGATCATCATGCAGATCTCCTTCCTCCTCATGGGCATGTTCCTGGACGACACCGCCATGCTGGTGATCGTCGCTCCCCTTTATATTCCGCTGGTCCGCGCGCTGGGTTTCGACCTCATCTGGTATGGCGTGCTCTATACGATCACCTGCCAGATCGCCTACATCACCCCGCCATTCGGCTACAACCTGTTTCTGATGCGCACAATGGCGCCGCCGGGAATCTCCATGAGCGACATTTATCGGTCGATCGTCCCCTTTGTGCTGCTTATGACTTTGGCACTCGCCCTCGTGATGATCTTCCCGGAAATAGCGCTCTATCTGCCGCAGCTCTATAGCGCCCGCTGAGGCTCAACGCCGGGCTTCCGCCAGCCCGATCCTGGCGGGCAAGTCAGAGTGTCTCGATTGCGTCAATTGACCGTCGCTCGCCCCAGGCACGCGTCTTGGCCAGTTGCGCCTCGCGGGAGACATGAGACTCGGAAACTGTCGGTCAGTTACCCCAGCCGCCCCCGCCGCCGCTGCTACCGCCTCCGCCGCCGCCATCACCCTTTTTGAGCTTCTGCAAGGCAGTCTTCTTTGGGGCGGGACAATTCTTGTCTACGGCAGGATCGCACTTCGCCGTGCCTGATGCACCAGCCGGTGGAACGCCGGCTTTGGCCGAAGCCGCCGGCGCGCGCTTGGCCGCGGCTTGCTTTTTCGTGACTTTCTTCGTCTTCTTCTTGTTCTGTGTCGGCGCCTGCTTCTTCTTGACCGCCGCGTTCGTCGCCTTCTTCTGTGCAGGCTTGGGTTTCACCGCCGGCTTTGGCGGCGTCTCAGTCTGCTCTGTGGCGGCAGTCGATGCACCGGCCGGCACATCAGCCAGCGGCAGCTGCCCGCCGTCAACCGACTTGCCGGACAGTTGCGCATAGCGTGCTATGGCCGGATCGGCGAACATTCCGTTCGGAAAATTGTCGAGATAGGCCTTGAAGGCCTCAGGCTCCTTCGCCTCCTTGATCGCGTTCCAGAAGGCCAGCTCGCCCAGCGCAGACCTGTCGGTCACCACCGGAATAGGCGTCTCGGCACGGCCAAGCGTCGCGAAAGACAAGGCTAAGGTTGTCGCGAGCAAGACGCCAGAAACGGCGACGGCCAGGCGAAGATGTTTGGTGGACACAGTCATATGAACCTCGTATCAGAACAGGTCGAGCCTGGGGTTGCGCTTCTGCCAGACCTTTCGCGCCAGAATTGCCAGCGTGCCATCGAGGTCTGCCGCGGTCTCAAGCCGCTCATCTACCCCGATCTCCGCGATCATCTTCTTGATTGCCTTGGCTTTCGCCGCGTTGGGCAGTTTCTTTAGCGCCTCGAGCGCGGCGGGATTGCTACCGAACGCATCGAGCCCCGCTGCCATGCTTTCATACCACACGGCCTTTTCGACATCGCGCAGCTTCCTGGGACCGTTTGCATAGATGTAGCCAAGATTGGATGCCGCAAATGTGTCACCGCGCTCGGCGCCGATCATGTACCACTCTATGGCCTTGCTGAGATCCTTGCGGACGCCGTCGCCTTCATAGAACATGATGCCGATATTGGTCGGTGCGGTGGGATGGCCGCTCTCGCTGGCTCGCATGAACAGGGCCAGCGCCGTGACCGCATCCTTCTTGACGCCTTTGCCTTCGAGATAAGCAAGCCCGATGTTGTTCATCGCGTAGATGTCGTCACGAGCCAGCGCCGCTTCGTAGAACCTGACGCCACGTTGGGGATTCTGCTTCACACCACGACCGTAATAGTAGATCGCCCCGAGCTCGTTCATGGCATAGGTGTGGCCGAGCTCGGCTGCCCGGTTGAGCAGCGCCATGCCTTCGCTCGTGTTCTTCTCCACGCCCCGTCCAAGCACGAGGTTGCGCCCATAGGTGAGCATTGCGAAGGGATCACCCTGCTCGACTCCGATCTTGAAAAGGCGATTGGCCTCGGCGAGGTCGATGCTTCGCCCCACCCCGCGTTGGGCCATATAGCCAAGCTGATAATAGGCCCGCACATGACCCTGCTTTGCTGCCGCATTGAAGAGATCGGTCGCACCCTCGACGTCGCGGGCGGCAAGTTTCGCCCGCCCCAACTGATACTTGTAGCGCGCCACCTCGGGAAACTCCGCAGCGGCCTTCATGCAGGCTACAATCGCGCGTTCCGGCTCGATCTCATTGGGGAGCCGCCCTTTACTCACTCCCTGCAGGTCCAGAGGTTCGCCCGCTTCCTGATCGCAATCGACGACAAAGGGTTGGACCTTGCCTTCGACTGTGACGGCCGATGCTTCTTGCTGGACGACCCTGAGCTCCATTCCGTCGACCCGGCCCTCCGTGCCGATGGCCGGCTCGAAACTCACCTTTCGCAAGCTCGCTTCGTCCAGCGACGAGCCCTCGAGCAGCGGCTGCCCGTCGAGATAGAGAACACCGGCCGCTGGCGACCGGGCAAGTTCGACGCGCGTGCCCGCACCGCTGCGCAGGACCGGCAAGTCGCCCAGCAGCGCCACCGGTCCCACTCCGATGGGCACCGGTTGCGGCTTTGCGAAAACCTGTTGCAGGTGCTGCGCCAGTCCCTCTGAAGACGCCGTGACAACTTGCTCCTCTGCTTGCCCGGTATTGTCGACGGTGATCGCCGGCACCTGGACAACCTGTGGTTCACTCTCCTGACTCGCGATCATGATGGTTGGAAGCGCAAGATAGACAGGCTCGACCAGCGTGCTGCTGGCCCATGGACGTTGCTGCTTGCGGGTCGCCTCCCAGACCTCCTGCGTCACCCGCATTAGCGCTGTCTGGACATCGACGCCAAGCTTGAACGAATGCTTGATGACGGATTCGGTAAACGGCGACAGGCTGCCCGTGCCGTCCACCGCTACGCTGCCGGGTTGCGTCGAGAAAGCAATCAGGCTGCCAACTGCGGCTTCCTGGGCGGCCAGGCCCGCGGCCGCGACGGCCACCTCTTTGTCGGGCCCGACGAGGAAGCTTGAAGACGGGAATGGGTTGTTGCGGCAGGAATCGAGATAGACCAACTGGCTTTTCGAGTTGGACTGCATATATGACATGATCGTCCGAAGGCTGATCGTTTCGACTTCCATGTCAAGCGAGCGGCTGAGTCTCGCGTCGACCGGTACGATGCGGTTATCGCCTCCCACCTGGATGCCATGTCCTGAATAGTAGAACAGGCTGATGTCGGCGCCAGCCAGCGAGCGGATGAATTTCTGAAACTCCGAATCAAATTGCGCACGTCTCAGGTCGAAGGCTGTAACGACCTCGAACCCCGACTTCCGCAGTGCCTTGGCAACCGCTTCGGCGTCGTTGGCCGGATTGGGCAGGACGGGGACATTCACGTAGGAACTGTTGCCGACCACGAAGGCAACGCGCCGTTCCGCCGCCTGCGCAGGCTGCCCCAGTGCCAGGAGAAAGGCGAATATCACTAACGCTAGAAGGTGCCTTGCAGCCCTGGCGCCCGGATTACTCTTGTGTAGTGAAAGCGGAGTGTAGTGCATCGCTATTTACCTGCGTCAGCCTGCGCGCGGCCCCTGCACCCCGTTTGAAGGTTACCGGCAAAGGCCTGGAACGTCAATTCTACGCCTGCTCAGTTCTCCTCGCGTTTGGAAAGTTCACCAAGAAGTGTAGCGAAATCCTTGGCTACAAAACGGCGGGCGCGCTCAAGCAGGAGGGGAACCGGACTGGATGGCTCCAGCTTGCGGTAGCAGCGCTCCACGGCCTTCATGAGTTCTGTGGCCTCGGAACGGCTGCTGACTGTGAACTCGCGCGCTTCGCCTTCGCCTTCCGGAATTCCTGACTCGTCGCCTACCAGCGCCTGCAATTGGCCGAAATCCAGCGCAAAGGGAATGGGCCCTGCAATATCGATGCGGGTGGTTTCAACGAGATTTGGTGCCAGAACCTGCATGGCCTCGACGAAGGACTTTCCAACCAGTTGGTGAGCCTGGCGGACAAGGAGCTTCGCCGGACTCGAGGGCTCGTTGAGGGAATAGTAAGCAACGATTGCTTGGAGTGCGTTTGATGCCTCCTTTAGTGACTGGATCTCGCCCACCGCGGCTGGGGATGCTGCCTGCGCAACTGCAGACTCTTGCGAGGTGTCGACGTCCGTCCCCTCTTCAAATGGTGATTCGGGTGTTTCCTCCGCAGGTGCTCGTTCTGCGATAACAGTTTCGAGTATGGCCTGTACGCCCTGGAGAAAATTCGGCAGGGGTTCAAACTGTGGTGCCTTCTCGTAGCCAGCCTCTGCCACGAACCGCTCGCGAAGCCTTTGCAGATCGGCCAAGGCTTCGGTGATTTGCTGTCGAAGCGCTACGATTTCTTCCAAGGGTTCGTAGCGCACCAAAGCATCATGAAGTTCCTGCTCGTCGCGGACCGGATCATCGCGCCGCGGTGGCGCCTGCTTCCTCGCCACCAAGAAATCGCGATAGCTTAGCGATCCCAGCCGTTTGTCCTTTATCAGCGGAGCAAATTGTAACGGCAGCAGGACCGTTGGCAGGTCCTCGAGCGACTGGACGTAAGCACTTCGGAGGCTCACATCTCCGGCTTGCGGCTGCGGATGCGCATCGTTCCAGTGATTTGCAAGCAATAGCGCGAGTTCTCGTAGGCATTCAAAGAATCCTGTGAAATTCTCGGACAGCGCAAAGGTTTTGGCCGCAATCACCAGAAGCCGCACATCGCGATACTGCTTCATGAAGTCGGAGAGTGTCTCGATATGGGCCTTGTCATCGAAGTTCTTGCGGTCGAAGTCCCTATAACTCGCCGGGAAGCCGCCTTCGATCACAGCCAGAAATGACAGCAAGGCCGGATCGGCATCGGGGTCCGGTCCGCATGGCAGTTCCGCGGAAACTGGACTGGCCAGATGTGGAAAATATCCCATTGCGTAGCGATCCGAGGAACTGGCGAACGATCTCGCGATGCGATGTAATGGTGTCGCATTCCAATTGGCAAGCTCCCAAAAGTGGGTATGGCACCGATATGAACCTTCTGCCACATTGGCAATGTGCAGAACGCGCCACATCGTTCCTGCCCGGGCCGGAGTACGCGCATTGGCGGAGCACTGGCGGGCCAGATTTGCCTTGGGGCGTCCTGCGGCCGCCGATGGACGCAAGGCGTTGCGCGGTCTACACATCGATCTTCGGCCCGGACACCTGACCAGAACCGAGAAGTGACATGGCTTTGAAACCGGCCCAAAGCAAGCGGGGAGCAGCCTTCAGATCCGATCTCGGTGAGGACAAGCTTGCACTCACGCGATTTGACGGCCGCGAGGGTCTATCCGAGTCCTTCGAGTTTCAGGTCGAGGCGATCAGCGATGACAGTCGGATCGATTTTGACCGCATCCTCGGCACAGCTTGTGGCGTCCGCATCAACACCCAGGATGGCAAGATTCGCCATTTCCATGGCTACCTGACCGAAACAGAGTCGATCGGCTTCGAAGGATACTTCTATTCTTACCGCCTGATCCTAAGGCCGTGGTTTTGGCTGCTCACCAAGTCCGGCGACTGCCGCATATTCAAGAATAAGACGGTCATAGACATTGTGACCGAAGTTCTCAATGCACATCCGTTTTCGAGCTTCGAGAACCGGACGACTGGTTCCTTTCCCAATCTCGAATACTGCGTGCAGTACAATGAAAGCGACTTCGATTTTGTTAGCCGGCTGCTCGAGGAATACGGCATCTACTATTTTTTCGAACACAGCGAGAACGACCACAAGCTCATTCTGGCCGACTCGAAATCTGCCAGCAAACCCAAGGTTGCAGGACCAGAGCTCCACTACTATCCGCTGGAACAAAAGCACTTTCAGGAGAAAGAAACGCTCAACGAACTGACCGCCGTCCGGCGCTTCGCCACCGGCAAGTTCTCTCTCAACGACTTCAATTACATGACCCCACATGCCTCGCTCTTGAGCGAGCGTCAGGGAACCGCAAAGTATAAGAACGGCAAGCTTGAGCTCTACACCTATCCGGGCCGATTTGAAGACAAGCCGGGCGGCAACGCCGCAGTGAAGGTGCGGCTTGAAGCCGAACAGGCCTTCGACCACCGATTTGACGGCGCAGGAGACTCAGTCAGCTGCTGCCCCGGCGCCTTGATGAAGTTGATGAAGCATCCCCAGGTGAGTGACGGTAAGGAGTTTCTCATCCTGCGGGCCTCGCACTTCTACCGGTCCAACGCCTATGTCTCGACGGCGGCGGAAACAATCGAACAGTATTCCGGCCGCTACGAGTTCCTGCCCAGCGATATGCCCTATCGGCCGCCCCAGAAAACACCAAAGCCCCGGATCTTCGGGCCGCAGACCGCCTTCGTGGACGGCGAAGGTGAAATCGATGTCGATGAACATGGCCGCATACTCGTTGTCTTCCACTGGTCCGGAGACCGCAAAAAGACCCTGTCGCGGCGGGTGCGCATTTCCCATGGCTGGTCAGGTACGAACTGGGGCGACATCAAAATTCCGCGCGTCGGCATGGAAGTGGTGGTGGAGTTTCTCAACGGCGATCCCGATCATCCGCTGGTCACCGGCACGGTTTACAACAAGGATGCCGAACCCCCCTACAAGCTGCCGGACCAGAACACGATCAGCGGCGTCAAGTCGAAGACCGTCGGCGGCAACGGCTATAACGAATTCATCTTTGACGACAAGAAGGATGACGAGCTCATTCGGCTCCATGCCCAGCGGGATCTGGATTCAACCATTGAGCATGATGAGCGGCGCAAGGTCGGTAATGACGTTAAAGTGGAAATTGGCAACAACCGCACCGAGACCATCGGTCAGCAATGGAAAGTCGAGGCCGGTACCAAGATCGAGTTTATCTGCGGCCAGAGCAAGATTGTGATGACCCCCGGCAGCATCACGCTTCAGTCCATCAACATCCAGGTGACGGCCCAGGCCATGCTGTCGGAGAAGGCGCCGCTCACCCAGATCCAGGGCTCTGCCAACCTGATCCTCCAGGGCGGGCTGGTCCTGATCAACTAGCGCTGACTAATGCTGGAAATGAGGCAATACAGGCAGTTTAGATTGGGGCGGTTCAGCCCGATGCCTGGAGGGCCGTCATGGTAGCCAAGCCGCGGTTCACATCTGCCCAGCAGGTCTATGATGCCTTCGAAACGGCCAGAGAGGATATCGAAGCGCCGCCGAGCGAAAGCGATCCCATGGCTTTCATCAGGCAGTTACTTGACGGGCCGACCCCTGAAGATACGATCAGCTTCTGCGCTTATCTGTTGCCGCGCCGCGAGGCAGTCTGGTGGGCCTGCCGGACCATCCGGGAATTCAGCGTTCCTGACGACCCGCCGCTTCTGGAACTGGCTGAACAATGGGTCCGGCTTCCCGAAGAGAAGAACCGCAAGGCAGCCCTCGCTGCCGCCAATGCAGCGCGTGTCAAGGGCCCCTGCGCCTGGGCCGCCTACGGTGCTGGATGGTCGGGCGGTAGCATGACCGACAACAGCGAGCACCCGGTGCGGCCGCCCGCATATTTGACGGCTAAGGCCGTACGGGCGTCAATATTAACTGTTTTGGCCGAAGCTCCCCCCAAGGAACGACATAGCCGCGTCAGTTCCGTAACCTTGCGGGCAACGGAGCTCTTGAATGCCGATGGTACCCGGCCATAAGTTAGGCTGACTCGGAACACTTTGGGAACGTGGATTGGCCAGCCGTTGCTGAAACTGCGTATCGAGAATTACGACCAACTGCCGGACGGCGGACCCCTGGAGTTCATTGCCGACCGCCGCGGTTTTGACTTCGGTCGTGAACAGCATCTGGATTGGACGCTTCCCGACGACACCGGCGTGATCTCCCGCAAGCACTGCGAGGTCCGCTTCTTTGAACAGGCCTATTGGTTGTTCGATCTCTCAACCAACGGAACATTCGTCAACCGGAGCCAGAAACGCGTACAGAGCCCCTACAAGCTTGCCGACGGCGATGAACTTCGCATCGGGGACTATGTTATCTCAGTGTCAATTCCGCGCCTGAACCCCGCCGAACCCCTGTCCATCTCCCCACAGCCCTCTCCCGCGCTGGCCAATCAGGACCCCGGCAATATCTGGGACACCGATGATCCCGGGCCTCGGCCGATTGATCCCCGCGAGCTGATGCCGGCCCCGCCGGAGCGCCGGCGGACCCCTGATTTTCTCCACCAGGTTGTTCGTTTGCCGCCCGTTGCGGACGAAGGGCCACGACCCAAGCCACGGGAACAACGAGTGCCATACGCGCCACCCCAGAATCTTTGGGAGGACCGTTCCGAAAGTCCAGCCCCACCGGTATCCCAATCGCCCGCGCCCGAGAGCGATCCGTTGCAGTCCGGCGAAATGCCGTTCCAGCCCTCTGCACCCATGTATTCCCCTCAGCCACTGCAGGCTGAAACGGGAATCCAGCCCGCAACCAGAAGCAGCACAGAATCAGCGGCGGCACCTACTGCGGGGGGCGCATCCGCGCACATGCCGAACACGTCAGAATACATGGCCCGCTTTGCCAAAGGCGTCGGTCTCCCGCCCGAGCAATTTTCCAATCGCGACCCGGGCGAAGTAGCGGAGGAAGCCGGCCTCCTCCTCAACGCGGCGGTTGCCCAGATCATGCAGTTGCTGAGCGCTCGCGCAGCGGCCAAGGCCATGGCCAAGAGCAGCAAGCACACATTCATCAGGCCAGCGGAAAACAATCCACTCAAGTTCACGCCATCGGCCGAAGAGGCGCTCAGGGTCTTGCTCGGACCACCTTCCAAGGGCTACCTGCCGGCCAAGCAGGCCATCGACAGCAGTCTCGAAGACATTATGGTCCACCAGATGGCAATGCTCTCGGCTATGCAGAAGGCTGCCGCCCAGATTTTCGACGATCTCTCGCCCGAGGCCATCAAGAAAGAAGCGGACACCGGCAAGCGGTCGCTGTTGGCTGCGGGCAAGGGCAAATATTGGCAGGCCTATGCCGAAAAATGGGCTGAACTGGCCGGGCGCCATGAACATGGCATGCTTGGCGCGTTTCTCGATCTCTTCGCCAAGTTCTACGACGAGCAATCTTCCGGCAAGAAATAGCGGAGGTCATCATGGCTTTTCGAAGCTTTGCCATTGTCGCGCCGATTGCGCTGCTGCTGGTGCCGGCAACCTACGCCGGCGAGACAACCTACAGCGCGGACGATATCGTGAACTTTTTCACCGCTGGCACACCGCAAATCACCCGCGGGATTTGTGTCGGGACCGATGCCCAGTGCCAGATTGAGAGAGAAAAAAGAGCGACCAGCTTCGACCTGCTGATCAACTTCAGTAAGAATTCGGCGGAACTGAGCGACGAGGCCCAGGGCAAACTGATCCAGTTCTCGTTGGCCCTCCATCATCCCAAGCTCGCTGACAAGAAGTTCGCGGTCGACGGCTTCACTGACGCCTCGGGCAGTGACCAGCACAATCTCGCCCTGTCCGAACGCCGCGCCAACGCCGTCGTCAGCTACCTGAATTCGCTTGGTGTTGACGCAGCAAGACTCGAAGCCAGAGGCTTCGGTGAGACCCGGTTCAGGGTGCCCGATGCCTACGACCCGATCAATCGCCGCGTCGAGACCCGCATCATCGGCGAATAGCCGCGTGACCGGCACCACATATGTGGATATGCGAATGCTTCGGTCCGGCAGGGCGCGAATGTTGGGGTGGCGAGCCGGGAGTTGCTTCAACGAACCCGGAATGCGGCGACTGCCACTTCGGTGTCCGCCGCCAGCAATTTCCGCTGACCGATGATCAGGGGGAGGGCATTGGCAAGCGGCGCCCTCTCGGGAATGTCCATCATTGTAAGTTCCCTGGTGGAGGATACCGCGATTAGCAACTGCGTCTTGTCGTAACCGTCGCCACTGGCGTGCACCGGGACGGCAAGCCGAAGGCGGCCGTCGATACTTGAGGCATAGGAGGACAGTTCCCGCACCATACCTTCGTCGTCAACCAGAAGTACGTAGATCCACGGATGACTGTAGCCCGTAACGTCGGCAGTCAGCACCGCACCATCGTTGACCTGGTCTTGTGCCAGCCGGATGGCGAGAGGAGTCGCTCCGCCAGAAAAATGCCGGGCCAGTTCCAGGGCACCGCATTGATTCTCAGTGATGGGACGCGGCTCTACTGCCAGCCGTACCCCGACTGCATCGCGAAACCGCTCGATCATGCGTTCGAAGTCGGCGGCGCTGCGGCCGTAGCTCAAGACCTCGGCTGCATCTGCCGAAATACGCCGCGGGATGGACAGGAAACATTCACCGCCATCATAGTTCGCCAGAAACGACTCAATGAGCGGCGAAAGATCGGGCTTGCGCGGTGAGGCAGGGGCAAGGAGCGCCGTCTGCTGACCCGCAGCCCCGCCGTCACTCGACAGTGGAGCTGGCGTATGTGACTCCAAACCCTCCGGGAGCATGGAGACTGGGCTTTCGTCATCAGCTTGTATTGCAGTCGGGCTCTCAGGTATGGCCGCTGTCACAGCATCCGGCGCTGCCGGAGAAGCGTCCTGGGCGACCGCTGTCATTGCTACCGATCCGGGCGACGACATGGGTTGCGACGGGCCCTCCACAGGCGACATCGGCACCGCCTCTGAATCCCCCGCAGCTTCTCCAGCCTCGGACTTCACAGCCTCGGCAGCTGTGACCGGTCCCGCAGGTGCAGGCGAGTCAGAGAGAACTGGTTCTATTGCCGCTGCCGCCCCTGCTTGTGGGGAGGCGACGGCATCAGCGGGCGCTGCAGGTACAAGTGTGGACCCCGGCTGTTCAGCATCCAGCGCCGGAGAAGCTGCCATGGCTTTCGTACCGCTATCCTCCATGGGCGGGGCAAGGTGCGATGCAACGGGCGCTGGCACTGTGGCATCTGGCGTGGCGGCAGCTTCTGATGAATCCTGGCTTGCCACAGCCACACCAGCCGGATCACTGGACGATGCGTTCTGAGCAGGTGCAAGGACCGCTTCCTCGCTTGCCACCTCTATCGGAACAGCCTCTTCCAATGGGACCGCAGCGGCCGGAACACTATCCTCGTTGGCTGTAGCGGCCACGCTACTTTCAGCGACGACAGCAGCAGGCAGACTGGCAGGCAGATGGTAAGGGTCCGCCAGTTCGAGCACCGCTGCTTGGGGTGTCGCTTGCGATACCACCAGTGCCGCCACCGAAGCGAACAGCAAAAGGTGGAGAGTGACGGCCACGAGAGCCGCGGCGATCCATTCCAGTGGGCGCCTCATCCGCCTTCACCTTTGATCGTAACCAGCGAAATTTCGGTCGCCCCGCTCTTGCGCAGGACCTGCAGTATGTCCACGAGCCTTGTTGCCGTAAGCCGCCGGTCGGCCACCACGACGATCCCTCCTCCGCCCCTGCCGTTTCCTGCTGCCAGCAACAATGCCGGCACGACTTCGGCAAGACTACCCGGGCGTCCCAAATATGCGACACGGCCCTCTCGATCGAGAAACAGCGCATTCTGGGGAGGCTGACCTGCTTCGGCGCGGAGTGCGATCGGCAGCTCAAACTCTTCCTGTTGCTCGCCGACGATGGTTCCGGCCAACAGGAAGAACATTAGCACCAGAAAGATGATGTTGATGAATTGGAGAACCCAGTCGGACGATCGCCGTCGCGGTGCTGATGCAAGTCTCATTCGCGTCTAGCCAGCCAGCAGAAAGCGCACAATGCGCGAGGACCGTCCGATTTCGAGAACCGTCACGAGGTCCTGAACGGTGGCACCAGGTGCGGCAACCACAACGGCGGTCGCTACACCTTTCGCACTATAATCATCAAGGACTGATCCCAGTGCCGCCAGAGCGACGGGCCGTCCGTTGATGCGCACGACTGCACCCGCCGCTACCCGCACAATGATGCCGGGGACACGTTGAGGCGAGCGCGGTGACCCGACATCTGCTTGCGCCTGCGCCACCGAGGCGGTGAGCGGAAGTCTGCCGAACTTTGCAAACGTCGATGTCAGCATGAAGAACATCAGCAACAGGAACACGACATCGACCAGAGGCGTGAGGGGCAACGGCCTGCGCGTCGGTGCTGGTTCTTCTATGCGCACGGACTCTGGTACCTCCAAGTCCTCGATTGAATCAACGTCGCCTCTCGCTGTTTGCGAACAATCCGCTGAGAGCCGTTTCCATGACTGAACGTTCCCGGTCGACCCGTCCTTCGAACCATGCGCCGACAATCGAGAAGACAATGGCAAGGATGAGGCCAAGTGCCGTCGACACCAGGGCCGTCCAGATGCCGCCCGCCAACTGTGCCGGATTGACAGCGGCGCCGGAGGCCTCGAGCTTGCTGAAGGCTTGGATCATTCCGACTACTGTGCCAAGCAGCCCCAACAGCGGCGACGACTGGGCGATCACCTCGATGCCCCGCAAGTAGCGGCGCAACTCCAGTAGCTCTTCCAGCGCCACGCGGCTTGCATCCTCACGCGCAGCCTCGATGTTGCCGGCAAACCTCGGCAGGTTTTGAGCGGCATGCCGCAGCACCCGCGCAGCAGGGCTGGCAGGGAGTGTTCGACCGGCCGTCAACTGTTCGACAGGAACCGATCCAGCCGCGAGCTGCTCGACGGTCTCCTTCAGCCCGCGATGCCGCCCCACGCCGAGTGACAGGAACTGCCAGGCTTTGAACAGCGTCAGAGTTGTCGCCGCAATCGACAGTCCCACCAATACAAAGGCAACCGGCCCCCCTGTAACGATGAGCTCAGGAATGCGTTCAACCATGTCGCCAGCCACGCCGGGGATTTCCTCTCCGCGGGGGTTTAGTCGCCGTCATTGAACTTCAGGCCCGTCAGATTGGTCGTTTTCAGGCCATCGAGACATTCAAGTTTCATGTCAGCAGAACCCTTGCAGGACTTGAACTCATTGACAAAAAGCCCGCCTATGCTGCTGCATGGCAGGCCTTTGATATCGAATTTGGCAAAGCGCGACTTGCCGGGCAGAACCAAACCGAAGGGGAACTGGATGCTTTGTAAGGCAACGCCTTGGTTATCGACGAGATAAACCTCGACGTTGATGTCTTCGAGTTTGAATTGATACCGATTGACAATCCTGAAAGTAAGCCGGCAGGCCCCATCAGCTTCTTCGACCTTGTTGAGTTCGAGGGTCAGGTTGCCACTTCCGGTCGTTCCCGCCGCGGCAAGGGGGAACATTGCGGCAATCCCGGCGAACAACACCGGATAAAGAATCACGGAACGCATGGCCATCGTCGATCCTTCGGGTGTGATGTGCAGAAAACTAAGCCAAATCCAGGGGCGTGCCAAACCAAAATGGCCCCCCATCAACGCAGCAGTACGTCGATGTTCTGCTTGAGTTCGGCAAATACGGGATCCCCGGCGTATCTTACCATCCGGTCCTCAGGTGCCGAGGTCTGAGCCGGCAATTCCTTCCCGATCGCCTCGCCTGCGCGCGGTGCCTTTCCGGACGTAGCTGCGACAGCCACGCGTCCCGCACCAGCCATTTTTCGCGAGGCCCAGCTGATCAGGTAGCCGATTGACTTGCCGCGCTCAAACGGGTTGGCATTGACATGGGCCGGTCCAAACACCTCGACAATCTGTCGGTCAGGATGGCTCGACAGGGCCTTGATCGCTCCCCCCACTCCCAGGAAATGGGCGAGATACAGGTTGCCGGGCGTGACCGCATGGCCCCTGCTCCGCAGTACCGCAGCGTTATCCCTGGTGAAGGCCGCGGTCATGGCCCGTGACAGCTCGCAGTTCGTGCGCAGCGCCAGCACTTCGGCCCGGCTGCGCCCTGCCAGCAGGTCGGGCCGGTGGACGCGAATGGTTGTCATCCACGTCGACTCGATGAACTGCCCGAGCCCGACCGCGGTTGACAGTGGATTTCTCGCATCACAGCGATTGGCACTTTCGATATGGATAATGCGCTGGACGAAGACATCGACAGCTCCTCCCTTGCCGATGCTGGCCTGCATTTCACCGACCGGATCCACAGGTTCACCGTTTCGCCGCAATTCGAAATGCAGACGCGGCTCACGGCTGAAGGGCGGATTGCCCACAAAACCAATCGTCTGCCCGGCGATGACCTTAGCGCCTGCCGCAATTCCGGGGGCGAACCGCTGCAGGTAGGAATAGGTCGTTGAGGCTCCGTCGGCATGCGAGAGCTGCACGACATTGCCCTTGTCCGGCTCGCTACCCGCCGCAGTGACCGTTCCCGCAAATGCCGCAACGACTGGCGTGCCCTTCGGTGCTGCCCAGTCGACCCCGAAATTCATGCGGGGCTCTCCATCTGAAGCCTTCTGCGGACCGAATTTTGCCACCAGCGTGCCGTTGACCGGCATCACCATGCCCGCTTCCGCAATATTGCTGTCGCCGTTCGAAGTGATGCATTCGAACTGGCCTCCCCCGCGAGGCTGGAAAACATAGCACTCGAAACCCCCACCAGCCCCGCTGATCCGGATGTAAATCACCCGGCCAAAACCTGTTCCCGGGTCACGGGCGTCCGGCGAATAGACGAGAGTAATACTGTCTCCCTTGGAGACGATCTGCTCGAGGTCATGGGCGCGCGACAGCAGCATGATGGTTTCCCCGGCAACGGCAGCCGGCAGGCCGTTGCGCAGCGCCACTGCATAGATTGCGTCGAGCAGGCGGAGTCGGCTTCCCTCCGTATCCTCATCCGGCAGCAGCCGCGCGCCGAAGATGTCGCGATTGTGCCAGGGATCCTCACCTTTCGTGTAGGATCCTTGGTCATTCATGGCCACCGTCCCCAGCCATTCGCCGTCACGATACACGGAGACCTGCACAGGGATTTGCGCAGAGCTGCCTTCAGCATCGGCGCCGAGCACGGCGACGGAGTCGTCCAACTGGAGCGCCGTTACGCCATAATACTGCTTCATGGCGGCAGCGGCCGATTTGGAAGTTTCAGTGTCGAGACCGAATTCTGCAAGGACGTCACCAAGTCCGGCAGCGGACTTGAGAACGCGCGCATATTCATTCCGTGAACGGCCAGTGGCCATCCTTTCAAATGCGAGGACAGATGTCCCTTCTTCCTCATCGGCGGCGGCATTGGCTGTGGAGAGTTCCGACTCAGTAGGCCGGAATGCCGCGTTCTGGAAAAAGGCAAAGTCCTGTTGTGACCCGACCACTCCGCCGGCTAGTCCCAGATTGTTGCTGTCGAGCATGTCTGTCATGCGGAACACGGCACCCTTGACGCCGAGCTTCGCCGCTGCGGAAAGCGCCGTTCTGTGCTCCAGTTTGAGCAGTTGCCGGGCCTTCCCCTGCACTTCCTTCACCAGCACCGGATCGCCACTCAGCTCGACCATCTGTGGCTCAATGACCGACTCGATGAGCGCCACATCACTGTCGATCGTCGTTTCGTCGGCAACCGGAACGATCTGTTGATCGAGTTCAGCAGCATTGAAATCATGAACTGCCGAATCGCGTTCGGTATTGGGCGGCAGCAGAAGGTAGACAGTGAGCAGCGCGGTAGATACGCCGCTGAGCAGCAGGGCAGCGGCGATCAGCGAAAGCCCGGCTAGCCCGATCGTCTTGCGGGGAGGGCTTACGTGTGGGGCCGCAATTTCCTTGTCTGTCGCAGAGGGCGCGGCGGCCTTTGCCTCCCTGGCTTTGGACCTGTTTTCGCCCGCGCCGGCCGACCTCTGTTGGACCTTGGCCGGCGAAACATCCGCCGGCACTGGACGGCGCCGCCTGCCTCGCCGCTCGTCATCCGGTGGTCTGATGATGACGGTCTTGTCAACCATGCTGGTTCGACCACATGCTGCTGCGCGAAAGCCGGGGCCACCATTCGACGATGGCTTTATTGGACAGTCGCGCTGTCGCCGGCCGTTTCCCGGATGAATACTGTCCAGTTCCTTGCATTGCCCGTATCGACTTCCACGAACCTGGCTTGCTGGTAGCCTTTGACCCAACAATCCCAGTCGGCCGACGGGAGCTTCTTGTAGGTGAACCTGCCCGGCTTGATGCACATCGCCCAGTCGCCGCGCAGTACGTCTTCACCTGTAACTGACATTGCATAAACATAGACATATTTGAGTCGCAGGTTGAGGAGGTCCTCCTTGATCGGAGAAACGCAGCTGTTGGCTGGTACCGTCCACCAGCCCTCCGTGCCGAACTGCTGGTCGATCTCTGCACCAATCGCCAGATTAAGCAAGTTTAGCGTCTGGTTGCATACCTTAAATTCGGCATGTGCGGGACGGCTGATAGGCGATAGAATTAATACAATAACAAAACCGAGCATCCCGGATTTGGAAACCATGGTCCCGACCGAAATTGCGGCAATCCACCCATTTCCAGGATTACTTCTGCCGGGCAGGCCCGGTCCAGAGTCGTCCTCCCGGAAACAACTGCCGAGACTAGCAAAAAGCCCGACCCTGACAACTTACAAAAGGCTTGATCTCCTCTCCCCCCGGCGCGATGATTACTGCTTGG
>CAZIXE010000059.1:0-22750 GCA_964543235.1 uncultured Rhizobiaceae bacterium | reverse complement strand
GCCGAGCCTATCCGCAGACAGTCAAAGAGTCAGAACCTCTGTGAAACGGTACTAGCCGACTGATCTTCCTGCCGCTACACAGGCGTCCGTTCACAACGCTTCGGGAAGTCCGACAACATGGCAAAGGGTGGCAACCGGCTGCTTTTGGAGCTCTATCTTACCATGCGGCGCATCCGCACCTTCGAGGAGCGCGTTAACGAGCTCTTTGTCCGCGGCCATTCGGCTGGTTCGATGTTGCACATGTCGATCGGCGAAGAAGCGGTAGCCGGCATCGTCGGGGTCATGGAACCCGGGGATACCTTCACGACACATCACCGCGGCCACGGCATCTTCCTCGCCCGCGGCGCCGATCCAAAACGGATGATGGCCGAAATCGCGGGCAAAGAGGACGGCTATTGCAAGGGCAAGGGCGGCTCGATGCATATTGCCGACATGGCGCTGGGTCATCTGGGGGCCAATGCCATTGTCGGGGGCGGTATTCCACATGTCGTCGGCGCTGGGCTTTCCTATAGGCATTTCGGCAAGCCGAGCGTGTCCGTGGCATTCTTCGGGGACGGTGCCATGCAACAGGGCGTGCTCTATGAATCAATGAACATGGCCGCCCTCTGGCAGCTGCCTGTCGTGTTCTGTTGCATCAACAACCAATACGGCATGGGGACCCGCGTCGACCGTTCCGCCGGCCGTGTCGCGTTTGATGAACGCGCCAGGGCCTTTGGCTTGAATGCCGCGACTGTCGATGGTGCCGACGTGGAGGTCGTGGCGGAAGAGGCTGAGCGCATTTTCACCGCCGCCCGCAATGGCAGACCCGGTTTCATGTCGATGACTTGCTTCCGGTTCTTCGGCCATGCCCGCCTCGACAAGAGCCCGTACCGGAGCGAGGCCGAGGAGATCGAGGGCCGCCGGAAGGATCCGGTTGCCCTGGCCAGGGCACGCCTCATGGAGCGCCAGGCAGCCACTGCGACTGATCTCGATGCCATCGACGCCCGCATCGCGAGTGAAATGGACGCTGCGGTCGAACACGCCATAGCCGCCTCGGCACCACCCACCGACAGCATGTTCGATCATGTCTTTGACTCGCGCGAGCCGCGGCCCATGCCACTGCGGCAGCATCTTTCCCGCATCCTGAACGAGGGCCGGTAATGACCGCAGTCGAAGCGACCTACCGCGAGGCCCTGCGCCAGGCCCTTATCGACGCCATGCGCGCGGATTCCTCAATCGTTGTGATGGGAGAGGAAGTCGGCCTCTACGGCGGAGCCTATGGTGTGACCAAAGGGCTCATCGACGAGTTCGGCCCTGGCCGCCTCATCGACACGCCAATTTCCGAGCCGGGACTGATTGGCGCGGCCGTTGGCGCAGCCATGACCGGACTGCGGCCGGTGGCCGAACTCATGTACATCGACTTTGCCGGACTGGTAATGGACCAGATCGCAAACCAGGCGGCCAAGAGCCGCTACATGTTTGGTGGCCAGATTGGTGTCCCGGCGGTCTTTCGCATGCAGGGCGGCACCGGGAGGTCCGGAGCGGCCCAGCATTCCCAATCGCTGGAAGCATGGTTCACCCACGTTCCCGGCCTTAGGGTAGCTATGCCGGCTACGGTCAACGATGCCTATCACCTCTTGCGCAACGCGTTGACCAAACCTGACCCTGTCATCTTCATCGAGCACAAGGGGCTTTACGTGCGAAAGGGTGAGCTTGACACTTCGAAGCCGGATGGCCCTTGGGGACAATCTATCGTGCGCCGGCCTGGCCGCGATGTGACTGTCGTGACCTATTCGCGGATGCTTTTTGAAGCTCTGGCGGCGGCAGAGCAGTTGCAGGCAGACGATGTTGCGGCCGAGGTGATCGATCTACGAACTCTCAATCCGCTGGACGATGGGACACTTTTCGAGTCTGTTAGCCGTACCGGGCGCGCCATGGTCGTGTCGGAGGCGCCGCTGACCGGCGGTTTCGCTGCCGAGATCAGCGCCCGGATCTCCGAAAATTGCTTCGATTTTCTTGAGGAGCCCGTCGTCAGGGTCGCCGGCGAGGATATTCCGATCCCCGTCTCTCCCGGCCTCGAGAAGTCCGCTGTTCCAACCGCTCAGCTGATCGCCGAAACCGCCCTTTGGCTCGTCAACCGGATCAAGCCGTCATGGGCCGCATAATCGACATGCCGCTGCCCCGCCTCGGGGAGACGATGGAAGAAGGCCGTATCATCGCCTGGCTGAAACAACCGGGCGAATCCTTCAGGCGCGGCGAAACTTTGCTCGAGGTCGAAACCGACAAGACGGTGGTTGAATGTCCCGCGCTGACGGATGGAAAACTGGTTGAACACCTGGTCAGGGTGGAGGAAAGGGTACCCGTCGATCGACCTATTGCCCGTATTGAAGTTGAAGGCGGAGCAACAGTTGAACCCGCGTCCAGTCTCTCGCCGGCCGCACAGGAACACCAGGCGGCGGCCACCTCTTCGTCGCGCCGGCCTGTGCCGCATCAGGCCACAGGCCGTGTCAGGGCCAGCGGCAAGGCGCGCGCGCTCGCTCGCGCCTCAGGCGTTGACCTCGCAAAGCTCAAGGGAAGCGGACGCCGCGGCCGTATCGGCGCCGAAGATGTTGCATCATCTGTCCAGAAAGTCGAGAAGCCGCGAGTCATCCTGATCCATGGTCTCTTTGCCGACGGTGCCTCGTTTTCACTCCTCAAACTGATGCTTGAACGGCTGGGTCATCAGGTAATCGCCGTAGACCTGCCTCTACATGGCGCAAATCCGGAACCGGCCGGGACAATCGCCGATGCCATCGCTTCCGTGGTCAAGCAACTGCCGGATGGCGAACTGGTATTGCTCGGCCACTCCCTCGGCGCGATTGTCGCAAGTGGAATTGCCGCGCAGAACACCCGCCGCATCAGGCGGCTCGTTCTGCTGTCACCTGCCGGCTTTGGCATCGACATCAACACAGGCTTCATCAACGCCATGTTGGAAGCGCGTACCGAGGATCAGCTGATCGATGCGCTGCAGATGCTGGGTCCCGCCAAGGTATCGCGCAGTTTCGCGTCCGAGCAGCTGCGCCGCATTGCCGCTCATCGTGAAGAACTTTCAGCATTCATTGCGACTGTCGCCGCCAATGGTCTGCAGAAGGTTGCCATTCTTGAAGAAATCGCGAAGCTTTCCGTGCCGGTGACTGCCGTATTCAGTCGTGACGATCCCATCCTGCCCCTGCATCATGCGTTGGCGGCGCCCCGCAATGTCGAACTCAGGATCGTCTCTGGCTGCGGCCACGTCCCCCATTGGTATCAGGCCGAATTCATTGCCTCGCTAGTCACATCGTAGCGCCGACGTGCCAAGGCACGAATTCGTTGTTGCCGTATCCAAGCTCTTCTGACTTGGAGCGCTCGCCGGAGGCGACACGCAGGATCTTCTCGAAGATCTCTGCGCCCTTCTCCTGCAGTGGCACACCGTCCAGAATGTCACCGCAATTGATATCCATGTCATCGACCATCCTGAAATAGGTGTCCGAATTGGTTGCAAGTTTGATCGACGGGGTAGGCTTGCAGCCATAGGCAGAACCGCGACCGGTCGTGAAACACAGGATGTTTGCGCCACCTGCGACCTGTCCCGTTGCGGAAACGGGATCGTAGCCAGGCGTGTCCATGAATACGAAACCTTTCGCCGTCACCGGTTCAGCATAGCGATAAACGGCCGTCATTGTTGTGGATCCGCCTTTGGCGGCGGCCCCGAGCGATTTCTCGAGAATGGTCGTAAGGCCGCCGAGCTTGTTGCCCGGTGAAGGATTATTGTTCATCTCCATGAGATTGCGGCGGGCATAGTCTTCCCACCAGTTGATGATCTCAATCAGCTTCTCGCCAATCTCTCGCGAAGCAGCCCGTCGTGTCAGCAGGTGCTCCGCACCATATATCTCCGGCGTCTCGGAAAGAATGGCCGTTCCGCCATTGTGTACCAGCAGATCGGCCGCAACCCCGAGCGCCGGATTGGCGGTGATGCCGGAGTAGCCGTCGGATCCGCCGCACTGCAGAGCGAGTATGAGTTCTGACGCCGGGCGCGTTTCCCGACGCACATCGTTGACCTTGGGCAGCATCGCCTTGACCGCTTCGACACCGGCGGCCACCGTCTTCTTTGTGCCACCCAACTCCTGAATGGTCATTGTCCGGAACGTATCGCTTTCCTTGACCGCGTAGGCTTCCTTGAAGCGCGGAATCTGGAAACCTTCGCAACCCAGTCCCACCATGAGCACGCCACCCATGTTTGGATTTGTGGCATAACCCCAGCTCGTCCGCTTGAGGATGTCAAAGATGGCTCCGCGATAGTCAATGACACAGCCATTGTCGAGCGTCAGCGCAACGACACCGTCGATGTTCGGAAAATCGCCCAGGATACCTGAACGCTCGACTTCTCGCGCAATGAAAGTAGCAACAGTCGCTGAGCAATTGACACTCGTCATGATGCCGATGTAGTTGCGCGTACCGGTCTTGCCGTTGCTACGGCGATAGCCTTGGAAGGTTCGCTGCTGCTCCAAGGGGAGAATGATCTCGTCCCTGGCATCTTGTGAAAAGGCATAGTCCCGGGAGAACTCGGCCATCTCGACGTTATGCTCATGCACCCAATCGCCGGGCGCTATGTCGTGTTTCGCAAACCCGATGATCTGGCCGAACTTGCGAATGGGCTCTCCCTTGGCGATCGCCTCGAACGCCATCTTGTGACCCTTTGGAATGCGTTGATTGGCCTTGATCCCGTTGCTGGTTCGCCCCACCTCGACGGTATCGATGGCTACCGCGACATTGTCCTGGCTCGAGAGCTGGAGCGTGCGGGGTTCCTTGGCATTGGTGCTGACCATTTCCATGGTGACGTCTTTCGGTTTGACTCTAAGAGTGAACTTTTTAGCTTATTGCCATACAATATGCGATTGGGATCAATGAAAACCAATACCTTCCGGGCACCCTCGGGTGCTGTGATACCCTTCACCGAGTTGGGCTTCGGCGCCGCACCACTGGGCAATCTGTTCCGTCCCTGGAGCGAGGCGGAGGCCCAGGCCGTCCTCGCAGCCCAGTGGGATGCGGGAATTCGATACATCGATACCGCGCCCCTTTATGGTCTCGGCCTTTCCGAGACCCGCATAAACCATTTCCTGCGTGGCAAGCCCCGCAATGAGTACGTAATTTCGACGAAAGTGGGACGCTTGCTCGAAGTCTGTCCGCCATCCGAGCGGACAGGAATAGGCAAGTTCTTCGATACGCCCTCCCGTCGGGAAGTTTACGACTATTCCTATGATGGCGTCATGCGCTCCTTTGAGTTCTCCCTGGAACGTCTGGGCCTGGACAGCATCGACATCCTCTATTGTCACGACATCGACGTGTTCAATCACAAGACCGAAACCATCCGGGACGCCCATATCGCTGCTTTCATGCGGGGTGGCTATAAGGCCCTCGTCAAATTGCGCGATTCGAAAGTCATCAAGGCATTCGGCGCCGGCGTGAATGAATGGCAGGCCCCTGAAATCCTGGCGCGACAGGGCGATTTTGACATCTTTCTGCTCGCGGGGCGTTACACCCTTCTCGAACAGGAATCACTGCAGAGTTTTCTGCCGCTTTGCGCAGAGCGCGGTATCGGTATCGTCATCGGCGGCGCCTACAACTCAGGCATTCTGGCGACGGGCCCGGTCAAAGGAGCTGTCTACAACTACGAACCCGCACCGCAGCATGTTCTGGCCCGCGTGGCCCAGATCCAGAGAATCTGCGAAGCCCATGGCGTCAGATTGGTGGAAGCCGCACTTCGTTTTCCCCTCGCTCACCCGTCGGTCGTATGTGTCATACCGGGTGCATCGGTACCCGCGGAAGTCGAACTGAATATCCGGACACTTGCAGCAAAGATCCCTGAAGCGCTCTGGTCCGACCTGAAGGCCGCGGGGCTGCTGCGCGCCGACGCGCCTGTCCCGGTTTGACCTTAGCAACCTCAGCTATTGCGCTGCCTCGATGGCCCATGCGTTGCCGGGGCTGGAGAACACCTCGCGGTCGAGGTGACGAAGTGCGCCCGAGACGATACCGCCGACAATTCGGTCATGGCTCCATTCGATGACTTCTATCCCGACTCCCTGACGGAGATCTGCCACAAGCCCTTTTTCCAGGCCCTCATGGACCGAAGCCTCCATGAGCGGATAGGCCCGCACACCCGGTCCCGCGAAGTAGACCCGTTCCGGACTGAGCAAGGCCGTGACCCTGGCTATGCCAAATCCGAGCGCGTGTCCGGCCTTCTGGAACGCCGCAAGCGCTGGGGCATTGCCGGCTCTCGCTTCTGCTTCAAGAGCCTGCATTGCGCTGTCCGGTACAGCACTGTGGGGGGCATCGGCCTCCTTGTCACCTGTCGCCATCCTGTAAATCCCATAATTTGCAGCATAGGCTTCAATGCAGCCGCGCTGCCCGCACCGGCAGATGGGTCCGTCGGGAACATGGTTCATGTGGCCGAATTCGGCTGCCGAGCCGGTCGACCCGCTGTAGACCGTACCACCGATGATAAGCCCCATGCCGACTCCGGGGCCGATATAGACGATCGCTGCGGTGCCCGAAAAACGCGCGAGTTCGTGAGCGAGGAGCGATTGAGCGATCATGTTGGCGTCGTTGGCTATGGTGCACGGAATGCCGAAAGCTTTGTTGAGCGGAGCCGTGATCGGAATGTTTCTTGCCCTGAAAGCGGGGCTCCAGACGATTGTGCCACGATTGACGTCGGCAAATCCCTGTACAGCTATGCCGATGTGACGTATCCGCCGCAGGGTGGACACGTTCCGCTTGAGATAGCTGGAGGTCTGCAGAATCAGCCACGTCGCGAACTCTTCCGGAAGCGTGTCGAAAGTGGCAGTGCCGACTGTGGCGCGATCTGTCACGCTTCCAGCATAATCTGCTAGGGCAAAATCAATCTGGTCAATGGAGATCTTGATCGCAAGCACAAGTGCGGCACTCGGGCTGATCTCAAGCCGGACCAGCGGACGCCCTGGCCCGGTCTTGACCATTTCTCGCGGCGCGTCATCCGCCATGCGGATGATCTGCTCCTCGATCAGATCGCTGGAAATCGAGGTGATTGTGGCCGGGCTCAGCCCGGTCGCACGTCCCAGTTCGACGCGGGCAAGTTTGCCCTCGCGCCTGAGCGTTTCGAGTACAAGACCGCGATTTTGCCGCCGGATTTGCTCGCTATCGGCTTTTTTTCGCACCGTCGCTCCCATTCGACGACAAGCATGTTGACTCTTTTTGTGACTTGGAGCAAGATTTTTTCGGACGCCAAAATAAAACAATTTCGATCAACGTCCGCAGCCCAGGAACCGCGCAGCCAGGTTTGTCACCCGGAAGGATTTGGCGTCCCGCGGATTGCAAAGCTGTTGAGGAGGACAACACGAATGAAGCGCACAATTTTCACCATGGTGGCCGGCGCAATGATGCTGGGCGCGTCATCGCTGTCAGCGGAAGCCGCCGATAAGACCATTTGCGTTTCCTGGAAGACATTCCAGGAAGAGCGGTGGAAGACTGACGAGGCTGCCATCAAAGCGGTGGTCGACGCCGCCGGCGATAAGTATATCTCGACAGACGCCCAGACCTCGGCCCAGAAGCAGGCCGCCGACATCGAGAGCCTGATCACTCAAGGCTGCAATGTCATCATGGTCGTAGCCTATGATTCCGACGCCATCCTGCCGTCGATCCAGAAGATCAACGATGCCGGCATCAAGGCCATTGCTTATGACGTGCAGTTCGAGGATCCCGACGCTCTCTACATCACCTTCGACAATGTTGGTGTGGGCCGCCTGATGGCGAAGACAATGCTGGAGAAGGGCAAATCGGAGGGCAATTTCGCGTTCATCAAGGGCGACAAGGGCGATCCGAACGCGACTTTCCTTTTCGAGGGCATCATGGAGGTGCTCAAAGAGAATATTGATGCCGGCAAGATCAAGAATGTCTGCGAGACATTCACCGACGCCTGGAAGCCCGACAATGCGCAGAAGAACATGGAGCAGTGTCTGACCGCCAACAACAATGCAATTGACGCCGTCATATCTGAGAATGACGGCATGGCCGGCGGGGTTGTCGCCGCCCTTGAGGCCCAGGGCCTTGCGGGTACGGTTCCAGTGACGGGTCAGGACGGTGACAAGGCGGCCTTGAACCGCGTCGCCCTAGGGACCCAGCTGGTGTCAGTCTGGAAGGACTCGCGCGTGCTCGGCAAGGCGGCAGCGGAGGCGGCCGTGGCGATCGCCAACGGCACACCGATTGATCAATTGCCGGGTGTTGCCAAATTTTCCGGCGGCAAGAAGGGTGTCGAGATGAATTCCATTTTGATCCCGCCCAATCCGATCACCAAGGACAACCTCAATGACGTGATCGACGGTGGCTGGATTACCAAGGATGAGGCCTGTGCCGGTGTCCCGGCCGGGTCTGTGGCCGCCTGCAACTAACAGCTTGCCGACTTTGGCAATGTGAAACATCATGGCTGCGCCATCCCCATGGGGTGGCGCGGTTCGCATAAGCTGCCGCCATAAGAAGCCGACAACGGCGCCAACCTTCGTTTACGGGCAAATGGGGGACGATACCTTGTCAGATGTCACTAGCAACTCAGCGAACCCGGCGATGGTCAATGAAGGGCCACTCGCACGATTCATTCGCGCAACGGAACTCGATACCCGCGTCCTCGGGATGGTTGGAGCCATCCTGGTTGTATGGTGTATCTTCGACTTCTGGAGCGGCCTTCGCCTGGCGAGCGAGGGGCTTTTTGGCGGTTCATTTCTGACGCCCCGGAATCTCTGGACGCTCTTGGTGCAGACGTCTTCGATTGCCATCATGGCAACAGGCATGGTGCTCATTATCGTCATGCGCCATATCGACCTGTCTGTAGGGGCACTCCTGACCTTGGTCGCCAATGTAGCGGCGGTGTTGCAGGTCTATCATCTGGGCCCGGCGCTTGGTGTAGGACACTGGTCAATCTGGATCATAGCCGTGCTGGTCTCCCTCAGTCTCGGAGCCCTCGTTGGCGCCTTTAATGGCTACCTCATAGCCTACCTCGCGATACCGTCCTTCATCGTGACCCTGGGCGGCCTTATTGCCTATGCGAAGGGCGTGGCCTTCTACGTGTCCGAAGGCGTCACGATCGCGCCCCTGGACAAGTCTTTCAAGCTGATCGGTGGGAACGTCCCAGCTTCGTGGTTGGGACCATTCTGGAGTTGGATCCTTGCAATCATTGCGTGCGCCCTTATCGTCTTGGCCATTGTGAGTGGCCGTCGACAGCGGGCGCGCTTCAAGTTTCCGCTTCGCCCTGTGTGGGCGGAGATTTTTCTGATTGCGCTTGGGAGTGCAGTAGTGCTCGGAGCGACCTACACGGTCAATTCCTATCCTTGGCCGCCGAAACTCATCGAACAATATGCCGTTCAGAACCAAGTTCCGATACCTGCAGGGGCAGAAGTCAGAGATGGCCAAGCGATATGCAGGGCATTGGTGGATGGCCAGGTCACCGACAAGGTTGTGCGCTGTGCTGAGGGTCTTGTCTACTACACGGGCTACGCGATTCCCGTGCTCATTGCACTCGCAGTCGGGCTTATCATGACGTTCATTGCAACCCGCACCCAGTTCGGGCGCTATGCCTATGCTATTGGCGGCAACCCCGAGGCTGCCGAGCTCGCTGGCATCAACACCAGGCAGATGACAGTGAAAGTCTTTGCCCTGATGGGCTTCCTGGCCGCCATCTCGGCAATTATTTCCTCGGCGCGACTCGACGCCGCGACAGTATCTCTCGGCGAACTCAACGAGCTCTACGTCATCGCAGCGGCGGTCATTGGCGGAACTTCACTTGCCGGCGGCCTCGGCACGATCTACGGAGCCATGCTCGGCGCCTTGCTCATGCAGTCCATAGCGAATGGCATGCAACTCCTGAACCTGCCTTCTCCCTGGCAGAATATTGTCGTGGGCTCTGTTCTGGTTGTGGCCGTGTTCGTCGACCAGGTCTATCGCCGCCGCGTGAAGTAGCAGGAGGGCAGTATGGCAACCAAGAAGTCGGGCAAAGCTTTGGCGAAGGCAGCAAGACCAGAAAGCGGGCAGCAGGGTTCTTCCGCCGGATCCACGACGCATGTTCTTCCGGCGAACCGCGGCACACCTCTGGTCGAGATGCGTGACATATCGATCGCCTTTGGGGGCATCAAGGCTGTGGATCACGCAAGTTGCGACCTCTATTCAGGCGAAGTTGTAGGGCTCCTCGGCCACAATGGCGCCGGCAAGTCGACTCTGATTAAAATCCTATCAGGCGCGTACAAGCGTGACCATGGCGAGATTTACATCAACGGCGAGCGGGCCGAAATCAGCAATCCGCGCGACGCCAAGAAATACGGGATCGAAACCATCTACCAGACACTTGCCCTCGCCGACAATGTCGACGCCGCGGCTAATCTGTACCTGGGACGCGAACTGATGACCCGGTTCGGTACCCTAGACGACGTAGCCATGGAGGCTGAATGCCGGAAAGTCATGGGCCGCCTGAACCCGAACTTCCGGCGCTTCAAGGACCCGGTGAAGGCCCTTTCCGGCGGCCAGCGTCAGTCGGTGGCGATTGCCCGTGCCATTCATTTCAACGCCCGCATTCTCATCATGGACGAGCCGACCGCCGCACTCGGCCCCCAGGAGACCGCCCAGGTGGGTGAGCTGATCAAGCAACTCAAGGCGGAGGGCATCGGCATCTTCCTCATCAGCCACGACATCCACGATGTGTTCGACCTGGCCGATCGGGTCACGGTAATGAAGAATGGACGCGTCGTCGGCACCGCCCATGTCAAGGATGTGAACAAGGACGAAGTGCTCGGGATGATTATCCTCGGCAAATGTCCGCCGGCCGCCATTCCCGGTCCGGGTGCCCTCGCCGCATAAATGCTCAAAAAGATGGCAGGCTTTCCTTGTCTAGCCAGCTGCAAAATCGCTTCCCGACAGCGGCGAAGGGTTGACTCTTCGCGCAGTTCAAAACATGCTCCCGCCGTCAGCTGAACGGGCACACGGACGTATTGGTATGACAATAAGCGGAACCACACTCCGCAAGAAACATGAGGAGGAACCCCATATGAAGAAATGTCTTAAGACGGCAAAGCTGGCGCTATTAAGCGCCGCCGCTGCTTGTGGATTGGCGGCGGCGGGTTCACCAGCGTCTGCCGGTGAGTTCGATGGCGTCACTGTCAACATTCTCACACGCCCCGGTTACGTGATTGCCGGCCGTCTTGCCGAACGCGGGAAAGAATTCGAAGCGGCTACGGGCGCAAAGATCGTCGTCACCGAGGTTCCATTCGCGGAAATCTTCCCGAAAATCCAGAACGACTGGTCAACCGGCACAAACTCGATTGACGTTGGCGTCTTCGCCGCCGGCTGGGGCGTTGAACTGGACGCCGCCGGTCTCCTCGAGGACATGACGCCCTACGTCGAGAAGGACACCAAGATCGACCTCAACGACATCGCCCCCTATTTCCGTGAATTCGGCCAGAAGGTCGGCGGCAAGACCAAGCTCCTGATGGTCGATGGCGACTTTCAGATGGTTTACTACCGCAAGGACGTGCTCGAGAAGTCAGGCCTTCAGCCACCCAAGACCTGGGAGGACTATATCGACGTCGCCTCAAAGATTCACGGCCAGGACATGAATGGCGACGGGCAGGCGGACTACGGCTCCTGCATCTTCAAGAAGCGCAACGCTCAGTCCTACTTTGCGATCCAGACCGTGGCTGCATCCTACGTGCAGACCCAGGGCACCGCCCAGGGTTTCCACTTTGACGGCGCAACGATGAAACCCGTCGTCAATAACGAGGCATGGAAGAAGGCCTTCGAAGTTTACAAGGAAACTGGCAAGTATGGTCCGCCTGAAGAGCTCAACATGGACATCGGCGACACGCGTGGCCTGTTCAAGGCCGGGCGTTGCGGTCTTCTCATCGAGTGGGGCGACCCTGGCACACTGCAACTTGATCCCGATGCCGAGAAGGTGAAAGGGCTGATCTTTGCCATTGCTGCAGTTGGCTCGAGAGAGGTCCTGGACCGCGCCACAGGCAAGCTTGTGCCGGTGACCAAGGAAACCGCACCTTATTCGGTCGACGGCATCAACTATGCGCCGTTTGCGGCTTTTGGTGGCTGGGCAGGTGCAATCAACGCCAAGGCTGACCAGAAGAAGAAGGACGCGGCATATGCGTTCCTCTCCTACATGAACCAGGCGGCGCAATCGAATGTCGACGTGACAATCGGCGCCACGGGTTACAACCCTTATCGCAATTCGCAACTGGCCAGCACCGACCTCTGGGTAAAGGCCGGCATGCCGGCCGACCTGGCGGAAAACTACCTGGGTGCAATCAACGGCGCTCTGAACAATCCCAATATGGCTTCAGACATGAAGATCCCTGGGGCGCAGAAATACACTGGTGTAGTTCTCGACACCGAACTTGCCCGCTATCTCGCTGGCGAGATATCCGTGGAAGAAGCTCTCGCGAACATCGAAGCCGGCTGGGAGGAAATCACCGAGGACTTCGGTCGGGACAACCAGATCAAGGCCCAGGCTCTGGCATTGGGAAGCGGCGGCTGACCTTTCGCTCGATGGCTGTCGCCAGTAACGATATCTTCCAGCCGGGGATTTCCCCGGCTGGCCTTCCTCAGGTCGAGAGTTGGAGCGAGTGGTTCGACCGTCATTCGCGCACTTTCTTCATTGCGCCTGCTGTCATTATCATTTTGATCTTCGCGATTTTTCCCACCTTCTATTCCATCGTGTTTGCTTTAAGCCGGGTGCGGTTTACGGGCGACGGTCTGCAGTTCCGCTTTGTCTGGTTCCAGAATTTCGGCAAGCAGTTCTTCGGCAACGATCAGGTGCATTTTCTCGGCAAGATCGGGACCATGAGTGCTCTTGGCACTATCTTTTTCGTGGCCGTCACTGCCGCAGTTCTCTGGTGGCTTTACCGCTCAATATGGATCACGAGCTGGGTAGGCATGATCGGCCGGACCATTTCTGCTGTCATGGCGGTCTTTCTCACCTTTATCTTCAGCGCCTCGCTGCTGTCGGGCAACCCGATTGGTACGCTGATGACGACGCTATTCTACGTGTTCGTGGGCTGCGCCCTGCAGTTTGTCATCGGCACAGGGCTTGCCTTCCTGTGTTCGCAACCGATCTCGGGCAAGAACTTCTTTCGGGTCATCTTCTTCATTCCGCTGATGGTGACGCCGCTTGGCGTGGGGTACGCCATGAAGATGGTAGCCGACGTCACCAAGGGCCCCTTCGAGCCTCTGCTCCGCGGTTTCGGCATTCAGGACTGGGTGTGGTCGGCAAGTCCGTGGGGCGCCCGCTTCGTCATGATGATCTGCGATTCATGGCAGTGGATCCCTTTCATCTTCATCTGCATGCTGGCGGCACTCGAGAATGTGCCGCGTGACCATGTCGAGGCGGCGCAGGTGGATGGCGCCTCGAGCGTGCAGATATTCCGCGAAATCATCTGGCCGCAGATCGTACCGGTTGCCGTCACGGTACTGCTTATCAGGGTCATCGAGGCCTTCAAGATCGTCGATCTTCCCAACATCATGACCGGCGGCGGACCGGGTTCCTCCACCGAGTCCATGACGCTCCATTCGATGTATGTCTGGCGCGCCAATGACGTCGGCACATCGGCGGCGATCGCCTATCTGCTGCTCATTCTCACGGTCGTCGTCTGTGCCTCGTTCTTCAATTACGTGGTGCTCGGGCAATTGCGGAAGGCCAGGGCATGAGCGAGGCCTCCTACAGATTCGAGAAGCACCATCGCACCCTTTTCGAGCGGCTGTTCGAAGCACCGGCAGTGGGCAAGATGTCGCCGGCGGCAAGCGTCGTAGCACATACCCTGCTGGTGGTGTGGACACTGTTCGTGTTGTTTCCAATCTACTGGGTTATCATCACCTCTTTCAAGGACGCGGCAGCAGTAAACCAGGGGCCATTCTACATCCCCTTCGTGGACTTCCAGCCCAATCTCGATGCCTGGCGGGCCCAGTTCAACACCGACCCGTTCTGCGACGCGCCATCGGTCTTCAGGCAACTGGGGTTACTCGTCTACAACAGCTTCGTTTTCATCGCATCGCCGGTTGCGGCCCTGCAACCCATGGAGCCACAAATCTGCAAGACTTTGTTGGCGTTCACCAATTCCATCGTGATCAGTATCGCAGCGACTGCCCTGTGCATCGCCATAGGTGCGATGGCCGCCTATGCGCTGGCTCGGGTGCAATACAAGCCCAAGTTCGGCAGCATCATGATATTCGTTGGCATCATCGCACTGGTCATTGTCGCGACGAGTTTCGCCGGGATCCCATGGTGGATATCGACGGCCGTTGGACTGATATTGTTCTTCTTTCTGGTTAGGGCTTTCGGCCGGCGTTTCGTCCGTACGCTTGGCAACGGCGATATCCTGTTCTGGATCATCTCCCAGCGCATCCTGCCACCGATCGTTGTGGTCATTCCGGTTTACATGATGTTTCAGACGGTCGGCCTGCTCGACACTCATCTCGCCCTGGTGCTCATTTACGCCGTCGCCAACCTGCCAATCGTGGTCTGGCTGATGCACGACTTCTTCGTCAACCTGCCGATTGAGCTCGAAGAGTCGGCCCAACTCGACGGAGCAACGCGTTTCGCCATCTTCTGGGATATCGTCTTGCCTTTGACGCGGCCCGGGCTCGCAGCCACCACGCTTCTGACGCTGATTCTCAACTGGAACGAATACCTCTTCGCGGTCTTCCTCGCATACGCCAAGGTGCAGACCATGCCGATCATGGTCGCGGCCAAGAATGCCGGCGAAAAAGGCGTATTCTGGTGGGAGATGTGCGCCATTATCGTCATCATGATCGTGCCGGTTATCTTCATGGCCATCCTGCTGCAAAGGTTCATTGCCAGGGGCGTCCTGCTGGGCGCGGTGAAGGGTTAATTGAATGGCAAGCGTCAATCCGAGAGTTCCTGTCAGGTTTGATAAGGTGCAGAAGTACTTCGGCGCCGTTAAGGTACTGGAGGAATTCGACCTCGACATCGCACCGGGGGAGTTCTTGGTGCTGCTTGGTGCGTCGGGTTCCGGCAAGACCACGGCCCTTCGCATCCTGTCTGGGCTTGAAACAGCGACCGGCGGCCGCGTCCTCATTGGCGACCGTGATGTCACCAACATCCTGCCAAAGTACCGGGACATCTCTATGGTGTTCCAGTCATACGCTCTCTATCCGCATAAGACGGTGGCAGAGAACATAGGCTTTCCGTTGAAAGTGCGAAAAGTGCCGCAGGCCGACATGGAAGCTGCCATCCGTGAGGCAGCGGAGCAAGTACAGCTTGAGCACTTGCTCGAGCGCTATCCGCGCGAGCTCTCCGGTGGTCAGCGCCAGCGCGTAGCACTGGCCCGTGCCATCATCCGCAGGCCATCGGTGTTCCTCATGGATGAGCCGCTTTCTAATCTCGATGCCAAGCTCCGTGGTCACATGAGAGCCGAACTGAAGCACATGCAGCAGACGCTTGGTATTACAACGATCTACGTAACCCACGACCAGATTGAGGCAATGACGCTTGCCCATCGCGTGGCCATACTTGAGCGAGGCGTCCTTCAGCAACTTGATACTCCCGCCAAGATCTATAATGATCCGGCAAATCTTTTTGTCGCGCAGTTCATCGGGTCGCCACCAATGAATATCATCAATGGCAGCCTCGATGGCACAATCTTCCAGGCAGAAGGGGCCAAGATTCCTGTCAATGTCGGCGGGCGGCTTCCCAGCGCTGTCCTAGGCGTAAGACCGGAGGACTGCGCGGTCACGAGACAAGCGAAATCACTTATCAAGGGTGAAACATACGCCACCGAGCTGATCGGCGACCACACACTAGTAACGGTAAAGGCAGCAGGTGGCACATTGACCGTCAAGGCGCCAAAGGACTTCACTGCCAATGTCGGTGAAATCGTCGGAATCACGCTGGACAAGAATCGTCTGTTTGTTTTCAACGGCGAGAGCGGCGCACGGGTCCGCTAGTTCCAATGCCTAGACAGCGAGTGGCGGTTGTCGGTACCGGTCTTGTCGGCAAATCGTGGTCCATCGTATTCGCTCGCGCCGGCTGCGAAGTCCTAATCTATGATAAGGAGCCGGAACAGGCTGAAAAGGCGCTCGTATGGATTTCTGCGGCCATGCGATCGCTGGCCGAAGAGGGATTGCTTGCTGAGCCGCAGTGGCTTTGTTCTTTTATCCGAGCGGTAGATTCGCTTGATGAAGCACTCAAGAGCGTCGATTTTGTCCAGGAATCTGTAGCAGAGGATCTTGAGATCAAGAGGAGGGTGCTCGCCGAAGTCGACCGTCTCGCGCCGATGAATGCCATCATCGCGAGTTCAACATCCACCTTCATTCCGTCCTTGCTCTATGAAGAGCTCTCAGGGAAGCATCGTTGTCTGGTTGCACACCCGATGAATCCTCCGCATCTGGCCCCCGTCGTCGAACTCTGTGCCGCACCATTCACCTATCCCGAGACCCTCGAGCGCACCCGGCAACTCCTGATCACGGGCGGCCAGATTCCCATTGTGGTCAAACGGGAGATTGATGGTTTCGTGCTGAACAGACTGCAACACGCCCTGCTGAACGAGGCCTTTCGGCTTGTGGCAGGGGGCTACGTATCACCGGCCGACCTAGATGAAACTGTCAAGAGCGGTCTCGCCTTGCGCTGGGCCTTCATGGGTCCGCTGGAGACGATCGATCTCAATGCGCCTGGCGGGACGAAAGACTACCTGAACCGGTATGGAGCCGGGATCCGCCGCCTCGGTGAGGACATGTGCCGTCAGGAAGCTTGGCCAGATACCATCGCTGACACTCTGCAGAGGGATCGGCGCAAACAAGTACCTCTTGACCGGCTGGAAGAAGAAACACGCTGGCGCGACAGCCGGATGATGGCATTGGCCAGTCACAAGCGGCATGCGGCAGCAAGGTTCGGGAAATGAAAGTTGCCCTCATAACCGGGGCTTCACAGGGGCTGGGGGCGGCGGCGGCTCATCGCCTTGCCAGCGACGATTACCGGCAGTTTCTGCTGGTAGACCGCAACTGTAATGGCCTGGCCCAGGTCAGCGACGAACTGGCGCACCTCGGAATGGAGGTTGGCGTACTGGAGGCGGACCTTCGTGATGAAGAGACCCCTGGACGCGCTGTCACCGCCGCGGTTTCCTCTTTCGGCCGGATCGATTTGTTGCTGAATGCTGCCGGTAGCACCGAACGCTGTGGCATTGATGACACTTCCCCCGAGGCATTCGCACGGATTTTCGATGTCAACGTCAAGGCGCCGCTTTTCATGATGCAGTGGGCTGCAATCGAGATGAAGAAACGCCAGGCAGGCGTGATCGTCAACATTTCCAGCATGCTGGCCTATGGCGGCCCGCCCAACTTGACCACCTATTCGGCCTCGAAGGCCGCCTTGAATGTTCTGACAAAGTCCGGCGCCAATACCTGGAAGCGGCACGGGATTCGCGTGTTTGGCATCAATCTTGGATGGACGCTTACTGAAGGTGAGCACGCAACCCAAACGACATTTCATAAGATGCCGGAGAACTGGGCCGAGCTTGTTGGCGCGCGTATGCCCTTTGGACGACTGCCGACCGCGCGCGATGTGGCAGAGGTCATCGCCTTCCTCGCATCGCCCGCTGCTGCAATGATGACCGGTGCAATCATCGATCATGAGCAGATGCCAGTCGGCGTCTTCGATCAGCACCCTGCACTACTGCCGGATTTCCCCCGCTAAAGAAAGTTGTAGGGATCAACGTCGATATCGACGCGCAACGAACCTGTGGTCTTAACGCGAGTCAACCACTGTCTGAGAAAGGCTTGCACGTCCGCATGGCGGTCTGCTTTCACCAGAAACCGCCAACGGTGCCGTCCGCGGGCAATTTGAAGAGGTGCAGTTGCTGGACCAAGCAGCTCGATATTCTCGGCACACGGGGCAATTGACTTCATTTGCCTGCACAAGCGTTCTACGTCAGCACTGTCCGTCCCTGAGACGACAACAGCTGCAAGTCGAGTGTAGGGCGGCAGTCGGGAGGATTCCCTCATCTTCATCTCCTGAGCAAGAAAGCCCTGTGTATCGCCGCGCTGCAGAGCTGACATGAGCGGATGATCCGGCATGTAAGTCTGTACCAGCGCTTTTCCTGGCCGGTCGCCGCGTCCCGCGCGTCCAGCGACCTGGGCCATAAGTTGCCACGTTCGCTCGCCGCCACGGGGATCTGAACTCTCGAGCGCCAGATCGGCATCAACGACTCCGACGAGTGTGAGGCCAGGAAAGTGATGGCCCTTGGCGACCAGCTGCGTTCCAATGATGAGATTGCAGGCGCCGGATTCAATGGCTGCGAGCATTTCCTTCAACATGGTCCCGCGAGACAAATCACTGGATAATATGGCAACACGGGCTTCGGGAAATGTTGCCGACGCCTCTTCAGCAAGCCTTTCGATACCCGGCCCGCATGGCACCAGTTTGTTCTCGGATCCACACCTTGGGCAGGCGTTGCGTTGCGGTTCACAGTGGCCGCAGTGATGGCACATCAGCTGCTTTTTGAAGCGATGCTCAACGAGCGACGCAGAACAGTTCGGGCAGCTGAGCTGGTGCCCGCAAGCCCGGCAAAGCGTCAGCGGCGCATATCCACGCCGGTTGAGGAATAACAGGACCTGCTCCCCTGCGTCGAGTGTGGCCCGTGTTGCCTCGATCAAGGGATTGGAGAGCCAGCACTTGGGTGCGACCTCCGCGGTTCGCATATCAATCAAGGTCGTCTCGGGAAGGTCCGCCTGGTTATGCCGACGGCTCAGTTCAACGCGGTTGTAGCGCCCGCGGGCGACGTTAAACAGTGTCTCGATGGATGGTGTAGCCGAGGATAGAACCACGGGGAACCGGCCAAGCTGGCCATAGACCACAGCCATATCTCTGGCGTGGTAAGCAATCCCATCTTCCTGTTTGTAGGCACTCTCATGCTCTTCATCGACAACGATCAAACCCAGGTTCTGCCAAGGCAGAAATAACGCGGAGCGGGCACCAATCACGATACGCGCCTGGCCATTTGCCACACCACGCCATACGCGCTCTCGCTCTCGTGGCCTCACATCCGAATGCCATAGGGCCGGCTCAACCCCAAAGCGCCTCTCGACTCTAGAAAGAAAAGTCCTTGTCAGCGCGATCTCGGGCAACATGAGCAAGGCCTGTAGACCCTTTTCCAGAACCGTGGCCATCGCCTCAAGGTAGACCTCCGTCTTGCCGGAACCTGTCACACCGTCGAGGAGCGTGACGCTCGCCTGCGATTGCCCCACGATGGTCTTGAGTTTCGAGGCCGCAGTCTCCTGCGCCGGCGACAGCCTGAGCCCTTTAGAATATGGATCTGGCTGCGCGAAAGGACGCAGAGCGGGAATCGACTGCGCTTCAAGTGCGCCATCCCTGACAAGGCCAGCAACTACCGATGCACTTACGCCCGCAAGTTCTGCGAGCTCCGCCATGCTCAGGGGAGGCAAATTTGCCGCGCAATCGAGGAGCCGCTTGCGTGCAGCGGTAAGCCGTAGAGGGACCGTTCCGGTAAACCGGTAGGCCATCAGCTCCTTGATGGGTCCAAGAGCCGATGGTGACCGAAGCACCAGTCTCAAGATGCTACCAGGAGGCGTGACATAGTAAGTAGATACCCAGTCGACAAAACGTCGGTGCACTTCTTCCATTGGCGGCGCATCCAACACGCTTTCCAGTGGACGCAACGCCTTGTCGAAATAGGATTCCGTTCGCAAGGACCATACAACACCAACCCTTGTGCGGTTGCCCAACGGGGCGACCACATAGCTGCCGGCCCTCACATGCATCCCAATTGGAACCGCGTAGGTAAGACTGGTGGGAAGTGCGAGCGGTAGCAGCACATCTGCGGCGACGGGTGAATCAATTGCCATGCAAAGTCCTTGCGCCAGCTGTGGCCGCGACACAAGTTCACAATGAAACTGGGCGAACCCTCCTATAATTTGGCAAGCATGAAACACACGACGACGGGCCTCCGCCAGCCCATCTGGCGGGAAGTGCCATTTGAGGATCCAGCCTTTGTTTTTCAGCGTCTCGCGGGCAGGAAGAACCTCATCTTCCTGGACAGTGCCATGCCGCACGAAGGTCTGGGACGCTATGCCTACATCGCGCTTGACCCGGTAGAGACCATCCTGGCCACAGAGTCAAAGCCATTGGCTGGCATGGCTGCAGTCCTGTCCAAGGGGAGATTGAATCAGGTCGAGGGCTTGCCCCCGTTTCAGGGCGGCTTGGCTGGTTACCTTGCCTATGAGTTCGGTCGGCTGCTCGAACCACACCTGGCACACAGGGTCCCGGCGCCGACAGTGCCAGCCCTCCAGATGCACGTTTACGACGTGGTGGTGGCGTTCGATCTGGTGCAGCGGCGCATGTTCCTCATTTCAACCGGCTATCCCGCTGACGGCGAAAGTCCACGCCTGGAGCGCGCTCGTACTCGCCTGGACGAGATGACGCATCTATTATCATTGCAAAGCAAACAGACAAGCGGCGGCAACACCCGCATTGCACGTTTCGAATCGAATTTTACCAGAATCACCTACGAACAAGCTGTCCGGCGTACTATTGAATATGTGCTCGCGGGCGACATATTTCAGGCCAACATCTCACAGAAGTTCTCGGCCGCCATTCCGCGGGAATTCGACACGGTTGCATTCTATCAGCGCCTGAGGTCCCAGAATCCGGCAACCTTTGCGGCTTATCTTGACTTTGGAGCGCTGAAGATCTGCTCAAGTTCACCGGAACGCCTCCTGAGTTTTGATGGCCGGCGCGCGGAAGCGAGGCCCATCAAGGGCACGCGGCGGCGGGTGAAGGATTCCGGCGTCGATGCAATCCTCAAGGCTGACCTATTGGCCAGTCGCAAGGACCGCGCTGAAAACATCATGATTGTCGATCTTCTGCGCAATGACCTGTCGCGCGTTTGCGAGCCAGGTTCCGTTGAAGTGCCGGTACTCTGCGGCTTGGAGTCGTACGCTTCGGTACATCATCTTGTATCGGTCGTCACCGGCGTGCTCTCTCGCGACAGGGAATTGACTGAACTGGTCGCCGCATGCTTTCCGGGCGGTTCGATAACCGGCGCCCCGAAGATCCGGGCAATGGAAATCATTGCTGAACTGGAACAACACCCGAGGGACGTGTATTGCGGCTCAATCGGCTTCATGGGCTTCAACGGGCGAATGGATCTCAATATTGCTATCCGCACGGTAACCTTCCACGAGGGAGAGGTAAGCTTTCATGGAGGTGGAGGGATCACTGCCCGCTCCGATCCCTCGACCGAATACGACGAAACGATCGCAAAGGTACAGCGCCTTTTGGATGCGTTTGGTGCGACATGATCTTGATTGTCGACAACTACGACAGCTTCGTACACAACGTCGCGCGCTATGTCCGCGAGCTTGGGTATGAAGCCTCTGTGGTCCGAAACGACGCATTCGATCCAGCGGAAATCCCGCTGGGCACCAGGGGCGTGATCCTGTCGCCAGGTCCATGCACACCCGATGACGCCGGTGTCTCGCTCGACCTGATCAAGTTGCTCTCAGGCAGAGTTCCGATCCTCGGCATCTGCCTGGGTCACCAGTGCATCGGCCAGGCATTTGGCGGTGCCGTCGTGCGTGCAAGGCGTCCCATGCACGGCGAAGCATCCGAAATCCATCACAGCGGCAAGGGCATATTCGCCACGATTCCTCAGGATTTCAATGGGGGCCGCTACCACTCGCTCATTGTAGAGCTTCACGGCGATGAGCCGCTATTGATAACTGCGCGCTCCGAAGATGGCGAGATCATGGGATTGCAGCACGCAGTCGATCCGACATATGGTGTTCAGTTTCATCCAGAGTCGGTCTTGACCGAGCATGGTCACGACTTGCTGCACAACTTCCTTCGCCTGACATGAACAGAGTGCTGCTGCCGTACTGGTACGATGGCTACCTCCGAAACACTCCTGAGTTCGGCATCAGTCCCGTTGCTCGGGGGTATCTGCTCGGCGACGGCGCATTCGAGACACTGGCGGTGTTCAATGGAATTGCCATCGACATCCAGGCCCATGTCGACCGGCTGCTCGCGGCATCTGAAATGCTGGGACTGGGCCTCTCAGGATCGGAAGTTGCCACAGCGGTGTCGTCGATTCTCCTGGCCCACTCTGGTGTCAATGCTGTCATGCGCATGACAGTGACGCGAGGTGGAGAACAGCGCGGACTCGCCGCCCAGGGGCGAGCGATCATGCTGATCACCATGACGTCCTGGGTAGCTGGAACATTGTACAAACCCGTTACGCTGAAGACGTCCAGTACCAGGCGAAATGAGTTGTCGCCATCATCGCGTCTGAAGCTGACGAGCTATGCTGATAACATTATTGCCGCCCGAGAGGCAGAAGCAGCCGGCTCCGGCGATGCCCTCATGTTGAACAGCCGCGGTCGCGTTGCTTGTTCGACTATTGCCAATCTGTTTGCAGTTCTTGGCGACGACATCGCAACACCGCCGGTCGAGGAGGGCGCCTTGCCGGGAACAATAAGGCGGCACGTAATGGCCACCGAACAGCCGATTCAGCCTGATGAACTGAAGAAGGCCGATGGCATTTTCCTGACGAATAGTCTTAGGCTCGTGCGGCCTGTTCAGAGCCTGGACGGACTTTCAACATCGGCAGCTGCCGGAGATCGCATCATGGAAGTGTTCGCGGCGCAATGCCTTCGCATCAAGGAACAGTGTGGCATCGACCCGAGAGCGGTCGACTCAACTCCCAGTTAG
>CAZIXE010000058.1:0-22867 GCA_964543235.1 uncultured Rhizobiaceae bacterium | reverse complement strand
CCTCTCGGGCATCAAGATGGCCGTCAAGCTACACCACGCCGGGGGACATGATCCGCGCTCATGCTTGACTGTCGAAGGATGCTTGCGATTCACGCGGGCATCATTTCATCTCACTGGGGGTTCAAACATGACTGCTGAATACATTGAAGACATCCGGAAATACACGACGAACGTGAACGAGGCCGCGGTGAATGCCATCGTGAAATTCTGTGGCATTGCATTGCGCGGCAAGGACTCGCGGTATGTTTCGGTTACCGACGACGCCGAGGTGAAACGGGTGGTCGATGGCTTCTGTGCCAAGAAACTGGGGCTCGATGCTGCGGCTGCGGACCGGGCTGTCCGCAAAGCTGGCGAGCGGATGAAGTCCGATCGCACCAAGCATCGCGTGACGGTCTACTATCTGGTGGCCGAGGAAACCGGCACACTGGGCAAGCTTGCCTGAACAACACGTCGTCGTGCCGGCAGAGGCGGGGAGCACTCTCCGCCTTTGCCTTGTGTCGGGTCTGCGGATAGAAGGGGAGGCATGCAGCAATACCTCGACCTGATGCGCCTGGTTCGACAGACCGGAGTCCGCAAGGAGGACCGCACCGGCACCGGCACACTGTCAGTCTTCGGCCACCAGATGCGGTTCAACCTGACCGATGGTTTCCCGCTGGTGACGACCAAGAAACTGCATGTCCGCTCCATCATCTACGAATTGCTGTGGTTCCTGCGTGGCGACACGAATGTCGGGTATCTCCGCGACCATGGTGTTACCATCTGGGATGAATGGGCGGATGCCGACGGCAACCTCGGGCCGGTCTATGGCGCCCAGTGGCGTTCCTGGCCGGCGCGAGATGGTGCGACGATCGACCAGATCGCCGACGTCGTCCGGCGCATTCGCAGCAATCCCGACTCACGCCGGCTGATCGTCACCGCCTGGAACCCCGCCGATGTCGATCGCATGGCTCTGCCACCGTGCCACTGCCTGTTCCAGTTCTACGTGGCGGACGGGCGGCTTTCGTGCCAGCTGTATCAGCGATCGGCCGACATTTTCCTCGGCGTTCCCTTCAATATCGCCTCCTATGCGCTGCTGACCCATATGGTTGCGGCCGTGACCGGCCTCAAGGCCGGCGACTTTGTCCACACGCTGGGCGACGCCCATCTCTATCTCAATCATCTCGAGCAGGCCGATACGCAACTGCAGCGGCGGCCATTGCCACTGCCGCGGCTGGTCATCAAGCGCGACGTCAGGGACATCGGTGATTTCAAGTTCGAGGATTTCGAGATCGTCAACTATCAGCATCATCCGCATATCGCGGCGCCTGTTGCCGTATGACGCTAACCATCCGCCGCGCGGTTCCGGGAGATGAGGCGGTCATCCTGGGCTTCATCCACAGGCTGGCCGACTACGAACGGCTCGGCCATGAGGTTGTGGCTGACGAGCAACTGATCCGCGAGTCGTTCTTTACCCCGACCCCCCGCGTCTTTGCCGAGATCGCCCTGTGGGACTCGCATCCCGCCGGCTGTGCCATCTGGTTCTATAACTATTCGACCTTTCACGGCCGCCATGGTCTGTATCTCGAGGATCTGTTCGTCGATCCCGCCGCGCGCGGCAAGGGCATAGGCAAGGCGCTGTTGCAGCACCTTGCCCGCACCTGCCTTCGCGAGGGCCTGACGCGGCTGCAATGGTGGGTGCTTGACTGGAACGAACCCTCGATCGGCTTCTACAAATCGCTGGGAGCTCAGCCCATGGACGAATGGACCGTCTTCCGCGTCGCCGGCCAAGATCTCGAGAGGCTGGCTGGCACATGATCGCGGTGAGGCCGATCCGTTCCGGCGAGTGCGGAGCCCTGCATGAGATGGTTCGTGTCCTGGCCGAGGCACATGCAGCCTCGGCTGACTTCAAATCCACGCCGGAAGCCCTCGCGCGTGCCATCTTTGCCGAACATGCCATCGTGGGCTGCCTGGTGGCGGAAGTCGCGGGAGAACTCGCGGGTTGCGCCATCTGGCATCGCAGCTATTCGACGTTCCGCGGCGCCGAGGTCATGTATCTCGAGGACCTTGCCGTCCTGCCGCAGTACCGCCGGCGCGGCGTGGCGCGGGCACTGCTGGCTGGCGTGGCGCGCCTTGCCTGCGACAGAGGTTATCCTGGTATCTACTGGTTGATGATGGCCTGGAACGCCGGCGCGCGCGGCCTCTATGAAAGCGTTGGCGCCGAGATTGAGACCGGCACCTGTTTTTGCCGGCTGCATGGCGAGGCCTTGCGGAGACTTGCGGCATGAATACAACCGTGCCTCGCATTGCCATTGTCGTCGCGGTCTCGCGCAATGGCGTCATCGGCCGGGCTGGCGGCATTCCCTGGCGCTTGCCATCAGACCTCAAGCGCTTCCGTGCAATCACCATGGGCAAGCCCATCATCATGGGGCGCAAGACCTGGGAGAGCCTGCCGCGGAAGCCATTGCCGGGACGCCTGAACATCGTTGTCAGCCGCAATTCCCAATACCGGGCACCGGGGGCCGAACTGGCTACCAGCCTTGCCGCAGCCCTGGACAAGGCCGGTAGCCTGCGGCCGGAAGAAATAGCCGTCATCGGTGGTGCCGACATCTACCGGGCCGTCCTGCCACTTGTGACCCGGATTTACCTTACCGAGGTTGACTGTGAAGTGGATGGGGACACGTTCATGCCCGCGCTTGACTGGCGCGAATGGCGCACAGTTTCAGTCGAAACCCACGAACGGGGTCCCAATGACGCCGCATCGTTCACGTTGAAGGTGCTTGACCGCGTGGCGCCGGGGGAGCGCAACGATGACTAGCCTTCCGGGAAATCCGGCTGTTGCCGTTATTGGCGCCGGCGCGGCCGGCATTGGCGCCAGCCTTACTCTCACCCGGCTCGGCGTGCCGCATCTCGTGCTGGAAGCGAGCGGCCGGGTCGGCGGCCGCGCCTACACTGACAGCTACAGCCTCGGGTATCCGTGGGACCAGGGCTGCCACTGGTTTCACTCGGCCGACATCAACGTGCTCTGCCACATGGCGGACCGCCTGGGCCATCGCTACAGATCGCCTGCGAGCCCGGCGGCGGCAGCCAGCTTTCTCAATGGCCGGTGGCTCACCGGTTCATTGCGTGCCGACTATGTCTGGGGCAAACTGGCCGAAATCGCCGAGGCTGGCCGCTGCGGCCCCGACATTGCCGCTGCTTCGCTTCTCGATCCCGGCCATCCACTTGCCGAGGTCATGCGCCATTGGCTGAAGCTCATGTACTCGGCTGAACCCGAAGACATCTCGACTCGCGATGCCGGCAACTACAAGGACACGGGGCTGAACCTGGCGGTTGAGGACGGCTATGGCGCGCTGATTGCGCGTCTGGCTCGCGGCCTGCCGATCCGGCTCAACACGCCGGTAACGAAGATAACCTGCGGGGCTCGCGATGTGACGGTTTCAACACCGGCAGGCGATATCAAGACTTCGACAGTCGTCCTGGCTGTTCCCGCTCGTATTCTGCAAATGGAACGGATTGCCATTGTGCCGGCCCTGCCGGATGAGCTGGCGGAAGCCTTCCAGGAGGTGCCGATGGGTTGGTATGAAAAGATCGCCATCGCCTTCGACCGGCTTGTCTTCGGCGAGCGCACTGCAACATATGCCGATATCATTGCCGATCCGGAGATGCCGCTCAATTTCGAACTGCACCCGTTTGGCCGGCCGATTGCCGTCACGCATGTCGCGGGGCGGCAGGCGCGTGATCTCGAGTGCGGCGGTGAAGCTGCGATGATCGAACACGCCTTGTCTGCGCTGGTGGCGGCCTTCGGCAGCGATCTGCGCCGCCATGTCGTAAAGGGCACCACTACGCACTGGTCATCGGCTCCCTACATTGGCGGCGCCTATTCCTGCGCGAGGCCAGGCAAGGCGGAACTGCGCAAGCGCTTTGCTGCGCCGCTCCACGAGCGCATCCATCTGGCTGGCGAACACGTCCATCAGTGGTTCAACGCAACTGCACATGGCGCCTATGAAACGGGTATCAACGCCGCTCTGGCGGCCGCTCGCCAAACCGGTGTGGAGGGCGGCCAGGCCGATCCCCTCTGGCTGCCAGCTTAGTGCCATGGACATTGCCGGCGAGCCTTCCTATATGACGGTATGAGTCAACGAGGAAAGGGCTGAAATGCCTTGGAATACGCAAGGAGGCGGCGGCAACCGCGGACCATGGGGGCAGGGCCCCTGGGATCAGGGCCCACAACGGCCACCGGGTGGCCCACGCGGCGGTGGCAATCTGCCGCCCGATCTCGATGACCTCATTCGCAAAGGCCAGGACCGGCTGAAAAATGTTCTGCCGGCCGGCCGCGGTTCCTGGATCCTGCCCCTTTTGTTTGTGATCGCGCTGGTCGTCTACAACAGCGTCTATCAGGTCCAGGCCGATGAGCGCGGCGTGGTGCTGCGCTTTGGAGAGTACGACCGTACTCTGCCACCGGGGCTGCAGTTTGCCATCTGGCCGGTCGAAACCATGATCAAGCCAAGGGTGGACGCGGAGAATCAGATAAACTTCGGCGTCAACGAAGATGAGGGCCTGATGCTGGCCGGCGACCAGAACATCGTCGACATCCAGTTCTCAGTGCTGTGGCGTATCTCCGATCCCGAGGATTTTCTGTTCAACATCCAGAACCCGCAGGAGAACATGGTGATTGCGGTGGCCGAAAGTGCGATGCGCGAAGTCGTGGGCCGCACCCCGGCGGAAGTCATCCGAACCACCGGCCGTCTTGCTGCCCAGGACCAGGTGCTTGCCATTACCCAGGCAACGCTCGACAGCTATAACGCCGGTATCAAGATCAACGCCGTCAACCTTGAGCGCGCCGATCCGCCGCGTCCGGTCATTGCCGCATTCGAGGAAGTGCAGCGCGCCGAACAGAACCAGGCGCAACTCATCAACGAAGCCGACCTCTACACAAATCAGCGTGTGCGCCTCGCTGAAGGCGAGGCCGCGAAGCTGGTCGAGGATGCGAAAGCCTACAAGGCCCGCGTGGTTGCGGAAGCGCAGGGCGAATCGCAGCGCTTCCTGTCGATCTATGAGCAGTACAAGAACGCCAAGGACGTGACGCGGGAGCGCATGTTCCTCGAAACCATGGAGCGAATACTCGCAGACTCCAACAAGGTGATCATTGAAGGTGGCCAGGGCGGTCCGGGTGTCGTACCCTACCTGCCGCTTCCGGAAATTCAGAAGCGCGCTACGGGAGGCACGCCGTGATGGGTACGCTCAAATCTGCCCTCACGGTCATTGGCGTCGTGATTCTGGTCGCCTTGTGGACTGCGGTCTTTACCGTGGACGAAAGACAGAAGGCCCTGGTGCTTCGCTTCGGCGAAATCAATCGCATCATCGAAACCCCCGGCCTCTATTTCAAGTTCCCGGTGGCCGATGATGTCATCTACATCGAAGACCGTGCACTGGTCTGGGAATCCAATGACAAGCGCGTTCAGGTGATCGACGGAAGGCGGTATCTTGTCGATACCGTCACCATTGTTCGTATCAGCAATGCCCAACGATTCCGGGAAACTGCCGGTGCCGACCTGACGCTGGCCCGTCAGCGCATCGAAACCCGTCTTGATGCCGCGCTGCGGCAGACCTACGGCCGCCGTACCTTTGATGCCGCCCTATCCAAGGATCGGGCTGTCATGATGGCGGAAATCCGCGATCAGGTGGCGGGCGAGGCGCGCACGCTGGGCATCGATATCATGGATGTCCGCATTCGCCGCACCGACCTCATGCAGGATGTTCTCGAAGATACCTACAACCGCATGAGTTCGGAGCGCAAAGCGGAGGCGACCGACCTGCGGTCAAAAGGCGAAGCCACCAAGACCCGCATGTTTGCCGAAGCCGACCGGACCTATACCGAGAAGATCTCGCAAGCACGGCGTGAAGCCGAGATCATTCGCGGTGAGGGCGATGCCGAACGAAACCGCATCTATGCCGAAGCCTTCGAAAAGGACCCGGAATTCTTTGCCTTCTACCGGTCGCTGCAGGCTTATGCCACGTCGCTCGGCAGCCAGGGTACCACGCTGGTGCTGAAGCCCGATTCCGAGTTCTTCAAGTATTTCGGCACGAGGCCGCGGGCGGCGGGTGATCCGGCCACACCTGAATTGCCGGTTGCAACACCGCAATGAACGACATTGTGACGGCCCTCGGTCTCGTCCTGGTCATCGAGGGCCTTCTTTATTCCATACTGCCGGAACAAGCTAAGCGGCTGATGGTCATGGCGAGCCAGACATCCTCCGATACGCTGCGGGCCGGCGGCCTGCTGGCGGTCGGCACGGGCGTGGTGGTTGTGTGGCTGGCCAAGTCCGTCCTTGCCGCTTCATGAGAATGTGAAATGCTCCAGCTTGCATGTGCGAACAGACTCGGCGAGGCTGAAAGCTCTGGAGAAACCTGAACATGATGTCGAAGTTCCTTCCCCCACGCATTCGCCTGGCCCTCCTGCCGGCCGTCCTGGCGCTTGCCATTCTCGGCGGGCGTGCCCAGCAGATGCACGCGCAGGAGCTGCCGTCCGTCGCCAATCTGATCGACCGCCTCATCCCGACGGTAGTCGAGATCTCTGTGACCAGCAAGGCGGCCGGGTCGGCAGCGCCTGCCACACCCTTGCCCGAGCTGCCGCCGGATGCGCCATTCAAGGATTTCTTTGACGACTTCTTCAAGCGCCAGCAGGAAGGCGAGGGGCCAAACAGGCAGCGCCGTTCAGTGACATCGATGGGCTCCGGATTCGTCATCGATCCCTCGGGCATTCTTGTCACCAATAACCATGTGATCGACGGCGCAGAAACCATCGAAGCGCGGTTTCATGACGGCACCGTGCTCAGGGCCGAACTGGTGGGCATGGATCCAAAAACGGATCTTGCCGTGCTCAGGGTAAAGCCCGACGCGCCGCTGCCGGCAGTGACCTTTGGCGATTCCGACAGACTCAGGGTCGGCGACTGGGTTATTGCCATCGGCAATCCCTTTGGCCTTGGCGGATCGGTCTCGCTGGGAATCGTCTCAGCCCGGAACCGCGATATCAATGCCGGGCCATATGACGACTTCCTGCAGACCGACGCCGCGATCAACAAGGGCAATTCCGGCGGTCCGCTGTTCAATATGGCCGGTGAAGTGGTCGGCATCAACACCGCAATCTTTTCACCCTCGGGCGGTTCGGTCGGTATCGGCTTCTCCGTACCGTCGGCAACCGCGCGCAGCGTCATCGACCAGCTGGCGAAATTCGGCGAAACCCGTCGCGGCTGGCTGGGTGTCCGAATCCAGGCTGTGACGAGCGATCTGGTCGAAAGCCTGGGCCTCGACCGGCCGCGTGGCGCTCTCGTCGCCGATGTCACGCCGACCGGCCCTGCCGAGGTGGCAGGCATCCAGGCCGGGGACGTGATTGTTGAATTCAACGGCCGGGCCATTCGCGAAATGCGCGATCTGCCGCGAATCGTTGCGGATACACCGATCGGCAGCAAAGTCCCGGTGAAAGTCGTGCGCAAAGGCCAGGAGATGACGGTTACGGCCGAGGTCGGCCGTCTCGAGGATGGAGAGAAACTCGCTTCCGCCCAGGCCCCCGGCCAGAGCAATGACGCTGTGGAAACGCTTGGCATGATGCTCTCGCCGCTGACCGACGAGTTGCGTCAGCGCTATAACATCGATGCCGAGATCAATGGTGCGGTGGTCACCAGCGTCAACAGTGATGGACCGGCCGCCGAGAAGCGGATCGAGCCGGGAGATGTTATTACCGAAGCCGGCGAAAAAACCATTCGGAGCCCCGCGGATGTCGCCCGTCGCGTGTCCGAACTCGAGAAAGAGAACAAGAACACTATCCTCATGCTGGTTGCCAAGGGCGGCAAACAGGGGGAGATGCGTTTCATTGCCCTGAAACTGAAAAAGTAGCGGGCCGGCCGGTCAGCAGAGGCTGTCGAGCGGTACCGGAGCCGCAACCAGTTCGGGTGCCAGAAGGTGCCGGGTCGACTTGTGGGGAAGCAGCTGGCCGGTTTCGCCGGCGCGAATGACATCCTCTCGCGTAAAACGGCGCGAGTTCCATGATCCAAGCGACAGGCGCGAATCGGCATAGTCGAGGCGGATTCCGGGGATCCGGCTGAGGCCAAGTCTGCGGATGGCATGCCAGCGATGGTGGCCATCGAGTATCACAGCGTGTGTCCTCTCGACCAGGATGGGCATCCGGATCACGCCGTCCTGCCCGATTTCGACGACCAAGGCGTCGACTGCGGCCGGATCGACCTGTTCGCTGGGCTTCAGCGCCGTTACGTCCAGTATCTCGATCGGGTAACCGGTCATTCTGCGGCGATCTGTGGCAGTCCTGCCAGGGCCCGGTCGAGGGCTGCCTGGTCGTAGCTGCTGTCCTCAAGCTTGCCTGCCGCGTAATCCATGTAGGCCTGCATGTCGAAATGCCCGTGCCCGCACAAGCCGAAAAGAATGGTCGGCGAGGTACCGTTCGTCTTGGCTTCCAGTGCGGCTTCAATCGCTCCCTTGACAGCATGGGTGGCCTCCGGAGCGGGCACGATGCCCTCGGTTCGGGCAAAAAGCACTCCGGCCTCGAAACAGGCGTTCTGGGTATAGGCTTCAGCTTCGATGATGCCCAGTTCCTTGAGATGGCTAACCAAGGGCGCCATGCCATGATAGCGGAGCCCGCCGGCATGGAAGCCGGGCGGCATGAAGGTTGAGCCCAGCGTGTGCATCTTGACCAGCGGCGTCATGTGCGAGGTATCGCCGAAATCATAGGCATATTTGCCACGCGTCAATGATGGACAGGCGGCCGGCTCGGCTGCGATGACCCGCACCTTCTTGCCGCCGCGCAGCATCGCGCCGATGAACGGAAATGTCAGGCCGGCAAAGTTCGAACCACCGCCCGTGCAACCCACCAGAATGTCGGGGCTGGCATCGGCCTGCTGCATCTGCTCGATAGCTTCGAGGCCGATCACCGTCTGGTGCATGAGCACGTGATTGAGCACGCTGCCCAATGCGTACTTGGTGCCGGGTGTGGTTGCCGCCACCTCGACCGCCTCGGAAATGGCAATGCCGAGGCTGCCGTTCGAGTTGGGATCGCTGGCGAGGATCTGGCGGCCGCAATTCGTCTCATCAGAAGGGCTGGCGACGCAGGTGGCGCCATAGGTCTCCATGAGCGCCCGGCGGTAGGGCTTCTGGTTAAAGGAGACCTTGACCATATAGACCTTGACTTCCATGCCAAAGAACGCGCCGGCCATGGCGAGCGACGAGCCCCACTGCCCGGCTCCCGTTTCGGTGACGAGCTTCGTAACGCCCTCTTCTTTGTTGTAGAAGGCCTGCGCCACCGCCGTGTTCGGCTTGTGCGAGCCCGCCGGGCTCACGCCCTCATACTTGTAGAAGATGCGCGCCGTCGTCCCGAGCGCCCTTTCGAGCGCCGTGGCCCGGTAGAGCGGAGTGGGGCGCCACATGCGGTAGATCTCGCGCACCGGTTCCGGGATGCCGATCTCGCGGTCCCGGCTCACTTCCTGGCCAATCAGTGCCATCGGAAAGAGCGGCGCCAGGTCGTCCGGTCCGACCGGCTTCAGGGTGCCGGGATGCAGCACCGGCGGGAGCGCCTTGGGCAGATCGGCCTGGATATTGTACCAGTGCTTCGGAATGCGCTCTTCGGCCAGCACGAACTTTTTCTGCGACATCGTTGTCCTCCCCTTTCAGACAATGCTTTCACCGCCGCCGTCAAAGATCAAGGCGGGGTGACAAACTGCGCGCGGGCATAGCCTTGCAAATAAAGCAGGGAAGTCAGGTCGCCATGATTGATGCGGATCAACGAACTCTCCTGCACATGCGGCTTGGCATGCAGCGCGACACCCATGCCGGCTTCGGCGAGCATGGCAACATCGTTGGCGCCGTCGCCCACGGCCAACGCATCGGCAGACTCGATGCCGCGCGCCGTGCAGATGCGCCGCAGGGCCTCGACCTTGGCCTCCTGGCCGAGGATTGGGTCGGCAACCTGACCGGTCAGCTTGCCGTCGGCGATGATCAGATTGTTGGCCTGGCTCTCATCAAAGCCGAGAAAGGCCGCAACGCGTTCAGTAAACTGGGTGAAACCGCCAGACACCAGTGCGGTATATGCACCATGCGCTCGCATCGTGGCGACCAGCGTCCGGCCGCCCGGCATATAGGTGATCCGCGTCGCCAGAATGCGGTCGACAATTGCGGAATCAAGCCCTTTCAACAGGCCGACGCGGGCCCGCAGGGCACCGGCAAAGTCCAGTTCGCCCCGCATGGCCTGGCGCGTGATCTCTGCTACCTGTTCGCCAACCCCGGCAACAGCACCAAGTTCGTCAATGCATTCCTGCTCGATCATGGTGGAGTCCATGTCGGCAATGAGCAGGCGCTTGCGCCGGTTTTCAGCCGAAACCAGCGCTGCATCGACCGGAAAGCGACGAATATCGACCATGAATTCGGGGAGCCGCGAGAAGGCCGGTACTTCTGCCGCCTCGCCGGGGGCGAGCCAGTACGGGGCGCCGCCGCCGAGGTCCTGCAGCAATTCGGTCACATCGCGGCCGATTGCGCGCGAACCGGGGGCTGCTATGAGTACGAGAATGGAATCCATGGAGCGCGGCGATCCTTGAAGCGAGCAGTGCTTATTGCAGGGCCGACCGCCAGCGGCAAGTCGGCCTATGCGCTGCGACTGGCCGAAGCCCGCGATGGAGTCATCATCAATGCCGATGCAATGCAGGTCTATCGCGAGTTGCGGATCCTGACCGCCAGGCCCGGCATAGCGGACGAGGCCCGGGTGCCGCATCGCCTTTACGGTCATGTGTCCGGAACCGATGTCTATTCCGTGGCGCGCTGGCTCGCGGACGCGGCGGCGGCGATAGCGGCGGTCTGGGCCGATGGACGGCTTCCGATCGTGGTCGGCGGCACCGGCCTCTATTTCAGGGCGTTGCAAGAGGGCTTGGCCGACGTACCGCCAATCCCGGCGGCTGTCCGCGACAAGTGGCGGAACTTCCCCGGAGATCTCGCCCAAGAGCTGGCCCGGCGTGATCCCCTTTCAGCATCCCGCTTGCGACCGGGCGACCGGCAGCGCCTGGCGCGTGCCCTGGAGGTGATCGAGGCCACCGGCAAACCGCTCCGCTACTGGCAGCGCGAGGCCAGGGGCAGGGCAGTGCTGACGGGGGTGGCGACCGAGAGGCTTTATCTCGACTTGCCGCGCGAAGTGCTTTATCAGCGGGCCGATGCCCGGCTCGACCGGATGATCGCCGAGGGTGCCATCGATGAGGTTCGGCCGCTCATTGGGATGGCTTCCGACCTCCCGATGATGCAGGCCATCGGGGTGCCGGAGATCCGCCGCTATTTGCTCGGCGAGGTCGATCTGGCCGGTGCCGTCAGGCAGGCCAAGACCGCCACCCGCCACTACATCAAGCGCCAGCTGACCTGGTGGCGCCACCAGATGCCCGGCTGGGATAGTCTTGTTGCCGGCGACGACATGTGATGCGGTTCGGCAACCAACTCATTGGAAGTGCTCAAATTATTTAGCATCGGTCTAGCTCCCTGCAATCTGGGCTTGACGGCAGGGAGATCAGTGCGTATCGAACTCCCATGACCGTTATTCTCGTAGTAGGAACGCGCGCCGCCGGGGCAGCATAGCTGCCAGGATTGGGTGTGCGCGCGACAGGCTCCTTCGGGGGCCTTTTTTATTGCCTGAGTGGCGGGAACATGTGAAACGGGGCCAAGCGATGCAGACGAGGATGAAAATGGCAACGGGCGAGATGATGACGGGAGCCGAGATCGTGCTGAAAGCCTTGGCCGATCAAGGGGTTGAGTTTGTCTTTGGATATCCCGGTGGAGCTGTTCTGCCAATCTATGACGAGCTCTTCCAGCAGGAAAAGGTGAAGCACATCCTGGTGCGCCACGAGCAGGGGGCAACCCATGCCGCGGAGGGCTATGCGCGCTCGACCGGGAAGCCCGGCGTGGTGCTGGTAACGTCGGGCCCCGGGGCCACCAATGCCGTGACCGGTCTGACGGATGCGCTGATGGACTCGGTTCCACTGGTTTGCATCACCGGTCAGGTGCCCACTCATCTGATCGGTAACGACGCCTTCCAGGAGTGCGACACGGTGGGGATCACAAGGCCCTGCACGAAGCACAATTATCTCGTCAAGGACGTGCACGACCTCGCCCGCATCCTGCACGAAGCCTTCTATGTCGCCACCAATGGCCGGCCCGGCCCGGTGGTGGTCGATATCCCGAAGGATGTCCAGTTCGCGACCGGCCGCTATGTCGGCCCGAGCAACATCCAGCACAAGACCTATCGTCCCAGGGTGAAGCCGGATCAGGGGTCGGTGCGCGCTGCCGTCGAGTTGCTAGCCACGGCGAAGCGCCCGATTTTTTATACGGGCGGCGGCGTCATCAATTCGGGGCCGACTGCCGCGAAACTGTTGCGGGAGTTCGTCAAGCTCACCGGTGTGCCGGTGACCTCCACGCTGATGGGACTCGGCGCCTATCCCGCGTCGGGCAAGGGCTGGATCGGCATGCTGGGCATGCATGGTACCTTTGAGGCCAACATGGCCATGCATGACTGCGATGTCATGGTGAACATCGGAGCACGTTTCGACGATCGCATCACCGGGCGTCTCGATGCCTTTTCGCCGGGCTCGCGCCGGATCCATATCGATATCGACCCATCATCCATCAACAAGACGGTGCGCGTCGATGTGCCGGTTGTGGGCGATGTCGCCCATGCGCTTGAAGACATGATCCGCGTCTGGAAGTCGCGGTCGTTCGAACTCGACAAGAAGGCGCTGGCCGCCTGGTGGAAGCAGATCGACAGCTGGAAGGCGCGCGACTGCCTGCGCTACAAGAAGCGCCAGGACGTCATCATGCCGCAATATGCCATCGAGCGGCTCTACGATCTCACCCGCGACAAGGATGTCTACATCACCACCGAGGTGGGCCAGCACCAGATGTGGGCGGCGCAGTTCTTCAAGTTCGAGGAACCGAACCGCTGGATGACGAGTGGCGGGCTGGGCACCATGGGCTATGGTCTGCCTGCCACTATCGGCGTGCAGATCGCGCACCCCAAGTCCCTGGTAATCGACATTGCCGGGGATGCCTCGGTGTTGATGACCATGCAGGAAATGTCAACGGCGGTGCAGTATCGCCTACCGGTCAAGATCTTCATCCTCAACAACCAGTACATGGGAATGGTCAGGCAGTGGCAGCAGCTTCTGCACGGCAACCGTCTGTCGGAAAGCTACATGGAGTCACTCCCTGACTTCGTGAAGCTGGCCGAAGCCTACGGCGCCGTCGGCATGCGTGCGGAGAGACCGTCAGAGCTTGATGCAGCCATCAAAGAGATGATCGCGACGCCGCATCCGGTGATCTTTGATTGCCGGGTGGTCAATCTCGCCAACTGTTTCCCCATGATTCCGTCCGGCAAGGCTCATAATGAGATGCTGCTCGGCGAAGACGTGCCGGATGCCGAGATCGAAGCGGCGATCGGCGAAGCGGGCAAGGTTCTGGTTTGAGAGCGGCGGGGCCACAGGGGCGGATGGCCGACGCGTCCCCGGCACCACCAGCCGTCGGTGCGGATCAGGCGCTATGGCTCGATGCCGAGCTGGCACGCGTTCGCGACGGGTGTGCGGCGTTTGCCGTGCCATTCGAGGAGATCGAGCGCGCGTTTGGCGACGAGCTGCTGATTGTTGTCGACCCGGTGCAACTCACGCATCAGCTGTCGGACAATATTGCAATCGGCGGGAGCACGGTGTCGCCCGTGTACTTCTTTCTCGGCGGTGGGGACTGGATGGGAGCAGGCTGGCTGAAACCGATCACGGGGAGCCGGGTCTATCGCGAGGGCGAGCAGATCTTGCGGCGCAGTGGCGCCTTTCGCAAGACCGCGAGCTATGCCCAGAAACTGAAGAATCTCGAGAGCGGCAAGTCGATGCTACTCAACCACGTGAACATCGATAGCATCGAAAAGCTTGATGCCTATTATCGCAATTACCGCCGGATGATCCACCGTGCCCGCAGCCAGGGAATCGTGCCGCGGGGAACCTTTGTGATCAGGGACACGCTCAGGCCGAAGGATGTCAACATCGCCCGGCCGCTGTGGGCAGAGGTGGCCGAGCGCGATATCGGGGTCGCCATCGATGCGGGCGGCAATCTCTGCCGGCTTGGTCCGGGCCAGCACCGCACGGCGGTCGCGAAGCTGCTGGGGCTAGCGAGGCTGCCCTGCGAGGTGCGCTGCGTGCACGCCGACTGGCTGCAACAGAGAATTGATGAAACCGGAATGACGGCCTTCCATGCCCTAAGGGTAGGGCTTATGGCCATTCGGCAACGCACATTGTGAGCAAAGAGGCGCGCTGCCATGGCCTATTCTGACCCGATCACCACGCCGCCTGCCGGCAATGCCTACATTGACGGGCTGTGCTGGGGCATGCACTGGGACGACCCGGGCAGCACGACCACGCGCCTCAAGGTCTATGTCGCAGGGAGAAATGGGCCAGAAAACTTCGACTTTGGCGGCTTCTCGGTCACGGCCGATACCGTGGCAAAGGAAATCGCTGCATTCGAACTGGTCATGAAGCTCGTCGAAGACGTCTGCAACATTGATTTCCAGGCAGCAGCAACGCAATCCGATGCCGACATTATCGTTGGCGCCGTCGATGATTTTGATGCCGGCAGCAATCTCGGGATCGCCATCCCGCCCGGCGAGGATTCCGGTCTCAATTCCCAGAAACAGGGGGCCGTTGCGATCAACTACGAGCTCTATTCGACACTCAACCTTGCGAGCCTCAATCAGGGTGGCTACGACTTCATCACCTTCCTGCATGAATTTCTCCACGCTCTTGGGCTGAAGCACCCGCACGACAAGGGTCCCGGGACGCAGCCAACCTTTCCCGGAGTGCCCAACGGGGCCGACACGGGCAGCTATGGCACGGCCGATCTCAATCAGGGCATTTACACTACGATGACCTACAATGACGGCTATGCCACCAATCCCGAGGGCACGCTGCCGCTGAGTGTCGTAAACTACGGCTTTCAGGGTACGCCCATGGCGCTGGATGTTGCCGCGTTGCAGTATCTCTACGGCGCCAACACCAGCCACAATACCGGCAACAACAAGTATGTTCTTCCGTCTGCCAACACTGCGGGTACTTACTACGCGTGCATCTGGGACGCCGGCGGCATCGACACCATCGAGAATGCCTCGGCCAAGGTCTCTACCATCGACCTGCGCGCGGCGACGCTGCAAGCGGCACCAGGCGGCGGAGGCTACCTCTCCAAGGTGAGCAAGATCCATGGTGGCTTCACCATCGCCAATGGGGCCCAGATCGAGAATGCCATTGGTGGCTCGTCTACGGACAAGCTCATCGGCAATGCTGTGGGTAACCAGCTTCTTGGTCGGGCTGGTGACGACACAATCAAGGGCGGTTCTGGTAGTGACGTCCTGAAAGGTGGCGGTGGCACAGACGTCCTGAGCGGAGGACCAGGCAGGGACAGGTTCAGCTACCAGAAACTTTCCGACAGCGCCGGGACTGGCGACACCATCCTTGATTTCAAGCAAGGTATCGACAGGATCGTCGTGGCGGCAATCGATGCCCATTCCGGCACTGCGGGCGATGACGCCTTCAGTTTTGGAGGCAAAGGGGGACTGGACGGCACGGCAGGCCAACTCCGCTTCCAGAACCTGACGGCCCAGAACCAGACGGTCATCCGGTTTGACGTCGATGGCGACGCCGTGGCCGACATGGTCATCAGGCTCGAAGGCCTATATGCACTCAGTGCTGCCGATTTCATCCTTTAGGGACAAGGGGACCACACGCCATGAACATGACAGCAACACCACAACCGGCCTCCGCCTATTTCATGGATGCCAAGAAGGAACCCGCCGAAACCCATACGCTGGCGGTGATCGTCGACAACGAGCCGGGCGTGCTGGCGCGGGTTATCGGCCTCTTCTCCGGCCGCGGCTACAATATCGAATCGCTCACCGTGTCGGAAACCGAACACGAAGCCCATGTTTCGCGCATCACCATCGTCACGACCGGCACGCCGAATGTCATCGAGCAGATCAAGCATCAGCTCGAACGCATGGTGCCGGTGCATTCGGTCGCCGATCTGACCGTCATGGGCAACGCCATCGCCCGGGAACTGGCCATGGTGAAAGTGGCCGGCAAGGGTGAGAAGCGAGTTGAGGCCCTGCGTCTTGCCGATGCTTTCCGGGCCAGAGTCATCGACGCGACAACCGAGAGTTTCATCTTTGAGCTGACCGGAAAAACCGACAAGATCGAGCAATTCATCACGCTGATGGTGCCTTTGGGCCTGGTTGAGGTGGCGCGCACCGGCGTTGCCGCCATTGCTCGCGGTCCCGAGGCCATGAAGGTCTGAGACCCCGTCCCACCCGGCGAAGCTGTGGTCGCGGGAGCCGGGCAGGGATAAGGTTCGTGCGATTCTGGAGACGCAAAGTGGCCTGTCAGCTATCAGTCAATGTCAACGCGATCGCCTTTCTGCGCAACCGTCGCAATCTCCCCTGGCCCAGTGTCGAGGAGATCGGCCGCATTGCGCTGGCTGCCGGTGCCTATGGCCTGACGGTGCACCCAAGGCCCGACGAGCGCCATATCCGCAAGAGCGACGTGCCGGTGCTGCGCGATCTGATCCGGGGCAGCTTTCCTGGCAAGGAGTACAACATCGAAGGCAATCCCGATGCCCTGTTCGTCACTCTGGTGGAAGCCAATCGGCCCGATCAGGTTACGCTGGTGCCCGATGATATCCGCCAGGCGACTTCCGATCACGGCTGGAACATCTCGGCGCATAAAGGATTCCTGTCCGACGTGATTGCCAGGCTCAAGGCCGGCGGCATGCGCGTTTCGCTGTTCATCGATCCCGAGCCCGAACTGCCCTATCTCGCCCGCGAGGTAGGGGCTGACCGCGTCGAAATCTTTACCGGACCCTACGGGGGGGCGCTCGACCCGGCCGAACAGAAGGGCGAGTTTGACAAGGTGGTGCAGACCGGACGCGCGGCGGCTTCTGCGGGAATCGGCCTGAATGCCGGCCACGATCTGACCCGCGCCAACCTGCCGCCACTCGTGGCGGCCTTGCCCAACCTGCTCGAAGTCTCGATCGGCCATGCCATTACCGCGGATGCCCTGGTCATGGGCATGGGTGAGGCGGTACGGCAGTTCCGCAACGCTTGCGGCCAGGCCTGAGCAAAGCTCCGGACGGCCCGGTGAAATTTGCTTTGAAGAGGGAATTGTCGCACTATCTCAAGGCACGGTCTGGAAGGAGGACCGTCCCATGGCTGATCCGAAGGTTCCGAGCCGGACGGCCGGTGGCGCTGTGTCAAGTGAGGCGGACATTGGTGCGTTCCTGCAGCAGGTGCGTGCCATGGCGCCTGCCCGTAATGCGGCAGGCAAACGCGGCCGGCTGATCTTCGCCATGGATGCAACCATGAGCCGGCAGCCGACCTGGGACAGGGCCCTGCAGATCCAGTCTGAGATGTTCGCAGAAACCGAGCGCGTCGGAGGCCTCGACGTTCAACTCGTCTACTTTCGGGGATTCCGGGAATGCCGGGCCTCGCGCTGGGTAAGCGAACCGCAGGCGCTCGCCCAGCTTATGACTGCTGTCGAGTGCCGCGGTGGTAACACCCAGATCGGCCGGGTGCTGTCCCATGTGATAGCCGAGTCGGGCCGCGAGAAGGTCAATGCCGCTGTCTATGTTGGCGATGCCCTGGAGGAGAGCATCGACCGGCTGTGCCAGAAGGCGGGCGAGATCGGCATGATGGGCCTACCGTTGTTCATGTTCCAGGAGGGCAGCGATCCGCTCGTCGAGCAGGGTTTCCGCGAGATCGCCCGGCTGACAGGCGGTGCCTGGTTCAGGCTCGATGCCACATCGGCGCGCATGCTGCGCGAACTGCTCTCTGCGGTCGCGGTCTATGCAGCTGGCGGCCGAGCGGCGCTCGCGGATCTTTCCGAGCAGCGCGGCGGCAGCGCCCGCCTGCTCCTGGAAAAACTCGCCTGAGAGGACAATGCAGAATCTGATCTTCGCCGCCGTGTTGCTTGTCGGAGCCTATTGGCTGCTGCGCAAGTTCGCCACGACGCCGGCCAGCCAAGTGGCGATCCTGGTCCGCAAACTGGGCGGCGCCGCGCTCATGGCGGTTGCCGCGTTCCTGGCCATGCGCGGGGCTTTCAGCGCCGCCGTACCGTTGTTTTTCGTGGGGGCGGGACTCTACGGCCTCTCGACCGGTTTCCCGGGTGGCTTCAACTGGAGTGGCCGTTCGCCTGGCCAGCGCTCGCGGGTCGAAACAGCCTTGCTGGCGATGGAACTCGATCACGACACGGGCCGGATGGACGGCACCGTCAAGACTGGACCGCTGGCCGGCCGGGTCCTGTCCGGACTGTCTGATGGGGAACTGAGGAGATTCCATCAGGACTGTGCGGCGAGTTCCGATCAGAGCCTTGCCCTGCTCGAGGCCTGGCTCGACCGCAACCGCGCCGGCTGGCGCGAGGCCTGGCCTGGCAATGGTGCCGGTGAACGGCGCGACCCCCGCGCAGCGGCACAGATGTCAAAGGAGGAGGCCTACGCGGTTCTGGGTCTGAAACCTGGCGCCAAGGAAGAGGAAGTCCGCAAGGCCCACCGCCGCCTGATGAAGGAATTCCACCCGGACCGCGGCGGTTCCGATTATCTCGCGGCGAAGATCAACCAGGCCAAGGATGTCCTGCTTCAACCCTGAGGCGCCAGCACCAGGCAGTCGAGCCCTTTCGCCTTGAGGGAGCGGCAGGCCTGGCTGGCAGTGCGTTCACTGAAGCCGATGAAGCGCGCCCGGTACATGGTCCCGCTGCCAGCCTGCACCTCAATGGTGATCGCCTGCTTGTCGGCCAGAAGTCGGGCCGCCGACTGGCGCGCCTTGCTGATCTGACTGATGGCATCGTCCTTGCTGGGCGATGCCGCGACCTGGATATGCCAGCCTTCGGCCGCCGCGTTGGCGGTCTTGACCTCAAATGGAATCTTGCCGGCCGGCGGGGGCAGCGGTGTCGCCTCAGCCGTGTCCTCGTCAAGCATGGCTCCCAGCGCCGTCTGCTCATCCTCGCCGATTGAAGGCTCGGCGTCGCCCACTTCCTCGACCATCGGTGATGACTCGGCCGGTCTGGGTGATGCGCTCACGGTCTTGCCCTTTTTCAGCCGCTCGGTGACCGGGCTGGCGGCTGGTTGATCGGCCTCTGCAGCCAGCGCTTTTGTGCCGCCGCTGATCGCAGCCACAATGGCGTTGCCGTCCTTGCATTTCGGGAAGGCCTGATCGAGCATGGCCATCATGTAGTTGTTGCGCGCGGATGCCGACTGCGATCCCATGACCACGCCAACGATGCGCTTGCTGCCGCGTTGCGCCGACGTCGTCAGATTGAATCCGGAGGCGCGAATGTAACCGGTCTTGATGCCATCGGTGCCGGCGAAGCGGCCAAGCAAGCGGTTATGGGTGCGGATGACCCGGCCCTTGAAGTTGAAGGCAGTGATCTTGAAGTAGGGATAGTACTTCGGAAAGTCGCGCTGGATACGCAGGCTGAGGGTTGCCATGTCGCGCGCGGTTGTGACCTGTGCCGGATCCGGCAGGCCGGACGCGTTGCGGAAGACGGTACGGCTCATGCCAAGGCGCCTGGCGGTGCTGGTCATGCGGGTCGCGAAAGCCGATTCGCTGCCGCCCAAATTCTCGGCGACCGTAGCGGCAACGTCGTTGGCCGACTTCGTCACCAGGGCACGGATGGCCTGGTCGACGGTGATGCTCGAGCCCGGCTTGAGGCCCAGCTTGGAAGGGGCCATGCCTGCCGCCCGTTTGGAAACGCGCAGCGGCGAATCAAGCTTGAGCCGGCCGGCGGTCAGATCCTCAAACAAGAGGTAGAGGGTCATCACCTTGGTGAGTGAAGCGGGATGGCGGATGCCATCGGCGTCGCGGGAAAACAGCACATTGCCGGTCCTTGCATCGACGGCGATGGCCGAAAATCTGGGCTTGGCCAGCGCGCTTGCCGGTCCCACCACGGCTGTGGCGAGGGCAATGACCAATGCAACCAGCATCAGGCGACAGAAGCTTCGAAAACAGAATGACTCGCGAAGGCCCGCCGTGCCTGCCAGATGCATCACCCAATCCTCACTTAGCGCCCGCCGATCGGGCTCCCTGCTCGCCAAGGGACCGCCGTCCCGCGTTGAGGCTTAATGCCTCGACCACCCATCCCCCGGAGCATATTTTCGGTGCCATGCACTTACTGGGTGGTAAACGCCGGATTCGTCCGCCCCCTCAATACCCCATTTGTATTATGTTGCAATGCAAAAACTTTCTTGACAGTTCATGTTGCACCGCATATATGGCTTTTCAGCAATAGTGCTAGCCGCTAGAGGCATGGAGACAGACTATGATGAAGTCATTCGAGGATTTTCAGTCGTTTGGCAAAGACAGCTTCGACGCTTACGTTGCGTCCGCCGCGGCCCTGACCAAGGGCATGCAGGCCATTGCTGCCGAGGCCAGCGACTTTTCGCGCAAGTCTTTCGAGAAGGGCAGCCAGGCCTTCGAGCAGGCAGCCCAGGCCAAGAGCCTCGACAAGGTTTTCGAGGTTCAGCAGAGCTATGCCAAAGAAGCTTATGACTCCTTTGTCGGCCAGATGAACAAGATCGGCGAGCTTTACATTGCTGCCGCCAAGGACGCCTACAAGCCGTTCGAGGCGAAGTTTGCCGAGTTCGGCATCAAGGCGCCGAAGTAAGTCGCGTTTCCAGTCAATTGCAGAAGGCCCGGAACCAGGTTCCGGGCCTTCTTCTTTTCGGCAGGATAGGCATTCGCAAAGCCTACCTGCAAATCCATCTCCCATTCCCGCCAAAAAACCATATATAATTGCGATTGCCATGCGTGACGGAAACCGCAATCGCGACCACGGCCAGACGGGCGTCATCGTAAAGACGGCTCCGAAGACGAAGAAGCCGTCAATGTACAAGGTCTTGCTGCTCAATGACGACTATACGCCGATGGAGTTCGTGGTGCATGTGCTCGAACGCTTCTTTGCCAAGGGCCGCGAGGAGGCGACGCGGATCATGCTGCATGTCCATCAGAAGGGTGTCGGCATCTGCGGCGTCTACACCTTCGAAGTCGCCGAGACCAAGGTCACCCAGGTGATGGACTTTGCACGCAAGCACCAACATCCGCTACAGTGCACCATGGAAAAGGAATAGGAGTCCGCGTTGCCCACCTTCTCACGCAGCCTCGAAAAAGCGCTTCACCGGGCCCTGGCACTGGCCAATGAGCGGCACCATGAATACGCAACGCTCGAGCACCTGCTGCTGGCCCTGATCGACGACAAGGATGCAGCCGCCGTCATGCGTGCCTGCAGTGTCGATCTTGACGTACTGCGCCGCTCCCTTGAAGGCTACATCGACAGCGAACTCATGAATCTTGTCGCCACGCACGGCGAGGAATCGAAGCCGACCGCCGGCTTTCAGCGGGTGATCCAGCGCGCGGTGATCCATGTGCAGTCGTCGGGCCGCGAAGAGGTGACAGGCGCCAACGTCCTGGTGGCCATCTTTGCGGAACGCGAAAGTCATGCGGCCTATTTCCTGCAGGAGCAGGACATGACGCGCTACGATGCCGTGAACTACATTTCGCACGGAGTTGCCAAGCGTCCCGGCCTGTCGGAGCCGCGGGTCGCCCGCGGTGTCGAACAGGACCAACACTCCGGCGACGGCGAGCAGGGCGAAGGCAAGAAGAAATCCGAAGCCGATGTGCTCGAAGCCTACTGTGTCAACTTGAACAAGAAGGCGCTCGACGGCCGCATCGATCCGTTGATCGGCCGCGAGGCCGAGGTGCGGCGCACCATCCAGATTCTCTGCCGCCGGCAGAAAAACAATCCGCTGTTCGTGGGCGATCCCGGGGTCGGCAAGACGGCAATCGCCGAAGGACTTGCGCGCAAGATTGTCAATGACGAGGTGCCGCCGGTCCTCAAGGATGCAACGATATTCCAGCTCGACATGGGCGCGCTTCTCGCCGGAACGCGCTATCGCGGCGATTTCGAAGAACGGCTCAAGGCGGTGATGAAGGAAATCGAACGCATCCCCGGTGCCATCCTGTTCGTCGATGAGATCCACACGGTGATCGGCGCCGGCGCTACCAGCGGCGGCGCCATGGATGCATCCAACCTGCTGAAGCCGGCCCTGGCCTCGGGAACGCTGCGCTGCATCGGGTCGACAACCTACAAGGAATACCGCCAGCACTTCGAAAAGGATCGGGCGCTGGTGCGCCGCTTCCAGAAGATCGATGTCAATGAACCATCGATCCCCGATGCCATCGCCATTCTGAAGGGGCTCAAGCCCTATTACGAGGAGTATCACAAGGTCCGCTACACCGATGACGCCATCGAGCAGGCCGTGCAGCTGTCAGCCCGCTACATGAGCGACCGGAAGCTTCCGGACAAGGCCATTGACGTCATTGACGAAACCGGCGCGTCGCTGATGCTGCTCCCGGAGGACAAGCGCAAGCAGGTAATTGGGGTTTCCGAGATCGAGGAAACCATCGCGACGATGGCGCGCATCCCGGCCAAGACCGTCTCCAAGGACGATGCCACCGTGCTCAAAGACCTGAGCAAGGAACTGAGGCGGCTGGTCTTTGGCCAGGACCGGGCCATCGACGCCCTGGCCTCGGCCATCAAGCTGGCCCGTGCCGGCTTGCGCGAGCCGGAAAAACCAATCGGCTGTTATCTCTTCTCGGGACCAACCGGAGTCGGCAAGACGGAAGTGGCCAAGCGCCTCGCCGAAGTGCTGGGGGTCGAGATGCTGCGCTTCGACATGTCGGAATATATGGAACGTCACTCGGTATCGCGGCTGATCGGCGCGCCTCCGGGCTATGTCGGCTTCGACCAGGGCGGCCTGCTGACCGACGGCGTCGACCAGC
>CAZIXE010000057.1:0-23773 GCA_964543235.1 uncultured Rhizobiaceae bacterium | reverse complement strand
AATGCCCCTGCTTTTCCTTGCTCCGGCCTGTGGTTTCGGCTATAGCGGCGCCTGCGTTCCAGGCCGCCGGTTGCGATAGAGGTTCGGAACGACCCATTCTGCCGGCGACGTAAACCGGGGTGCCTGAGGCACCCTAAATTGTTTCAGGAACTTTCCTTCGTGCCACATGCCTGGGTGCACCCTGAGGCTCCTGAAACGTTGTCGTGGTTTGCCTCTGCCTGCCCCAATTATCAACGCATCGGGGTGCCAGAGGACGTCCTGGCGGCGATTTCCGCTGGGCCAGCCCCGATTGACAGGAAAGACACTCTGCTCATGGCGAAAACCGCCGCCTCTCTCAATCCGACACGCGAAGACTTCGAGGCCATGCTCAATGAGGCCTACGGCACGTCGACATCTGCCGAAGGTTCAGTCGTCAAGGGTCGCGTCGTAGCGATCGAGAACGACTTTGCCATCATCGATGTCGGCCTCAAGACCGAAGGCCGCGTACCGCTCAAGGAATTCTCCCAACCCGGAAAGGATTTCTCGCTCAAGCCGGGCGATGAGGTCGAAGTCTATCTCGAGCGCATCGAAAATGCGATGGGCGAGGCAGTGCTGTCGCGCGACAAGGCCCGTCGCGAAGAGGCCTGGACCCGCCTCGAGCAACTGCTTGCCAAGAATGAACGGGTCGACGGCGTGATCTTTGGCCGGGTCAAGGGCGGTTTCACGGTGGACCTGGGTGGCGCGGTAGCCTTCCTGCCTGGCTCGCAAGTCGACATCCGGCCGATTCGGGATGTCGGTCCGCTGATGAACGTCGTCCAGCCTTTCCAGATTCTCAAGATGGATCGCCGCCGCGGCAACATTGTCGTGTCACGCCGCGCCATCATGGAGGAGACACGGGCGGAGCAGCGCTCTGAAATCGTGCAGAACCTCTCTGAGGGCCAGGTCGTCGATGGCGTAGTGAAAAACATCACCGACTACGGGGCATTCGTCGATCTGGGTGGCATCGACGGCCTCTTGCACGTGACCGACATCGCCTGGAAACGCGTCAATCATCCCTCCGACGTCCTGCATGTCGGGCAGACGGTCAAGGTGCAGATCGTCCGCATCAATCCCGAGACCCAGCGTATCTCGCTCGGCATGAAGCAGCTCGACAAGGACCCGTGGGAACTGGTGGCAGACCGTTATCCGGTCGGTGCCAAGGTCAAGGGCCGCGTCACCAACATCACCGATTATGGTGCCTTTGTCGAGCTCGAGGATGGCATCGAAGGGCTTGTCCATGTCTCGGAAATGAGCTGGACGAAGAAGAACGTCCATCCCGGCAAGATCCTGTCGACGTCAGAAGAGATCGAAGTTCAGGTGCTTGAGGTCGATCCCTCCAAGAGGCGGATTTCGCTGGGCCTTAAGCAGACGCAAAGCAATCCGTGGGAGACCTTCTCGTCAAAGTATCCGCCGGGAACCGTGGTCGAAGGCGAGGTCAAGAACATTACCGAGTTCGGCCTGTTCATCGGCCTTGATGGCGACGTCGACGGCATGGTGCACCTTTCCGACCTCGACTGGAAGCGTCCGGGAGAGGAGGTCATCAAGGAGTACAAGAAGGGAGACCGGGTCCGTGCACAGGTCCTCGATGTCGACCAGGAGAAGGAGCGCATTTCACTCGGCATCAAGCAGCTGGCCAGCGATCCGATGGCCTCGATCGGAAATATCAAGAAGGGAGACACTGTTACCTGCGAGGTGATTGGCGTGCAGGAGACCGGGCTCGACGTCAAGATTGCCGGGTCCGACATGACCGCCTTCATCAAGCGGTCTGATCTCGCGCGCGATCGCTCCGAGCAGAGAACCGAGCGTTTTGCGGTCGGCGAAAAGGTGGATGCCAAGGTCACCCAGGTCGACGCCAAGGCCCGCAAGATCTCCGTCTCAATCAAGGCGCTGGAAATCGCCGAGGAAAAGGAAGCGGTGGCGCAGTACGGGTCATCCGATTCAGGTGCTTCGCTTGGCGACATTCTCGGTGCCGCCCTCAGAAAGAAAGATGCCGAATCCAAGTCGGCGGAGTAGTATCCGCCGATGATCTCTGAAGCCGAACTGATTACCGACCGCCGTCGCCTCAAGCGGAAACTCACGTTCTGGCGGGTGGTGGCGGCGCTGGTTGTGGTCGTTGCTCTCGTCGTGGCGGCAGCGGCCGGCGGAGGCTTTCAGACCATTGAAAAATACAATGATCACGTGGCGCGGGTCAGCATCACCGGATTCATAACCGGTGATCAGCCCACGCTCGACCTTCTCGACCAGATCGACAAGTCGGAGGCGGTCAAGGGCGTGATCCTCAAGATCGACAGTCCGGGCGGCTCGACGGCGGGGTCCGAAGCGCTCTACGAAGCACTCATCAAGGTCGGCAAGAAGAAGCCGGTCGTTGCCGTCATGGATACAGTCGCGGCTTCCGGGGGTTACATCACGGCTATTGCCGCTGATCACATAGTGGCGCGAGGCAATACCATTACCGGTTCGATCGGGGTGATCTTCCAGTTCCCGGAGGTTTCGCGCCTGCTCGAATCGCTGGGGGTCAAAATGGAAGAGATCAAGTCAGGCGATCTCAAGGCCGAGCCTAACCCCTACAAGCCGGTCAGCGACAAGGCGCGGGCGGTGGCAGCGGCCATGGTGCAGGATTCATTTGCGTGGTTCACGGGACTGGTAGCAGAGCGCCGCGAAATTCCGCTGCAGCGAGTCCTGGTGCTTTCAGATGGCCGGGTCTACACGGGCCGGCAGGCCGTCAAGGAAAAGCTGGTCGACGAAATCGGCGGTGAAGAGCAAGCCCTTACCTGGCTGACTGACGAGCGGAAGATCGCGAAAGACCTGCCGGTAGTCGATTGGGAGCCAAAGCGGTCAGAGAGCCTGTCATCGCTCGGTTTCGCTTTGGTCCATGGCCTGGCCCGGGCGTTTGGCCTGCAGCAGTTCATCTCCTTGGCCGACCGGCCAAAGCTTGACGGTCTCCTTGCCGTTTGGCACCCTGACCTTTGAACACTTCTTGCGGGACAGAGGGCATGATCAAGTCTGAGCTTATCGAGAAGATCGCGGCGAAGAATCCTCATCTCTATCACCGTGACGTCGAGCGCATCATCAACACAGTGCTGGACGAGATCATCCGCTCCCTTGCCGGAGGGGATCGGGTCGAGCTGCGGGGATTCGGCGCGTTCTCGGTGAAGTCGCGCGATGCAAGGCTCGGGCGCAACCCGCGAACCGGGGAAGCAGTCGATGTCAATGCCAAGAAAGTCCCGTTCTTCAAGACCGGCAAGGAGTTGCGCGAGCGCCTGAACGGGAAGGACGGGTAGGCTTGCGGCGCATTCTCAACTGGGTCATCTGGACGCCGGTTACTGTTCTTGTTCTCGGCTTTGCCGTGGCCAACCGGCAGTGGATTGACGTCTCCTTCGATCCCTTCGACGCGACGGCCCCCGCAGTCTCGATCGGCATGCCCCTATGGGCCCTCCTCTTCTGCGGACTCTTTCTCGGGGCCCTGGCCGGCTGGACCGTGTGCTGGGTCGGGCAGGGCAAGTGGCGCAGGTCGGCGCGGAACTCCACCAGCGAACTGCGCCGCGCCCAGGATGAGATCGCCAGTCTCAAACGCCAGGCGGCAAGTTCCGGCCCCCTGCCGCCGACAACCATCGATCCGGTGTCATAGGGTTCGTCAGGGGTGAAGAGGCGGATGGGATTACCCTCTCAGTTGTCCCATTCGGGAGCCCAGGCTACGGGGGAGATGAGCCTCCGGTTCTGAGTGTTCAGCCTGGTAATCGCGGTCATGTCTGCGTCCGACAGGTCGAATTCCAGCGCCCGCAGATTGCTTTCGGCATTGGATCGCCTGGTCGTCATCGGGATGGCGACGACACCCTGCTGGATGATCCAGCGCAGGACGATCTCCGCCGGCGGGCGGCCAAGCCTGTCCGCGATCTGCTGGACAGCCGGTTCCTTCAGCACCAATCCCCGGCCAAGTGGCGAGTAAGCGGACAGGCATATGCCCAGAGCTTCCGCTGCGGCCTTCAACCGGGACTGGTCGAGCAGTGGCTGGAACTCAACCTGGTTGTTGACCAGCCGGCCGGACGACAGTTCCTGGGCCCGCCGCATCTGGGCAATGGTGAAGTTGCTGACGCCGATCTTGCGGGTCAGACGCCGGTCAAGGGCCTCGTTCAGACACCCTACCGCGACGTCGAAGCCATCACGGGGCGGCCAATGGATCAGAAGAAGGTCAACCTGATCGAGACCGAGAACATCGAGGCTCCGGCGAACCGAGTCAATGAACAGTTCCTGCCGGATATTGGCGGGCATGACCTTGGTCACCACGAAGAGTTCGTCGCGCTTCAGGCCCGCTGCTGCAATCGCCCTTCCGGTTTCGGATTCGTTGCCATACATCTGGGCCGTGTCGATGTGGCGGAATCCAGCCTCAATGGCCATCAGGATGGCGGCGACGCAGGCATCGCCCGTCAAGGGGTAAGTTCCTGCCCCGAGAAGGGGTATACCCTGCGGCGTCATTGACGGCCGTTCCATGGTGATCCTTTCAGAAATCGTATCCGGGGCGGCTTGATAGCCCAAAATTCTCACCCTATATACCCGCGCGAACGCTGTTTTCTCTTGGGAATCGAGGGGGAACGGACCATATCTCAGTCAGGAGGCGGCCTCCCCGGACCGGGGATCGAGGAAGTGCCTGGAAAGGGCTTCCGAACGGCAGCCTGCCATCAGGAGGGTAGACATGGCTAAAGTGATTGGAATTGACCTCGGCACGACCAACTCGTGCGTGGCGGTCATGGAGGGCAAGAATCCCAAAGTTATCGAGAATGCCGAGGGGGCCCGCACAACGCCCTCCATCGTGGCGTTCAGCAGTGACGGCGAGACGCTGGTTGGCCAGCCCGCGAAACGCCAGGCGGTGACCAACCCCGAGAATACCTTTTTCGCCATCAAGCGGCTTATCGGCCGGCGGTACGACGATCCGATGGTCGAAAAGGACAAGAAGCTCGTTCCCTATAAGATTACCCGGGCCGATAATGGCGATGCCTGGGTCGAATCGCGCTCCCAGAAATACGCGCCGTCGCAGATTTCAGCCTTTGTCCTCACCAAGATGAAGGAGACCGCCGAACGCTATCTGGGCGAGACCGTCACGCAGGCGGTGATCACGGTTCCGGCCTACTTCAACGACTCGCAGCGTCAGGCCACCAAGGATGCCGGCAAGATCGCCGGGCTTGAAGTCCTGCGTATCATCAATGAACCGACCGCAGCGGCGCTTGCCTATGGCCTCGACAAGCGCGAAGCCGGGACTATTGCCGTTTATGACCTTGGCGGCGGCACTTTCGACATCTCGGTTCTCGAAATCGGCGACGGCGTCTTCGAGGTCAAGTCGACGAATGGCGACACCTTCCTCGGCGGCGAGGACTTCGACATGCGCATTGTCGACTACCTGGCTGACGAGTTCAAAAAGGAACAGGGCATCGACCTGCGCAAGGACAAGCTTGCCCTGCAGCGACTCAAAGAGGCGGCCGAGAAGGCCAAGATCGAGCTTTCATCCTCGACGCAGACCGAGATCAACCTGCCGTTCATCACGGCCGACGCTACCGGACCCAAGCACCTGACACTCAAGCTGACGCGTGCCAAGCTCGAGGCCCTGGTCGAAGATCTTATCCAGAAGACCATCGAACCGTGCCGGCAAGCGCTCAAGGACGCCGGCGTCACCGCCGGCCAGATTGACGAAGTGGTGCTGGTTGGCGGCATGACTCGCATGCCGAAAGTCATCGAAACGGTGAAGCAGTTCTTCGGCAAGGAGCCGCACAAGGGCGTCAATCCGGATGAGGTGGTGGCGATCGGCGCGGCCATCCAGGCCGGCGTGCTCAAGGGCGAGGTCAAGGACGTGCTGCTCCTCGACGTAACGCCGCTGTCGCTTGGTATCGAGACGCTAGGGGGCGTGTTTACGCGGCTCATCGACCGCAATACGACCATCCCGACCAAGAAGAGCCAGGTGTTCTCGACGGCCGAGGACAACCAGACCGCAGTGACCATCCGGGTGTTCCAGGGCGAGCGCGAGATGGCAGCAGACAACAAGCTTCTCGGCCAGTTCGATCTGATGGGCATTCCGCCGGCACCGCGCGGCGTGCCGCAGGTCGAGGTCACCTTTGACATCGACGCCAACGGCATTGTCAATGTGTCGGCCAAGGACAAGGCGACCAACAAGGAACAGCAGATTCGGATCCAGGCGTCCGGCGGTCTCTCCGACAGCGAAATCGAGAAGATGGTCAAGGATGCCGAAGCGCATGCGGCCGAGGACCGGAAGCGCAAGGAGTTGGTGGAAGCCAAGAATCACGCAGAAGCGCTCATCCATTCGACGCAGAAATCGATGACCGAGCTTGGCGACAAGGTGTCAGCGGCCGACAAGTCCACGGTCGAAGCGGCTGTCGCCGATCTCAAGGCAGCGATGGAGGGCGACAATACCGAGGTGATCAAGGCAAAGACCAATGACCTCGCCCAGGCCTCCATGAAGCTCGGTGAAGCCATGTACAAGCAGGCCGGCGCCGAGGCGAGCAGTGGCAACGGCAGCGATGCACCGAAGGGCGACGGCAAGGCCGAGGATGATGTCGTCGATGCCGACTTCACGGAAGTGAAGGACGACGACAGGAAGTCCGCCTGACTCTCATGAGCGGCAGGAAGCCAACAGATGCAGTGGATCAAACCTCACGCATCAGGGTGGCGTCCTGCCGCATGAGCCCCAATTGCTCTGCATCTTCCGGCTAGTTCCCATGTGCCCGGCGCTTCGGCCCGGGCGCAGCGGTTCTCCAAGTAGCTCACCATGGCCAAGCGCGACTATTACGAAGTACTGGGGGTTCCCAAAGGGGCTGACGAAAAAGCCCTGAAGGCGGCCTACCGCAATCTTGCCAAGAAGTACCACCCGGACGCCAACCCCGGCGACAAGGCGGCCGAGCACAAGTTCAAAGAACTCAACGAAGCCTACGATGTACTGAAAGATCCGCAGAAGAAGGCGGCTTATGACCGGTTTGGACATCAGGCGTTCGAAGCCGGCGGCATGGGCGGGGCGCGCGGCGGCCCCGGCGGTGGATTCGGGCCTGACTTCACATCGTCCATGTCAGATATTTTCGAAGACCTGTTCGGGGACTTCATGGGCGGCCAGCGGGCCGGACGGCAGCGCGGCCGCGGCGGAGCCCAGCGCGGTTCCGACCTGCGTTACAACATGGAAATCAGCCTCACAGAGGCTTACACGGGCAAGACTGCCCAGATCCGTGTGCCGTCTTCTGTTACCTGCGAGGCGTGCTCGGGATCGGGAGCAAAACCCGGCTCGTCGCCTAAGACCTGTGGCACCTGCGGTGGCGCCGGTGCGGTGCGTGCCAGCCAGGGCTTTTTTACGGTGGAACGTACCTGTCCGACGTGCCAGGGTCGCGGCCAGGTTATTTCCGACCCGTGCAACAATTGCGGCGGCGCCGGTCGCGTAACGAAGGAACGGAACCTTTCCGTCAACATTCCGGCAGGGGTCGAGGATGGCACCCGTATCCGCCTGGCAGGCGAAGGCGAAGCTGGCCTCAGGGGTGGTCCTTCCGGCGATCTCTATATCTTCCTGTCGATCAGACCGCACGATTTCTTCCAGCGTGACGGCGCGGACCTGTTCTGCAAGGTGCCCATCTCAATGACGGCGGCAGCACTTGGCGGGGAGATCGAGGTGCCGACAATCGATGGCAAGAAGGCGCGCGTCACCATTCCCGAAGGCACGCAGACCGGCAAGCAGTTTCGCCTGCGCGGCAAAGGCATGCCGGTGCTCCGGTCAGCACAGCACGGCGATATGTACATCCAGACTACGGTCGAAACACCGGTCAATCTCACGAGACGGCAGCGCGAGCTGCTCAGGGAGTTCGAAAAGGAAGCCCGCAACAACAGCCCCGAATCCGAGGGCTTCTTCGCGCGGGCCCGGGCTTTCTGGGAAGGATTCGGCAGTTAGTTTCCCGGCCTCACGCAGACCTGCCCCGAGGGTGTCTGGCAAGTGCGATGGAAAACCCTGGCTGTCCCAGTCGTCAGCGACTCACGCGCTCGCCGGGATAGACGCCCCACAGCATGATCTGTTCGATGTAGCCGTCGTAACCGCCGACCGAAATACGGCACCAGTCACCTGTGCAGGTGTCGACTTCCCCGACTGCCCCCGCCTCAACCTTCGCCACCAGCCGGCCCGCTGCATCCCGCGCTTCATAGATCGGAATGAATTGGCCTGTTCGCCAGGGCGCAACAAGCGCCGTACGCTTGCCGGTGAGCATGTTCTGGAGAACCCAGCCTTCTTCGCCTTCACTATCACGAATCCGGCGCCAGTTCTCGAATTCCGCAACAATCTCAATGGGCAAGCCCTTGCGCTGGAATACCCAGGCCACCTTGTGATCGCTGGACGGTCCGCGCCGGACATTGACCTTCTCGGCCTTGAGCGAAACGAAGCGCGGCAATGGCAGGCCGGACGGCCCGGTGACCTTGGCGAGCGCGTCCACAGAGGCCGTCGCGTCCCCGACGGCGGCGGCACCGGCATCCGGCTTCTCGCCGAAAAGCGACCACGTAACCATCAGCGTCACTGCGATACAGCCCGCCGCAACTGCAGCGGATGCAAGCCAACGCCTCCTCTTTCCCCCATTGGCCATCCCGACTCACACCCTTTTCATGGCCTTGCCGCTCCGCTCAGGAGCAGGTATCCAGACTACAACAATTGGCCTGCCAGACAAAGCGCCGCAGTTAACACCTTGTAACCGCTCGGGTTAAAATTGCGTCAAAGTCTGGCCTCCGGGAGTGAAGGATTAATGTCCAAGCGCAAGCCCCTTGTAATCGTGACGCGCAAACTCCCGGACGTCGTGGAAACCCGCATGATGGAGCTTTTCCACACCCGGCTCAACTCCGACGACAAGCCCATGGGGCGCGCAGAACTCACGGATGCAGTCAAGGAAGCGGAGGTACTGGTACCGACCGTGACTGACCGGATCGACAAGTCGGTATTGATGCAGGCTGGCGAGCAGCTCAAGCTTATTGCCAATTTTGGAACCGGCGTGGACAACATTGACGTTGAGACGGCCATTGCCCGCGGCATAACCGTGACCAACACGCCGGGTGTCTTGACCGAGGATACCGCGGACATGACGATGGCCCTCATCATGGCCGTGGCGCGACGCCTGATCGAGGGCGCCAAAGTCATCGGCCCGGACAATACCTGGCAAGGCTGGTCGCCGACCTGGATGCTGGGATCGCGTATCTGGGGCAAGCGATTGGGAATCATCGGCATGGGCCGGATCGGTACCGCCGTGGCGCGGCGGGCAAAGGCCTTCGGCCTGCAGATCCACTATCACAATCGCAAGCCCGTGAACCCCAGCCTGGAGGAAGAGCTCGAGGCAACCTATTGGGACAGCCTCGACCAGATGCTGGCACGCATGGACATAGTCTCCGTCAATTGCCCACATACGCCGGCAACGTATCACCTGCTTTCGGCGCGGCGTCTCAAACTCATGAAACCCACGGCAATTATCGTGAATACCGCACGCGGCGAAGTCATTGACGAGAATGCCCTGGCGCGCATGCTCGAGGCCGGCGAACTCGGTGGTGCAGGCCTCGATGTGTTCGAGCATGAACCGGCCGTCAATCCACGCCTGCTCAAGTCAAAGAAGGCGGTCCTGCTGCCGCACATGGGTTCTGCAACCATCGAGGGCCGCATCGACATGGGCGAGAAGGTGATCATCAACATCAAGACCTGGGTCGACGGCCACAATCCGCCAGATAGGGTCCTGCCGTCCATGCTGTGACGCCGGGACTCGAAAGCCTGATACCGTTCGCCGGATTCTGGCTGGTGGCGATCATCACGCCTGGACCAAATACACTGCTGTTCAGTTGGGCCGCCTTGTCCCATGGCCGCGCAGCGGCCATCGCGGTAACCGCCGGCATACTGAGCTGCGGCGTGCTGTGGGCCTTTGGCGGCCTGTTCGGTCTCGTCTGGGCCTTGCGACAGTTTCCGGAACTGTTTCGCGGCATCGAACTGGCCGGCGGGCTCTATATCGGCTGGAGAGGATTGAGCCTTCTGTACAAATGGTGGTCAAGTTCACAAGAAGCCATGCGCCCAAACGCGCCTTCCGCCGACATCTCTCCGGCTGCCGCCTATCGCATGGGGTTTCTGACAAATCTCTCAAACCCCAAATCACTCGTCTTCGTCGCCAGCCTGTTCGCCACCACATCGGTGGCGCGAGGCCCCCTGTGGCTGGGGCTAACAGGGGTCGGCGTTATGCTCGGCATGTCGGCGCTCTATTACGTTACGCTCCTCGGCCTGTTCTCGCGCCCCGGTTTTCTTGCTGCCTATCAACGCGCCCGGCACCGGATCGAGGCGCTCGCGGGCGCCTTTTTCATGTGGTTCGGGATCGAACTGTTATGGCGGGGGAGTGCCGGTTCCTGAATCCTCCCCGCTGTCGCCAGGATCTTTCCTTGGCGAGGTGCGGGTGTGAATCCGGATGCGCTTGACGCGCCGCGGGTCGGAATCGAGTATCTCGAACTCAATGCCGCTTTCGTGCCGGATGAGTTCGCCGCGCACCGGCACACGGCCCATCATGGAGAAGATCAGCCCGCCCAACGTGTCAGCATCCTGATCGCGCTCGTCAGGGAGAAAGTCGATGCCAAGCAGTTCTTCCAGTTCCTCCATGCCAACACGTGCATCGGCGACATAAACACCGTTCTCGCCTCCCCGGATCATTCGCGCTTCCGCCGTATCGTGTTCGTCGGAGATATCGCCGACGATCTCTTCGACCAGATCCTCGATGGAAACCAGACCATCCGTCCCGCCATACTCATCCACAACGATTGCCATGTGGATGTGGGTTGCCTGCATCTTCACCAACAGATCTGAAGCCGGCATCGAAGGAGGTACGAACAAGAGCTCCCGAACGATACCGGCCTGCTTAACAGGAGTCGCGAGATCGGGAACGGCGATCGACAAGCCGGCCGGCTTGGCTTCATCCTTCGCCGCCCGTTTGCGCTTGCGCGAACCCTTCAACGCGATCCAGCGCACCACATCCTTGATGTGGACCATGCCGGAAGTACCATCAAGGGTTTCATGATAGACGGGAAGCCGCGAGTGGTTAGCTTCGATGAAGCGATCGAGAAGCTCGCGCATGGTCGCGGTATCGGGGACGGCCACGATATCGGCGCGAGGGACCATCACATCATCGACCCTCAACTCAGAAAACGCGATGAGATTGAGCATCATCGACCGAGCTTCGGCCTTGATGGTCTCCCCGCCATTGTCCTTACCGTGGCTTTCAATGACGTCTTCGAGGCTCTCGCGCAGGCTGGCGTCACCATTGCGAATGAGGCGCGATCTCAGACGTCGCCAAAAGGACTCGCGCAGTGTGCTACTGGAAGGTTCCGGGTCGTTCATCAACTCTATCGAATTCGACGGCTGTACCCGTAAATGGGGACAGGCGCCTCACGCATCATATCATCCCCGCGGCGCGGTAGGGATCGGGAATTCCGAGGCCGGCCAGGATCCGCGCTTCCAGGGCCTCCATCCTGCCGGCCGCCGTGTCGTTGTCATGGTCGTAACCGAGGAGATGCAACATGCCATGTATCACAAGGTGGCATGCATGGTCGCGCACGGACTTGCCCTGTTGTTCCGCCTCGCGACTGACGACACCCCAGGCGAGCGCCACATCGCCAAGAAAGGCCGGCTCACCCTGGGGCGATACATATGCCGTTGGCACTGGAAAAGACAGGACATTGGTAGCAACGTCCCTGCCCCGCCACGTCTTGTTGAGGACCCGGATCTCATCGTCGCCGGTCAGCAGTACGGCGGTCTCGGCATCGGCCGGCACATGCTGATCGGCGGCGGTAATTGCGGCGGCGGCGGCAGTAATGGCGGCTTCCAGGCCCTCGACGCCGTACCAATGATCGTCGGCAATCGACAGAGTGGCAATCATGGCGTCTTCGGCTTGCGGCCACCACGTTCCTTGCGATCGTAAGCGGCAACGATTCTGCCCACAAGCGTATGCCTGACAATATCCGCGTTGGTGAATGTCACCCGGCCAATCCCCGGCACATCCTTCAGCGTCGCCAGCGCGTCGATCAGTCCCGACTGGCCGCCCGGCGGCAGGTCCACCTGGCTTGGATCACCAGTCACGACCATGCGGCTGCCTTCGCCGAGGCGCGTCAAGAACATCTTCATCTGCTGGGGCGTGGTGTTTTGAGCTTCGTCAAGAATAACAAAGGCATGCGCCAGGGTACGGCCACGCATGAAAGCCAGCGGCGCGATTTCGATGGAACCTTCGGCCATGCCCTTGGCGACCAGGTTGGCCGGCATTACGTCATAGAGCGCATCATAAAGCGGGCGAAGGTACGGATCGACCTTCTCCTTCATATCGCCGGGCAAGAAACCGAGACGCTCGCCGGCTTCGACGGCTGGGCGGGACAGGATGATCCGGTCTACTTCGCCATTCATGAGCGCTGCCGCGGCGCAGGCAACGGCGAGGTAGGTCTTGCCCGTACCGGCAGGACCCTCACCGAACACAAGTTCCTGCTGGCGGATCGCGGCGATGTAGTTCCTCTGGGTCGGCGTGCGCGGCACCACAAGCCGCTTTCTGGTCCGGACCGCTCCCTCAGGCTCGGTCAGTTCCGGGTGGACCTGGCTCATGCGAATCGCCCCTTCGACATCTCCCTTGGAAACGTCGAGGCCCTTGCGCAGCCGTTGGTAGAGACTCGACAGCACCTGTCTTGCCGACTCGCGGGCCCGACCGGAACCGCGGACCGATACGCGATTACCCCGTGGCACGATATCGACACCAAGCCGGTGCTCGATCAGGGCGAGGTGTTCGTCATGCTCGCCGAACAGCGGGGTCAACAGCCGATTGTCCTCGAAGGATAGGGTGAGAAGGTCCCGATCATCGGGCGCCGAGTCGGGAATTTGCGCTGCCAGTTCGCTGGCACCTAGGCGTGACGTCAAGGACTGATAGCTCCGTTCCTTCCAGAATCACTCATGCCGCAGCGCGAGTATGAGCCGAAAGGCTGTTCGCGCCAACCCCATCAATCATCAGAGTTACTATATCACCAATGTTGCCTGCGCGAGCATCAACGTGAACGGCCTGGAGATAGGGCGACCGGCCCGCAATCTGCCCGCTGTGGCGCCCGGGCTTTTCGAGCAGCACTGGCAGGTTGCGGCCCACGCAACTTGCATTGAATTCATGCATCTGTTGCCCGAGGAGGACCTGCAGGCGCGACAACCGCTCGGACTTCACGGCGTCGGGGATCTGGTCGTCCCGCGCCGCCGCTGGCGTTCCGGGCCGCGGCGAGTATTTGAAGGAGAATGCGCTGGCATATCTCACTTGCCTGACAACGCTCAGAGTCTCCTCGAAATCGGCATCCGTCTCGCCGGGGAAGCCGACGATGAAATCACCCGAAATCGCAATATCCGGCCGCGCGGCGCGAATACGCTCAATGAGCCGAAGGTAGCCGTCAGACGTGTGGCCGCGATTCATGGCCTTGAGAATGCGGTCGCTGCCAGCCTGAACCGGGAGGTGCAGATAGGGCATCAGCTTGGGGTTGTCGGCATGGGCAGCAATCAAATCGTCAGTGATCTCGCGTGGGTGGCTGGTGGTGTAACGGATTCTTTCGATACCGGGGATATGCGACAGATGTGCGATGAGGCGGGCCAATGACCAGACTTCGCCCTGCTCCGAAAGACCGTGATAGGCATTGACGTTCTGGCCCAGCAAGGTGATTTCGCGCACACCGGCCCTGGCCAGCCGCTCGGCTTCGGCGGTGACCTGAGAGACGGGCCGCGAGAATTCGGCACCCCGCGTATAAGGCACAACGCAGAAGGTGCAGAATTTGTCGCAGCCTTCCTGCACCGTGACGAAGGCAGTCACAGATCTGGCGCGGGGGATGTTCTCAAGGCGGTCAAACTTGTCTTCGACGGGAAACTCCGTCTCGACAACGGGCCGCCCCTTCTCTTTCTGGCGCCGGAGGAGCTCCGGCAGCCGGTGGTATGTCTGCGGACCTATGACCAGATCGACCACCGGAGCGCGCCGGACAATCTCGTCGCCTTCAGCCTGGGCCACGCAGCCGGCAACGGCGATGGCTGTCGTCAGTCCGCGGCGTGCCCGGCGCTCCTTCAGCCTGCGGATGCGGCCCAGTTCGGAGAAGACCTTTTCCGAGGCCTTTTCGCGTATGTGGCAGGTGTTGAGGATCACCAGCTCGGCGTCCTCAGCCCGGTCCGTCAGGCCAAAGCCCGCGCCTGCCAGAATGTCGCCCATGCGCTCGCTGTCATAGGCGTTCATCTGGCAGCCATAGGTCTTGATGAAGACCAGCTTTCGTCGTTCGCTCGACATGCAGGCTCCCTAGCTCATTTCGGCATGGGTGGGAACGCCCCTCCCGGCCAAGGTGCTGACCAGTCCGTTTCGGACCCGTTGCTCCGCCTCCCTGGCGAGCGACTTGCGGCTGTTGCCATCGGGCAGCGGCGGATGACAGACAGCCGTCACTTCGATCGGTCCGGCTGCCAAGGCCTCCCAGAGATGGGGACCCAGATCCATATCGCCGTACCAGGCGTAGAGAGGCCTGGTCCTGCGGTTCATCGGCAGACCCCAATGCCCTGAATAAACAAGAGAAATTGGCTGTACGGTGGCGCCCGTGGCTTCGGCGGCAGAAAAGAACGAGGACTTGAAAGGCAGGACACGGACACCATCGCCGGACGTTCCTTCGGCGAAAAGCACCAGAATGTCGCCGGCGCGCAGCCGCTCACGCAGTTCATCGCGCGCGTCGCCGGTGCTGTGGCGGCGATTTCTATCAATAAAAACAGTACGTTGGAGTCTTGCGAGGGTACCGAAAAAGGGCCAGCCATGGACCTCCCGCTTGGCCACGAATGACACCGGCGCAAGGGCACTCAGGACGACAATGTCAAGCCAGGAAACGTGGTTCGACACCAGCAAAGCAGGCCCAATGACCAACGGCCGGCCGACCTTCCGCAACCTGACGCCGAGAATGCGGAGCACGACACGATGGTAGTACATCGGAAACGCCCGCGCCGCCCGCGGCCATGCCCAGACGAACAGCTGCTGGAGCGGCATCAGCGGCAGGGTGAGGCAGGCAAAGGCCAGGAGGACCACCGCGGGGCGCAGCCGGCTCACCGCCTGACCTCCCTGCGCATGACGATGGCGTCCTCATGTGGGCCGCCAGCGGCGCCGTAATAGGCCTTGCGGCGGCCGGCCACGCCAAAGCCCAGGGCCTCATAGAGTAACCTTGCGGCAAGATTGGATGGTGCAACCTCGATGTAAAGGGCCGTCACGCCCGCAGCCTCGAGCGCCCGGCGCTGATGTTCGATCAGGGCCCTTGCCACGCCCCGCCGGCGATAGGCCGGCCTGGTCGCGATGGTCAGGATTTCGGCCTCGTCGGCCGCCTGCCTGACAAGGGCGAAGCCGACCGGCTCGTCGCGGCTCATCGCAATCACCGGGCGTGCCCCCGGCATCGCCATCAGCCTGGCAAAGTCCTCGGCCGGCCAGGGCGCTGTGAAAGCCTCGGCATGCATGGCAGCGAACAGGCCGGCGTCCAGCGGGGTTGCGTCGCGGATGGCGAGGGGGGGCAGTAAGCCTTCCGCCTGCGGCCTGGCGCCCGGCCCCCGAAGATAGAGAGGGCGCGGTGGCTGCTCCGGCGCCGGCAGGCCGGCGGCGAGGCGCGCCAGCCGTGATGCCACGGGAAGATCGCCGGCGCGGCTGCGGACCAGGCCGGCGCGGCCAGCAGCGGCGAGCAAGGCACCGGCGGCACTGCCGATCACCGACACCGGCCCGGCCGGCAGCCTGTCCAGGAGGGCTTCCAGGGTGAAGACGCCGGGCGGCAGCAATTCCTCGCGGGCCGACCCGTAAATCGCGGCGTAGACCTCATCGAGACGGGCATCGGCGACAACGGCCAGCGGCACTGCATCAGCCACGGCATTTTCGGCGATGACGCGCAGGCTCGGTAGGCCGAGGACGGCCAGGTCGAGTGCCAATCCCAAGCCCTTGGCCATGGCCAGGCCGATGCGGACGCCGGTAAAGGTGCCGGGGCCGGTGGTCACGGCGATGCGGCCAAGCTGCGGCGGGGCGAGGCCAGCCGCCGCCAGCACGGCGGCGACCATGGGCGCAATGGCCTCGGCGTGGCCGCGCTCCATCTCGCGAAACTCCTCGGCCAGGACGCGGCCGCGGCCGGCGTCATAGACGGCCGCCGAGCAGGCCTGCATGGAGGTATCGAGGGCAAGCACTTTCATCGGGCGGCGTGATACGCCGCGGCAACGGTTGCCGTCAAACCGGCCTGACCTCGGTCACTTCGGGGACGAAATGGCGGAGCAGGTTCTCGATGCCGTGCTTCAGGGTGGCGGTGGAGCTCGGGCAGCCGGAGCAGGATCCCTGCATGTTAAGATAGACCACGCCCTCGCGATAGCCGTGGAAGGTGATGTCGCCGCCATCCTGGGCGACGGCGGGGCGCACGCGGGTTTCCAGCAGCTCCTTGATAGTGCCCACGATTTCCTTGTCGGCAGGATCGAAGAACTCGTCCTCAGGGGGCTTCGCCGGGGCACTGCCCTGCACGAGGACCGGGGCGCCGGAGAGGTAATGGTCCATGATGAGGCCCAGAATGGCGGGCTTGAGATGCTGCCATTCGCCGGCCGCCTTGGTGACGGAGACGAAGTCCTGGCCGAGGAAGACACCGGCCACACCCTGCACCGAGAACAGCCGCTCGGCCAGCGGCGATTCGGCGGCCTCTGCGGCCGAGCGGTAATCGCGGGTCGAGCCCGGCAATACCGGCTTGCCGGGGTGACGGTAGGAATCCGACGGCTGTCTCGGCGGACGATACGCGTTGGCAACTATCGGGGAGCGTTCGATCCAATCGACCAGATTGCCATTTAAGCAGGCTGAGAAGATGTTTGGCGAACCTGAGTGCGCGTGTTGCTGTTTGTCGGTCACCGCGTGGGGGAAGGTTTAGATTCATAGCAAAAGGTTGTTACATGCGGTTCGCGTGCACTTCTTTGTGCTAGGTCGCCAAAGGAATTTCCGCCGTCTTCCACTTACCATTTTCGTTATCGCTCGGGATATGGACGGCCACTTGCGCCGAAGTACGTTCATACAGAACCGGCGGCGACTTCTGCATATCCCACACTTGAAAGACATACGCCGGGCCGAGCTTGTCCGCTTGATCCCATTCGTTCCGGGTGACGATGAATCTCAACGGTGATGCTATCGTTGACTTCACTTCAATCATGCGGTTGGTCGGCGCAAACTCGCCCGAGTCGTATGAAAGGACATCGTAGCCCGCGAAGTTGTCGTCTAAGCCCTTCCATTCGGGTTCTTTGTCGATCCCCAGAGCCTTGAGCCGCTTCCGCTCGTACTCCATCGTTAGCGCTTCCGCCACGCGGGCCTGTTCCATCTTCTCGAGGTCGGCGAGCAAGCGGGCATAGCCTGAGACGGAATCCCACCAGAGTACTACTTCAATGGGCGGCGGTTCTTTTACCAAGCCTGCTGCGGAGAAAACGTCTCTATCGTTCTGCTCAAGCGAATCGAGAAAGCGCATGCGGCCTTGTCGCATCGCCTTGCACCAGTTTGGCCGGTGTTTTGTCACAACAGCGGTGATGCAAGCTTGATAAAATCCGTCACCAGCCAATGGACATCCGGCCTCCACCAGACCGTGGAGATATGCGGAGGCTTCCAGATCGAGATTCGGCGCGTCTGATTCGACATGCTCAATGATAGTGAGAAGCTGATCGAGGGGGCAGTTCGGCTGCTTGGCAGCGTATATGCGGATGATACGAACGCCCTCAAAGGCAGAGAGCGCGAAAACTCTCTCTGTCGCGATATTGCCAATCATTCGTCTGCATCTGAAGGCGGGGCCTTGCCTTCCAGCTCTTGAATCAGGTCGATAAGGTCGTCGGGTGTTATGTCATAGTCGATGGGGTCGTCCGCCTCTTCCTCATCCAGCGCAATCTCGTGAAGATCTGGATCGTCAAGCAACTGCTGCATGCGACGGATCTTTTCCGTGAGCCGCCTGCTGACGGAGAGGTCGATGCTACCAATCTCCGGGGGCGCCTTAGAGCGATAGATAAATATGTTGGTTTCCTGCCCGGGTGCGAGCCCGAGGCGATGGATGCGGTCAATGGATTGGAGATAATGCGTCGAAACATAACTTCGATCTGCATAAATCGCATTGTGGCATACGGTATGTAGGCTGATGCCCTCGCCCGCTGCGGCGGGATTTGCGATGAGCGCGTTGCAGCTTGGATCAACGTGAAAACGCCTAATGCGGCCCTCGCGGGTGTTCGGATCGCGGTCCGAACCCGCAATGACGCCGCCGTAGAGAACGACTGGATTCAGATCTGCTAGCGCCGACGCAAGACTTCGGATCGTATCCGTGAAGATCGTCCATATCACGATCTTTTCGCCATTGCGCGCCAACGTACGGGCGTGATCCATGACCGCCGTGAGTTTGGCCGAATGTCCTTCCTCCATTACAGCGTCAGCGATGCCCGACGATACTCTGTAGTCATCGCTTGCCATGGCGCTAAGGGCCTGGGCGGGATTCACGGAAAGCTGCAGAAGCCTCATTACGGACCGGCGCGCCCGAATGATTTGTGCTTGATCCATGTCGCGGTTTACGTGGGAAGCGAATTGGCGAAGAAATTCGCTGCGTACGATAGAGTAAAGCGCCAACTGTCCCGGCTTCATCGAAATGTCGATGGGTGTCCGTTTTGCCTTCGGTATTCCCAACTCTTGTTTCGTCGTGCGGACGTACAGATTTCCAAGCACTTCCCGCGGCGACTTCCCTCGCGTGACCTCGATCCCGAGCCCGTGGCCCGGCCACAGAAAATCAAGCTGGGATTCGATGTCGGACGCAGCCTGCGGCATCGGCGTCCCCGTCAGGATGTCGCGTCGGACAGGGAGGCTCGCGATTTTGAGTAGGAACGCGCCGCGTTGCGAAAGCGTGCCCGCTTTCATCCGGTGCGCCTCGTCAAGAACCAGATGAATGGGGTGAGTGGCAAAATGCGCGGCGATGACCCCCTGTTGGCGGATCATCAAATCGTAGGACATGAGAAAGCGTGTCGCGCCTGACGAAAGCGCTAGTGCCGTTTCATCTTCGCGCCCGTCAAGAACTGTAAATGGTTCTGCAACGTCTCTTGGAGCGTTATCGGCCAAGCATTCGTTCATGATGTCGCGCCACGCCTGAAAGGCGGATTTCGGAGCAATCACGAAGAGCTGCTGACCCTGCTTTCGTACAAGCAAATGCAGGGCGAACGTGACTGTTGTCTTTCCAGCTCCGGGAACCGAGAAATTCGCGCCGTTAGCCAGCGCAATCAAATGGGAAAGGTCGCGAAGTTGGAAGTTCTTCAATTCGCGCCGCGTGAATCCCATCTTTCGGAGATCGCTTTCGATTTCGTCGGGCGCGCGGGATGGCGCGAGGTTTGCCTGACATGCGCGCGCACTTTGAACCTCGTCGGCAAAGGCCCGAAGACGCTCGGCCGCGCTGGAGTCAGGTCGAAAGCGGAAATTGAGAGCGCGCTGGGTCGCCTTCGATCCGAACTCCCGCACGATATTGAGGACATCGGGCCAAGGTAGCTGAATGGAGGTGCTTGTAATTGTCGCGTCGAGGTCATTTGAAACCACGAGCGCCCGAATGTGCGACCAAATCGGGGCGATGGAATCTCCCGGCGCGACCACGAGGCGTCCGGTATTCCCTGAGCGATATTCGATGGTGATGCCGACTGGGTCGCTCATTTGGCTCCCTACTTGTCGGCGTCAGCGGGCGGCGATTGCTTGAGAGCAGATAGCTTCGTGTCGAGTTTCTGAACAAGCGCTTTGATGGATTCTAACTGCTTGCCAATGCCCGCGTAGGTGTCGCTGCCTGCGGTAGTCAAATCGAGGCCAGCCAGTTTGGCGTGTATCTGAACAAGTGCTTTCAGCGCGGCCTTCTTGTTCTTCTGCCCGCGATCGCGTTCAAGAGCGCCGATAGCGCCTTCAATCAATGCCTCTACGGCGTCGTCACGGGTTTCAGCGTTCTTCAGCGCGGAGATGACGCTGGAATGATCTTCCGCCCCAGCTCCTACACTGATGTCGACAGAAAAGCTGTCGTCATTCTCCTCCTGATCGGCGCTACCGCTCACCGGAAGATCAAGCTGCTCGGCTATGCTCTTTAGTACAACCGGAGCAAGTTTCCCAAAAGCAGCGTTGTACGCGTAAATCCGACCCGGAACCTTGTCGCGGTTGTCGAACAGAGACCACGCAATGGCACGGCTGGCGCTTTGAAGGGCGACACTCTGACCCGCTAGCCGCTTTGGAAGATCGCCAAATATCTGCTCGCCGTCACCGCTGACCAGCGAATATTGTCCGGGCTTTTCAGCCCATTCGTTGAGGTACAGATCAGCCTCTTCAATCGATTGCAGCAAATTCTTGATGTCCGCCTCGCTGCGCCGAAGCTGAGTTGCGACCATTTTTGTACTGCGCCCCTTATTGACTTGACGGCGCACTAGCTGCGCATCACCGATCCAGTCATATTCCAACTTCGTTTCGGGTCGGGCCTGCTCATTTGCTTCGATGTCGTCGACCTCATCCGGCGTCGTGTCTGCCGGAAGGACCATGCATTTGACATATGCATACCGGGAATTTGGAGATTGGTCGGCGGCATACAGCTCGCGCATTGCGCTCAAACGGCGGTTGCCGTTTACGACGACGCCCGTGCTCGTTATCAGGATTGGATCGCGCTGGCCTTCGGTCTCCAGCACTCCCATGATCGGCGAAATCGAAGTGGCCTCTTTCTTTGCAAGCTTTACGAGGATGCCGTGCTGCGATTGCTGCGCCGTGCTGAGCTCCTGCCCTTTTGAAAAGTAGGTTTTGTCGAGGCCGTCCCTGGCAATAGCATCCTGTTGGTCGGAATAAGTGCGGCAGTTATCCATCCGGTAGACAGGCAGATCGACTGGCAAGGTAACGATCTTCAAAGTTGCCTTCTCGCCGCGAAAATCCCAAAGCGTGCCCGTTTCGGTCGATGCTTCCAAGCGCTTTTGAATGACGGCCTCGCGCTCGGATCGGGGTGTGAGTTTGATTTCGTACTTCATCATATGCGCCTCTAGTCGAAAGCGACGACGCTAATGGGAACCGTGATTACGCGATCAAAAAGCTTCAGTTCGCGACAAATGCGATCAGCGTTAGCGATGTTCTCGCCAATAATCTTGGCGGCAGATTGGGTAGGCAGCGCAAGCGCTGCCGCCTGAATTCTGTGCTCCAGAAACAGGTATTGGAGTTTCAGTAAATCATAAGGGGCGCGGCTCATATTGCCGGTTTGAAGCTGAAACGCGAGATCGTCCTTCAGCGCAGTGACTGCGAGTTGATGTTTCTGGTCTAGGCGCACGTCAAGCGCCCAACCCTCGTTGGCAAATTCCTTCTCCACATGCGCGCGAATTGCAGGCGTGCAGTAGCGCTGAATTACGACGGCGGGCGCTTCAAAAACGTCTGTCAGCCATTCATGCAGATCACGACGCTGCCACTCTGCAACGGCATTATGGTGGTCATACGTGCCGTTCAGCTTCATTCGTCGCCTTTGCTGTTTGGATCGTAGACCGGCTTATTCATAGGCCGCGTCCTGAGGGTGCCAGCACGTAGTTGGTGAATGCGCTCCCACGCGATATCGACGTATTCTTTCTCCAAGTCGCAGCCGTAGGCGTGTCGTCCGTGCTTGAGCGCTGCGATCGCGGATGAGCCGACCCCTAGGTAAGGATCGAGAACGCTATCGCCTTTATTTGTTAGTGCAAGAACGAGGCGCTCAATGAGGCCAACGGGGAACTGACAAGGGTGATCGGTTTTTTCGACGTGGTTGGATTTCACGTTGGGGATGTCCCAAACGTCAGTGGGATTCTTCCCGAGGGGATTGCCTGAGAGTTTCCCCTTCTTCGGCCCCTTGAAGTATTTCTTCTCGGGATATTTCGAAGGAATACGAACCGGATCAAGGTTGAACGTGTAGTCTTTTGTCTTGGTGAACCAAAGTATCGTCTCATGGCGACCAGAAAAACGATTCTGGCAATGCAGCCCGTGGCCGAAGGTCCAGACGATGCGGTTACGGAGCTGAAGTCCTGCGCTCTTGAAGTGCGGATAAAGGACAATGTCGAGAGGAAATATCTCGCCATTTTGAATGTGGTTGCCGACTTGCCAGCAGATTGACCCATTTGGGTGAAGGAGCCGCACAGCCTCAGCGATACAAGCGACCTGCTCTTCTATGTAACGATCTTGCGAACGCTTTTCTTCGTATTCCTTGCCGAGGTTGTAGGGCGGGGACGTGACGATGAGGTTCATCGACTCGTTAGAGAGCCGGCGCATGAATTTCAGATTGTCCTCGCAGGAAATCGTCGCTTCTGCGTCGCGATCTAGACGCGTCACGGGCGGAACTCTTGGCTGCACTAAATCCCTTGTTGCCCGCACTTCCAAACTGGTCTCCCGAATCACGAGTTCGCACCTATCTCCGTGGTGCGTCTACTTGCGGCTCAGAACGGAGGAATGCAAACATCAAAGTAATATCAAAGCGCTGTGACGACCCCCTTGCAACTTTGGATGGATTCTTATTGGACGTAATGCCCGGGAATAGGCAAGTGAAATTCTCGTTCACTCCGAGCAGGCCTGCATGGAGGTATCGAGGGCAAGCACTTTCATCGGGCGGCGTGATACGCCGCGGCAACGGTTGCCGTCAAACCGGCCTGACCTCGGTCACTTCGGGGACGAAATGGCGGAGCAGGTTCTCGATGCCGTGCTTCAGGGTGGCGGTGGAGCTCGGGCAGCCGGAGCAGGATCCCTGCATGTTAAGATAGACCACGCCCTCGCGATAGCCGTGGAAGGTGATGTCGCCGCCATCCTGGGCGACGGCGGGGCGCACGCGGGTTTCCAGCAGCTCCTTGATAGTGCCCACGATTTCCTTGTCGGCAGGATCGAAGAACTCGTCCTCAGGGGGCTTCGCCGGGGCACTGCCCTGCACGAGGACCGGGGCGCCGGAGAGGTAATGGTCCATGATGAGGCCCAGAATGGCGGGCTTGAGATGCTGCCATTCGCCGGCCGCCTTGGTGACGGAGACGAAGTCCTGGCCGAGGAAGACACCGGCCACACCCTGCACCGAGAACAGCCGCTCGGCCAGCGGCGATTCGGCGGCCTCTGCGGCCGAGCGGTAATCGCGGGTCGAGCCCGGCAATACCGGCTTGCCGGGGATGAATTTGAGGGTCGCCGGGTTGGGCGTGGCTTCGGTCTGAATGAACATGTCCGATCTCTCCAGTCGGCTATTATGTAGGCCGATTGGGAAGGTTTTGGAAGGGCGATTCGGCCTCATTCCGGCGCGAATTGACGGGCAGCGACCACCGGAAAGTGCGGCTGCGACGGGCAATGACAGGCGTTTCGACCGGTCCTTGCAGCGGTATCAGGGGCAATCCCGATATCAATGACGATATCATTGTGCTGCCCGCTCCGCCCCCGGGGGTCCGGTATGCGGATCGCGCTGCGTTCGGGTGCTGCTTGTCCGGGATCACGGTATCAGGTGTCAGATGCCAGGTGATGATCCAGTCGATGGGGTGATTCCGGCATCTCGCATTGTGGCCCAGCGCCTCCCGCTTCTCATCCCCGCATCTGTTGCGGAGACGCATGGTGCAAACCGGTCCGACGGCAGTGTGCCGGCACGGTGGGTTGCCGGGACAGGCCCGGCAATGACAAGTCTGAGTGCCAGGTGTCAGGCGTCCCGAGTAGTGTCCGTCAAGTTCAGCAAATTGGTTGCCGGTGATGCGGGCATGGGC
>CAZIXE010000056.1:0-23837 GCA_964543235.1 uncultured Rhizobiaceae bacterium | reverse complement strand
ATCTGCATCGCCGCCACCGTCATATTCTGGCTCTGATCAATGAGTCCTGAGCCTAAGTCGCCAGTGAAGGTCAAATTGCTTAGGCTGGACTCTAAGTAACCCAAACAACCCTCCGGCCAAGCTCTAATTATCCAAAAAGCTCCTGAGCTTCCTCGACCGGCTCGGATGTTTGAGCTTCCTCAGCGCCTTGGCCTCGATCTGGCGGATGCGTTCGCGCGTCACCGAGAACTGCTGGCCGACTTCTTCGAGCGTGTGGTCGGTGTTCATGCCGATGCCGAAGCGCATGCGCAACACCCGCTCTTCGCGGGGGGTGAGCGAGGCGAGAACCCGCGTCGTGGTCTCGCGCAAATTCGCCTGGATCGCCGCGTCGATGGGGAGGATGGCATTCTTGTCCTCGATGAAATCGCCGAGATGCGAATCCTCTTCATCGCCCACCGGCGTTTCGAGGCTGATCGGCTCCTTGGCGATCTTCATCACCTTCCGCACCTTCTCGAGCGGCATGGAGAGCTTGTCGGCGAGCTCCTCGGGTGTGGGCTCGCGGCCGATCTCGTGCATCATCTGGCGCGAGGTCCTCACGATCTTGTTGATCGTCTCGATCATGTGCACGGGGATGCGGATGGTCCGCGCCTGGTCGGCGATCGAGCGGGTGATTGCCTGCCGGATCCACCAGGTGGCATAGGTCGAGAACTTGTAGCCGCGCCGGTACTCGAACTTGTCCACTGCCTTCATGAGCCCGATATTGCCTTCCTGGATCAAATCGAGGAATTGCAGGCCGCGGTTGGTATATTTCTTGGCGATCGAGATGACGAGCCGCAGGTTCGCCTCCACCATCTCCTTCTTGGCAATACGCGCTTCCCGCTCGCCCTTCTGCACCATGGCGACGATGCGGCGGAACTCAGCGATCTGCAGGCCGGTGAGCGAGGCGAGCTCGAAGATCTCGTCGCGGATCACCCGGATCGATTCCCGCTCGTCGTTGACGAACTTCTTCCAGCCATGCTTGGTGAGCCTCGCCACCCGCTTGAGCCAGTCCTGGTCGAGCTCATGGCCCTGGTATTCCTCGAGGAACACCGCGCGCGGCACCCGGTAGGTCTCGGCGAGGCGCATGAGGCGCCCTTCCAGCGAATTGAGCCGCCGGTTGATGTCATAGAGCTGGTCGACGAGGGCCTCGATCCGGGCATTGTTGAGGGAGAGCGACTTGACGTCGGTGACGAGCTCCTCGCGGATCTTCTTGTAGCGCCGCTCCTGCGAGGGCGACAGCGCGGTCGCCTCGGCGATCTCCTGCTCCTGCAGCTTGCGCAAGCTCTTGTAGGTCTTGGCGATGCGGTCGAAGGTCTCGAGCACCTGCGGCTTGAGCTCGGCCTCCATGGCCGACAGCGACACGCCGACATCATCGTCCTCGCCGTCGTCCTCTTCCTCGACCTGCGGCTTGTCGAAATCCTCTGGGCTCAGCACGTCGCTGAAATCGTCTTCGCCGGGCCTGGTCATGGCGCGGCGGGGTTCCGGCTTCCGGGGTTCCGGCTTGCGCGCCTCGACCTTTTTGGGCTCGGGCCTTGCCTCGGCCGGCGCTGCCGCCACCTGCCCCTTCTTGGCATCGGGCCCGGCATAGGTCGCCTCGAGATCGATGATGTCGCGCAAGAGGATCTTGCCCTCGTTGAGCTCGTCGCGCCAGATGATGATCGCCTGGAAGGTGAGCGGGCTCTCGCACAGCCCGTGGATCATCGCCTCGCGGCCGGCTTCGATCCGCTTGGCAATGGCGATCTCGCCTTCGCGGGAGAGGAGTTCGACCTGCCCCATCTCGCGCAGATACATGCGCACCGGGTCGTCGGTGCGGTCGGCGACCGTCTTCTCGCCCTCGACCTTGATCGGGAGATTCTCGGTGCCTTCCTGTTCTTCGGCGACCTTGGCGGCGATGTTTTCCGATTCCTCCTCGCTCTCGACCACCGTGATGCCCATCTCCGAGAACATCGCCATGATGTCCTCGATCTGCTCGGTCGAGGTCTCGTCCGAGGGCAGCACGGCATTGATTTCGTCGAGCGTCACATAGCCCCGGCCCTTGGCGAGCTTGATCAGCCGCTTGACGCCGGCATCGGAGAGATCGAGGACCGGCGAATCCTGGCCGTCGGGCGCGGCTTCCGGCGTGTCCTGGTCTTCGGGCGGTTCCTGCGGTGGCGGCTGGATGGGTTGCGCGGCGCGCACTGTGGCTCGGGCCATGCGTCGAATTCCTCAAGATGCAGCGGGATTGGGCCCGCTTTAGCAGCGAATCAGTTCAGGCGGAAGCATTGCTGGATGTAACGGCAGCAGTGTTAAGCCGCCATTAACCAGCAAGGCCCCGCCGGGCGGTTCAGGTGAGCAGGTCAGCCGGGCGCCCGGAGGCATCGCCGAAGCCGGGTATCGCGGCCTCACGCCCTTCCGCGGAGTTCAGCTGCTCGCGCACCTCGTTGAGATGCGTGAGATTGGCTTCCGTCGGTTCGGCCGCGAAGCGGGCTTCCGCCGCTTTCAGCTCGCGCACCAGTGTGACATGCTTCCTGTGCAGGGCGATCATCTGACTGAGGCCTGTCCGGGCATCATCGAGGGCAGCGCCGGCGCTCAGGAACCATTCGTTCAGACGTTTCGCCTGGGTTTCGAGACGGGCCAGTTCCGGCCCAAATCCTCTTGAAATGAAATGGTCTTTGAGGGCGTCCCGGTCAAGGCCCGCCCGCAAGGCCGCGACATCTAGGAGTTCGCGCCGGAGCGAGTCAAGCACCCTGACCGAAAATTCCAGATGCGCGAAACTGTCGGCAAACTCGTCCAGAAGTGGCGGGTGGTTGAGCAGTGTCAGCAGGATCAGCCGTTCCCGCCGCTCATGCGCCGTGGCCGGGTCCATGCGCCGCGCCAGCGCCTTGAGCTGCGGCGAGGCCGGAAGCGGGGCGTCCCACGGCTCTTCGCCCTTCCTGATCGCCCTGAGCCGCGGCAGCCGCGGCCGCATTGTCTTGCGCCGGTCGCCGCCCGTCGGCCACAGGGCCCGCAGCCGCTCCTCAATGTCGGCGAAATAGTGGCGGCGAACCCCTTCATCGCCAATGCCTTGCACGAGTCGCCTCAAGTCCCGCTCGAACTGGGCCCGGCGTTCCGGCGTGGCGCGATCATTGCCGGCCAGCGCCCGCTGCCACAGCGTCTCGGCCAGCGGCAGCGCCTTCTCCACCACCGCCCTGACGGCCTCCGGCCCCTCAGCCGTGAGGAGGTCGTCCGGATCCCGGCCCTCCGGCAGAAAGGCAAAGCGCAGCGAGTGCCCGGGTTTGAGCAGCGGCAGCGCCAGGTCAAGCGCCCGGTAGGCGGCCTTGAGCCCCGCCGCATCGCCGTCGAAACACAAGACCGGTTCCGGCGCCATCCGCCACAGGAGCCCGAGCTGGTCGGCCGTCAGCGCCGTGCCCAGCGGCGCCACCGCCTGCGCCAGGCCGGCGCGGCACATGGCAATAACGTCGATATAGCCCTCGACCGCAATGACCTGGCCCGCGCTGTGGGCAGGACCTCGCGCTTGGTCAAGATTGTACAGGATGCGCCCCTTGTGGAAGAGCGGCGTCTCGGGTGAGTTGAGATACTTGGCTGGAACATCCTGGGCGAGTGCCCGCCCGCCGAAGGCGATGACCCGGCCCCGGGTGTCGCGGATCGGAAACATGATCCGGTCGCGGAACCGGTCATAGGCGACCGGGATATCCTCGCCGGTGACGATGAGCCCTGCCGCAGCCATGTCGTCGACGGTTGCCCCCTTGTCGGCGAGGTGCCGCCGCAGCGCCGACCGGTCATCGGGCGCATAGCCCAGCCGGAACTGGGCCTGGACCGCCGGCGGAATCTGCCGGTCGGCAAGATAGCCCCGGGCGCGCGCGCCCCGCGCCGACTGCAGCTCCGCCTCGAAGAAGGCGGCTGCCATTTCCATGATGTCATAAAGACTTGCGCGCTTTTGTTCGCTTTCTTCCTGAGCTTCGGAAACAACCGGCAGCGGCAGCCCCGCCTCCTGGGCGAGCCGTTCCACCGCCTCGGGAAAGCTCAATCCCTCCTTCTCGACCAGAAAGGTGAAGATGTCGCCAGAAACCTTGCAGCCAAAACAGTGATACCGCCCCTTCTTGTCCTCGACATGGAAGGACGGCGTCTTCTCGCCATGGAACGGGCAGCAGGCCCAGTAGTCGCCGCGCCCCGCATTGGTCTTCTTGCGGTCCCACGCCACCCGCCGGCCCACCACGGTGGAAATCGGCACCCGGGCCCGGATGTCATCGAGAAAGGAGGCAGGAAACCGCATGCCCCCACAAAGGCCCGAATGCGGCTTCCGTCAAGCCGCCAATGCTGGAAGCGAGACATTGATGTACCCCGGTTCAACACCATCGAGATCCATTCCGGGCCAGGACCGCATCACCGACTTCGCGGACGGGCTTGAGACCATCGCCTTCAACACGGCACTCGTTGACAGCTTCGCCGACCTGGCCATTGCAGGCAACGGCACGTCCGAGGTGACGGTGAGCTACGCCGGCAATACCATCATCGTGCAGGGCACAGGCCCGATCACGCTGTCGGCCGCTGACTTCAGCTTCATCTGATGCGCGCAGGGGCGGGCTGCCGCGGCGCATCGGCCGGCGGCGTCCCGCCACTTGACATTGTTCCGTATCAGAGAGAAATTCCCGAATATGGAGTACACCGCCGCTATCTCCGCGACCGATGGCTGCCTTGCCCAGCGGCTCAAGGAGTTGCGCATCGCGCGCAGCTGGTCTCTGGATGAGCTGGCGCGTCTGAGCGGCGTCAGCCGCGCCACGCTCTCGCGCATCGAGAATGCCGAGGTCAGTCCGACCGCCGCCGTGCTCGGCCGGCTTGCGGCAGCCCATGGCCTCACCATGTCGCGGCTGATCCGCATGGCTGAGGATGCCTATCCGCCGCTGCTGGCCCGGGAAGCACAGCCGGTCTGGACCGATCCCGCCACCGGCTTCTGCCGCCGCTCGGTCTCGCCTCCGGCCCGCACCCTGGCCGGCGAGGTGATTGAGGCCGAACTGCCCCCCGGAACCGTGATCGCCTATGACCGCCCGCCGCTGCCCGGCCTCGAGCACCACCTGGTCATGCTGGACGGCAGCCTCTCGCTCTCCGTCGATGGCAATTCCTACGAACTCCGCCGCGGCGATTGCCTGCGCTACCAGCTCCATGGCGCCAGCCGCTTCGCGACGGCAAGGAGCCGGGGCGCCCGCTACCTCCTCTTCATCGTGTGAGCCTTCACCCGATGCAGCGCCACAACCTGACAATCCTGCCCGGTGGCCTTGACGACCCGCGCGTCATTGCCCTGCTCGAGACCCATCTCACGCGGGCCCGCGCCGAAACGGCACCGGGCAGCGCCCATGCCCTCGACCTGTCGGGACTGAGGGCGCCGGATATCCGTTTCTTCACGGCCTGGATAGACGACAACGTGCTCGGCGTCGGTGCCCTCCGGCAACTCGATGCCCGCCACGGCGAGGTGAAATCGATGCACACGGCCGAAACGGCCCGCCGCTGCGGCGTCGGCAGCGCCATGCTCAACCGCATCATCGCCGAAGCCCGTGCCGCCGGCCTCACCCGCCTGAGCCTCGAAACCGGCTCCTGGCCCTATTTTGCGCCGGCCCGCGCCCTCTATCGCCGCCATGGCTTCTATCCGTGCGGGCCTTTCGGCGATTACCGGCTCGATCCCAACAGCATCTTCATGACCCGCGAACTGTAGCGCTCTTTCTCCCGTCAACCATGTCGCCGCTGGGGCCACGTTTTGCCGCTGACACGGCGCCGGTCAGGCGGCATCATGGCCGGAGGGGAATCATCATGGTGCGGCGCGACTGGGAATTTGACGAATCGAAACAGCTAGGCCCCGGCTTCACCATCGCGGCCGAGGTGGCGGGGCATGACCCACGCCAGCGCGTGCCCATCGAGGAGGACCGCGCCCTGCTCGACGATCTCGCCCCCGCCGCAGGGGCAGATCTGGCCGATCTCGGCTGTGGCACCGGACAATTCGCCTGCGAGGCGGCACGCCGTGTCCGGTCGGTACTGGCCGTCGATATCTCACAGCCGCTGCTGGATGCCGCCCGCCGCCGCGCCGAGTCCCAGGGCCTGGCCAATATCAGGTTCCAGCCCGCGGGCTTCCTGAGCTGGGAGGCTCCGGACGCTCCCCTCGACATGATCGTCAGCAAATTCGCCCTGCACCATCTCCCCGACTTCTGGAAGGCGGCGGCGCTCCGGCGCATGTTCGAGGCGCTGAAACCGGGCGGCCGCCTGTTCATCCGCGACGTGGTCTTCTCCTGCTCCCCCGACGAGATCGAGGCGACCGTGGCCACCTGGATGAGCTGGATCGAAACCGCAACCGGCTACAGCCGCGCCGATGCCGCCCGCCATTTGCGCGAGGAGCACTCGACCTTCGGCTGGGTCATGGAGGGTCTGCTCGCCGCCGCCGGATTCCGCGTCATCCGCTCCGAATACGATCCCGGCGGAATCTACGCCGACTACCTTGCAATCAAGCCGAAGCACGCCAGACCCGGCATTCTGCCCGAAGATCCCGAGGCGGCATAAGCGCGTCCCGCGCCACTTGCCGCCCATGCTGCATTGCAATATAATTTATGTGAGTTCCGGATAGACGGACAGCCAAATGGGCGCGGCCTCCCCAGGCACCATCGGCAGCATGTTCCCATGTCCACACCCCTGACCGCCACAGGCCGGCGGCTTCCCAGCCTGGCCCGTCGCCGCCCGCTGCTGCTGACCGCCATCGCCTATGCCGCCATCATGCTGACCGGCGCCTTCGTGCTCTTGCTTCCCGCGATGCGCGATGCGACGCGCGCTACGCCGATCGGCTTTCTCGACGCCCTGTTCATCAGCACCTCGGCAGTGTCGACCACGGGCCTCGTCACCATCGACCCCGGCACCTCCTTCTCGTTCGCCGGCGAAATCGCCGTGCTCCTGCTGCTGCAGACTGGCGGTGTCGGCTACATGACCGTCATGTCCTTCTTCTATATCCTGCTGCGCGACCGCCTTTCGCCCGCGCAGATCGCGCTGACGCGCTCCGGCTTCGGCCTGCCACAGGGTTTCGACATCCTGGCCTTCGTGCGGCGGGTCGTTGCCGCCACCCTGCTCATTGAAGCGGCCGGTGCGGCGAGCCTCGCCTACCTGTTCCATAAGGCGGGCGTTGCCGATCCCGTCTGGAACGGCATCTTCCATGCCGTCTCTGCCTTTTGCACCGCCGGCTTCTCGCTCTTTCCCACCAGCCTCGAGGCGTTCAGGGGCAATGGCAGCGTGCTGATGATCGTTGCCGCGCTGAGCTACATTGGCGCCATCGGCTTTGTCGTGCTGGTCGAGTATTTCGAGGCCCTGTTCATCCGGCCGCGGCGCGTCAGCGTGACCTCGAAGCTGGTGCTCTGGACGTCCTTCTGGCTCGCCATCCTCGGCACGGCTCTGCTCTGGACCCTCGATCCGACGATCCGCGCTCTTCCCCTCGAGCAGCAGCTCCCCAACGCCTTCTTCCAGGTGATGACCGCCTCCACCACGGTCGGCTTCAACACCGTGCCGATCGGCGGCCTGACACCGGCCGGCATTCTCATCCTTTACCTGCTGATGTTCGTCGGCGCCTCGCCCGCGGGCACCGGCGGTGGCCTGAAATCGACGACTGCCGTCACCCTGCTCGCCACCGCGCTCTCCAGCCTGCGCGGCGCCGAAGCGGTAAGCTGGCGCCGCTACCGCCTGCCGGTGCGCCGCGTGCAGCAGGCAGCAGGAACGCTCGTCACCGGACTGGGCGTGATCTTCACCGCGCTGGTCCTCCTCGATGTCACCGGCCGCTATCCCTTCGACCAGGCCCTGTTCGAAGTGATCTCGGCGCTGAGCACCGTGGGCCTCTCCATGGGTCTGACCGGTTCGCTCAACGATGCCGGCAAGCTCGTCATCACCGCAGTGATGTTCATCGGCCGCGTCGGCATGTTCGCCTTCTTCGCCGCCTTCGCCGCCAGCGGCGAGGTCGACGAGCGGCCCATGCCGGTGCGCGATGTCATCCTGTGATGCGGGAGGAGGGTCTGACGGCGCGGGCCCGAGACCACAGCTTCGTCCTGGCCTCCAAACGTCCAGGACCGACAGCCTGACTCGGCCGCCACGGTCGCCGCCAATTCCTGCTTGAACAACGCGCCTCATCCGTCACAATGCCGGGCGGCTCGCGCGCAACACAGGGAGACTCGCGATGAAGATACTCTACACCGCCCATGCCACATCCATCGGCGGCCGCGGCGGCGGCACGGCAAAGACGGCGGACGGCGCCCTCGATGTCAAGATCGATCATCCCGTCGAAATGGGCGGCAAGGGCGACGGACTCAACCCCGAGCAGCTTTTCGCCGTCGGCTATTCGAGCTGCTATCTGGGGGCCATGAAGCACGTCGCCGGCAAGCTATCGCCGCCGGTCAGACTCCCGGACGAGTCCTCGACCACCGCCCATGTGAGCTTCGGAACCCGTGACGATGGCGAGGGTTTCGGCATCGAGGTGGTGATGGACGTCAACCTCCCCGGCATCGACAAGGCGCTGGCCCGGGAGATCGCCACCAAGGCCCATGTCGTCTGCCCCTACAGCCATGCCACCCGGGGCAACATCAAGGTCACGACCAACATTGTCTGACCCCGCCCCATTTCCGGTGGCAGCGGCGTGGCCCGCCGGCCCGGCCGCATGACTTGTCGTGACCGCCAGGGCGCACCGTGATGGCCGCGGATGAAGCCGGACCGGAGGTACCGGCCGCAGGCGGGTCGCGCCTCGTGACGCTCAGGTCGGTGACTCTGGTCATCGCCACAATTCTCGCCCTGCTGGGCGGTCTCGGTCAGTTTCTCCTGCTCGGCGGGCTCGAGGCGCAGATTGCCGCCCGTGCCGGCGAGATGCGCGACATCGAAGCCAAGATCACCACACTGCGGACGACGCAGAATGACTACTTCAACGCCTATGTGCAGGGCAACCTGCTGTTCGCGCTCAATCCCGCCGATCTTTCGGTCAACCGCGGGGTGACCGCAAAGATGTACCAGTTGACGATTTACGATCGCGGCTTTCCCTTCCGCAACATCCTCGCCGAACTGGCCATTGCCGGCACATTCGACTTCAAGACCGTCAATGACCGGTACCGGGCCCTCGCCGATGCCGCCCGCGACAAGCTCGACTTCGCGACCTACAATGCCCTCAACGAATTCGAGAAGTCGATCCTCGACCAGGCGCTCGACCTGCAGCACAGGCTCCAGGACCGCTACTTCGGCGCCCAGGCGGAAATGGCCGACGCCGAACGACGCCGCGACACGCGGCGCATGGCCCTGATCGTGATCAATGCCTTCGGCACCTGCCTCCTGCTTGCCGCCAACCTGATGGCCGAGCGCCGCCGCTCAGGCTGACGCCCCGAGCAACCCTTTTACCAGGGCCCCGGCCTTGGCCATGTCGAGCTGGCCCGCATGTTTCGCCTTGAGTTCGGCCATCACCTTGCCCATGTCCTTGACGCTGGTGGCACCAACCGACGCGATGACGGCGGCGACCGCGTCCCTGGCCTCGGCCTCGCTCAGCTGTTTCGGCATATAGGATTGAATGATCGCCATTTCCTCGCGCTCGGCCTGCGCCAGCTCCGGCCTGCCGCCCTGCTCATAGACGGCGATCGACTCCTGGCGTTGCTTCACCATCCTGGCGAACACTTCGATCAGCGCCGCATCAGGGCTCAGTGCCGAGGCATGACCTTCAGTGCGGCCGGCAATGTCACGCTCCTTGATGGCCGAATTCATCAGCCGGAGCGTTGACACCTTGCGCTTGTCACCCGCCTTCATGGCGTCCTTAAGGGCATTGTTGATCTGCTCGCGGAGACTCATGGCAAACCCTTCTTAAATCAGCGAAAGCGCCCTGATAAGCGCAATCGAGCGGGGCTGCAACCTTGACGCCAGGGCCCTGCTCCCGCATATGAGCCGCGCATCTCCCGGAGTCGCCCCGATGAAGAGTTCCAAGAAGCCTGCCAGGGTCAAAGCCAGCGCGCGCCCCGTAACGCCCGGCTGGGAGCCAAGGCGCGTCACCGCCCTGCTCGTCCTGGCCGACGGGACGGTGATCGAGGGCACAGGTATTGGCGCCGAAGGCGAGGCCGTGGGCGAGGTCTGCTTCAACACCGCCATGACCGGCTATCAGGAAATCCTGACCGACCCGTCCTATGCCGGGCAGATCGTCACCTTCACCTTTCCCCATATCGGCAATGTCGGCGCCAATGACGAGGACATCGAGAGCGTCAGTCTCGCTGCTGCCACGGCCGCCGTCGGCTGTGTCGTGAGGACACCGATCACCGAGCCGGCCAACTACCGCGCCGCCCGCCATTTTGACAGATGGCTCAAGTCCCGCGGCGTCATCGGCCTTGCCGGCGTCGATACCCGCGCCCTGACGGGACGCATCCGCGAACGCGGCATGCCCAACGGCGTGATCGCCCACAATGCCAGGGGCCGCTTCGACCTGGCCCGGCTGAAGCAGCGCGCCGCCGAATGGCCGGGTCTCGTCGGCATGGATCTGGCCAGGGACGTCTCCCTCACCCAGCGTCTGCAGTGGGACGAGAAACTGTGGAGCTGGCCGCAGGGCTATACGCGCAGCAACGGCGGCAAGTGGCGCGTCGTGGCCATCGACTATGGCATCAAGCGCAACATCCTGCGCTGCCTGACCAGTGCCGGCTGCGATGTCACAGTGGTCCCCGCCACCTCGAGTGCGGATGGCATCCTGGCCATGAACCCGGACGGCATCTTCCTCTCCAATGGTCCGGGCGATCCCGCCGCCACCGGTGAATATGCCGTCCCCGAGATCCGCAAGCTGGTCGAGTCCGGCAAGCCGGTTTTCGGCATCTGTCTCGGCCACCAGATGCTGGCGCTGGCGCTCGGCGCCCGCACCGAAAAGATGCATCACGGCCACCATGGCGCCAATCACCCGGTCAAGGACTTCACGACCGGCAAGGTCGAGATCACCTCGATGAACCACGGCTTCGCCGTGGACCGCAGGAGCCTGCCGCCCGGCGTGATCGAAACCCATGTTTCACTGTTCGACGGATCGAACTGCGGCATCGCCGTCGAGGGCAGGCCGGTCTTCTCGGTGCAGTACCATCCCGAGGCTTCGCCCGGTCCCCAGGACAGCCACTACCTGTTCCACCGCTTCGTCGCCAGCATGGAAAAGGCGGCAACAGCAAGGTGATCAGCCGCCGGTACAGCGGCGCCTGCCGGCATCGATGTGAATGGTGCCGATGCCGGCCGCGCCGGCGGCTCAGGCCTTCTTTTGTGACTTCACATGGGCGATATAGCCACGCACATCGGCGGCCGGCTCCGAATAGGCCTTGCCCAGCGCCTTCTCCACCGCCGCCATGTACTTCCTGGCCCAGGCCGGGAAGTCGTAGTCGATCGCATTCAGGAACTCGAGCGTCGAAGCGAGCCGGATATCAGCGATCGACGGCCTGGCGCCGCCGATGAATGGCGTGCCGTCCATGAAGAATTTGCGGAACACTTCCAGCGGCTCGGCGATGGCGGCAATCGCTGCCTTCTGCGCTTCCGCCTTGTGGCTGTCATCGAGATTGCTGGCCCCCACTTCGCCCGGATACTGCGGGAAGCCCAGGGCCGGATAGGTGGCCCGGGCCACCAGCGGATACAGCGTGCCGATCAGGTAGAACATGGCGCTGTCGATCATCGCCCGCTTGGCCGGCGCCTTGGGATAGAATTTCGTCAGCTCGTGCTTGTTGGCGAGATACTGCATGATCGCGCAGCTCTCCCACAGGGCCCCCTTGGGCAGGCCCTTGCCCTCGATCATCGGTGTCATGTGGGCCGGATTCTTCTTGAGGAACGCCGGCGAGCGCGTCTTGCCCCAGGCATCGTCTTCCTTGAAGTCGAGCTTGGCGGCCCGCACGAAAACCCGCGCCGTCATGTTGTTGACGCTGGGCTTCAGGATATGAAGAGTCAGTTCAGCCATATGGTCCTCCCTCGGGATTGGCTTGGGTTGCTCAGTAAGGATTCTTCGGCCCCCGGTCCGGCGACAGCGAGCCGTTACGCGCGGCGATCAGCCGCTCGATGGCGTCGGCGAGATGCACCTCGGCAATGTTGTAGTCGCCCCGCGCCACGCGGATCTTGTGGGCCTCGTGCAGAACGTCGACATGCGAATATCCAAATGGCGGCTCGAAGCGGTAGGAAGCGAGTTCGATCAGCAGCCCCAGCGGATCGGTGAAATAGATCGAGTCCATGAAGCCCCGGTCCTTCACGCCGCTGTGCTTGATTCCGCGCGCATCCAGCCGCCTGACGGCCTGCAGAAACGTCACCCGCGAGACCGCGAAGGCGATGTGATGCACGCAGCCGGGCTCGGTCGGGGTCCGCCGCGGATCGGGCCTGCGCGACTCGTCGGTGAACACCGTGATCAGCCGCCCGTCGCCGGGATCGAAGTAAAGATGACTTTCGCTCGCCCGGTCGAGGTTCGGCTGTTCGAACACGAACGGCATGCCGAGCACTCCCTCCCAGAAATCGATGGAGGTCTGCCGGTCCGCACCGGTCAGCGTGATGTGGTGGACACCCTGGCTTTGCAGTTTTTCCATGGCGGGTCTCCTGTGGGCTAGTGTTGCACCAGTTTCGACTTGTATTCGCTGCGCTGCAGGCTGCCATGCGGCACAAGTTCGATGCGCGTGCTGACCACCAGCGTCTCCCTGATGCGGTCGCGGATTCTATCGGCCAGCCCGGCGCGCGCAAGCCCGCCCTTGGCCAGTTCCACCGCCACCGGCAGGGGCGGCTCCTGCGCAACACCCTGCTGTTCCGGCTTCACCAGGATGAAACCGCTGACCTCCGGCAGGAACTGGCCCACGACATCACGGATCGCCGAAGGAAAAACATTGACGCCACGCACAATCAGCATGTCGTCGGTCCGCCTGATGCAGCGGATGCGGGGCGCCGTCCGGCCGCATGAGCAGGGCGACGTCCACACCTCGACATGATCGCGGCTCCGGAATCGCAGCAATGGCGCGGCGCGGTGCCGGAGATGCGTCAGCACCAGCTCGCCCCGGGCGCCATCCGCCATGGCGATGGCGGCACCGCTTGCCGGATCGACGAGCTCGGCATGCACAAACCCCCTGCCCCCCAGATGCATGCCGCACTGTGCCTCGCACTCGCCCCACAGCGACACGCCGATGTCGCCGATGCCCATTGCCTCCGTGACCCTGGCCCCCCAGCCGGCCTCGAGCCGCGCCCGGAACGCGGCCTCGCCACCGCCGGGCTCACCGGCCACCAGCACACGTCTGACACTCGATCCCGGCAGATCGAAGCCGCGTTCGCTTGCCCACTCGATGAGATAGGCGGCATAAGACGGGGTCATCACCACGGCACTGGGTTTCAGCTGCCGGACGGCTGTCATCAACCGCTCGGTATTGCCGGTGCCGACTGGCACGTGACAGACGCCCAGCCGGTCAAAGGCTGCCAGCGCTGCCCCCGCGACGAACGGCCCGGCATTGTAGGTGGTGACCACCGTTTCCCCCCGCGAGAGCCCGGAGGCAGCATAGCTCCGCGCCGAGGTGGTGACCCAATTTTCGAGATCTCCCGCCGTGAGCGGGATGTAGCTCGGCGTGCCGGTGGTGCCGCTCGTCGAGAAGATGCGCACGATCTCCTCGCGCGGCACGCAGAGATGCGCGCCGATCGGATTGTCGACCGTGCAGCTGGCCCGGATATGCTGTTTCTCGGTGAATGGAAGCTGCGCAATCGCCGCGAGTCCGCCGGCGTCTTTTGGCTGCCGGATGCCGGCACTGCCGAGCCGCTCCCGGTAGAAGGGCGAGCGCGCCAGCAGGTAGCTTATCTGTTCCTCGTAGGCCCGCGCATCGTGATCGAGCTGCACCGCCCAGGGCTGCAGTTCGATCTCGCCCACTGTGCTCATGACTGCGGTTTCTGGTAGCGCACCGACATCTCGCCATGATGGGCCATATGGAAGCCGACCGGATGCTGCTGTTCTTCGCCGAGATGCGCCAGGATGCTGGCGGTGCGCGCCAGCAGTGGAATGGCCTTGACGACATGGGCGGGAAAGCCGAGGTCCAGCAGCACTGCGGCAATCGGCATGGACACATTCATGACCAGCGGCTTGCCCCAGACTTGGGCGACCGCCTCGCGGAACGCCAGCGCCAATGCCACATATCCGGCCGCAACGCCGCGCTCCGCTGCCAGTTCCAGGATTCGCTCGGCACGTGGATCGAGCGGCTTGTGGACCGGGTGGCCGAAGCCCGGCACCTTCTCGCCACGCGACCGGCAATCGCGCACCAGGGACTCGACAACCGGCGCCGCAGCCTCGCCACCCTCGATGCGGCGTTGCGCCTCGACCAGCAGCGCGGCGCAGCGCTCTGCCGTGCCCACCAGCACCGGTCCGCAGCCCAAGAGCCCGGCGGCCAGCGCGCCCTGCAGGCTGCCCGGATCGGCAGCCAGCGTCATGCGCGCCGCCTGCACCGTTGGCATCAGCCCGTGTTCGGCAATCGCCAGCAGCAACAGGTCCAGAAAAAACCGCTGCTGATCGCTGGGCTCGCGCCCGGTGAGCAGCAGGTAGAAATACTCGGTGAAACTCAGCCGCCCCATCAGGTCACGGGTCAGGTCGCGGCCGCGCACCTCGACGCGGTCGGCAGTAGCGACGCAAATCTGCGTCGTCGCTTCACCTGTCCTGCCGATCTTCATGAACGCCGCCGTTGCCCGGGTCGAGTGTTTATTTGTAACGTTGCGGCTTGCAGTTTTGCAAGCATCCACTTTGTCCCTTCGATGCCGACGCCAGTCTACTGGACTTCACAACTCCCCTCGGTGCGGGCGTCGAGCCGGAAGACCGTGTCGTCCGCGCCCAATGTCAGACCATTGAGTTGCGGCGGCTGGCCCGACCGTTCGATCTCACCGCCATAGGCGCCGGCCAGCAGCAAAGCGCTAGCGCCGTCGCGCCGCCTCAGCCGGAACTCGTCTCCACACCGGAACTGGTAGGCATCTGCCATGCATCGAACCTGGCGGCTGGCTTTCATGCCGTCCCGCAGCTTCAGCGCAAGCGTGATGTCGAGTATGGTGGTCCGCCAGCCATCGGCGCCGGTTTCCACCCGCACTGGCCCGTCGATGGCAACCGCGAGGGCAGTTACCAGCTGTTCCGGATGCTTCCGCAGATGCGCCCGGTCATAGGTCCGGTGCAGGCAGCGCCACCCGGACACGGCAATCCGTTCCCTGAGCGGCATCGGATCAAGGGCATAATGCGGCCGGGCCGCAATGTCGGCGGCAAGGCAGCCGGCAATGGGTCGCCGTTCCAGCACGACACTGCCGCCGGCTTCTTCGGGGCGCATGCGCCGGTCACGGCCTTCCTCGTCCGGATCGCACGCCGATTCCAGTGAGAGTCCGCCAAAGCCACTGTCAAAGTCTGCAATGAGACCATTGCCCCGCGGCCTTCCTGCAAAGCCGCCGCCGTCGCACTCGCGGTTGCAGGTGAATTGTCCTGCCGCCTCGTCATTGTCCCGGCAGCTCACGGTCTGATGATAGAAACCATCGGGACCCTTGAACCTGGCCAGTACCGCGACCCATTGCACACGCATCGCCAGCCTGTCGCGTGCCATCGCCTCTTCGATGCTCGCATCGATTTCCTCCCTGGCGGGGTCTGGCCGCAGCAGCCGGTAAAGCATGAATGACGTGAGTGTCTGACCGGGTTTGCGGACGCCGTCGGCGATCTCCGCCACATAACAGCGCTCCGCTCCTTGCGGAAACAGCGCGAGGGTTGCCCGGCCGGCGGTCTCGGGCTCATCGGCGGCGGCGCTGGCGGACCATGCCATGGCTGCCATCAACAGCTTGCCTTTCACGATCTCAACCTCGCAGCCCGCCCCCAAGGTGCTCATCTGACACCATCAAGCGTCACGCTGTCGAGTCTGGCAATCGGCCTGTCAGGCACCTGTCATGCGGACGCATGTTTCGGCGCCTGGCCAGACCGTCAGTCGCGACACCAGCGCCCTTGTCCGGCCGTTCCCCAAGCGGATTCTGAACGGGGATTCGATTGTGCATTGCCGCCGTGCGTTCTGTCCGCGGCTGTCCTTTTCATGTGGCTCGGCAGTTGCCGCCGGTGATATAAAAGGTGCGGGACAGGCGCCAGGAGCAAGGGGGCGGCAACAGCTTTTTACCTCCCGGTGACCACAGTCGAGGCAACCTTCTGCAAATCAGTGCCGAAGCGAAAGGTTGGGGCGAGTGGAAGACTGGATGACGTTCCATAGATTCGGCCCGGACGGCGAATCTGTGATTGCGGTTGATCGCATAGCGCTGGCGCGGGCCGGCAGGCCAGGCAATCATTGCATCGCCGTCCATTTCGATTTTTCGCCAGCGGTCGCCCGGACCCGCGGCCTCACTCCCGCCGAGATCCCGGATGCCTACTATGCCTTCGAGTCGTCGCTGATGCGCAGGCCCCGCGGCCCGCGGCCCCAGTTGATCGCCACCATGACCGGCCGCGACCGCCGCACGGCCTGGTTCTTCGCCACGGACCGCGAACTGTTGGATCGCACCCGGACCAAGGCCGGCCAATTCAGCCGGCTGCCGGTCACCGTGGCACGAGCGGGTCCCGGCGATCTCGCCACTCTGACACCCACCGAACTCGAACTGCAGATGATGCGCGACCTGCAGCGCGTCATGGATCTGCAGGCCCGTGGTGACGATCCCGAGCGGGAACGGCTTATCGAACACCTGATCCTGGATGTCGCCGAAGCCGACCGTGAGAGCCTTGCGCGCGAATTGCAGGCCATGGGCTATGCGTTTGCCGGGCCGGAAGGAGAAATGATCCGGTTCACCGTGCATGGCCGCACCGACATGGCTTCTGTCAGGCAGCGCACCGAAAGCCTGATCCGCCTGTGCCAGGCATTCGACTGCCACTACGAGGGCTGGAGTGCGCCCGTCGTCAACTGAAGCGCCTTCAGGTTGATCGGCCATTGCGCCTGGCGCGGATTGCCGTCGAGCTTTCCTTGCGGAGCGGCATCGGCACGAACGCCCAGGCCGGCGCCGGCCGGTGCGGCAGCAATCCCGCCGCGCCGCCCGGCAAGCGGTAGCGCGCGAAGCGATGTGCGGCAACCCCGTTGAGGGCCCGGATCGAGTAGCCGGGCCTTGCCAGTATGGCCAATGGCAGCGTCCCGGCTATGTCGGTCCAGTCATGCCAGCGGTGCAGGTCGGCGAAACTGTCGGCCCCCATGATCCACACGAACCTGCCGAGCCGGAACAGCGGTGCCATGGCCCGCAGGGTCTGGGCGGTGTTGCGGCTGGCGATCTGTTGCTCGATGTCGCTGACCACGAAGCGCGGATGCCGGGCGACGCGCCGCGTTTCGCTGAAGCGCTTCGCGTAGTCGTCATAGTCGAGTGCGTTCTTGAGCGGGTTCTGCGGCGATACCAGCCACCACACCCAGTCCAGTTGCAGCCGCTTCAACGCATAAAGCGCCACCGCCCGGTGACCGACATGTGCCGGATTGAACGAGCCGCCGAACAGCCCAATGCGCTGGCCAGGCCCGAACGGCGGCAAGGAAATCACGGCCTGACTTGTCCCGTTCCGCGCACCTGGTACTTGAATGTGGTGAGCTGCTCGATCCCCACCGGCCCCCGGGCATGCAGCTTGCCCGTCGCGATGCCGATCTCGGCACCGAATCCGAACTCGCCTCCGTCGGCGAATTGCGTCGAGGCATTGTGCAGCACAATGGCGCTGTCGACTTCCCTCAGGAACCGGCTGGCGGCCGCGTCGTCTTCGGTGACGATGGCATCGGTATGCTGCGAGCCGTAGCGCGCGATATGTGTCATCGCCGCATCAATCCCGTCGACCACTTTCACCGAAACGATCGCGTCCAGATACTCCGTCGACCAGTCCGCTTCCGATGCCGGCTTGACCCGCGGATCGGCAGCCTGCGCTTCATCGTCGCCGCGCACCTCGCAGCCGGCATCAATCAGCATACGGACAATCCCGCCAAGCTGGCTTGCGGCGGCCTTCCTGTCGATCAGCACTGTCTCGGCTGCACCGCAAATGCCGGTCCGCCGCATCTTGGCATTGAGCACGATTTTCTGCGCCATCCCGGGATCGGCCGCCTTGTCGACATAGACATGGCAGATGCCCTCGAGATGGGCGAATACCGGGACCCGGGCTTCGCCCTGCACCCGCGCCACGAGGCTCTTGCCGCCGCGCGGCACAATCAGGTCGATCAGGCCGCCGAGGCCTTCCAGCATCAGTCCGACGGCCGCCCGGTCGGCCACCGGCACCATCTGAATCGCCGCCGGCGGGACGCCTGCTGCCGCCAGACCACGCTGCAGCGTCGCAACAATGACGCCAGACGATCGCAGGCTGTCGGAGCCACCGCGCAGGACGGCGGCATTGCCGGATTTCATGCACAATGCGCCTGCATCCGCCGTGACATTGGGCCGGCTCTCGTAAATCACGCCGATCACCCCGATCGGCACCCTGACCCGCGAAATGACCAGCCCATTGGGACGCGTCCAGGAGGCCATCACCGCGCCGACGGGGTCGGCGAGGCCGGCGATGTCTTCGAGACCGCCTGCCATCGCCTCGATACGCTCCGCCGTCAGCGTCAACCGGTCGACGAATGAGCCTTTGAGTCCCTTGGCCCGAGCGTCGGCGACATCGCGCGCATTCTCGCCGGCGATCAGACCGGCGTCACGGCGGATTTCCGCCGCCATGGCCCGCAGCGCCTCGTCCTTCTGTGCCGCCGGTATCAGGGCCAGTTGCCGGGCGGCATCGCGCGCCGCCCGGCCGATCGCCATCAGGGAATCCCGTACCGCCGGGGCCATCTCGTTCATGCCGAAGCTCCCATGATCACCATGTCGTCACGATGGACGATCTCGTCGCGGCCACGATAGCCCAGCGCGGCCTCGATTTCTCCGGTCTTTTTGCCGGCAATGCGCTGCGCGTCCACGATGTCGTAGGCGACCAGTCCGCGGGCGATCTCCTGGCCGCTGTCGGCGATGATCGCGACCGCATCACCCCGCGCAAAACTTCCCTCCACCCTGCGCACTCCCGCCGGCAGCAGGCTCTTGCCTTGCGCCAGGGCGCCGGCCGCCCCCTGATCGACGATCAGCCGTCCCATCGGCACAAGCGACCCGGCAATCCAGCGCTTGCGGGCCAGGAGCGGCGTTGAACTGGCCAGAAACCAGCTGCAGCGCTCGCCTTGCTCGATCCGCCGCAGCGGATGCAGGCCATGGCCCGCGGCAATCACCATGTGGCAGCCGGCCGCCAGCGCAATTTTCGCCGCCTCGAGCTTGGTAACCATGCCGCCCGATCCGATTGCCGACCCGGATCTCCCTGCCATCGCCTCGATTTCCGGCGTAATCTCGGTCACTTCCGGCACGAAGGCAGCGCCGGCCCGGCCGGGCGGCGCCGTGTAGAGCCCGTCAATGTCGGACAGCAGCACCAGGCAGTCGGCGGACATCATTGAGGCGACCCGCGCCGCCAGCCGGTCATTGTCGCCGTAGCGGATTTCCGTCGTGGCCACCGTGTCATTTTCGTTGATCACCGGGATCGCACCGCGCCGCAGCAGGGTGGTGAGCGTCGCGCGCGCATTGAGGTAGCGCCGCCGCTCCTCCGTGTCGGTCAGCGTCACCAGGATCTGCGCTGCCACGCCACCGGATTGGGCCAGCGACGCCGACCAGGCCTGCGCCAGCGCAATCTGCCCCACCGCGGCGGCGGCCTGTTTCTCCTCGAGCTTGAGATCGCCGCGACCGAACTTGAGCGACCGCCGTCCCAGCGCAATCGCCCCCGACGACACCACGATGACTTCCGCCCCGCGCGCCTTGGCGGCCACCAGGTCGGCGCTGAGCGAGTCGAGCCAGGCCGCGCGCACCGTGCCGGTTGCCGGGTCCACCAGAAGTGCTGATCCGACCTTGACGACGAGCCGCCGGCTTGACTTGAGGCGCTCGCTCATGGCCGCCACTCCGCCGCGACACGCACCCCTTTCGCAGCCGCATCGCCGCCACGGCGCTTCTTGTCAACTTCCCTGAACAACGCCTTGACGACCTGGTCGACGCCCGCGCCAGTTGCCGCCGAGACGGCAAGTGGCGTCTTGCGGATTCGTGCCTTGAAATCCCGGATCTTGCCGGCCAGGTCCGCAGCGCTCAGACTGTCGATTTTGCTGAAAGCGACGAGTTCGGGCTTCGCCGCCAGCCCGCCGCCATAGGCCTTGAGCTCCTTGCGGATCGTCCGGTAGGCAGCAACCGGATCGTCCTGCAGCGCGTCGATAAGATGCAGGAGCACCACGCAGCGCTCGATATGGCCGAGAAACCGCGTACCGAGCCCGTGCCCCTCATGAGCGCCCGCGATGAGGCCGGGGATATCGGCCAGGACGAAGCTGGCCGTCCCTACCCGCACCACGCCGAGGCTCGGGGTCAGTGTCGTGAAGGGATAGTCCGCCACTTTGGGCCGCGCCGCCGAGACGGCGGCCAGGAACGTCGACTTGCCGGCATTGGGCAAGCCGACGATGCCGGCGTCGGCAATGAGCTTGAGCCTGAGCCAGATCCATCGCTCCTGCCCCGGCAGGCCCGGATTGGCATGGCGCGGCGCCCGATTGGTCGACGATTTGAAGTGTGCGTTGCCGAAGCCGCCGTTGCCGCCGCGCGCCAGCAACACCCGGTCGCCGGTCTTCGCCAGATCGGCAATCAGCGTCTCATTGTCTTCTTCGAAGATCTGCGTGCCGGCCGGCACCCGCAGCACGACGTCTTCGGCATTGGCCCCGGCCTTGAGCCGCCCGGCGCCATGGCCGCCGGCTCTGGCCTTGAAATGCTGCTGATAGCGGTAGTCGATCAGCGTATTAAGGCCGTCGACCGCCTCCGCCCAGACATCGCCGCCGCGGCCGCCGTCGCCGCCGTCAGGTCCGCCGAATTCAATGAACTTCTCGCGCCGGAACGACACGCTGCCGGCACCGCCGTCACCGGAGCGCACATAGACCTTCGCCTGATCGAGAAACTTCATGTCGCGCCTTCTAGAGCATGACACTGAGTTCTGCGAAGGGGTTTTCCACCGGGCTGATCTGTGCCGGAAGAGACCGGGGCCGGCTGCACCATCGGACGGCAGCTTCGGCCTCTCCGACACCCCACCCCGCGGCCGGCTGAAAGCACTTCGCACTTTGATTTACGTAAAGTTAACGATGCCACAATTCCGACAAGAAACTCATTGAGTCAGCCCCACAAATAATAATCACACGACAGGGGAGAATTGGCCGGGGAGACGCCAAATCGGGGTCAATCGCATCGAGTCAGTCTGAGGGGTGTTAAGCAGTGCTAAAGTCGATCTGTGGTGCAATAGTTTTTGTATTCTTGGTCATTACCATCCACACTTCCCCAGCCGAAGCCAAATGCAGCAACAATGAGCGTTGCATTTCTACAACATTAAAAAAAATAACCGCAAGGCAGAGCTACTCCACGAAGGGCCTGATTGTCGGAAAGCATGGCGCCAAGCGTTTCTCCAAAAACTACAAGAGCAGCCGGAAATACGCACGCCTCTCGAAACGGCACAGTGCTAGCGCCGCCACCCGCAGTCATGTCATGGCGCTCATCAAGAAGATGGCGCCAGGTTACGGCGTGCCAACCTGGTTCGCCCTGCGCATCGCCCATGTGGAATCCGGGTACAACCCCAATGCCCGCGGCAGCGTTGGTGAAATCGGTGTGTTCCAGCTGAAATGCACCACCGCCAAGGGCATCGGCTATCGCGGTTCCTGCAAGGGCCTCTACAACGCCAGCACCAATGTGCAATACGGGTTGCGCCACCTGTCACTCGCCATCAAGTCGTCGCGCGGCAATCTCAAGCTCGCTGCCTCGAAGCACAATGGCGGGCTCGGCCGCAAAAAGCTCGTGAAGAAATACGTCAACCGCGTGTTCTGAGCGGCGGGCTGCGCCGCCACTCGCGCCACGTCAGTTCGAGGCACGCCGTCGGCGTTAGCCGGGCTTCGGCCCGTGACGGGGCCATCGCATGGCCGATCAGCCGGAAGCCGAGCCGGTCGAGGATGCGTCGCGACGCCTCGTTGCCGTGCCGGTAGCGGGCGTAGAGGCGATCGCAGCCGCGGCCGGTAAAGGCCCAGTTGCACAGTGCCGCCGCCGCTTCATAGCCGAGGCCCCTGCCCCACCACGGCACCGCCAGCCAGTAGCCGATCTCCGCCGCTGCACCCGTGTCGTCGGCATCGAGCCCGATCCCGCCGATCGGCTGGTTTCCCGAAATCTTCTCGGTCATGACCAGGAACCGCGATGGCGGCGCGGCGCATGCGAGCTGGCGCTGGAAAACCAGGGCATCGTCAAGCGTATATGGCCAGGGAATGCGCGCCGTGGTGCGGGCAATGCGAAAGTCGTTGATGGCTTTTGCCAGCGGCACGGCATCGCCGTCCTGCCAGGACCTGAGGATCAGCCGCGGCGTCTCGATACGCTGCATGCCGGTTTCGTCAAACCGCAACGGCGAGACGATGCGCCATCATCTCTCCGCCTGATCGGGATGGCCGGCAACAGCCGGGTCCAGCCTATTCGCCGGCCGGAACCGGAATGACCGAAACCACCGTCTTGTCATCTTTCGACGTGCGGAACGACACCCTTCCGGCCACTGTGGCGAAGATCGTGTGATCGCGGCCGAGGCCGACACCCGTGCCCGGGTGCCACTTGGTGCCGCGCTGCCGCACGATGATGTTGCCCGGGATCACGCTCTCGCCGCCGAAATGCTTGACGCCGAGACGGCGGCCTGCCGTGTCGCGGCCGTTGCGCGATGAGCCGCCTGCTTTCTTGTGAGCCATGGGACTACTCCTTGTCCTTGGAACGGGCCTTGTCGGATTTGGCGCGCGGCGGCTTGCCGGCCATCAGGTCCCTGGCCTGTTCGATCCATTCCTCGCGGGCCACGCGGCCCTTCTGCTTCAATTCGGTCTCGACCCGCTCGACCTCCTCCGGCGTCCAGGCGGCGATCTGGGCAAAGGTCGTGATGCCCATGTCGGCGAGGCCCTTGAGGATCTTGGGGCCGATGCCGCCGATGAGCGAAATGTCATCCGGCTTGGCGGCTTCGGCAGGCGCGGTTTCGGCGGCGACCTTGGCCATGGCGCGCGGAGCAGCCGCCTTCTTGTCCGGCCTGGCCCCGCCGGTCAGGATCTCGGTGATCGTCACCGAGGTGAGGTCCTGGCGGTGGCCGTTCTTGCGCCGGTAATGCTTGCGCCGGCGCTTCTTGAAGATGGTCACATGCGGCCCGCGCTCCTGGCCGGCAATCTCGCCCACCACCGTCGCACCGGCCACGAACGGCGCGCCGATCTCGACGCTGCCACCATTTGACACCATCAGCACCTGGGCAAATTCGATCTGGTCGCCGGCGGCGCCCGGCAGTTTCTCGACCTGGATCTTGTCATTGGGCGCAACGCGGTATTGCTTGCCGCCGGTCTTGATGACTGCGTACATGATCTCGTCCTTTTCGTTTCCGCGCCCATCGGCGCCGCAGCCGGATGGCGGCGGGCTTTGCTGATCTCGCTTTGGCCTGGGGCAGCGAATTCTGGGCGAGTGCGGCCTATCCGCCTCGCCGGTGCCGGGCTTCTAGGAGACAGGCCCGCCCCTGTCAAGGCCGCAACGGCCTGCCAGCCGGCCCCGCACGCGGCTGAAATCCGACGCAATTTCAGCGGCCTGCCACGACCATGCCCGGGACCTGCGCGACACCGGCATGCCTTTCATAACCGGGCGCAGGAGCCGCGCCACAATGGGGTTGAGAAGCGCAGCGCCATTCGCTATGTCACGGCCCGGACCACGGCACGGACGTCCTTCTTGCGGAGAGGTGGCAGAGTGGTCGATCGCGCCGCACTCGAAATGCGGAGTACGGGTAACCGTACCGGGGGTTCGAATCCCTCCCTCTCCGCCAG
>CAZIXE010000055.1:23739-23897 GCA_964543235.1 uncultured Rhizobiaceae bacterium | reverse complement strand
GCGAGGCTCGTCGCGGGGCGCCGTGGTTTCCCTGCCGACTTCCCAGTGGTAGGCTAAATGGGCCTTCAGGGCCGTGCGGCTATCGGCCGTGGTTTCCCTGCCGACTTCCCAGTGGTAGGCTCCGAGCCTTTGCTCGGTCCAGTTTATCCAGGCCGTGG
>CAZIXE010000055.1:0-23639 GCA_964543235.1 uncultured Rhizobiaceae bacterium | reverse complement strand
TTTCCCTGCCGACTTCCCAGTGGTAGGCTAAAACAAAGGCGCGCGGCTCGTCGCGTGGCGCCGTGGTTTCCCTGCCGACTTCCCAGTGGTAGGCTAAAGTATCGGCGCGTAAATTAATGTACATTGCCGTGGTTTCCCTGCCGACTTCCCAGTGGTAGGCTAAAACAAAGGCGCGCGGCTCGTCGCGGGGCGCCGTGGTTTCCCTGCCGACTTCCCAGTGGTAGGCTCTACCTCGCGATCACATGAAATCCGCTCTTGCCGTGGTTTCCCTGCCGACTTCCCAGTGGTAGGCTGTCAACGCGCGTTCCGTCGGAAAAACCGGTGCCGTGGTTTCCCTGCCGACTTCCCAGTGGTAGGCTATTGAGAAGCTTTAGAAGCTTTTCAGTCTCGCCGTGGTTTCCCTGCCGACTTCCCAGTGGTAGGCTACTCACATTGACGACCATAACCTCGTCTTTGCCGTGGTTTCCCTGCCGACTTCCCAGTGGTAGGCTACGTTTTCCGTTGACCAGTACAAGCAGTCCGCCGTGGTTTCCCTGCCGACTTCCCAGTGGTAGGCTCGGCAGTCATTGCGACCGAGGCATGGACTGCGCCGTGGTTTCCCTGCCGACTTCCCAGTGGTAGGCTCCCTACTCCGAAGAGTGGTTGAAAAAGTGTGCCGTGGTTTCCCTGCCGACTTCCCAGTGGTAGGCTTCGCTTCTTCTGCTCAGGGGTCCCATGGTAAGCCGTGGTTTCCCTGCCGACTTCCCAGTGGTAGGCTTGCTCCGCGGCAAAGCTCTGAAACCGCTCTGAATTCCCTTCCCGATAGGAAGGGAATTCAGAGCAAAACGAGCTGGTCTGCGGCCACCTTCTCACTTTTCTTCTTCTCGCCGATCAGCAGTTTCATGCGGGCATACTGGCGCTCGGTCACCTGCAAGGTGCGCACACTGCCCTTGGAAGGCAAGTTCTTTGTGACACGCGCCTGGTGCTTCTCGGTCGCCTCCTCGCCGCGGCAGACCCGGGCATAAACCGACCATTGCAGCATGAGGAATCCGTCGTCCTTGAGGAAATTGCGAAAGCGCGTCGCCGCCCGCCGCTCCGCCTTGGTCCCGACGGGCAGGTCGAAGAACACGAAGAGCCACATGTAACGCACCTCGGACTGCTTCATGGCGCTCCCTCACAGGCGCGGCAGCTCCAGGAGCGCGGCGCTGCCGCCTTCGAGCGCCCGCACCAGGCTCGCCGCGGCGCGCTCCGTGGCAATCAGTACACTGACGGTCTCGCCCTGCAAGCCGATGTCCTCGTTAAGGATACCGGCCAGCGCGCGGCGCTGCGCCACGGTGAATTCAGCCTCGGGCTCGCCGTCCGCGCCGAAGAGCCGCGCCACCGCCCGGTCGACCGCCGGCCGGAACGGTTCGAGGAGATCGTCGGCGAGGTTGAAGGCATTGGCGGCATTGTCGTGGAACAGGCCGAAACAGGGCAGCAGGCCGGAGGCGGCGAGGCCGCGCGCCACCGCGGCGCGGGCGACGGCATAGCCATAGTTCAGCATCTTGTTGCGGAGATCGCTTTCGTTGGCCCGCGTGAAACCGGCAAACAGCCTGGGCCAGTAGGCGCGCGCCGCCTGCGCCTCGATGTTGTCGGGATCGCCGGAGCCGACGCGGTCCGCCATCGCCCGCAGCGCCGCGGCCTCCGCCCCGCAGTGATCGAGGCAGCGCGCCTGGTTCTCGATCTTGGCGATGACGATCGCCTGCCATAGCCGTTTCTTGAGCGGCAGCGTGGCGGCAACTTGCAGGGCGGCCACCCCCGCCTGCCGGTGGTGCCGGTGGAAGGCGAGCGCCATGCCGGAAGGCAGGTGCCGCTGGTCGGTGAAGATCACCGCGACGCCGTGCTCCATGCAGGCGGAAACGAGCGCGGCGGTCAGCGTCGAATGCGGCGAGTCGAGCACGATCCAGGCCACGTCCTCGAGCGGCAGCGTGACGGTCTGTTCCTCCTGCGCCACCACGAGCTGCGTGTCTTTCCACGACAGCCGCGACGGCGTGGCTATGTGCACACCTTTCCACGCCATGTGCGCCGTTCCATGCGGACCAACAGTTTTCGGCCCAGCCGGTCAACGTGGTACTTATCCAATGTGCGAAGTGTCCTTGCACCGATCCCGCGGACCCGCTGGTCCGAGTCTTGGTGTTGAGAGACTTCGAGATTTCCGGATGCTCTGTCCATACCTCGGTAGTAACCGCCGATCAATTGTCCCTTTCCAGTTTCGATTTCTAGGTACTCCATTGGAACGAGCGACCACATGAATTCGAACGTGTCATCCAGAGCGGGCCACCTGGCCTCGTCTTGATGAGCTTGCACCGCGCATTTTGGAGGCTCCTCCATCGTCGCGATCTGGTGCGGATAGATCGGCACGAGATAATACTGCCACGCTCCCTTCTTGTTCTGCTTGCGGAACACATCCACTCTGGCCATTTCACCCCGGTCCACAACGCCGCCCCGCAGTGAGACGTCCGGCTTCTTGTTGGTACGCAGCGTCACCTTGGCGATCGGATCGCCCTTGGGCGAGAGCGGTGGTGCGTCCTCGGGCTTTCCCGCCGCGATCCAGGCGCGCAGCGCCGCGATGGTCGCCGCATTCCGCTCCGGGTCCTTGATGCGGTCGAGGTCGCTGTCCTTGAGGTCGCCGATGCGCCGCCGCTCGAACACCAGTCTCTCGCCGTCGCGCTCCGACACCGAGCGGATGGTGGCGGCATGCGCCTCGCCGCGCGCCCGCCGCCGCTCGGCGCGGGAGACGAACACGCGCTCGACGGCCGCCAGCGTCTGTTCGCGGAAGCCGGGCCAGGGCTGGTCCAGCGCGCGGAAGTCGCGGTGCCCGCCCATCTCCTCTTCCTTCTGGAATACCTTGGTCAGCTTCTGCATCATGGCTTCCGTCGTCGCGGCACAGACGATGGCGTCCAGCGCGTGATGACGGTCGTCGGCGATGCGCTCGCCCTTCTCGTTCTTCTTGACCCATTGCAGGCCCCAGCCGCGCCGCATCCGGTCGGTCAGCGCCCCGGGCCGCGTGAACACGCGGCGCTGCCCTTCGTCCTTCGGATAAAGCTGCTTGAGGCATTCCGCCAGCAGCCGGCACACCCAGCGCGTGTCGTTGAGGTTGCGCGAGCGGAACCTCTCTTCGGCGCTCGCGGCATCCTTGAGCGTGTAGTTCCGCCGCTTGATGCCGCGCAGCGCGGGAAGGCTCTGCACGCGCGCCACATAGGCGGCCCACTGCGCTTCGTTCGAACCGAACCATTCATAGGGCGTTTGCCCGCGCTTCTCGCGATTGGCCTTGGCGGTGCACAGCGTCTTGTTGTGAAAACTGTCATCGCCGAAACGGCTCCACGGCAGGATGTGATCGACCTCGACGGCATTGCTCGTCGCCACGATGTCCCGGGGCGAGATCAGCACGTCGGAATAGACGCAGCGCCCGTTCTGTTCGAGCCACAGCTCGTATCTGAGCAGGTCCTCGGCCGTCCGGCAGGGTTCGCCCACATCCTCGGCGAAGCGCGCCCGCAGCCGCTCCTTCTCCTTGTTCCGCTTCTCGATGCCGCGCTCGATCTCGCGCCGTTCCTCGATGCCCTTGCCCACGTCGCGGGCCAGCTCCACGTGCACGGCGTCGGGAATGCCATACGCCTCGGCCACGGCCTTCACCTGCTTGACCGCCTCGATCAGCGCCTTGCGGGCGATCGGGCTGCCCACCAGCGAGCGGTCGATGATCTGCCGGCTGAGGATTTCCTTCAGCGCCTGCTTGCCGGTGATACCGACATTGAAGGCGTTGCGCTCGCGGCTCTGCGTGTGGTCATAGTTGCAGGCTGCTGCCGCGTCCGAATAGACCTTGCCCTGTGCCAGGTGCGGGATCATGTTGCGGCAGGCTTTCGACGAGATATGTCCGGCGCCGGCAAACTTCGTGAAGATGCCGTCCTGCACCGCCTGCATCAGCGCCTCGATGATGAGCGGATCGAGTCCTGTTTCTTCAAGCCCCTTTCGGATATTGCCCAGGTCCTCGCGGAAGGTGATGACCTCGGCGATGCGGTCGAGCTTCTCCGGCGTCTTGACAAGCGAGTCCCAGGCCGCGCCGTCGAGCACCGCCTTGAGGGTAGCCGTGCCGGCCGCCGCCTCGCCATGCCGTGCCACGCAATCGTTGCCCTCGTCCTGCTCCCGCACCCCCGCGAAACGCTCCTCATCGCCGAGCTTCAGGATCTTGCGCAGTGCCTTGAAGCTGATCTTCTTGGTCGACCCGAAGGCGGCGATGGCCCGTTCCAGTTCCGGTTGCGTGAGCCGCCGCGTGTTGCGTCCCGCTTCGATGGTGAAGGTGTTGAGGCGCGACAGGTAGCGGAACAGCTCGAAGGAAAAGGCGCGCTTCGATGTCCGTTTCTCTTGCGGCTCGAACGCGCAGTCGGCCAGCAGCTTCTCGCTGTCCTGCAGCCCGCGCTGGAAGAAGGCGGTGGCGATGAAGTCCGCTTCGAGCGCCGGCGTCGCCGCCGGATTCTGCCGCCGTTGCTGGGCGCGGAAGATCGCCCGCACTTCCGCTTCGAGATCGGCCCGCAGCGGTGTTCGTGAGTAGTCGCCCTCGCGGTTGCGCTTGCGGCCGGCAAAGGCCGGGTCGCTCGCCATGAGCTGCCCGAAGGTGCGCCCGGCCATCTTCTCCTGCGTTTCGGCCATCGCCTTCTTCATCTTCGAATCTTCGGCGACGTTCTCGCCGCGCGACTTGGCATTGGATTTGAATCCGCGATGCCGTGCGATATGGCCGAGAGCGACGGCGAGTTCGCGCGCCGACAGCAGCCGCTCATGGGCCATGGCCCGCATGGCCCAGGGATCGGTGCCGTCGAAGGCCAGCGCGTCGCTCCCCGCCCTTGGCAGCAGTCCATGCTGGTGCAGCAGCCGCCGCACGGCATTCATGCGCTGCTTGCGGCGCCGGATGACGCGGCGCTGGCCGCGATACATGCGCCTGAGTTCCGATTTCGGCCGCCGCTCCTTGTCGGTCTCTGGCGTATCGAACATCCTGGTTCCGCAGCCGGCGATCCGTCCGTCGCTGCCATCCTCGGCCAGGTCCAGAACCGCCCACCCCACGCTGGCGATGCCGCAGTCGAGTCCAAGAATCCGCATGCCCGTCCTCCAACCTCCTGTTGACGCCGCATTCAATCCTTGACTGTGACACACAAATGCCGTTAAGGAAATGCTTGGGAAGTCGGTTGGGAAACCACGGCAAAGTGGTTTACCACTGAAGGATTACCCCCGGCGGCGAGAGCTGGCCGGGGGGATTCCTTTTCAGGAGGGGCCCCCATCCCGATAGGGGGACAAGCAACAAATTGCGGGGACATCCACGCAATTTTTGACCCCGGAAAACCCCGGATTCGCCGTCGAAATGCACGAAAATGCGCGTCGAAACCGGCCGCAATGGCGCGTCGCGGGCGTGAAATCGCGCCCGAAATCACATCGCCAGCACCCGCGTCGTCGGAAACGTGATGGCGACCGTGGTGCCCTGGCCGGGCGCGCTCTCGATGGCAAAGCGGGTGCGGTTGGCCTCGGCCAGCGCCTTGGTGAGCGGCAGCCCCAGCCCCGTGCCCTCCGCCTCGCGGCCCGCCGTCTTGACCCGCCGGAACGGCTCCATGGCCTGCGCCAGCGCTTCCGGGCTCATGCCCAGCCCTGTGTCCTTGACCTTGAGCGTGAGTTCGCCCTCCGGAGAAACGGCAGCCGAAACAATGACCTGGCCGCCCGGATCGGTGAACTTGACGGCATTGGCGAGGAGATTGATGAGGATCTGCCGCATGGCGCGCAGATCCGCCACCACATTGGGCAGGTCGGCCGGCAGTGCCTTGCGCAGCAGCACCCGGCGCTGCGTCGCCTGCTCCTGCACGAGGCGGAAGGCGTGCTCCACCACCTCCCCCAGATTGACCGAGGTGAAATTGAGCTCGAGCTTGCCCGCTTCCACCTTGGAGAGATCGAGAAGGTCGTTGATGAGCGCCAGGAGATGCCGGCCCGAACTGTGGATGTCATTGATATAGGAGCGGTATTTCTCGTTGCCGATGGCCCCGAAACTCTCGATCCGCATCATTTCGGAGAAGCCCAGTATGGCGTTGAGCGGGGTTCTGAGCTCATGGCTGACATTGGCCAGGAACTCGGATTTGAGCCGGCTCTGCCGCTCCGCCTCGTCGCGCGCCTGCCGGAGTTCCGCTTCCGTCTTCTTCCACTGCGTGATGTCGCGCACCACCGCGCAGAACGCGGCTGTTCCGGGCTGTTTCGCCTGCAGCCGGGCAATCGTCAGGAACAGCGGCACCTCGCCGCCCTGTTTCACCACAGCCGTGACTTCCCGCCCGTCATTGAACACCGCCGCCAGCCCCGGCCCCTGCAGGGCGGCGAGATAGTCCTTTACCGTGCGTTTCGACTCGCCCGTCATCAGTTCGGCGAAGGGTTTTTGCACCACCTCGGCGCTGCGATAGCCGAAAATCGCTTCCGCTCCCGCCGACAGCGACAGGATGCGCCCCTCTTGATCGAGCATGACGAGGCCGTCGCTGGCGGTGTCGAGAATGGCCCGGAGTTCGGCATCCGCCACCATGGGCTCGGCCGCCGGCACCGCCGCTGGTGCCGGGGCGGGAGCGGCTTCCGGCGGAGCTTCGGCCGTGGCTTCCGCCGGGGCCAGGGTCAGCCGCTGTGCCGGGCCGTCGCGCCAGGGAATTTGCGCGAATGTGAGCGAAAACTGCCGTGAAGCGCCGTCGGCACACGGCAATTCGGCAACGGCACGACCCGGCGCCAGCTCCTTGAGGGCGGCCGCCAGCGGCGCGGCGTTGAGCACGTCCCCCTTGTCGCCGAAGCCCAGCAGGGCCACTGCGGCGGGGCTTGCATGTTCGAGTCGCCCTTGCTGCAGGAACAGGTTCGCCCCCGGCATGGCGTCGAGCGCCCGCTGAATGAATTCGGGCACCTCGTCCCGGCGCGGTGGCGGCCCCGGCGCTTCGCTGCCGGCGGTTTCGCTGCGCAATACCTGGCCCAGCGCCGTGAAGGCATCGGCCTCTGCCGGGCTCAGCCCCTGGGGTTGCGCCGGCACCGGCGGGGCCGCGGCTGCCGATAATTTTTTCTCAAGCGCCCGCCGCGCCGTCACGTCTTCGGCCAGTATCACCGCATGGGCCTCGCCGCCCTCCGGCATGATCCGCAGCGTAAGTCTGATATCGCGCACGCCGAGCGGCGTATCGACCGTCCGGACCGCACTCACCGTGCCGGCCAGTTTCGCCCGCGCCATCAGTTCTCCTGCGATATCCGCAGCATGCGCGCCGAGGAGGCGGCTTGCAGCGGCATTGGCGTGCCTAACGTCACCTGCCTTGTCGACGACAAGGGCCGCCCCCGGCAATGCCTCGAACGCCGCCGCCAGCGTCTCGGCGCCGATCCCGTTGGCGGCCCCCCACCGGGTTCTGGCGGCCACCAGCAGTCCCGGCCGGCCATCCGGCAGCGCATGGACATGGCAATTGACATCGAGGCCCTCTGCCACCCCGGTTGACGGAAAGTGGAGCCTGGCAGCAGCTGTTTGCCCACGCCTGAGCGTGCGGCCGGCATCGACGATTGCCGCAACACCCGCTTCGGCCAGGTCAAACGGCCGGTCGATCAGATCGAACAGGGTTTCGCACCCGAAATAGATGAGCCCCGCGGCATTCGCCCACACGATCCGCTGCGCCTGCCAGTCCCAGAGCCATGCCGGGTCTGACGAATGCCGCAAATCTTCAAGCGTGGGTGTCTGGACTTCGGCCAAATGCGTATCCGGTGCTGCAATCCTCAGCGCCTGCCCGGCAGCCAGCGGCGCCCAGCTAACGGCTTGTTTTTCAAATCATTGCCAAATTTGAGACAATTCGTCCACCTTTCGCTAACCATTCGCATGGCGTGGTAAACATTGTGCGGCGCAAAATCATGTTGCAATGCACAATAGGCTGCACTATATTCGTGCCATCAAGATCCAAGGAGACGGGAATGACCAAAAAGCCAAAACTCGATGCAGCCGGCGAGGCCGCGGCCATCGGCACCGAAGTCACAGCGGCAGCTGCCGATTTTGCCACCAAGTCTTTCGATCAGGCTGAAGCTGTCTTCAATAAGGCCGGTGAAGTCGCCCACGAGAATGTCCAGGCCTTCGACGCCGCCGCCAGCGCCTTCAAGTCCCGCGCCGCTGACCTGCAGCTCAAGGCCATGGAAATCGCTCAATCGAACGTCAATTCGGCCTTCGCCTTTGCCCGCAAGGCTGTTGCAGTGAAGGCCCCCACGGATCTCTTTGCCCTCAACCAGGAATTTGCCAAGGCGCAGCTGGAGGCCTTCTCCAAGCAGGCGGCCGAAATGAGCGAGCTGTTCGTGGCACTTGCCAAGGAAACGGCAAAGCCGGTCCAGGACGGCCTGTCCCGCACCTGGGGCAGCTTGGGCAAGAGCTTCGCAGCCTGATTGGGTGATAGACACCGCGCGCGGCTTTTCCTCCCTGGCCGCGTGCAACTCAAAGGCCCGTTTCCGGACGGGCCTTTCTGTTGTTGCGGCGACGGTTACGCTTGCAGTCGTCAGGTCTTGCGACTAGGTTGCGACCGCTTTCGCGGCGTGCCGCTGTAGCTCAGTTGGTTAGAGCACTAGATTGTGGATCTAGGGGTCCCCCGTTCGAGCCGGGGCAGCGGTACCATCTCCCAAATCAATGACACTGCCGCCGCGATGTTCAGGCAGCCATTCTGACCTGACCGAGAACCGTTTCGACACTGGGTGCCGTCCGCGCCATCTCCATGGCATCGTGCCTGAGGTGATTGGCCCGCATTTCCTCACGGATCTGCTGTTCGGTGATCTCACCGCTTTCCAGGCATTCGCGCAACAGTGCGAAGAACAGTGCCTCCTGCCGCGGATCGGGATGCCGCTTGTACTTGCCCCAAAGGCGGATGCCGTTTTCCGGGAGAAGCTTGGAAATCAACGGAATGCGGTTGGTAAAATCGATGGGCAGTCCGGTCTTCCATGGCTGGGTACGGCGTTTGGTATTGTGGATGAGTTTCGTCCGGTCCGTCAGGCGGTCGAAGTCGTTCCATTCATCTTCGAGATAGCCGATTGATTCCTTGGGCTCGTTGGCCAGCACGATCCAGTCGTCATAATCGAGACGCCCCTCGAACATGTCCTCGAACTGCCTGCGGACATTCCAGTGCCTGAGCCTGGCGCAGTCCAGAAGCATGACACTCGAGGCAATATAGTCGTCACGGCCGTTGTGACCGGGACGCCGCTTGGCCATGATCGCCTTGCCGCCCATGTCACGCGTCAGCAGTTCATTCACGTCTCCGACGGCGAACACATCGGGGTCGATCACGACTGCGCGGCCCTTGTAGCCCATGAGTTCAGGCGGCATGAACCGCGTAGGCGTAAAAGACTGGAGATCATCATTCCTCCAGGTTCGCCAGCCGCCCGCCCGCTTGAATTTTCGACCCTCAAATTCGCGGAAGAAAGCAAAGTCTTCCTGGCGGATGATTCTGACGTCGAACGCATCGGGCGTCCGCGAGTTTCGCTTGAGCGAGTGGGCCGATACGATGGCGCCGCCGATCTGCTTGCCGTTGGTGTGAATAAACACAGTATTCTTCATGGCTTACTCATCTGTTCGAGGACGGTCCTTGGCTGGATGCGCCTCTTATTCAAGTTGTTCCGCTCTGTAAACTATATCTTTTGCCGCCATTCTGCAGGTGACATTACAACTCGGTCCAGGTCGGTCATATCAAATATGAACCTATCCGTTCGCGCCGCTTGAGGAACTGAAGCCATTTATCGTAGTGATCCCTGACCTGTTCCGGGTCGTGGTAGTTCGCTTGTATCCGTTTCTGCCGCTTCGTCTGCCAGGGGACGTTAAACTTCTTGTAGACCTATTTCTCGTAACCGCGGGCGAGGGCAGGGGCCGGTTTCCATAGTGTAACAAAAACGACCGGGTCCGCGCATCCCATGACGTCGAGAAGTTCATCGCGCGCATAAACCGAACCGCTACGCTTGAACGCGCGCAGGATACTGTGGATCATGACGACCGCGTCCAGCCGCGGCACATGCGGCTTGCCTGACTCCCTGTCCAGCAGCAAGGCTTGCCTCTCCTTCAAGCTGACCCCGATACGGCGCTCGATGGCGGAAGCCTGCTCCGATATGAACTGCCGGGAGAACGCCGACTTTCCCGCTGTTGCCGGACAGGCTCTTGCATTGCCGTAGTCTGGCGCATAGAGCAAGTGCGATTGCAGACGGCAGAAGGCCCTCCTGCATATAACCCCAGAATGTATCGACGAGACGTCTTGCCTGAACATCGCATCGCGAACGCAACCACCAAGCAGCGGGCCGAACCGGCGGTGCACCTGCCTGCGAACCTTGTCGGACGGTCGGTACTGATCTACGGCGAACCGCCCGCCGAGCTGGTGAGCGCGATCCGGGCACGCGGCGGTAATGTCACGGTCGGTGGCCTCGCCCCCCATCGGTTCAGAGAACTCTTCTCCGGACATAGCGGTGTCGAATGCGAACCTTCGGACGTCGAACGCAACGACATCTCGAGAGCTTACGATTTCATCCTCAGCATCAAGAGCCTGGTCTGCTTTCGCAATCCGCTGGCCGTCCTGGAACGCATGGTGATGGCGACCCGCGACAGCCTTCAATTGGTTCATTCGAGGCCATCGTCCCGCGCAAACTGGAGTACCGATCCCAGTGTCGTTGCGGCGCCGCTGTTGGACCGGTTGCCGGGAATGTTTCTGGTACCGGCACGGCGCAAGCGCGGCATGGACCAGGCATTCAACATCTCGCCGTCGCTGATCGAAGCCTTTCTGAAATCAATGCGGCAGGATATTTCCAGCATCGAATGCTTGCCTGGCGGCGCTGCGGGCGAGACCATGCTCCTGGTCCGCAAGCGCCGCATCGGGCGGCTGCTGGTTCTTGCCGGTGTCAATGCGGTAGGCAAGTCGACATTCCTCGACAGACTGCGTTCCGGCCAACTGCCGGAGATCGCGGCGGCCCTGGACATGGACATGGCAAAGCCATGGGAATTCACAACCTACGCCCATCTGTTGGGCAATCGCGACGACTGCAACCATGACGCCATGGTTGTCCAGTACAACATTACCGCACCGGAAGTTCATGGCCCTGTGCACGGCCATCACCACGGCGTTCTCGATCTGATTCTGTGCGCCGAGGATGCGAGTATTGCCACTTTCTGGCTCGATCCCGAAACCCAGCATGCGCGCTATCATCAGGACCGAGTGCCGGGGGCGGCCTTTTCGTCCGGACTCCATGCCAGGCGAAAACTTGCAAAATCTCTGGGCGTTCACGGGAACGGACACTCCGAAAAATCAGTCGGCGGGAACCCATTCTACGTCCGCTCGGCCTATGCCCGGCGTAAGGCTGCCCGGTTGCTCAAGCTCTACGGCGATACTGGTAATTTCGTCCGCATGTACCGGGACTGGTTTGATTTTGCCGAGGCGCACTGCCAGAGGGTGCAGGTAATTCATCAGGAGCCTGACTATAGGATCGGCACCGTCGACGAGTGGCGCAGCATGATTGCGGCACGCCCCTGAAGGACCCGTCCGGAAGCCGTCGGACTGGTGGAGCTGCTAGCGGCTCTTCGCCATCACACCGTGTGATTTGGTCTTTCGCCGCTCCATCCAGAACTTCACCTGTCCCAGCGGCGACATCTTGGGCAGCGTGAAACCCTTGAACGGCAGCAGCGCCACCATGTTGATGTAGCGCCGGTAACGATCGGTGATCGGCCGCGGCGTCACCCCGTGGATGCTGAGTTCCGAGTTGACGAACGACACGAGCCTGTTGGCCTGATAGCTGACCACCTTGTCCTCGTGGACCGCCGACAGGGGTGCATAGTGCCCGCCAAACGCCGGCCGCGATTTGAAATGATAGATAGCAAGATCGCCGCCGGTGGTCGGATCGTCGTCCGGGCGCATGTACAGAAGCCCTGCCCAGATTTCGTCTTCATTGTCGACATGGGCGGGCCTGACAGAACCCATGGTCCGCACCGGCGTATTCACCACGAACAGGGCGTCCATGATGATGTCCCCCGTCTGATCGGTGCCGCGCCGCTTCACTGTCCATTGCTCGAGCGGCTTGCCCATTCTGGCCTCCAGCGCCGGATGGGCCTTCCGGATGGCGTCGCCCATCACCCGGACAATGTCCTTCCAGAAGTCCTGCGATGTATGGAACCGGAAGAACTCCTGCCACTCCGGCGAAAATTCGCTGTTCCCGACGATGTCCTTGGCGGGGATTCGAATGGCCTGGTTGTTGCCGGGCTGCATGTCCCCGACAAAGCGCTCGGGCGGCGGAAAATCACGGGCCAGCCGCTCATAAATCGCTTGATCCAATGCCCCGTCGCGAACCAGATGGGCATAGGGTGAGGTATTGACGTCCCGGGAATCGAGTTTGGAGAAGACCGATATGTTCATGTGCGGCTGAGCTTTGATGAGGATCGCGCAGGCGCTGGCCTCGCTTGTCGTGAAACTGTCATGGGAAAACGCAGGCCGCTTACCATGGCTTGTCCAGCCTGTCTATCCGCTTGCCGCGAGCTGGTTGCCGAGCCGGACGATCTCCTCGATGCGGGTCTTCACGCGCCGGGCATATGCCGTGCTGTCGGCCTCGCTCACAAAGTCCTGGCGCCGCTTGAGTCGCTGCGCAGCAACATGGGCTACCGCCACGACATATTGCTGTATCGGGTCCATGAGCCTCACCTCACCCGCGATGGGAAGCCGCATGAATTCAGCCAGTGCGGCCCGCGCATAGCCGTCCAGCTGGGTGCCGAGGCGCACCGCATCCGCAAGGATCAGATCACGCGACGCCCATTCCCAGTCAACGATGTAGAGCGTGTCGGGCGCGTACATGAGGTTGGTTACGGTGAGATCGCCGTTGCACATGCCACAAACCAGGGGCCTGCCGGACGCAGCCGCCGCGCGTACCGCAGCCTCAAGCCGCTTCACGTCGATCCGCTTGGCTGCGCAGTAATCGAGGAGTATCGGCAACTCTTCTTCAAGATCCACCGCTGCCGCGCAGGACTTGATTGCCAGGCCGTTCACGTCCTGCCATGCAAGGTAGCGCCTGGCGACTTCGGCGGGATCGAGCATCGTGCGCGCAATGGGATCTGCACGCAGCAGCTCCTCGGCGATGAAGCCTTCGTCCCTGGGGACATGAACAAGCCCGGGCGTCCGGACGTCCCGACACTGTCGGAACTGCGATCGGCAGGCGATTTCCTGCCGCAACCGCTCCGAGCTCGCCGGCCGGCCGGGGTTGGGGAGTTTGAGAGTGATGCCGGCTGCCAGGTAGAAAGCCCGCAGATTGGCCTTCAGCAATATGGCGTCGGCGGCCGAATGGAGCATGAGCCTTCGCGATCTTGCCGCGAGTGCCCTGAGCTGCCACTGGCCGAGCTTGTCCGCCCGCAATATGCGGAGCAGTCCGCCGGGCGGCTCCCAGCGTCCCAGTCCTGGCGGCAGATATTGCTCCGGAAGGATCCATCTCCCGATCTGGCGGAAGGCACGAGACTCTGCCTGGCGGGCAATGGCGGGAACCTCGGCCTCGGCCCGCGTGAGCATCGACAAGGCCAAGCCGATATCGTGCCCCCAGTCCTTTACGTCTTTCGCCATGAACTCAGGAAATGAGATAGAGCGTTCGAAACGCCTCGTTGCGGATCGATGCCGTGGCGCCCAGCGAAACGACCTTCTTGCGGGGCGCCACGCGGGCAAACCCCCGCCTGACGTAATCATCGATCGACACGGCGTCGTTCTCGGCGAAATCAGGCCTGGACTCCCCGTAGCGGCGGTGTGAACTGGCAGGTTCGAAGAACAGCTTGCCCGACTTCGCCGCCAGCGCGCCAATCATGTCCCAGGCGGCCTGCTCGCCATGGCTTCGTGACCAGTAATGGTGGACGGACAGGCAGAAAATGACATCCACGGGCGGCAGCAGGCGCACCGTGTCGGGACCGAACTCGCTCCAGGCGAAACTCAGGTTCTGAACGTTCCGATGCAGTGACCGCGCCCGCGCCACCACCTCCTCGAACGCGTCGATGCCGATGGCGAACATGCCGCGCTGTGCAGCTGCCGCTGTGAACTGTCCGATGTTGCAGCCGATATCGATGAGCGAATGATCATCCGCCGTCAGATGCGCCGACAGCATGGCCCAACGTTCGGCGAACACTGAACCGCGTTGTTCCTGATAGAAGGGTTTGAGGCGCAGGATACGTGCCGTCTTCTTCAGCTTGCGCAGCAGCGGCCTGGGTTTGGCGTCGATCATCTTAGGGGGTCCTGGCTGCCGCCTTGGCGTAGGCCTTTTTCCAGTTTCTTGCATCGTCGATCGTCTCGCGCCCGCCGTCGGCATGATAAAGGAGGTGGCGGGCCGTCTTGGCCTTGTAGGCGGCGGTGTAGTCCATCCACGCCTGATACCAGGCTTCGAGGAAGCGCGGATCCTCGTAGCGCTCGGCGAGATGGCGCTGCCGCTTGGCGCCGCGGCTGGTGCGCCCCGACAGTTCATTGGTCTCGAGACGCTTCATCAGCGTGGCGATTGGCGGCATGAGGGTGATGAATGTCACCCTGTCGGCGCATTTGATCAGATCGCAGCGGGGATCGCGCGCGAAAGTGCGGATGCTGCGGCGATAGGGACGCAGCAGATCGTAGTGAAGCACGACACCGCCAACCGGCCCGCGCGGCAGGTCGATGTCGTGGGACGGCACAAGATGCCAGTCGGTGTCCGGCAGGCCGAGACGCTTGCGCAGCGCCGCATCGGCCATGATGTTCTTGAGCAGTGTCGACTTGCCGCTCGAGGTCGGGCCGGTCACCACCACGAGATGGCCGATCCGGCGGCGCCGCGCCTCCATGATCATGCGACCCTTGAAGGGCGAATGCTTGATGATTAGCGGCTCGTAGAGATTGGTGTGAGTGTTGAAGATAACCTGAAGCGACTTCGCGGTGAACAGATAGGTGCGGGACAGCACATCGTAGCCCTTGCGCGGATTGCCGAGCAGGATGGCCGGCAGGGTATTGAGCACTATCGCGAAGGGATTGAGCGAACGGCTGATCAGGTCGCGCAGGCCGGGCCTCGCAAACTCGATAATGATGCGGTCTCTCGAAAGAGCCATCATCTTGTGAATGGCGCCGATCGGATTCATCATGTGGTGCGTGACGTTCAGGCAGATCACCGTGTCGAACTGCCGGCCCTTGAAATCGTAGCGCTCGAAATCCCCGCAGATGAACTCGGCATCGACGTCATGCAGCCTGGCAATCTCCTCCGCCTGGTGCACGCTTTCGGGATCGGCTTCGATGCCGGTCGCGGCCTTGGCGCCGCGCTTCATCGCTTCGAGGCAGAAGTAGCCGAGAAAGCACCCGATATCGAGCAGTGTCTTTCCCTCGAAGCCACCGGCGAAGATCACGTCGTTCAGATAGCTGCGATCGTGGCCTTCGGTGCGGGAACCGTCCGGCAGTTCCACCGATTGGTACTTGAGCTTCTCGGTGGCAACGAAGGTCTGCGCGTCGGGGCGAGCGCGTTGGCGCTTCTTGGCGGGTTTCTTTGTCATGCAAATCTTTCTGCGGGCCGCTGCGCCGCTCGCCTCTTTTCTGGCTGCGCCGGGCCGGCGCCTCGCCGCCGCAGTTATCGCATGCCACGCAAGGCGTCAACCGAACCTGAACCTCGGGCATGGCGTACCGGTTCTGGCCAATCTGCTTGAGATCATCAGCCTTTCGTGTGTAAGCAACTGCCGAGGGTCATGCACAGCACATGATGCCATAACCCAAGATCGGCGCGTCGATTACCGGGACGGGATTCGCCGAGAATGAAGTCGTAACAGTAAGATGTTGAAATCACTAAAGATTTTCTTTAAGGCCGAGGGGACTAGGCCGTTCGCGGTGCTGCTTTGCCTCTTGCTTGCCGGGGTTGCCGAAGCCACCAGCATCAGCGCCCTGCTGCCGACCGTCGCTTCCATCGCCGGTGGTGGCAGCTCTGGTTCCTCACCGCTCGGCGGGGTGATCACGTCGCTGATGAATGCCGTCGGCTTGCCGTCCACCCTCGGATATCTCGTGCTCGTGGTGGTGAGCTTCACCGTTCTCAAGGCGCTCCTGTCCTTCACCGCCTTGTCGTATGCCGGCATTGCCGCGGCCAGGGTGGCGATCTCCCTGCGCCGGCGGCTCATTGCCGCTGTCTTCGATGCGCGATGGGGCTTCTTCGCGGAGCAGAAGGGTGGCCATTTTGCCAACGTCATCAGCAATGATGCCGGGCGGGCCGGCGATGCCTATCTCCTTTCGGCGCAAGTCGTGGCCTATTCGGTACAGGCCGTTGCCTATGCGGCTGTCGCGCTGGCCATCAACTGGCGGCTGGCGCTCATGGGGCTGGCAGCCAGCATTGTCATCGCCCTGGTGCTTCGGCATCTGATCAGGCTGACCAAGCGCGCCGGCTACAAGCAAACAGACAGGACCGCGGCGCTGACCGTTCACATGGTCGACATGCTGGCGAACATCAAGCCGCTCAAGTCCATGCACCGGCATGGCGCGATGCTGGCCGACATAACGCGCATCCTGAATCGCCTGAAACGGGCGCTCATCACTCGTGAGCTCACCAAGGCGGGGCTGGTTCAGGGAGGCGATGCCCTGGTAGCCATCACTGCCGGAATTGGCCTCTACATCGCCAGCCGGTACACGCAGTTGACGCTGCCCGAACTCGTGGTGAGTGGCGTGATCTTCTTCCAGATCATTTCGATAGTATCGAAGCTCCAGCGCTACCTGCAGCAGTCAGCCCAGGTCGAAAGCGCCTATATTCGATCCGATCAGCTCATCAGACTTGCCAATGACAACCACGAGGCAAACCCCGGCAAGCATGTTCCGGTCATCGCCAATGGGTGCCGGTTCGAACATGTTTCGTTCGCGCACGGTACCGCTCCCGTCATCACCGACGCGACTTTCGAAATTCCGGCCAACGCGATCACCGTCTTCAGTGGTCCATCAGGAGCGGGCAAGACCACCATTATTGACTTGCTCATTGGCCTGCACCGTCCCGACCATGGGCGCATCCTCGTTGGCGGGACGCCGCTTGAGGAAGTCGATCTGCATGCCTGGCGGCGCATGATCGGTTATGTCCCTCAGGAGTTGAGCCTGTTTCATGCGAGCATTCGCGAAAACATCACGCTCGAGGACGCTTCGATCGACGATGCTGCCGTGGCGGCGGCCATTGCCCAGGCCGGTGCCGCTGACTTCGTTGCTGATCTACCTCAAGGCCAGGACACCGATGTTGGCGAGATGGGGAGCAAGTTCTCGGGCGGTCAAAGGCAGCGCATATCGCTGGCGCGGGCCCTAGTGACGAGGCCACAAGTCCTGATCCTGGACGAAGTCACCAGTGCGCTCGACCCGGATACCGAACGCGAGATCGTCGACAATATCGCCCGGCTGCGGGGTGCATATACCATCATTGCCATAACCCATCGCCCGGCCTGGACGCGCGTCGCCGACCGCCTCTACAACGTCTCCCGCGGCAAGGTGGCGCTGGCTTCGAGTCCTGCCGAGACCGTACGGGCGAAATGACGCCTGTCGCGGCGCCGCGCGGCATGGCAGAAGAAGTCGTTCATCCCTTCACATGAGGTTGCACCGCAAGATGCCGAGGCCCGCTGGCGCTGACGTTGAACTGCCAAAACGGCTGTTGCTTGACATGTTTCGTGTCGCTGTTGCTGCTGCCGATCCGGCGATTTGCGTGCCCCGTCACCTGCCGCCGCCGCCGCGCGGCCGCACGGTTGTGATCGGCGCGGGCAAGGCCTCTGCGGCCATGGCAGAAGCCGTGGAGGCGCATTGGCCTGGCGAAGTGTCGGGCCTTGTCATTACCCGATACGGCCACGCCGCCCCTTGCCGGCAGATCGAGATCGTCGAGGCCGCTCACCCGGTTCCCGATGCGCGTGGCCGCGACGCGGCCCAGCGGATGGTCCGGCTTGTCCAGGGGCTGACAAAGGACGATCTCGTTCTGTGCCTCATATCGGGCGGCGGGTCTGCCCTGCTTGCCGCCCCCGCGCCGGGCCTGACCCTTGACGACAAGCGCGAGGTGAACCGCCAGCTTCTGGCCTGTGGCGCGCCCATCAGCGAAATGAACTGCGTTCGCAAGCACCTCTCGGCGCTGAAGGGGGGACGCCTTGCCGCCGCTGCTCACCCCGCCCAGGTCGTGTCGCTGGTCATCTCCGACGTGCCCGGCGACGATCCGGCCATTGTCGCGTCGGGGCCGACGGTTCCCGATCCGACGACGCGGGAAGAGGCGCTGGCGATCATCACCCGCTATGGCCTCAAGCTGCCGCAGCAGGTCCTGGACCATCTCCGGTCGCCGGCGGCGGAAACGCCCAAGCCTGGCGATCCGCGCCTGGCTCGGGCGATCACCACAATTATCGCAGCGCCTGCCCAGTCTCTGGCCGCTGCCGCCGGCCTCGCCCGGTCACGGGGCTACAACGTCATCGATCTCGGCGACCGGATCGAAGGCGAAGCCCGCCTCGTGGCTGGGGAGCACGCCTCGCTGGCGCGTTCCACCGCCGGCCCTGCCGTCATTCTCTCGGGCGGCGAAACGACCGTCACAGTTGCGGGCCGTGGCCGTGGCGGCCGCAATGCCGAATATGCCCTGGCACTTGCCATCGCGCTGGCCGGCGATCGGCGCATCTCGGCCATTGCCTGTGACACCGATGGCATCGACGGCTCGGAGGACAATGCCGGCGCATTCGTGGTCCCTGACACCCTGGCGCGCGCCGAAGCTCTGGGAATCGACGCCCAGGCGCTTCTCGGCGATAACGATGCTTACAGCTTCTTTGCGAAGCTGGACGATCTCGTCATCACCGGCCCGACCAGGACCAATGTCAACGATTTCCGTGCGATCCTGATCGAGCGTCGATGAACGCCGGCGGCTTGTCGCCGCCATACGCCCAGTCCAGCAGCTGCACCGTATGCACGACGGGAATGGCTGTGCCGCCGGCCAGCTGGGTCATGCAGCCGATATTGCCGGTGGCGATGACATCGGGCTCAAGCGTCATGATGTTCGCGATCTTTCGCGCGCGCAGGCGTCTGGCAATCGCCGGCTGCAGGATGTTGTAGACGCCGGCTGAACCGCAGCACAGATGTCCTTCCGGTATATCCACGACCTCGAAGCCGGCCGCGCGCAGCAGCTGCTGGGGAAGGGTGGTGATGTTCTGCCCGTGCTGCATCGAACAGGCCGAGTGGTAGGCAACGCGTATGCCCCGCGGCACCGCCGCCCGTCCAGGCAGGCGCCCGGCAAGAAACTCGGTGATATCCCGGGCCTTGGCGCTGATCGCCGCTGCCTTCCCAGCATAGGCCGCGTCCAGCCGCAGCATGTAGCCGTAATCCTTGATGGTTGTCCCGCAGCCGGAAGCGGTGATCACGACCGCCTCGATCTCCGCTTCCATCCACTGGTCGATGTTGCGGCGCGCACGCGTGAGCGCGTCTTGCTCCATGCCCATATGCTGGGTGAGCGCCCCGCAGCAGCTTTCGTCGCCGGCGATCATGACGTCATAGCCGAGCCGCTGCAGCAGCCGAAGTGCGGCGGCGTTGATCTCGGGATCGAGCACGGATTGCACACAGCCCATCAGCAGGGCCACTCGCCCCCTTCTGGTCCCGATCGCCGGATAGAGTCCCGGTCGGCCAGCAGTCACAGGCCGCGGCAGCCGCGCGGGGACCAGCCCGAGGAGGGCCGCAATCTGCGGCAGCCCGACGGCCTCTGCCACCCCAAGCAACGGCCTGGCAAGCCGGCCGCCGGCCAGCGCCAGCCGGAACACGTGAGGCCGGGGCAGGATGAAGGCGAGGAGCTTCCGCAGCCATCGTTCCGGCACCGGCCGGCGATAGGTTGCTTCGATATGGGCCCGGGCGGTATCGACAAGATGCATGTAGTGCACGCCCGATGGGCAGGTTGACATGCACGCGAGGCAGGACAGGCAACGGTCGATGTGCTTGACCGTCTCGGCTGTTGCGGCCTCGCCCTTCTCAAGCATGTTCTTGATCAGGTAGATGCGCCCCCTTGGGCTGTCGAGCTCATCGCCAAGCAGGACATAGGTTGGACAGGTTGCCGTGCAGAATCCGCAATGGACGCAGGACCGGAGAATGCTGTTGGCCGCGGCGATCCGCGGATCGCTGAGCTGCTCGGGCGTGAAAGCCGTCTGCATGATCGGCTGTCACCCCGCCCGCTGGTGATGCGCCCGGTCGGCCCGGCGGGCTGCGCGCGATAGCCCTTGAAATTCGCCGATCATTTTATCCTGCCGCACTCCTCGGCCGTACCCCTGCACCCCACGCCCGCGGTACCTGTTCACTGCCGAAGCTTTAAGCTAACACAACGGCCATGCATAGCTCGGATATGAACGGCGGTCGGGTCGCCGATGCGGTGCAGGGCCACTGGGTGGATCGGCATCTGCCGCGCCACGTCAGGCCGTATGCCCGGCTGGCGCGCCTCGACAGGCCGATCGGCTGGTGGTTGCTGTTGCTGCCTTGCTGGTGGTCGCTGTCGCTGGCTACGAGGTCCGCCGGCGGCGGCATTCCGGACTCGTGGTACGCGTTGCTGTTCCTGGTCGGCGCCGTCGTCATGCGCGGCGCCGGTTGCACGCTCAACGACATCGTCGACCGTGACTTTGACGCCGCCGTGGAACGTACGCGATCGCGCCCCATTCCTTCCGGGCAGGTCAGCGTCCTGTCGGCGGCTGTCTTCCTGGTGGGCCTCTGCCTGATAGGCCTTGTCGTGCTGCTGCAGTTCAACCGCTACACGGTGGTCCTCGGTGCGGCGTCGCTCCTCGTCGTGGCGGTCTATCCATTCATGAAGCGCGTCACCGACTGGCCGCAGCTGTTCCTGGGCCTGGCCTTCAATTGGGGAGCGCTCGTCGGCTGGACGGCCGTCACCGCCGGCCTCGCCTGGCCGCCGGTGCTCCTCTATGCCGGCGGCGTGGCCTGGACCTTGGCCTACGATACCATCTATGCCCACCAGGATCGCGAAGACGATGCACTAATCGGTGTCCGCTCGACCGCCCTCAGGTTTGGCGACCGCTCCGTCCAGTGGATTGCCGGCTTCTTTGCATTGGCTTTGATCCTGATCGATGCCAGTCTCTGGCTTGCAGGGGCGGGGTTGCCGGCCCATATCGGTGTGGCCGGAGCGGCCCTTCACGCCGCCTGGCAGGTATCGCGGCTGGATATCGCGGATCCGCAGCGCTGCCTGCTGCTGTTCCGTAGCAATCGTGAATTTGGATTGATCCTTCTCGCCGGACTTCTTCTCGATAGCCTCCTGTCATGAGCGTTGCCTTGATTGATCTTGCTGCCGACCTCGTAGCGCGGGCCCGCGCCAGGGGTGCTGACGCTGCCGATGCCGTCGCCGTCAATCGGTTTGAAACGGAAGTTGCGGTGCAGGAGGGAAGAGTCGAAAAGCTCGAACAGGCCGAATCGCGCGAGGCCGGCCTGCGGGTCTTTGTCGGCGAGTCGTCCGCTGTCGTTTCGGGGAGCGTCCTGGATGCCGAAGGGCTGGATCGGCTGGCCGCCATGGCGATCAGCATGGCAAGCGCCGCGCCTCCCGATCCCTTTGCCGGCCTGGCGCCGCCGCAGCCATCCGCTCCGCCTCCCACGGGTCTTGATCTGGCCGCCCCTGATCTTCCCGGGGCGGCGACCCTGGAAGACTGGTCGCGGGCAGCCGAGGCGGCAGCCCTTGCCGTGCCCGGTGTGACGCGCTCGTCGGGCAGCGGCGCCTCCGCCGCACGCCGCGAAATTGCTCTTGTGACCTCCGCAGGCTTTTCTGGAAGCTTCATCCGCACCTCCACCGCACTCAGCATGTCCGCCATCGCCGGCGAGGGCACGGCCATGGAGCGCGACTATGAGTACACCTCGGCCATCCACCCCGCGGACCTCAAGCCGCCTGAGGAGGTTGGCCGCATCGCCGGCGAGCGGGCGGTCAGGCGCCTGCATCCCCGCAAGATCAGATCGCAGGCCGCCCCGGTCGTTTATGATCGCCGCGTCGCCGCGAGCCTGGTTGGACATCTCGTATCCGCCGTGCTCGGCAGTGCCATTGCCCGCAAGTCCAGCTATCTGCTGGATGCCCTGCACACGCCGGTTTTCCCGGCCGGTGTGGACATCATCGACGATCCCCACCTGCCGCGCGGCCACGCGTCACGGCCGTTCGATGGCGAGGGCATTGCCGGGCGGAAGCTGAAACTGATCGACTCGGGCACGCTGATGAGCTGGCTTTTGGATTTGCGTTCGGCCCGCCAGCTTGGTCTGCAATCGACGGGACACGCCGCGCGCAGCACCTCGTCGCCGCCCGGCCCCTCATCGACCAATGTCTATATGGCCGCTGGCAGCGTCAGCCCGGATGCCCTGATCGCCGGGCTCAAGTCGGGCGTCTATGTCACCGAGCTCATTGGCATGGGCGTCAACATGGTAACCGGTGACTACAGCCGCGGTGCCGCCGGCTTCTGGATCGAGAACGGCGAACTCGCCTATCCGGTCGCCGAGATCACCATTGCCGGCAATCTTCGCAGCATGTTTGCCCATCTGACGCCTGCAGACGACCTGGAATTTCGCGGCTCCACCAATGCGCCAACTGTATGTGTCGAGGGTATGACCATTGCCGGAGCCTGAAACACTGCCGGTTGACCGGCGTGATGTTCGCCTGCTGGTCGAGGCTGTGCGCGAGGCGGGTGCGCTGGCGCTGACCCTCTTTCGCCAGCGCGTCCGGAACTGGACGAAACCGGATGGCACGCCAGTGACCGAGGCCGATTTGGCAGTCGATGCCTTGCTGCGGACGCGGCTTCAGACGCAGCGGCCGTCATACGGCTGGTTGTCGGAGGAGTCGCCGGAAAGTCCCGATCGCCGCAATGCCCGCACGATTTGGATCGCCGATCCGATCGATGGCACCCGTTCATTCGTCAATGGCAGCGACGAATGGTGCATTGCAGTGGCGCTGGTGCACGACCGCCGCCCGGTCTGTGGCGTCGTCTACCGGCCGGTCACCGAGCAGCTCTATGAGGCCTCACTCGGCGCAGGCGCGGTTCTCAACGGAAAGTCCATCGCCGCAGGATTGCACCCCGCTCTCGACTGCGCCATGGTGGTTGGAAGCCGAGGGGCGTTGCGATCACTGGCGCGACACGGCTGCGTCGAGCCGCAAATCGGCACCGACATCCCTCTGGCGTTGCGCTTGTGCCTGGTCGCGCAAGGTGCCTATGACGCCGCTGTTTCCACCGGCAACAAGAATGATTGGGACCTTGCTGCGGGCGACTTGATCCTGCATGAAGCAGGCGGCACGGTAACGGGCCTGGATGGCAAGCTCTACGCCTACAATGGCCAGAAGACCTGGCAGCGTGGCATGGTTGCTGCAAACCTGGCCCTGCATCGGATGATCGTTTCCGCGATGGGTGACTAGTATGGCGAAGAAACCGGCCCGGCGGGCCAAACAGCTGTTGCATCTGGTGTTCGGTGGTGAGCTGGAAGACCTTGCGGGTGTGCATTTCAGGGATGTCGCGCATCTGGATATCGTCGGCGTCTTTGCGGACTATGAGCAGGCCATGCGGGCATGGAACGCCAAGGCGCGCGAAACCATTGACAATGCCCATGCCCGCTATTTCATCGTACCCCTGCACGAACTGCTGGATCCTTCGGCACTGAAGCCCCGCGGTCGGAAGCGTGCCTAGTGCATGATGCGCCAAAGTGGAATCA
>CAZIXE010000054.1:0-24264 GCA_964543235.1 uncultured Rhizobiaceae bacterium | reverse complement strand
TGGTCAGGCGGATATCCGCGATCTGCCTTTCATCGGTGAAGGGAACAAGCCATGGACCCAGCGAGCCGGAGCGATCAAAGTTCTTGCCCTGTGTGACATTGAACTTGCCATGCCTGATCCAGTCCCGCACGGAGCCTTCATTGCAGAGCGTTACTGCAGCGACGTACGCGAGGGCGTCGTGTTCAGGGATGTGCCGCGCGGATTTTCCGATGATGAGGGCAATCTCTCCTTCATAATCGAGCTGAACTGATGCCTTGGGGCGCAGCAGCGCCTCGCCGTGGCCGACAAAACTTTGCGGGAAGCGGACGAACAGCGAGGGGAACTTCGGCGCCTCCTGACCATCCCTGTATTCCGCATTGCGATCGGGATAATTCACCCCCACGCAGATGATCTTGCCGGGGTTGATGTCCTGGAGCCGGAAGGGAACGGGCTTCCCGGTCATGGCGCGACAAGCGGCTGGGCTTCGAGGGCTGCCTCACGCGGTGCGATGCCCTCGAACAAGGTTCCCTCTTCAAACCACGACCTGGGCGCGGGCGCACCCCACAGGGTCTGGCGCTGCGGATCCTTCAGGTCCCATTTGATGGGTTCAAGATCGGGTTCGACCGTAAGATAGTCGCAGCAATAGATCTCGATTCGATGTCCGTCGGGATCGCGCACATAGAGGAAAAAAGCATTGGAAATGCCATGGCGGCCGGGGCCACGCTCTATGTTCTTGAGATAGCCCGTGGTGGACATGAGATCGAGGAGATCGATGATGTTCAGGGGGTTCGGCACCCAGAAAGCCGTGTGGTGCAGGCGCGGGCCCAGGCCATTGGTGAAGGCCATGTCATGCACGCCGCCTTTGCGGTGCATCCATGCGGCCCATAGTTTCCCGGAGACTTCGTCTTCCGTGTATTCGGTCACCCGAAAGCCCATCTCGTTGTAGAAGCCGACGCTGGCATCGACATCAGGTGAGAAGCAGTTGAAATGATCGATGCGCAGAGGCTTCACGCCCCTGTAGAGCGCATATTTCTGGTGAATGGCCGGCAGCTTCTCCATTTGAACATGGAACTCCAGCGGAATGCCGAAGATGTCTTGCGTGAGCAGCGTGCGGCCCTGCCAAGGCCGATCTACCCAGGACGTCGGCAGGCCCTTGGCCTTGAACCAGTGCTCAGCCCTCTCCAGATCGGGCGTGTCGTATAGCTTGAAGCCCAGCACCTTTGCGTGGGCCTGCGATGACTTGCGCAGCACGATGCAATGATGGCTGCGTTCCTCCATGGCCCGCAGGGTGATCAAGTCCCGGTCTTCGTGTGTGACCTGCAGGCCAAGCGTGTCGGCATAGAAGGCCCGCGAGGCGGAGAGGTCGGTGACGCCATATTCCACATGCGACAATCGGACGACATTGAAGGTGGGATAGAGGTTGGGTCTTGGAACGGGCATCAGAGGGTTCCCAGTTTCGGAATGCCATGGTGGCCGGTTGCAATCGCCGTGTTCTTTGTTTCCATGTAGAACTCGAATGACCAGTCACCGCCGTCGCGGCCAATGCCGGAGGACTTTACTCCGCCGAAGGGCGTGGGCAGGTGGCGGACATTCTCTGAATTTACCCAGATCATGCCCGCTTCCAGCCTGTTGGAAACGCGTAAGGCCCGGGTGAGGTCATTGGTCCAGACATAGCCTGTGAGACCATAGGCAACACCATTGGCGATGCTGAGGGCTTCGTCTTCATCCCGGAATGTCAATGAGGTGAGGACGGCTCCGAAAATCTCTTCCTGGGCGATCCGCATGTGGGGTGCGGCGTGGGTGAAAAGGGTCGGGCGCATATACCAGCCCGTTGTGCCATGGCGTTCGCCACCCGCGGCCAGCCTTGCGCCCTCCGCCTTGCCAGCCGCCACATAGCCCATCACCTTGTCGAAATGGGTCTTGTGAATGAGAGGACCGATTTCCGTCACCGGGTCAAGCGGGTGCCCGACCTTGATGGCATTGACGCGGGCAATCAGTTTTTCGTGGAACTCTTCCGCAATCGACTCCTGCACCAGCAGCCGCGACGATGAGGTGCAGCGTTCGCCATTGAGCGAGTAGATCATGAAGATCACCGCATCGAGAGCGCGCTCAAGATCGGCATCCGCGAACACGATGACAGGGTTCTTGCCGCCCAGTTCGAAGTGCACGCGCTTCAGCGTGTCCGCGCCCTGTTTCATGATCATGGAACCGGTTCTGGACTCGCCCACAAAGGCAATGGCCTTGATGTCCGGATGTTCGGTGAGAGCCTTGCCCGCACCTTCGCCCATGCCATTGACGAGATTCAGCACGCCGGGGGGGATACCAGCCTCGTGGACGATTTCTGCGAGCAGCCGCGCGGTGATCGGCGAGAATTCAGCCGGCTTGTGCACGACCGTACAACCCGCTGCGAGTGCTGGCGCAATCTTCCAGGTGGACAGCATGAACGGCGTGTTCCAGGGCGTGATCACGCCGACCGGGCCGATAGGGTGGCGCGAGGTGATGTTGAGATGATGTTCCGATTGCAGGCTGAGGCCATCGCGTGCGCCCGGCGCCAGGTCAGCGAAGTAGCGGAAGTTTTCAGCACCGCGCAACGCCGCCTTGGACATGAAGCGCCAGGCCTGGCCCGTGTCCATGCATTCACAAAGAGCTATTTCTTCGGCCCGCGTCTCGATGAGGTCAGCCACCTTGTGCAGCAGGGCCTTGCGTTTCTCGCCGGACAGCGCTGCCCAGGCGGCAAATGCCTGTCTGGCGGCCATGGCTGCGTGGTCAATATCTTCAGCCGTACCCAGCGCCACTTGGGCCAGCAGGCTCTCATCGACTGGAGAACGGGTTTCGAATGTTCCACCGCATCCATCCGACTCTTTTCCGTTGATGAAGTTGGGTAGACCAGTCTTGAAGCGACTCAGAATGTCTTCCGCCTTGGCCAGGTGGTCCTGCAGTGTTCTCATGAGGCTCCCTTCAAGCGGGTGTGCATGCTGTTTCTCTTCCAAGTGAGGATGGGGTCGATCTCGACGATTTCCAGGGACAGGGCAAAATGCGGACTGGCGAGATCATGGGAGAACGCGGCCTCGGCCGTGTGCATCAACCGGTCGCCTGTCATCTTCTTGTCGGCTTCGCTGCGCCCGGTTCCGATGCGGAGCACCATGTCGACAAATGCATTGCGCGGATGACTGTCAGCGATGGCATAGGCCGGGCACGGAAGGGCGCGCACCCGGATGCCGCCGAGCGGGAAAAGCCCGGTGTCAGCCAGGACATCAGCCAGCGCATCGCAAAGGCGCTGTATGCGTTCACCGGCCATATTGTCAGAGTACTGGATAACCAGATGCGGCATCGATTGACACTCCGATAATTAACATGTTAAATAATGGTGGGCTTGTCAAGTGGTGCCTGCGGGTAAGCTGTCGATTCCGCGAATTCCTGTTAGAACGTCGCCATGCCCAGAAGAAGAATCGTTTCCACCAGACGTTCCCTGCCCATGGCGCTCCTGCGTGCGCGCGAGGCTGTTATGCGGCTATTCCGGCCACATTTGGCAAGCATCGGGCTGACTGAGCAGCAATGGCGGGTCCTGCGTGTATTGGGAGAGGACGGTGTATCGGAAGCGGGTCATGTTGCCGAGCGTGCCTGTATCCTGCCTCCCAGCCTGTCCCGCATCATGAGGACTTTGGAGGATCAGAAGCTCATCACCAGTTCTCGCGGCAAGGTGGATGGACGCCGCACCATGATTGAACTCACGGTCACGGGCTTGCGCTTTCTCGAAAGCGCGGCGCCGCAGAGTGCGGCGATCTATGCCGCCATCGAAAAGGCCTTCGGCAAGGGCGAATTGACAGAGCTGCTGGAAAGGCTTGACCGGCTTCAGGCAGCGGTGGAGAGCATTGAGAACTCCGGAACCGGCACCTGAACGCAGCAGGAACACTGGCTACGGCATTGGCCGTATCGGAATGCGCAAGCCATCGGTTCCAATGTGCAGTGGGCCCGGCCAATGCTTGCGCGCACCAGATTCCCAGTCGCCCGGCCTGATCAGCGGATCATCAAGCGGCACCATGTGGTGGATGGCAAGGCACCCGGCGCCGGCCATCATGGCAATCCGGCCTGCATCCTCGATGGGCGTGTGTGACGCAAACATGTGCTTGCGCAAGCGGTCGTCGCCATTGCCAATGCGGGCCACCAGGCGGTCAATGCCCTCGGGGTACATCGCTTCATGGACCAGGACCGTCACGCCTTCGGCAAATTCTGCCAGTGGCGGAAAGAATGCGGTGTCACCCGAAAAGACAATGGATTTGCCCGTGCCGTCAAAGCGGAGCGCGAAACTCTCCACCAGGGGCGGGTGAAGATTGCGCAACGCCGTAACCTTGATAGCGCCGATGGACGCAGCTTTGTCGTCGCCAAGTACATGCAGCTCAACGAGGTCCTTCAGGTCCGGGCGGCCCTCGTCTGCGATGCGCGTGTCGATGTCGAAGCGCATGGAGGCAATGAAGTGATCCAAATAGTCCTGCAAACCTTCAGGGCCGAACACCGGAATGGGGCGCGAGAGGCCTGCCGTCCACGCCGTATGCAGAAGCGGGCCAAGGTCGAGATAGTGGTCTGAGTGCAGATGGGTGATGAAAACCGCGTCGATCGTTTTCAGAGCGATGCCTTGACGGGCAATGCCCAGTGCAACGCCTGCGCCGCAATCCACAACGACGGTCTTGCCGTCTAGCCGTAACAGGCTGGACGTCGGCATGGAGCCATGGGGGTTGATGGCTGGCCCGCCCTTGACACCCAGCAGGGCAACCCAGCTTTCCTCGTTGCCGGTCATGCAGCAGCCGAGAGTCCAGTGTCGAGTGCATGAGCTATGGCCTGCACATCGCTCGCGGTAATGACCAGAGGCGGCGACAGGATGATGGTGTTGCCCGAAATGCGGATCATCACGCCATCGGCATAGGCGCCATCAAAAACCTTTTGCATTGTGTCTTTCGTGGCGGGTGTTTTCTTGCCGCGATCGGAGACGCACTCAAGCGCCACCATCAGGCCTTTGCCGCGCACATCGCCGACGAGCTCATGCTTCTTCTTCAGGGCTTCGGCCGCGGCCAGCAGTTCGGCTCCGCGCGCGGCCGCATTCTCGTTGACTCTGGCTCTGGTGATTTCAGGAATGCAGGCCAGCGCCGCCGCCGCCCCGACAGGGTGCGCCGAATAAGTGTAGCCGTGGCCAATATTGCCTGCCCCGCTTTTGTCCCTCTCGAAAACCTCCGCCACCTTGTCATTCAGCAGGGTGGCGCCAAAGGGAAAATAACCGTTGGTAATGGCCTTGGCGAGACACATCATGTCGGGTTTCACGTTCCACAACCGTGATCCTGTCCAGGCTCCTGTGCGGCCGAAAGCGGTGATGACCTCATCCGCAATGAGAAGGATGCCGTGCCTGTCGCAAATTCCGCGCACGAGGGGCATGAAACTTTCGTGAGGAGGAATGACACCGCCGGCGCCCATGACCGGTTCCATGATGAAGGCCGCGATGGTGTCGGCGCCCTGGAAGGCGATTTCATCTTCAATGGCTTGTGCGCATAGCTGCGCCAGTTTTGCCGGGTCTGATTCATTGAAGGGATTGCGATAGGTATAGGGTGCCGGCAATTGGAAACAGCCGGGCATCAGCGGTTCATAGTTGCGCCGGAAATTCTGGTTGCCGTTGACCGACGCACCGCCGAAATGCGTTCCGTGGTAGCCCTTTTTGAGTGACAGGAACTTGATGCGGTCGCGATCGCCGCGAATCTTGTGATACTGACGTGCCAGCCGCAGCGATGTTTCGACGCTGTCGGAGCCGCCGGAGGTGAAAAAGGCCCGTGTCATGCCGTCGGGCGCAAACCATTCGGACAGCATGTGTGACAGCTCAATGGCCGGCCCTGTGGAGGTGCCGCGGAAAGCGGAATAGTAGGCCAGCTTGTTCAGCTGGTCCGAAATCGCCTTCTTCACGGGGTCGCAGGAATACCCCAGGTTCACATTCCACAGGCCCCCAACGCCGTCGATCACGCGATGGCCATCGACATCCGTCAGGGTGACGCCCTCTGCGGCTGTGACAATTTTGGGCGGATTGGCCAGCGAGTCTGCCGGGTGCGCCATCGGATGCCACATGTGACGTGCATTGTTGGCCTTCAGAAAATTGCTGTCATGCGCGTTCATGCTGCCTTCTCCTGATCATCGAGGCCCAGGTGTGACAAGGCCAGTTTGTAGCTCGCTGCAGGGTCTCTTACGTCGAAATGCACAGCCGTCATGCCGAGGGCCACTGCGCCCTCGATGTTCTTCAATTGGTCATCGACAAATACACATGCCTGAGGTGCAACACCCAGGGCATCGCAGATGCTCGTGTAGGACTTGGGGTCAGGCTTGAGGACGCCGGTATAGGTCGCATCGACGATGGCGTTGAAATCCGCAAGGAAGGGCAGCCTTGTCCTGAAGTCCGCGCCATAGAACAGGTCGAGTTCATTGGAGAGGATGCCGAGCATGACTCCTGCTGACTTTGCCTTGGCAATGGCCGCATGGAATTCTGGTCGGATGATGTTCGCCGGGTCGGCTCCCCGGGCAGCCCGCACGAACTCCTCCATCCGTGTCCACGGCCTTCCGGCAAGCGCTCCCACTTCCTGTGTGCGGGTGAGCCAGTAGTCGCGCTCGCTGATCTTTCGCGCCTGCATGTCACACCAGAGCGGGTCGGTTTCAGGCGCGAATGGACCCCGCCACGTGAGTGTGCCAGATGGCAATCCGAGGGCCTGTTCCGTCAGGCCATGGGTTTCGAACAGGGTTCGGGAAATCACACCGCCGAAATCCAGGATCAGTGCCCGCTTGCTCGGGGTCATGCCGCACTCCGTTGTTGCAATCCGAGGAAGGAAGCAGGAGGTTCGAAGCCCAGCCTCCGCGTGATCCGCACAGACGTATCGATCACATGCGAAGCCGTCTGTTTGCGGATATCCTTCGTCATGCGATGGGCAGGCGTTGCCACAGCGACGGCTCCTTGCGCGAAGCCGTCAGCGCCGAAAATCGGTGCGGCAATGCCATAGACGTCGGACTCGTAGGTCTGGTCAGCGACTGCGAATCCGGCTCTTCGGACAGTTTCGATCAGGCTCTTGACCTTTTCCTGCTTCACCGGCGTGGTCGGAGTGAATTGTTCCATGGGCTGCCGCAGCAGGGTCTTCTGCCGTTCGTCGGACATGAAGGCCAGGCAGGCCAATCCTGAAGCCGTCGCGTGAAGGTGCAGCAATTGGCCGGGTTCAAGTGTGACATGAATGGCCCTGCTGCCCTCCACATATCCGATCGTGGCGAGTTTGCTTCCGGCCAGAAGTGAAGCGTGACATGTCTCGCCTGTGACTTGCGCAAGCATTTCCAGTTCAGACCTGACAACAGATTCGAGTGGAAAAATTGCTTCCCGGTGGCGCGCCAGACGGATGACACTGACGCCGATGCGATAGAGCCGTGTCTGCTCGTTCTGTTCGAGGAAGCCTCGCTTGGCCAGGGTCGAGAGTAGGCGATGGGCCGTCGCCTTGTCGATATCCGCAAGCCTTGCAATTTCGCTCAACCCGAGCTCGGGCTGTTGCGCCGAGAAAAGCTCAAGCAGGCTCAATGCTTTGTCGACGGTCGAAGACACTTTTGCATGCCGGTTTCGTTGGTTCTCAAAACAACTTGACTCAAAATGGCGCACTTGGCAAGATATTTGAACCGTCGGTGATAATAATGAACCGATCATCAATGGAGGAAACCCATGACAAGAATGATCGCGCTGGCCCTGGCCTGTGCTGTCTCGACCGCTGTGCCTGCAACAACGCCAGCATTTGCCGACTATCCTGAGAAACCGGTTCAGTTCGTCGTTCCTTGGCCGCCGGGAGATCTTGAGGACGTTTTGACTCGTCTGATCGCGGAGGAGTTCCAGGCGATGTACGGAGCGCCGGCGGCGGTCGTGAATCGTCCCGGCGGCGGGGCCGTGGTTGGCGCCACGGAAGTCGCGAACGCTCCGGCCGACGGTTACACGGTTGGTTCGTTCGTCGTGGGAGTGCCAACGGTCAAGACCATGGGCGAGAATGCGCCTTTCAAGCGTGACACGTTCGAAGTGGTGGGCATCTTCCTCACCTATCCCTTCCTCATCGCTTCGAAGAAGGATGCTCCCTATAAGAACATGAAGGAGCTGGCCGAGTATTCGAAGGCAAATCCCGTCCGCCTCGGCCATTTTGGCTATGGCCTTGAACCAACCCTGATCAGTGTGTTTGCCCTTCAGCAGTTGGGCGGGAAATTCTCGGCCGAAGCAGCCTTTGACATGGTAGACTGCTCGACGCTCACAAACGGCGATGCTGACGTGATCAATACAACCGCCCAGCTGGTGTTGCCGTGCCTGAATGATCTCAATGTCATCGCCACAATCACTTCCGAACGGACATCGGTGACGCGTGATGTGGCGACCATGGGCGAGCAGGTACCCGACGCCTCTGCATCCTTATGGAATGGCCTGTTCGTTCCAAAAGGCACGCCACAGGACGTAAAGGACAAGCTTGAGGCGGCCGCAAAGAAAATGGTCGAAAGCCAGAAAGCCAGGGAAGTCGCCGAGACGACAGGAGCCTTGATCTATTGGTTGCCGGCAGCTGAGGCCCAGAAGGTTATTGACGCAGATTATGAGAAGTTGAAAGGCATCCGCGAGAAGCTGGGTGTGAAAGACTGAAGAAGACTTTACAGGGCGGGCCATGGTGGCCTGCCCGACTATTATTGCTGCAAGCCGATTGCCATGGCGGAATCATCCCACAGCGCGAACAGGGTAGAAACTCTTGCCCTGACGATCGTATTCACGGTCGTTACAGCTGGTCTGCTGGTTCTCCTTCCCTTTCAAACTCGCAGCGGTCCTGAGAATGCGGGATGGTGGACCCAACCATGGACACTGCCGGCCATTGTCTTGGGTGTCCTGTTTCTTGCCAACACTGTTTCGCTGCTGAAGGATATCGCCGCATTGAGACGGAAGGCCGTTTCCGAAGCCGAAGTGGCCGAAGCAAGGAAAGAGATCGTCGGCTGGTTCAGGCCAATCGAGTATTTTCTCTATTTCCTCTGCTATCTCTACGCTCTTGCTTATCTGGGATACTTTCTGTCGACAGCCCTGTTCATTCAGTGGCTGCTCTTTAGAAGCGGGCTGAGGACAAGCCGCTGGCGGATCGCCGGGCTGCTCGCCGCGCTTGCCCTCACGGCTGTCTTCCGCTGGGGCCTTGGCATCTGGGTGCCGACCGCCGAACTCTATGACCTCTTTCCGGATGTCGTCCGGAAGTTTCTCACGCGCTGGTTCTGACGGAGCAGGAGATGGAATTTCTTCTTCTTGGCCTGTCTCAGCTTCAGCGGTTTGACGTTGCCGGTTCAATGGTTCTTGGCGCCATCATTGGCGTTGTCGTTGGCGCCATCCCTGGTGCTGGTGCTGCCGTGACGATCGCCATACTCTTGCCGACCACTTTTGCAATGGATCCGCTTGTTGGAATAACCCTTCTGCTCGGTGTCTATTGCGGCTCCGCCTACGGCAGCGCCATTCCGGCAACTCTCATCAACGTGCCCGGCTCCCCGGTGGCAATCCTCACGGCAATCGAAGGCTATCCCATGACCAGGAGGGGCGAGGGACGACGGGCCATGTCGATTGCCTACTCGTCTTCCTTTGTCGGAGGCGTGATTGCCGTTCTGGCCATGATTTTGCTGTCCAAGCACTTGGCGGAGTTCGCCAGCAGGTTTGGATCTGCGGAATTTGCCATGGTCGCACTCTTTGCACTGGTGCTGGTGGTACTCGGTCATGTAGGTCAGCGCATCGAGGCGCTGGGCGCTTTGACATTCGGCATGTTTCTGGCGACTATCGGCCTGGAACGCGCTTTCAACACGCAACGTTTCACCTTCGACCAGACCTTTCTGATGAGCGGAATGCCGCTTGTTCCTGTGGTGATCGGTCTGTTCGCCATCAGTCAGGCAATCGTGCAACTGACGGACCGGGAGGACTCGTTTCCCGTCCACAAGCTGACAGGGCGCTTCTTTGACGGCTTCCTGGAAATCTTCCGCTATCCGGTGACCCTGATCGGTTCATCGGTATTCGGCGTCATTTGTGGAATCCTGCCGGGTGTGGGGGAGTTCCTGGCGCAGCAGGTCAATTACGTGTGGGCCAGGAAAATCTCGAAGAAGCCTGAGCTCTTTGGCAAGGGATCTCCCGAGGGCATCATCGTTTCGGAGGCAACCAACAATGCGGTGCCGCCGGCGGCGTTCATCCCCATGCTGGCGCTTGGCATTCCCGGAGAAGAACTGACAGCCATGATGCTGGCTGTTTTTCTGGTGCACAATGTTGTGCCCGGACCGCAGCTTTTTGTCGAGAGGCCGGACTTTGTCGCTGGATTGTATACGACATTACTGCTGATGAATGTCGTCATCCTTCTGTTTCTCATGATAGGCACACGCTGGATCGCCCGCATTGCCACTGTCAACAAGCGTTTCGTCGGCGCCATCATCCTCACCCTGTCACTCATTGGCACCTATGTGGCCAGCTACCGCCTGTCTGACCCGCTGATCGCACTCTTCTTTGGCTTTCTTGGTTACATCCTCCGCCGCCACAAGTGGCCGGTCACGCCAATTCTTCTGGGCCTCGTCATGGGCCCCATCGTCGAGGGACGATTCCGGCAGGCGCTGGGCACGGCGAACGGGGATCTCTCGGTTTTCGTCCAGCGCCCCATCTCCATGATCATGGTCGGCGCGATCGTCGTCCTCGTCGGTCTTTCTGTGTGGCAGGCTGTCCGGCGTAAGGCCGTTCCCAGGATTGTAAGAGAACATGGCCACTATTGATCAGCAGGCCATAGACTCGCTCCGCCACACGGTTGTCGGGAGCCGATGCCTCTTCGTCGATGGCCGTTGGGTCGCCGCTGCGGAGGGGGGAGTCCTCAATAGCATTTCGCCATTGAACGGCAAGCAACTGGCCACGCTTGCGGCCGCGACGGCTGCTGACGTTGACAGGGCGGTCGAGGCCGCGCGCAGGAGTTTTGAGAAAGGGGTGTGGTCCAGGGCTGCTCCGGCGGAGCGCAAGAAAGTGCTGTTCCGCATCGCCGAGCTGATCGAAGGAAACCTGCTCGAACTCGCTGTCCTGGGCGTGCGCGACAATGGCACGGAAATTTCCATGGCGCTGAAGGCAGAGCCCGGAAGTGCGGCCGGTACATTCCGCTATTATGCCGAAGCCATTGACAAGGTTCCCGGCGAAATCTCGCCCACAGCGGAGAATGTACTCGCGCTTGTCCACCGCGAGCCTGTAGGCGTCGTTGGCGCCATTGTTCCCTGGAACTTTCCGTTGATGATCGGCGCCTGGAAGATTGCGCCGGCACTGGCTGCCGGGAATTCCGTCATACTCAAGCCTGCGGAAATTGCTTCGCTTTCGCTGCTGAGACTTGCTGAGATTTGCGCAGAAGCAGGATTGCCGGAAGGGGTTCTCAATGTGGTTACCGGGCGTGGTGCGGTGGCGGGAGAGGCCTTGGCGCGGCATATGGATGTGGATGTGCTCGTCTTCACGGGTTCCGGCGGCGTTGGCCGCAGGCTCTTGCAGTATGCGGCCGAATCCAACCTCAAGCGTGTCTATCTTGAACTTGGCGGCAAGTCCCCGAACATCGTATTTGCAGACGCTCCGGATCTGGACCTGGCCGCCAGGGTTTCGACCGCCGGCATCTTCCGGAATTCCGGCCAGGTATGCGTGGCCGGCTCGCGCCTGCTTGTTGAGCGCTCCATCTACGGTGATTTCACGAACCGGCTTGTAGACTTTGCAAGGAAGGTGAAGGTGGGCGATCCGCTTGACCTTAAGACGGAGAGCGGTGCCGTCGCCAGCCTCGAGCAGCTGCAGAAAAATCTCGCTCATGTGGCGGAGGCTGTTTCTGAGGGCGCGCAAATTCGCACTGGCGGAGAGCGCATTCTGGAAGAGACCGGGGGATACTTCATGGCGCCCACCATCCTTGATTCAGTAAACCCAGCAATGACTGTGGCCCAGGAGGAGGTGTTTGGCCCCGTACTGGCAGTCATACCCTTTGAAGACGAAGCGGACGCGCTGCGCATCGCCAACGGAACGAAATATGCCCTGGCTTCGGCTGTCTGGACTTCCAGCCTCTCACGCGCACACCGCATGGTGCGCGGCATCAGTGCGGGCGTTGTCCATGTTAACACCTATGGCGGAGCTGACAATACCGTTCCGCTGGGCGGCCATAAGCAGTCCGGCAACGGACACGACAAGTCTCTCCATGCGCTCGACAAGTATCAGAATCTCAAGACGGCGTGGATGCAGCTATGAGTGCAAGTTTTCTTGAACGTGCACCCGTCGTCATCATCGGCGGCGGCATCATCGGGACATCAATCCTCTATCACCTGGCCAAGCGCGGTGTGGAAGGGGCATGCCTGCTTGAGCGCAAGCAACTCGCGAGTGGCACCACCTGGCATGCGGCTGGTATCGTTGGTCAATTGCGTGAGTCTTCCGCACAGACGGAACTTGCAAAAAATACGACCCAGCTGTTCCGTGACCTGGAAGCTGAGACGGGTCAGGCTACGGGATACAAGCAGAATGGCACGCTCAATCTCGCCCTAAGTTCTGTCCGCGAGGAACAGTTGTTGCGAAATCTCGATCATGCGGGCCGCGTAGATGTGGAAGCGTGCCTGCTCGATATTGGTCAGATCAGCGCGCTCTGGCCGCATGTGGACCTGCAAGGCGTGCGTTGCGGCCTCTTCGTGCCATCGAATGGTCAGGTCAACCCGCTGGATGTAACGCGGGCGCTTGCAAAAGGCGCCCGCAGGAGAGGCGCCATCATTCACGAGAACCTTCGCGCCGACAGGCTGATTGTCCGCGATGGCCGCGTCGTTGGGGTGGAGACCGAACAGGGGAGCATCGAAACAGACCGCGTTGTTCTTGCCGGTGGCATGTGGACACACGCATTCGCCAAGCAACATGGCGTTACGGTGCCACTGCACGCAGCGGAACATTTTTACGTGATCACGGAACCTATTGATGAGTTATCGCGCGATCTGCCGGTGTTGGTCATCGCCGAAGAACGGACCTATTGGAAGGAAGATGCGGGCAAACTGCTCATTGGTGCATTTGAAGCCAAAGGCAAGGCCTGGGGTGTGGGCGGCATTCCCGACAGGTTTGAGTTTGATGAGCTACCCTTCGACATGGAACATGTCGAGCCGATCCTCGAACGGATGTTTGAGCGCATGCCGAAACTTGCGGACTGGGGTATTAGGACGTTCTTTTGCGGTCCAGAAAGTTTTACGCCGGACGGCAGGCCTTATCTGGGCCCAGCGCCGGAGATTGAGGGCCTCTTCATTGCCGCAGGCATGAACTCGAATGGCATCCTGAATTCCGGGGGTGTTGGCCGCACCATGGCGGAATGGATTTTGGACGGCCTGCCGAGGCGCGGCATGGGTTCACTGCTTGCAAGCCGGGCCCATCCGTTCCAGTCAAATAACCGCTACCTTCAAACCCGCATAGAAGAAGCCATAGGTTTTCACTACGGCTTACAATGGCCGGGCAGGCAGGTTGAATCGGCGCGCGGTGTGCGGCGCGTGCCCTTGCATGAACAGTTGAAGACCGCAGGCGCGGTGTTCGCTGAGCGCATTGGCTGGGAAGTCCCGATGTATTTTGATGACCAGCAGCGTGGGTGGCCGGCCCGGGCAAGTCTCGGGCATCAGGACTGGTCACCACTTGTGAAGGCCGAATGTGAGGCGGCTCGCGACAGAGCTGTGCTGTTAGACCAATCCATGTTCGGCAAGATCATTGTGCAGGGGCCAGATGCCGTTTTGGCGCTCAATAGCGTGTGTGGGGCCGAGATGGATGTCAACGTTGGCACTTCCGTCTACACGCAAATGCTCAATTCGCGAGGTGGTATCGAGGCAGATGTGACAATAACCCGGCTGGCCCCGGACCGCTTCATTGTCATTACGGGTCATCCCAGTCAAATTCGTGATCAGGCATGGATTAAGACTCACGCGGACCGGGGCTGGAGATTTGAGGTCTTTGATGCCACTTCGGGTTACGCTTTGCTGGGACTTCACGGCCCCGAAGCTCGGAATATCCTTCAGCATTGCTCTGGCGACAACTTGTCTCGTGAAGCCTTGCCCTTTGGCGCCGCGAAGGAAATAGACATCGGTTATGATCGTGCCTGGGCCATCCGGCGGTCCTTCATTGGCGAACTGGGGTTTGAACTGCTGATCTCCAGTGAGTTTGCTGCCGGAATTTATGAAGGCCTGTGGGAGGTTGGACGAAGTGCCGGTTTGCGCCATGCTGGCATGTTCGCACTCAATCATTGCCGCATGGAGAAGGCATTTCGACATTTTGGGCACGACCTCGGCGAGGAGGATACGCCATTTGAGACAGGCTTGGGGTTTGCAGTAGCACTCGGCAAGAAAGGCCCGTTCCTGGGCAAGGAAGCACTGCAGTCTCAGAGGGCGGCTGGTGCCGCGACCAGGCACCGGACCGTCAGTGTACGAATTGAAGGAGCGGCAGAGGAACGAGGTCCGTTCCTCATCCACAATGAACCCGTGTTGCGCGACGGCAGGATTGTTGGCCATGTCACGTCCGGCGCATGGGGCTATCGACTGGGCGCATCGCTCGGCATCGCCACGCTTCACAACGAGTCGGGGGTTACGAAAGAGTGGCTTGAAGGCAGGTTTGAAGTCCTTGTCGCTGGAAAACCCCATGCTGCAACACTTCAACTTGCGCCGTTCTATGATCCCGCGGGCGATCGCATGAGGGCATGATGCAAAGATGACGAACATCCTCATCATCGGCACCTATGATACAAAGGCGCCGGAACTCGACTACCTTACGTCCTGCATTGAAAAGCAGGGTGCCAAGGCAGTGACCATGGATGTCAGTGTCTTGGGCAATCCGCCACGGCCAACGCATCTGTCCAAACACGACGTTGCAGCGGCGGCAGGCTCGTCCATTCAGGCGGCAATTGACTCCGGAGATGAAAATACTGCCATGCAGATCATGGCGGCAGGCGCCACAGCGTTGGTGAAGAAACTGTATGCCGAAGGGAAGATTCACGGGCTCGTCGCCATGGGCGGCACAATGGGGACAGACCTTGCGCTGGACTGCGCGCGGTCTTTGCCAATGGGTGTTCCGAAGTACATTATCTCGACGATTTCATTCTCGCCACTAATCCCGGCTGATCGTCTTGCTCCGGATATCCAGATGATCCTCTGGGCCGGTGGACTCTACGGTCTGAACTCAATCTGCAAATCATCACTCAGCCAGGCGGCGGGAGCGGTGGTTGGTGCGGCTCGCGCCGTCGAGGCGCCAGGCGTCGGGCGCCCTGTCATAGGCATGACCAGCCTTGGCAGCTCTTGTCTGTCCTATATGAAACGCTTGAAGCCCGCTTTGGAGCAGCGCGGCTACGAAGTGGCCATCTTCCATGCCACCGGCATGGGTGGCATGGCGTTTGAAAGTCTCGCTGCTTCGGGTGCATTTGCCTGCGTCATGGATTTTGCCTTGCCGGAACTGGGCAATCTGATGTTTGGTTCGGTCGTGCACAGCGGGCCGGACCGTTTGTTGAGTGCGGGGCGAGCGGGCATTCCGCAAATCGTTGCGCCGGGCTGCCTGGACCTGATTGATTTCGCTGGCTGGCAGGAGATGCCTGCAAAGTTTGCTGACCGCCCGTTCCACGCTCACAATCGGCTGATCAAGTCAGCGGCTCTTAATGGCAAGGAAAGGCGGGAAACTGCGCGGGAGGTAGCAAAGCGTCTGAAGGCGTCCAAGTCTCCTGCGCATTTCATTTTACCCAATCTGGGCATTGAGGAGTGGGACAAGCAAGGCGCGCCGGCCTACGACCCGGACAGCCAAAGAGAGTTCTTCGACGAAATTCGAAATGCCATCAGGCCGCCTACGCAGTTCACGGAAATAAACGCCCATATCAACGATTTGGCGTTTGCCGAGAAGGCGCTCGAGATATTCGATGGTTGGGTCAAGGCAGGCATCGTCCGTCGCGCATGATCTTCGGAAGGAATTGACTTTGGCTCCTCGATCAAACCAGGAGATCATCGCCCGCAGGGCCCGGTTACTGGGGCCTAACGTCTCGACCTTCTATGATGAGCCCGTGCACCTCGTGAAAGGCGAAGGTGTGTGGGTCTGGGATGCCGCTGGGCGGCGCTATCTCGATTGCTACAACAATGTGCCTCACGTCGGCCATTGCCATCCGCGCGTGGTCGAGGCGATTTGCCGGCAGGCGTCAACTCTGAACACGCATACGCGCTATCTGCATGAGACGCTGCTGGACTACATCGAACGGCTGACCGCGACGTTCGATGCCACGCTCTCCACTGCCATACTCACCTGCACGGGCTCCGAGGCCAATGACATCGCCCTGCGCATTGCGCAGTCAGTGACCGGGAAGACGGGGGTCATCGCCTCCGATCACACCTACCATGGCAATACCATGGCCGTGTCGCAGCTCTCGCGCACCAACCCTCCGCCCGGGGGCACATGGCCGAACTATCGTTTCGCGCCGGCGCCGGACAGCTACCGTCCGCTCGGTGGAGCGCCGGGCGAAGCCCATGCGAGGGCATTTGCAGCCGCAGTGCAGGAGAAAATCGATGAGCTGGAGAAGGCCGGCTGTGGTTTCTCGGCGCTTATCGTCTGCCCCTATTTTGCCAACGAAGGTTTTCCCGACCTGCCGAGGGGCTGGCTTGATCCAACAGTCGAAGTTGTCCGGCGTGCCGGTGGCATCATCATTGCCGATGAAGTGCAGCCCGGGTTTGGGCGCATAGGCACGCACATGTGGGGTCATCAGAGGCTGGGCTTTGTGCCGGATGTCGTGACACTGGGCAAGCCCATGGCCAATGGGCATCCGGTGGGCGGTGTCGTCACCACCCCGGACTTCATGAGGGCTTTCCGCACAGGCTTCCGCTATTTCAACACCTTCGGCGGAAATCCTGTCTCGGCGGCCGCAGCACTCGCCACCTTGCAGGTGCTCTTCGAAGAAAACCTCATGGCCAATGCGGAACAGGTCGGGCGCTATGCCCGGGCCGGTCTGCTCAAGCTCGCGGAGAAACATGAGGTCATCGGGGACGTGCGGGGATCGGGCCTCTTCTTCGGGGCCGAGCTTGTTCTTGATCGCCAAACCAAGGCGCCGGCCACAGCCTACACGAAGAAGATAGCAAACGCCATGAGACAGCGGGGCGTGTTGCTGAACTTCCTCGGCATTCATTACAACACGCTCAAGATCCGCCCCCCCATGCCCTTCTCGCGCGACAATGCCGACCTGCTGATCCAAACCCTCGACAATGTCTTCAGTGAAGTCCCGCTTGAAGCATGATGGCAGCGGATCCCAAATCCGTTCTGGGCCGCTGGCCGCTGGCAGTTTCGGCATGCAGCCTTGCTGCAGAACGCGAAAACATCGTCTACCGCATCGAGGATGATCGGGGCAGTCGGTTTGCCCTGCGCTTTCATCGGCCGGGCTACCGCAGCATGGCGGAAATCCGGTCTGAACTGGATTGGATGGCCGAGCTCGCAAGAGCGAGGCTGCATGTGCCGCGCCCGATCACGTCATGCCAGGGCGTGTACATCGAGGAAGTGGAGGGGCAGCTTGTCAGTGTCCTCACCTGGCTCGGCGGCAGTCCTCTGGGGAGTGTGGCAAGACCCCTCGAGATTGAAGACCGCGCGGGGACATTCTCGCGCTTTGGCGCGGCCATCGCGAGGCTCCACGCCATCAGCGATCGCTGGTCAAGGCCTGCGAGCTTCTCCCGCCCAGCCTGGGACGTGGACGGTCTCACCGGTCCGGAACCCTATTGGGGCAGGTTCTGGGAAAATCCCGCTCTCGGCCCCGCCGGCCGCAAACTCGTCATGGCGGCCCGGGACAAGGCCCGCAGCGTCTTGCAGTCGGACAGGGTCAGGCTGGACTTTGGCCTGATCCATGCGGATCTCGTTCGCGAGAATGTTCTGCTGGAAGGCAACGACGTGAAGTTCATAGACTTCGATGACTGCGGCACGGGTTTCCGCCTGTTTGATCTTGCCACGGCCCTCATCAAGAACATGCAGGAGCCGGACTATCCAGACCTGAAGCGAGCACTTCTTGATGGCTACGGCTCTGTCCGCCCGATGGAAGTGGACCTGCTGCCTGTTTTCCTGGTTTTGCGCGCCTTCACCTATCTGGGCTGGATCATTCCCCGGATGAATGAAAATGGCGCGGCAGCGCGCAACGAGCGAAACATTGCCGTGGCCATGGCTTTGGCGCGTGAGTATGTTGGCTAGATAGTGCCGCCTGCTGCCTTGCGGCGCCTCAAGTCACAGGTTTTGCAGTCAACACCCCGCGCCGGATCTGATCCTCCTCGATCGACTCGAACAGGGCGCGGAAATTTCCTTCGCCGAAGCCCTCATCGCCCTTGCGCTCGATGAATTCGAAGAAGATCGGCCCGATGCAGGTCTTGGAGAAGCGCTGCAACAGCACCTTGGTCAGGCCGCCATTCACCACACCTTCTCCATCGATGAGGATGCGATTGCGTTTCAGCCGATCGATAGGCTCGCCGTGGCCTGGCACCCGGGAATCGACCTTCTCATAATAGGTATCGGGCGCACCCGGCATGAAGGCGATGCCGTTGGCCTCCAGTGCTTCGATCGTGTCGTACAGATTATGGCTGCCCAGGGCGATGTGCTGGATGCCCTCGCCCCTGTACTTCTTGAGGTACTCCTCGATCTGGCTCTTGTCGTCGGCCGACTCGTTGATGGGGATGCGGATCTTGCCGCAGGGGCTAGTCATGGCGCGTGACATCAGGCCCGTGTGCTTGCCTTCGATGGCGAAGAAACGGATTTCCCTGAAGTTGAACAGCTTCTCGTAGAACGCCGCCCAGGGGTTCATGTTGCCGCGCTCAACATTGTGGGTGAGATGGTCGATGTAGTAGAGGCCGGCCCCCCTGGGCGCTGGGTCGCGCTCGCCAAGCCATTCGAAATCCACGTCGTAGATCGAGCCCTTGGCGCCATAGCGGTCCACGAGATAGATGTGCAAGCCGCCGATGCCTTCAATGGCTGGAATGTTGAGTTCCATCGGACCGGCCTGCGACTGCACGGGCTTGGCGCCGAGGGATAATGCGCGCTCATAGGCTTTCCGGGCATCCGCGACGCGGAAGGCCATGGCGGGTGCGGATGGCCCATGCTTCTCGGCGAATTTCTGTGCGAACGAGTTCTTCTCGCGGTTGACGATGAAGTTCACCCCGCCTTGCCGGTAGAGCAGCACATCCTTGGAGCGGTGCCGGGCCACGGGAGAGAAGCCGAGCTTGCGAAACAGGCTGTCGAGGGCCTGCGGGTCGGGGTGGGCGTATTCGACGAACTCAAAACCGTCTGTGCCCATCGGGTTGTCGGCCGTGATCTGGGCTGGCGGCGCGTCGTGCGGAAATGGTCCCATGATGCCCTTCCTTTCCGGGAGAGACCGAGGCCTAGCAGACTTTGGTGGGCGGATTCTGCGCAAATATGGGGTTGTGGAAGTCAATTTTGCACGATATCGTGCACGAAAGTCTCATTCTTGAAGAATTATGCGCACATGATCGACGCGTATGACCGGAAGCTGCTGGATGTACTGCAGCGAGATTCAAACCTTGCGCGCCTTGAACTGGCGGAGAAGGTGGGGCTGTCCGACAGCCAGGTCGCGCGCCGGCGCGTGTCGCTGGAGGAGCGGGGGCTGATCCGGCGCTACCGGGCGGTGCTGGATGGCCGCCGGCTTGGCTTGACGGTAACGGCATTCGTGCATGTGAAACTGCACAATCACTCCCGGGGCAACAGCCGGCGCTTTGCCGAGATGATTGCGCGTGCGCCGAGTGTTCTGGAAGCCCATGCCGTGACAGGAGACTTTGACTATCTGCTCAAGCTGGCGGTGCGCGATCTCAACGGGTTGCAGCGGGTGATTAGTGATACGCTGCTGGCTCACCCCACCGTGGACCGCGTTAAATCTGAGATTGTCCTCGAAACGTTGCGCGACGATGGCATGCTGGATCTCGGCGGTCTGTGATGCTGTTCACCATTCTTCCGGCATCTGGACCTTAGCCGATCTATCCTTTGGCTGTGGGCCTGGCGGCCTCGAAGGCCTGGCGCAGGACGTTCCGGTCGCCGATATGGTTGGCGAGGATCAGGACCAGCCGCGCGTTGATGGCGTGGCTTTCGTCTGTGGAGTGGCCTGCATGCAGCGCCAGCAGGTCTGCGTAGAAGTCATCCGGTCCGGCAATATTCGGCGTGGTGATGAGGTCAGCCATCTTCAAACCCTCCCGGCGGCGCAGTTCACGGCAGCGCGCACGGAATTCTCGTTGAACGCCGTCCAGCGGGCGGCCACATGCTGATCGGGCCGCAGGAGATAGACCGCCGCCGCTTCGCCCCCGAGATAGCGATCGCGCAGCTCCGGTGACGGTGCAACGACAGGAACTGCCGTCACCGTGATGCCGTCAACATCCAGCCGTTCGGGCGTGCTGCAGTTGATGGCCAGAAGCTGGAAGTCTGTACCCAGCTGGTCCAGCAGCCATCCCTTGTCCGTTGGCGCATCGACGGCCGGTGCGCCCGGCCGCGAGCGGCGTGGCAGTGCCTCGACATCCGCGCCATTGAGCGGCGAGCCATCATAGGTGCAGGGCACCGAAAGACGCCCGGAATTCACCAGTGGACGGGCAAAGGCATGGTGTTCCGAAAGGTCAAGAACGGCGTTGCGGAACAGTCGCGACACATCCGATTTTGGCGTGATGAAATCCGTGGACCGGCTGGAGTTCAGGATATTCTCGTCAGCGCCATGGATGCGTTCAATGTCGTAGCTCTCCAGAAGCGAATCTGGCGCCTTGCCGTCGATGACCAGCTTCAGTTTCCAGATCAGGTTATCCGTGTCCTGAAGCCCTGAATTGGCGCCCCGCGCGCCGAAGGGCGACACCTGATGGGCCGAGTCTCCGGCAAAGATCACGCGGCCGTGGCGGAATTTCTCCATGCGCCGGCACTGGAAGGTATAGATTGACACCCACTCGAGCTCGAAACTCACATCATCGCCCAGCATGGCCTTGAGCCGCGGGATCACGCGCTCCGGCTTCTTTTCCAGTTCCTTGTCGATGTTCCAGCCCAGTTGCAGGTCGATGCGCCAGACATTGTCGGGCTGCTTGTGCAGGAGTGCCGACTGTCCCCGGTTGAAGGGCGGATCGAACCAGAACCAGCGTTCGGTCGGGAAGTCCGCGTCCATTCTCACATCGGCGATGAGGAAGTTGTCCTCGAACACGCGGCCGATGAAGTCGAGTCCCATCATGTGCCGCACGGGCGAGGCCGCGCCATCGCAGGCGATCACCCAGTCGGCTTCCACTGTGTAACTGCCGTCCGGCGTTTCCACGGCAAGCGACACATTGTCCGCTTGTGTGGTGATGCCAGCCACCTTGTGGCGGCCGCGGATCTCGATGGGCCGTCCCGCCGCCTGCAGTTCACGCACGCGGTCGACCAGCCCATTTTCGAGGTAATACTGCTGCAGATTGATGAAGGCGGGCCGCTTGTGGCCGCCTTCGGCAAGCAGATCGAATTGATAGACTTGGCGCGTATCGAAGAAAACCTTGCCGACTTTCCATTGCACGCCCTTGTTGACCAGTGAATCACCGCAGCCCAGGCGATCGAGAATCTCGAGCGTGCGTTTGGCAAAGCAGATGGCACGCGATCCGAAAGACACTTTGTCGTTGTCGTCCAGCACGATCACGGGAATGCCGTGCAGCGCGCAGTCAATGGCGGCGGCAAGTCCGACCGGCCCTGCGCCAATGACCACGACCGGATGGCGGATGGGCTCCGGCGCATCCTGGTCTGGCGAACGCTGGTAGGGATAGAGCGGCGTATCGAAGATGCGGCCCATGGCAGGTTCTAGCCCTGCAGCGCCGCCCACATTTCGAGATCGCGCTGGGCGGTCCAGATGCGGGGGTGCGAAATGCCGCACGCCTCGTCATAGGCGCGGGCAACGTTGAAGGGCAGGCAGTGCTCGTAGATCGCATAGTCTTTGAACTTGGGGTCACAGGCCGCACGCACCGCATCCCAAGCTTCTTTCAGCGTGCCGCCGCGCGCGGCAATTCTCTCTACGGGCCTGAAGGTGGATTCCACGAAGTCCTTGGTGCGGTCGAGCGCGCCGTTCACCGCCTCGCGTCCGACCACCGCATCGCCGCGGCCCGGGGCTATGGCCGAAAGATCATAGGAACGCACGGCTTCAAGCGTCGGCCCCCATTCGCGGAAGTGCCCGTCGCCGCAATAGCAGGCTGAGTGCGCTTCCACGATGTCGCCCGTGAACATCACGTTCTGATCTGGAACATGGATCACGGCATCACCCGCCGTGTGAGCGCGCCCCAGCTGGAGAATGTCCACGCGGCGCTTGCCCAGCCACACGCTCATCCTGCCGTTGAAGGTTGTGGTGGGCCAGGTCAGGCCGGGAATGCTTTCGTGACCCTGAAAAAGCCGCGGGAAGCGCTGGAACTCGGAGTCCCAGTCTTCCTGGCCGCGTTCCGCCACCATGTTGCGGGCCGCTTCCGACATGATGATCTGTTGGGCTTTGAAGGCCGAGGCGCCGAGCACGCGCACCGCATGGTAATGCGTCAGAGCAACATGGGTGATGGGCTTGTCGGTGACGGTGCGGACGCAATCGATCACTTTCTGCGCCAGGCGCGGCGTGGCCTGGGCCTCGACGACCATGACACTGTCATCGCCGATGATGACGCCGGAATTGGGGTCGCCTTCCGCCGTGAAGGCGTAGAGGCCTTCGCCAATTTCATTGAAGGTGATCTTCTTCTCCGCAAGATCGCCCTGCGATGCGAATGCCTTTGCCATTGTTGTCCTCTCAGCGCGCGTAAGGGTCGGGCAAAGCCGGCAGAACTTGCCCGGAGCATTCGCCGAACCCGATCGTGTAGCCATCACCCGCCGCTTGCCCGCGCAGGGTGAGTGTGTCGTGATCCTCAATGAAACGGCGTTCGCTGCCGTCAGCCAGCCTGATCGGCTCCTTGCCGCCCCATGACAGCTCCAGCAATGAGCCGCGCGACTCTCTCGTGGGGCCCGAGATGGTGCCGGAGCCCAGAAGATCGCCGGTGTTCATCGCGCAGCCGGATGTGGTGTGGTGCGCGAGTTGCTGCGCGGCGGAGTAGTACATTTCGCGGGAGTTGGTTCGCGAGATGATGGTTTCCGTTCCGCCCCCGGCCGTCAGGCCCACTTGCAGATCAATGTCATAAAGCATCGGCCCCGGTTCGTGGAGATAGGGCAGCAGCGGCACTTCCCGTGCCGGCGATGCGACGCGAAACGGCTCAAGGGCCGCTTTCATCACGATCCAGGGCGAAATCGTTGTCGCGGTGGCTTTCGACTGGAAGGGCCCCAGCGGCTGGTATTCCCAGGCCTGGATGTCGCGGGCCGACCAGTCGTTGAGCAGCACATAGCCGAAGATCATCGCGTCGGCTTCGGCGACCGTCACTGGCTTGCCATGCGCGGAAGGCACGCCGACGATGGCCCCCATTTCCAGCTCGATGTCGAAGCGCTGCGAGGGTGCGAAGCGCGGCACCGCATCATTTGGTCCCTTGATCTGGCCCCAGGGCCGTGTGACCGGCGTGCCGGAAACAACGACAGACGAGGCGCGGCCGTTGTAGCCGATCGGGATGTGCAGCCAATTGGGCGGCAGGGCGTTTTCCGGCCCGCGGAACATGGTGCCCACATTGAAGGCATGATGGCGGCCCGCGTAGAAGTCCGTGTATTCGGCCACCCGGAAGGGCATGTGCAGGGCGGCACGAGCCAGCGGGTGCAGATGCGGCTCAACCGCCCTGCGCTTGCGCGATCCTGAACCCAGAATCGATGTCAGTTTTTCACGCAGGGCCGCCCATACAGCCGGGCCGGCCGCCATCAATGCATTCCAGCTTGGCGCCTTGAAATAGGGACCGCCTTTCAACGAGAGCAGGCCCGCTTTCTCGAGCGCACGCACATCCAGCACATGATTGCCGATGGCTATGCCGCAGCGTGCGTCTTTCCTGCCGATCGAAAAGACTCCGCATGGCAGATTGTTGAGCGGAAAGGCGCAGCCTTGCGCGTTGGCGCTCTCAACCCAGGACCGGAGAAGGGGCATGCCGCTTACTTTTCGCCCGGCTTGCCATCGAACTTCTTGTCGAGGCTCGCCCAGCATTCGATGTAATCGTCCTGCAGGGGGGCGGATTTGGCCGCCCATTCCGTGAGATGCTGGGGAAAGCGCGTCTCGAACATGAATGACATCGTTTCATCGAGCTTTTCAGGTTTGAGCGTGGCATTGGAGGCTCCCTCGAAAGCCGTGCGGTCCGGGCCATGCGGAAGCATGCAGTTGT
>CAZIXE010000053.1:0-24289 GCA_964543235.1 uncultured Rhizobiaceae bacterium | reverse complement strand
CCCTTGATGATCGAGACGATCTTGCGGCGCTTGGTGGCGTAGCGGGCGCTCTTGATGGCGATGTCGACAGCTTCGGCGCCGCCGGGCGCGAACACCGCATAGGTGAAACCGGGGGAGACGCGGATCAGCGATTCGGCGAGGGCGGCGCGGGCGACTGACGGAAACCAGTGGTTGCCGATGTCGAAATAGTCGAGGGCATATTTGAGTGTGTCGACCAGCTCGGGGTGGCGGTGACCGAAATTGTAGGTGCCGCCGTTCAAATGCAGGTCGATGAGGCGGCGGCCCGACATGTCATAGAGGCAGTAGCCCTCGCGGCGGTCGATGACGAGATCGACGCCGGCCTTCTGCCAGAACTTCGTTTTGTCCGGATTCCAGTAGCGGATCGCCTTGTCGAACAGGTCCTGCTTCGACTCGAACTTGAACAGGCCATAGTCAAACATTGTGGGACTCCAGTCTCTTTATGACTAAATCACAACATATATCTGTTGTCAATCGGGCATTTAATGTGTAGGTTTACGTGTATGGATGTTTCGCTTCGCAACAAGGGCGCCCGGCAGGCCCGCATCGTGGCGCAGCTCAAGGCGACGCCAGCCATGCGCGTCCATGAGCTGGCGGCGCTGTTCAAGGTGTCCGCCGAGACGATCCGGCGCGATCTCACGGAACTCGACACAAAGGGGCTGGTGAACCGCACCTATGGCGGGGCGCTGCGGCCGATTGCCTTCGAACCGGGACTGGCGGAGCGCGAGAAGCTGATGGTGGCCGAGCGCGAGCGGATTGCCGCTGCGGCGGCAGCGCTGGTGGCGGCGAACGACATCCTGATGATCGGCGGCGGCGCGACGACGCTGCATTTCGCACGGCGGCTGGCGGCGGTCTGCGACCACCTGACGGTCATCACCCATGCATTCTCGGTCGCCCAGGCCATCGCCAGCAACGTGACGCACAAGGTGCTGGTCCTGCCCGGCCAGTATGACGGGCGCGAAGGGCTGATCCACGGCGCCGACACGATCGATGCGCTGCAGCACTTCCATGCCCACAAGGCGTTCCTGGGCGCGAGCGGACTGACCACCGAGGGCCCCAATGACGCGGCCCTGCCGGCCGGCATGATCTACGGCGCGATGATGCGGCGGGCGTCGGAGGCCTTCATCCTTGCGGACCATGCGAAGTTCGACAAGCCGTCGCTCACCGTCTACGGCCCGTGGGGGCCGCAGGTGACACTGGTGACGGACGCGGAACCGTCCGGGAATTTTGCCGGGGCCCTGCGCGCGGCCGGGGCGAAGACGGTGGTGGGGTAATCTCCCCAGCACCGCGCTGGATATCCTGGCGCGGGGTGCGGTCGCAGGAGAAGCCGCCCTTGTTGAGGGACGTTTCGCCGCTATTCTCGGCCCATGCCGGCCGATTCAGCCCTATCGCTTGCCTACCGCTATTTCGCCGCCGTGGCGGAGGCGGGCTCGGTGCGCGGGGCGGCCCGGCATCTCAATGTGGCGGCCTCGGCGATCAGCCGGCAACTCATCCTGCTCGAACAGATGCTCGGCACCGAACTGTTCGAGCGCCAGGGGCGAAGCCTCAGGCTGTCGGCAGCGGGCGACATCCTGCTGAAGGGCCTCAGGGCCTCGGAACGCCAGCACGAGTCGACGCTGGCCGAGATCGCGGCGCTGAAGGGCCTCAAGCGCGGGCGGGTCAGGGTGGCAACCGTCGAAAGCGTCACCCAGAAAATCCTCCCCGATATCGTGAGTAACTTCAGCCGCGCCTATCCGGGCCTGCAGCTGTCGATCACCGTCGCGGGGTCCGATGCGGTCACGGCCATGGTGCGCGACACCCATGCCGATGCCGGCTTCACCTTCAATCCCACATCCTACGAAGGCATTGCCGTCGAGTATGAACGGACGCTGGAAGTGGGGGCGATCATGACGCCGGCGCATCCCCTGGCGCGGCGGCACAGCCTGACGCTGGCTGATTGCCTCGAGCATGCGCTGGCCTGGCCGGCACACGGGCTCAGCCTCAGGGCCATTCTTGACCGGGGGCTCGGGCGGCGGCGGGCCGGGCCGCATTATCTCGTCGAATGCAACTCGCTGCGGCTGATGGCACTCCTGGCGCGGGAGGGGCGCTGCATCGCGTTCCAGACGCGGATCGGAATCGAGGACGATCTCAAGGCAAAGCGGCTCGTCTTCATTCCGCTCAGCGACCGGACCCTGCCGGCCGACCGGCTGGTGATCGTCCGCCGGCCGACGCTCACGGAGAATTCGGCCGCGGCGGTGTTCTGCGGGGAAGCCCGGCGGCACATTGCGGGGATAAAATACGCATAGCATGTTCGCAAAGAGGCAACGGACTGTGAGACACATGCTGCTTTTGCGCACAGCAGCTATTTGTTAACCTCCCTCCTGAGAGGCGCATCATGGGACGACTGACCACGCATGTTCTGGATACCGCGCAGGGCAAGCCGGCGGCGGGACTGAGGATCGATCTCTATGTCAGCAACGCCATTCTCAAAACTGTGGTGACCAACAGCGACGGGCGGACCGCCGAACCGCTGCTCGAAGGCAAGGCTTTCGGTGACGGCATCTATGAGCTGCAATTCCATGCCGGCGACTATCTTCGCGCCCAGGGGCACCAGCTGAAGGAGCCGCTGTTCCTTGACGTGATCCCGATTCGCTTCGGCGTAGCCGATCCGGCGCAGCATTTCCACGTGCCGCTCCTCTTGTCACCCTTCGGCTACTCGACCTATCGGGGAAGCTGAGGCGATGGCGCGTTCCACCATCCGGTTCCTGCGGCGCGGCAAAGTGGTGGAAGTTGCGGATTTTGCGCCGGCGCGCACACTGCTCGACTATCTGCGGCTCGACGAAAAGTCGCGCGGCACCAAGGAAGGCTGCAATGAAGGCGACTGCGGCGCCTGCACGGTGGCGCTCGGCCGGCTGAGGCACGGCAGGCTCGTCTACGAGCCGGTCAATGCCTGTATCCTTCTCCTCGGACAGATCGACGGAACCGAACTAGTCACTGTCGAGGACCTGGCCTTCGACGGCCTCCTGCATCCGGTACAGCAGGCGCTGGTCGATCACCATGGTTCGCAATGCGGCTTCTGCACGCCGGGCTTCGTGATGGCGCTGTGGACACTCTACCAGCGGGGCGGGACGCCCGGCCGGGATGAGATCTGCGACCATATTGCCGGCAACCTCTGCCGCTGCACCGGCTACCGGCCGATCATCGAGGCGGCAGTCGCGACCTGCCGGGGGCGGCCGCTCGACCTGTGGGCGGATCGGGCGCAGGAAACGGCAGGGCTGCTGGCGTCGCTGGACGACGGCCAGGACGTCTATGCCGGCGACGCTTCGGCCTTCTTTGCCGCGCCGGCGTCAGTGCGGGCGCTATGCGATCTCGCCCTGCTGCATCCCGAAGCCGTACTGGTGTCGGGTGCGACGGATGTGGGCCTGTGGATCACCAAGCAGATGCGGGCGCTGCCGCAGATCATCCATGCCGGGCGGGCGGGGCTCGGCACGATCCAGGATTCCGCCGACATGCTGTCGCTCGGCGCCGCCGTAACCTATGCCGAGGCGTGGCCGCACCTTGCCGGCATCGATCCCGATCTCGGCGAGCTGGTGCGGCGTATCGGCTCGACCCAGGTGCGCGCTTCCGGCACGGTCGGCGGCAATATCGCCAACGGCTCGCCGATCGGCGACATGCCGCCGGCGCTGATCGCGCTCGGCGCGTTGCTGCACCTGCAGCGCGGCGGGCACCAGCGCAACCTGCCGCTCGAGGCGTTCTTCCTCGGCTACGGCCGGCAGGACCGGCAGCCCGGTGAAGTGGTCATCGGTGTCGATATCCCCAAACTCCGGGAGGGCGAGCATTTCCGCTGCTACAAGATCTCCAAGCGCTTCGACCAGGACATTTCGGCGGTGATGGGGGCATTCAAGTTCAATGTGAGTGGCGGCCGGATCGGCGATGCCCGCGTCGCCTTTGGCGGCATGGCAGCAATTCCGAAGCGGGCAGCCGGCGCCGAGGCAGCGCTCGCGGGAGCGTCCCTCCATGACGCAACGACCTGGCAGCCGGCGCTTGCCGCCCTGGCCGCGGACTTCCAGCCGATCAGCGATATGCGCGCATCCGCCGGCTACCGCATGGAAACAGCACAGGCCTTGCTGCGCAAGGCGCTCATCGAAGTCGGCCGCGCGCCGTCGCATACCACGCGGGTCGTGGGTTGGCGGGAACGGGCGGCGTGAGATGAACCAGTTACGCCCGATCAGCAGCGACAGCGTGGGCCGGCCCCTGCCGCATGACAGTGCGGCGCTGCATGTGCAGGGTTCGGCTCTCTATATCGATGACGTGCGGGAGCCGGACGGCACGCTGCATGTGGCGCCGGGATTCGTGCAGGCACATGCCCGCGGGCGGATCGTGGGTATCGACCTCGATGCGGTGCGGACCGCGCCCGGCGTGGTGGCGGTGCTGACTGCCAGGGACATTCCCGGCGTCAATGACTGCAGTCCGGCAATGGGCGACGATCCGATCCTGGCGGACGGCGAGATCGTGTTCCACGGGCAGGTGGTGTTCGCCGTGGTGGCCGAGAGCCGCGAGCAGGCGCGGCAGGCGGCGCGGCTGGGCCGGATTTCGGTTGCGGCGGAGACTCCGGCGGTCAGCGTCGAAGATGCGCTGGCGATGGGGACGGCGGATGTGCTGCCGCCCTACAGTTTCGTGCGCGGCGATGCGGCGGCAGGGATTGCGGCGGCGGCGCACCGGGTTGCCGAAAGCTTCCATGTCGGCGGACAAGAACATTTCTACCTCGAGGGACAGGTGGCACTGGCCATCCCGGAGGAACGCGGCGGCATGCTGGTGCTATCCTCGACGCAGCATCCAAGCGAAGTGCAGCACTGCGTCGCCAAGATGCTCAAGGTGCCGGATGCGATGGTGACGTGCGAATGCCGGCGCATGGGCGGCGGCTTCGGCGGCAAGGAGAGCCAGGCGGCGCAATGGGCGGCGCTGGCAGCGCTTGCCGCGCATGTCACCGGGCGGCCGGCCAAGTGCCGGCTCGACCGCGACGATGACATGATCATGACCGGCAAGCGCCACGACATGCGGGTCGATTATGCGGTGGGCTTCGACGCGAGCGGACGGGTCGGCGCCACGGATGTGACATTCCTGTCGCGCTGCGGCTGCTCGGCCGACCTGTCGCTCGGTGTCAACGATCGGACGATGTTCCACGCCGACAACGCCTATTACTATCCGCAGGTCCGCATCCATTCGCGGCGGCTCAGGACGCATACGGTATCGAACACGGCGTTCCGCGGTTTCGGCGGGCCGCAAGGCATGGTTTTTGCCGAGCGCATGATGGATGCCATTGCCGTGACGCTGGGCCTCGATCCCCTCGATGTGAGGCTGGCCAATCTCTACGGACCCGGCCGCGACCAAACCCCTTACGGACAGAAGGTGGCGGACAATATTGCGCCGGAGGTCATTGCGGCCCTCGAGCACTCGTCGGACTATCGCGCGCGGCGGCAGCAGATCAGCGCGTTCAATGCAACGAGCGCCTACCTCAAGAAGGGCATTGCCCTCACCCCGGTCAAGTTCGGCATTTCCTTCACGCTTACCCATCTCAATCAGGCCGGCGCGCTGGTTCATGTGTACACGGACGGTTCGGTGCATCTCAACCATGGCGGCACCGAGATGGGACAGGGGCTCTACATCAAGATTGCCCAGGTGGTGGCGGAAGAGTTCGGCATCTCCGCCGAGCGGGTCAGGATCACCGCGACGACGACCGGCAAGGTCCCTAACACCTCGCCAACCGCGGCCTCATCGGGCGCGGATCTCAACGGCATGGCGGCGCGGCAGGCGGCGGCGGCGATCCGCGAACGCATGGCCGGCCACATCGCCAAGGAATGGAACGTCAACAGAAAGGACGTCGTCTTTGCGCAAGGCGAAGTCAAATGCGGGAATCATTCCATAGGGTTCGGCGAGCTTGCGAAGAAAGTGCATCAGGCGCGGATTTCGCTGTCGGCGACCGGCTTCTACGCAACTCCCAGGATCCATTGGGACCGGGCGGCGGCGCGGGGCAGCCCGTTCTTCTATTTCGCCTACGGCGCGTCCTGTTCGGAAGTGCTGGTCGACACGCTGACAGGCGAGATGAAGGTCCTGCGCGCCGACATCCTGCATGACGTCGGGCACTCGCTCAATCCGGCGATCGACCTCGGGCAGATCGAAGGCGGTTTCGTCCAGGGCATGGGCTGGCTCACCACCGAGGAACTGGTGTTCGACGGGCAGGGGCGGCTCATGACGCATGCGCCTTCGACCTACAAGATCCCGTGCGCATCGGACGTGCCCGCCGACTTCCGGGTGGCGCTCTATGAGAGCGGCGGCAACCGTGCCGATACGATCTACCGTTCCAAGGCGGTGGGAGAACCGCCGCTGATGCTGCCGATCTCGGTCTGGTCGGCAATCTTCCACGCGATCGCAAGCCTCAACCCGGGACGCATTCCGCCGCTCGACGTGCCGGCGACACCGGAGGCAATCATGCGCGCGGTGAAAGCGATGCGCGCATGATGGTATGGCCCACCATCGCCCGGTATCTGCGCGAGGGCGAGGCTTGCGCGATGGTGTCGGTCATTGCCGTCGAAGGCTCGGCGCCGCGCGAAGCAGGGGCGCGGATGATCGTCACGCGCCAGGGCTATCACGGCACGATCGGCGGCGGGGCACTGGAGTGGCGGGCGATCGCCGCCGCGCAGGCGATGCTCGAGCGCGGCGGCGGCTCTTCGCGCTCGACACATGCGCTCGGACCCGAACTCGGCCAGTGCTGCGGGGGGCGGGTCGAGCTGTTCACGGAGGTTTTCGAGCAAGCGTCGCTCGCCCGCATCGAGGCGTTGGCGGCGCGGGAGCAGGCCGGTGACTTCACTCTCGTGGGGCGGATTGTCTCGGCAAGTTTCGCCGAGCAGTTCGGGGAGCGTCACCGGCCGCTCCTTCTGTTCGGGGCCGGCCATGTCGGCCGGGCGCTGGTCCTGGCGCTGGCACCGCTGCCCTTCGCGGTACGCTGGATCGATGCACGGCCGGGGGCGTTTCCCGCCGCGGTGCCGGCAAATGTGCGCTGTGTCGCAACCGAGGCCTTTGCGGGGGAGCTTGCCGGCGCGCCCGAGGGCAGCTTCGTTCTCGTCATGACGCACAGCCACGCGCTCGACCTTGCGATCTGCGCGGCGGCGCTGGCCGATCCGCGCTTTCCCTATGTCGGCCTGATCGGCAGTGCCAGCAAGCGGGCGCGGTTCGCAGCGCGGCTCAGGGCGGGTGGCGTGCCGGCGGGGCGCGTCGCGGGGCTCGTCTGCCCGATCGGGGTGCCGGGAATCCGGGCCAAGCTGCCGGCAGTCATCGCAGCGGCCACGGCAGCACAGCTGCTCGAACGCGATGAGATGTTGAGAACCGGGCAAAAGCCGGTCAACATGGCTGAAACGCCAGCTACAATGGCGGGCTGAGGGGAAAGACGGGCGCGTGGCGGACTATCTGCTCGAAGCAGTCGACATCACCAAAGTCTTCGGGACGCTGAAGGCCAACGACCAGGTGTCGATCAGAGTGAAGCCCGGCGAAATCCACGCGCTGCTGGGCGAGAACGGCGCGGGCAAATCGACGCTGGTGAAGATGATCTACGGGGCGCTGCAGCCGACCTCGGGCCATTTCAAGTGGAAGGGCGAGACGGTTGTCATCACCAGCCCCAACCTGGCGCGGAAGCTCGGCATCGGCATGGTGTTCCAGCACTTCTCGCTGTTCGAGGCGCTGACCGTTGCCGAGAACATCGCGCTGGCGCTGCCGGGGACCTTCGACATGGCGGCGCTGTCGGAGATGATCGCGCGGGTGTCGAAGGAGTACGGACTGCCGCTCGTGCCATCGGCGACGGTGGCCGATCTGTCGGTCGGCGAGCGGCAGCGGATCGAGATCGTGCGCTGCCTGCTGCAGGAACCGAAGCTCCTGATCATGGACGAGCCGACAGCGGTGCTGACGCCGCAGGAGGCGGACCAGCTGTTCCTGACGCTCAACCGGCTGGCGCGCGAAGGCTGCGCCATCCTCTACATTTCGCACCGGCTCGAGGAAGTGAAGCGCATCTGCCACAACGCCACGATCCTGCGGCACGGCAAGGTGGTGGCCAATGTCGACCCCACGCAGGAGACGGCGAGCAGCCTCGCCAGGCTGATGGTCGGCGGCGACATCCATGTGGTGCATGGCGGGAGGAGCGCGCCCGGTGGCAAGGTGCGGCTCAAGCTTGACCGGCTCGCCCTGCCGGCCGACGGACCGTTTGCGGTGACACTCAAGAACATCTCGCTGGAGGTGCGCGGCGGCGAGGTCGTGGCCATCGCCGGGGTGGCTGGCAACGGGCAATCGGAATTGTTCGATGCGCTGTCGGGTGAACGCATTCTGGCGCGCGCCGACATGCTGGTGCTGGACGGCAAGCCCTGCGGGCGTGACGGCGTGACGGCACGGCGCCGGCTGGGGGCGGCCTTCGTGCCGGAGGAGCGGCTGGGGCACGGGGCCGTGCCGGGGTTCTCGCTCTCGGAGAACGTGGTGCTGACCCGGCACTCGGCGGATGCAACGCTGGTCAAGTCCGGTGTCGTCCAGAAAAAGGATGCGGCGGGGATCAGCGAACGGGTCATCAAGTCGTTCGACGTGCGCAAGGGCAAGCCCGATCCGGAAGCGCGGGCGCTGTCGGGCGGCAATCTGCAGAAGTTCGTGGTCGGCCGCGAGCTTGACCGGGCGCCCGGCATACTGGTGGTCAATCAGCCAACCTGGGGCGTCGACGCGGGGGCGGCGGCGACCATCCGGCAGGCGCTGGTCGACCTGGCGCGCGGCGGCTCGGCGGTGCTGGTGATCAGCCAGGACCTCGATGAAATCTTCGAGATTGCCGGGCGGATCGCAGTCATTTCGCGCGGGCAGCTGTCGGAGGCCTATCCGGCCACCGAGATGACGGCGGAGAAGATCGGCCTGCTGATGGCAGGGGCACATGAGATCGACGAGGTGCGGCATGCGGCTCGTGCTTGAAAAGCGGCCGGAACGCTCGGTCACCATGGCGCTGCTGTCGCCGGTCATCGCCATCGTGCTGACGGTGATTGCCGGCGCCTTCATCTTCTGGTTCCGCGGCATCGAGCCCGTGCACGGCATCTATGTGTATTTCATCGAGCCGCTCACCGACGACTGGGCGCGCGAGCAGCTCATCGTCAAGGCGACGCCGCTGGTGCTGATCGGAGCGGGACTCGCCATCTGTTATGCCGCCAATGTGTGGAACATCGGGGCGGAGGGGCAGTTCGTTATCGGCGCCCTGTTTGCCGGGGCGGTGCCGGTGTTTGCGCCGAACTGGAAGACGCCGGAGGTCATGGCGGTGATGCTGCTGCTCGGCATCACCGGCGGCCTGGCATGGGCGTGGATTCCGGCGGCCCTCAAGGTCAGGTTCCGGGCCAACGAGATCCTCACCTCGCTGATGCTGGTCTATGTGGCGCGGCTCCTGTTCGACTGGATGGTGCGGGGCCCCTGGCGGGATCCGGGGGGCATGAACTTCCCCAAGACGGTGCGATTCACCGGCTGGCAGGCCTTGCCGAAATGGGGCGACATCCATCTGGGGGCGGTGTTTGCGCTCATCGTCGCGCTCGCTCTCGCCATCATGATGTGGCGCATGCTCAAGGGCTTTGAATTGCGGGTCATCGGCGCGGCGCCGCGGGCGGGGCAGTTTGCAGGATTCTCGCGCGAGCGCTCGGTCATGTTCTGCTTTCTGCTGGCGGGAGCGCTGGCCGGCCTTGCCGGGGCCTGCGATGTCATGGGTGTCGGCCGGCAGCTGCAGACGCCTTACGAACCCAATTACGGCTTCGTGGCGATCATCGTCGCCTTCCTCGGCCGTCTCAATCCGCTCGGCGTCCTGATCGCCGGCCTGCTGCTCGGACTGAGCTTTATCGGCGGCGAAGCGGCGCAGATTTCGCTTGGCATCTCGGACAAGATCGCCAAGGTGTTCCAGGGCATCCTGCTGTTCTTCATCCTCGCCTGCGACACGCTCATCCTTTATCGCTTCCGGCTCATCTGGAGAAGCTGATGGACCAGATCCTGAACATCGTGCTCATCATCATCCCGGCGGCCACGCCCCTGCTCATCGCGGCTATCGGCGAATTGGTGGTGGAGCGTTCGGGGGTGCTCAATCTCGGCGTCGAGGGGATGATGATCATGGGCGCGGTGATGGGATTCGGCGCGGCACTCACCAGCGGCAGTCCCTATCTCGGCATCCTGGCGGCGATCGTCTCGGGCATGGCGATGGCGCTGCTGTTCGGCATCCTCACCCAGACGCTGGTCGCCAACCAGGTGGCGACGGGGCTGGCGCTCACCCTGCTCGGCATCGGTCTTTCGGGCCTCATCGGCGAGGCGTTTGTGGGACGCGAACTCGCCAACAAGCTGCCGAAGGTGCTGGCAATCGACATTGTCGTGGTAGCTTCCTTCGTGCTGACCGCACTCACCGCCTACGCGCTGTTCCGCACCAGGCTCGGTCTCACCATCCGCGCCGTGGGCGACAGCCATCAGTCGGCGCATGCGCTGGGATACAAGGTGATCGCGGTGCGCTATGCCTGCATCCTGTTCGGCGGCGCCTGTGCGGGGCTCGCCGGCGGATATCTGTCGATCGCCTATACGCCGCAGTGGTCGGAAGGCATGACGGCGGGACGCGGCTGGATCGCGCTGGCGCTGGTGGTGTTTTCCTCGTGGCTGCCGTGGCGGCTGGCGGCGGGCGCCTATCTCTTCGGGGCGATCTCGGTGCTTGCCTATACGGTGCAGACCTTCGCCTGGGGGATTCCGTCCCAGTGGCTGTCAGCGCTGCCCTATCTTGTCACGGTGGTGGCTCTTGTGGTGATTTGGGGAAACCGGCAATTGACCCGCGCCAACACGCCCGCCTGTCTCGGACAGGCGTTTGTGCCTGACCGATGAGAACTCCGCGCCCGGCCCATGGCGGCAGGTGGGGCGCTCGTGAACAAGCCGCGCAAAAATGGGGTAGTCGAAGGAGAAACCGGATGAAGAAACTGATGATGACTGCGGCGGCATTTGCCGTCGCCATGGGGATGGCGAGTGCTTCCGCCTCGGCGGCCGACAAGCTCAAGGCCTGCTGGGTCTATGTGGGCGCCATCGGGGATTTCGGCTGGACCTATCAGCACGACCAGGGCCGCCTCGCCGTCGAAAAGGAACTCGGCGACAAGGTCGAGACCGTCTATGTCGAGAACGTGGCCGAGGCCGACAGCGCCAGGGCCATCGAGCGGCTGGCGCGCGACGGCTGCGCCATCATCTTCACGACGTCCTTCGGCTTCATGGAACCGACACTCGAAGTCGCCGAGAAGTTTCCGGATGTGAAGTTCGAACACGCCACCGGCTACAAGACGGCGGAGAACGTGACGACCTACAATGCCAAGTTCCATGAGGGCCGCTACGTGATCGGCCAGATCGCCGCCAAAATGTCGAAGACGGGTGTGGCCGGCTATATCGTGTCGTTCCCGATCCCCGAAGTGGTGGCGGGCATCAATGCCTTCATGCTGGGCGCGCAGTCGATCAATCCGGACTTCAAGGTGAAGATCGTCTGGGTCAATACCTGGTATGACCCGGGCAAGGAGGCGGATGCCGCTAAGGTGCTGTTCAGCCAGGGCGCTGACATCATGGTGCAGCATACCGATTCCACAGCGCCACTGCAGGTAGCCGAGGAGCAGGGCAAGCAGGGCTTCGGCCAGGCTTCCGACATGATCAAGTTCGCCCCCAAGGCGCAGCTCACGGCGATCGTCGACAATTGGGCTCCCTATTACGTGCGGCGCGTCAACGATGTGCTGAACGGCACATGGAAGTCGCAAGCCTCGTGGGACGGCATGGCGGAGGGGACGGTCAACATCGCGCCCTTCACCAACATGCCGGATGATGTGGCCAAGATGGCGGCGGAGACCGCCGAGGCGATCAAGACCGGCAAGCTGCATCCGTTCACCGGGCCGATTACCAAGCAGGACGGCACGGTGGTCGGCGAAGCCGGCAAGGGCCTGCCGGACGGCGACATCCTCGGTATGAACTGGTACGTCAAAGGCGTCGACGACCAGCTGCCGCAATAGCAGGTGCCGGGTGCCAGATGCCAGGTGTCAGTGCGATACCTGGCATTTCCCTGACACCTGAAACCTGACACCTGATACCTGAGATGGATCCCTTCATCGCCGATTGGCTCAACCTGCTGCTGCGCTGGGCCCACATGATTGCCGGCATCGCGTGGATCGGCACGTCGTTCTATTTCGTGGCGCTGGACTTTTCGCTGAAGCAGCGCCCCGGCCTGCCGGCGGGGGTTGCCGGCGAGGCGTGGGAGGTGCATGGCGGCGGCTTCTATCATGTGCAGAAGTATCTCTCGGCGCCGGAGAAGCTGCCGAGCGATCTCATCTGGTTCAAGTGGGAGGCCTATCTCACCTGGGGGACGGGCTTTCTGCTGCTGGTGGTGCAGTATTATCTCAACGCCAGCGCCTACCTGATCGATCCCGGAGTCATGGCGCTCACTCCCTGGCAGGCGATCGGCATCTCGATCGGCAGTCTGGTGGCGGGATGGATCGCCTATGACCTGTTGTGCCGGTCGCCGCTCGGGCGCAACACAGGACTGCTGGCCACTGCCGTGTTCATTCTGATCCTGGCGGCGGCCTATGGCTTCACACATGTGTTTTCGGGGCGCGGGGCGCTGATTCATGTCGGCACGATTGTCGGCACGATGATGGCGGCGAACGTGTTCATGGTGATCATCCCGAACCAGCGCAAGATCACCGAGGCTCTGCTCAGGGGCGAGACGCCGGATCCGCGGCTCGGCGCGATCGGCAAGCAGCGCTCGCTGCACAACACCTATCTCACCCTGCCGGTGCTGCTGATGATGATCAGCAACCACTATCCGATGATCACCAACCATCCGCAGTCCTGGCTGCTGGTAGGGCTCATCGTGGTGGGTGGTGCAGCATTGCGGCATTTCCTGGTCCGGCACGAGGTCGGCGATCCCATTGCCGAAATCGCCTGGACTCTGCCGCTGATCGGGGCCGCGCTGGCGGCGGCACTCTGGCTGACGCAGCCGGCCCAGCGCAGCGCTTCCGCCGCTGCGGTGAGCGACGCCGAAGTCCTCACCATCACGCATACGCATTGTGTCATGTGCCATGCGGCGAAACCGACAAAGGAAGGATTCGCGGAGGCGCCCAAGGGTGTCGTGCTGGAGACGGCCGACGAGCTCAGACGCTATGCCATACAGATCCGGGCGCAGGCGGTTGCGACCGACGCGATGCCGCTCGGCAACGAGACCGGGATGACCGAGGATGAGCGCGCGAAGCTCGGTGCCTGGCTGGCCCAGCCATGAAAAGCCTGGCCGACGTCAACGCCATGAGCCTCGAAGCATTCATTGCGGCTTTCGGGGACGTGGCGGAGCATTCGCCCTGGGTGGCGCGGAATGCCGCCGGCGAGCGGCCGTTTGCCAGCCGCGAGGCAATGATCGCCGCCTTTGCCGGCGCGGTAATGGCGGCTAGTCCGGCGGCGCAGCTGGCCCTTATCCGGGCGCATCCGGATCTTGCCACCAGAGCGAAGCTTACCGCCGATTCGTCACGCGAGCAGGCGGGCGCGGGGCTTGACAGCCTGTCGCCGGACGAATTCAGGCGGTTCAGCGAATTGAACGAAGCCTACAAGGCAAAGTTCGACTTTCCCTTCATCTACGCGGTCAGAGGTGCCGGCAAAGAGGAGATCCTCGCAAGTTTTGCGGCGCGGGTGAACAACGCCCCGGGGGCGGAATTCACCATGGCGCTGCAGCAAGTCTGCCGCATTTTCAGGTTCCGCATCGAGGACCGGGTCAGTCCATGACGCAGGTGATCCGTGGGCAGACGTTGTCCTTCGGCGCGGTGCCGGGCGAGGTGCGGCATGAGGCGAAGGGTGCCGTGGTGGTGGGCGATGACGGCACGATCCTGTGGAGCGGTCCCATGTCACTCATGCCGCAGGTATTCCGGCAGGCGCCGGTCGCGGATCATGGCGACTGCCTGGTGATGCCGGGGTTCATCGATCCGCACATCCATTTTCCGCAGTACCGGATGCTGGCGGCGCCGGGCAGGGACCTGCTCGACTGGCTGCATCGCTTCACCTTCCCGGAGGAGGCGCGCTATGGCGATCCGGCCCATGCGGCGGCGGCGGCACAGGTTTTCCTCGACCTGCTCTTTCGGAACGGCACGACGGCCGCAATGGTGTTCTGTTCGGTGCACAGTGTCTGCGCGGAGGCCCTGTTTGGCGCCGCGGAAGCGCGCAACATGGCCCTCGTCACCGGCAAGACGATGATGGATCGCAATGCCATCCCCGCCGTTCAGGACGATCCGGAAACATCGGGCCGCGAGACGGAGGAACTGCACAAGAAATGGCATGGCCGGGGGCGGCTCCGGCATGCGGTCACGCCGCGCTTCGCGATCACGTCGAGCGAGGCGCAGCTCAAGATCGCCGGCGAGCTGGTGCGGTCGCTGCCGGGTGCCCTGATGCAGACGCATATTTCCGAAAGCCCGGGTGAGATCGGCGCGGTCAAGACCCTATTTCCCAACGAGCGCGACTATCTCGCCGTCTATGAGCGGTTCGGGCTGGTGACCGAGCGGAGCCTGTTCGCACATGGCATCCATCTGACGGAAAGCGAGTGTCAGCGGCTGCATGAAGCTAAGGCGGCGGTGCTGCATTGTCCGACCTCCAACACGTTCCTCGGCTCCGGCCTGATGCGTATGGCCCATCTTTCCAGAAAAGAGCGGCCGGTGGCCTTCGGCCTTGCCACCGATGTCGGCGGTGGCACCAGCTATTCGATGCTGGCTACCATGGCGGAGGCCTACAAGGTGCAGATGCTCACCGGCCACAAGCCGGCGGCCACGGAACTCTTCCATCTCGCCACGCGCGGCAATGCGGCCCGGCTCAGGCTCGACGGCGAGATCGGCTCCCTCGAGGCGGGGAAATGGGCGGACATGGTGGTGCTCGATCCCCGCGCCACGCCGGTACTGGCAGCGCGGCAGGACCTGTCGCAGTCGCTGGAAGATATGCTCTTTGCCCTGATGATGCTCGGCGACGACCGCGCGGTGAAGGCGACCTATGTTGCGGGGAAAAGGGTGTACTGATCGTCCTTCGGAGTTGCTTCAGAGGCTCAATGTCAACTCCCTCTCCAGCCATTGCTCTTCCAGATTGGTTCCGGGACCCTGCCGGTCGACGACGAGGAAGCGGCTTGCGGGGTCAAGGACGAGGAGCGGATGGTGCCAGGTGTTGCGCGCGTAATTGACGCCCTGCCGGCCCGTTGCACGGAAGGCGCGGTAGGTCGAAGCGTCATTCACAGCACCGCATACCAGCACCAGCCAGGCTCGGTCCTGCAGGGGAAAAAAGAGTTGCGAGCCCAGCGGATGGCGTTCCATCAGCCTGATCGCAATGGGCCGCGGCCGCGGCTCGGCCACCACGATTCCGACTGCGGTGTCGCCGCCATCGCTCGCCACATCGATCCGGGCGAGGCCGGCGAAGCGCTCGGCATAGCCCTGGTTGATGGTGAAGTGGCTGACGCCGTCCATCTCGACGACATCGCCGAAGGGGGCGAAGGCCTGTCTGGTCAGTAGTTCGGGTTTCAGGATCACGCAAGCCTGCCGAAAATACGCAGACGCGAGACGCCGCCATCGGGAAAGATGTTGAGCTTGACGTGGCTCACCGGCCCGAGAGCTGCCAGGGCCTTGCCGGCGAATTCATGGATGCTGTCGGCCTTGAGCTTCTGTTCGGCCATCAGTTCCGGCCAGAACATGGCTTCGGTGACGATGGAATTGTCGGTGGCGGAGGTGACGAGGGCGGCCTGCAGCGAGCAGCGGTCCGGGTAGTTGCCCTTGTAGTGGCAGGTATCGACCTCGACCTTCGCGACGGTGCCGGGAGCTCCCAGTTTCACGATGATCCAGTCGTTACCCGGCTCGCGGCGGCGGCGGGTCTCCCAGCCATCGCCCATGTTGACGCCGCGGCCCCTGGTGATCAGGGTCCAGACCGAGCCGTAATGGGCATCGTTGTAGGCGATGATGCGGCCGCCATTGTTGGCGAGCGAGAGTTCGTGCACAGCACTCTTGTCGCCGTCTTCCCAGGCGGGGACGGGCTCGCCGAAAACGCGCAGGCGCGCCACGCCGCCGTCGGGATAGATGTGCAGGCGCAGGTGCGTCCAGGCCTCGCGGCTGGTAATGGCGTTGTAGTGATGCGCCGAAGGACCCAAGGGCACGGCGGCGAGAATCTCTGTCCATGACGTCCGCTCGTCCGGGGGCGAATCGGAGACACAGGCTTCAATCGCAGCCGCCGGCGGATAGTTGCCGGTGAAGTGGCTGGTGTCGATATCGACGCCACGGATCACGCCCCTGGCACCCAGCCTGATGATGCAATAGTCATGGCCGCCGTGGCGGCGGCGGCGCGACTCCCAGCCGTCCATCCACTTGCCGTTGTCGTCATACTTGTCGGGTATGAAGACGGCGGGCGCGTCGGCGAGCAGGCGTGATTTGTCGGCAAAGAAATCATCGGTTGCAAAGATCGCCGCGGCGCCGAGGCGGGGCGAGGCAAGGTTGATCAGGCGGGTGAAGGCGGGGAGGGTGTCGGTCATGCTTGCCATGCATATCCGAGCCGCGCCGCTTCGGCAATTGCAGCGGCGCACTTGCCTGTGACGGCCGTCTCGCTCATGGTGACGGCAAAGGGGAGTTCATGAGCAGCAAGCACCAGATCATCATCGATACCGACCCGGGCCAGGACGATGCCGTGGCCATCCTCCTGGCGCTCGCCTCGCCGGAAATCGAGGTGCTCGGCATCACGGCGGTGGCGGGCAACGTGCCGCTGGCGCTGACCGAGAAGAACGCCCGCAAGATCTGCGAACTGGCGGGGCGGCCGGATACCAAGGTCTATGCCGGGGCGATCCGGCCGCTGGCCCGGCCGCTGGTAACCGCCGAACATGTGCATGGCAAGACCGGCCTCGACGGACCGGTGCTGCCCGAACCCAGCATGCCGTTGCAGGCGCAGTATGGTCCCGACTTCATCGTGGAGACGCTGATGAGCCGCGATGCCGGCACGGTAACGCTGTGCACGCTGGGGCCGCTCACCAATATCGCGCTGGCGCTCAACCGCGAGCCGCGCATCGCCTCCCGCATCAAGCAGATCGTGGCGATGGGCGGCGGCTTCTTCGAAGGCGGCAACACCACACCGGCAGCGGAATTCAACATCTATGTCGATCCGCATGCGGCGCGGGTGGCGTTTTCCTGCGGGGCGCCGGTGACGCTCATTCCGCTCGACTGCACGCACAAGGCACTGACGACCGCCAAGCGCGTCGAGAGATTCCGCGCCATGGGTAACCGGGCCGGAACCGCGGTGGCGGCGCTGCTCGAGTTCTTCGAGCGTTTCGACGAGCGGAAATACGGGACGGACGGCGGACCGCTGCATGACCCATGCGTGATCGCCTGGCTGCTGAAGCCGGAGCTGTTCGGTGGGCGCGACGTGCATCTGGCCATCGAGTGCGAGTCGGAACTGACGATGGGCATGACGGTGGTGGACTGGTGGGGCGTCACCCAGAAGGCGCACAATGCGCATGTGATGCGCGATATCGATGCCGACGGATTCTTCAGCCTGCTGACGGAGCGGATCGCGACCCTGCCCTGAAAAGAGCGATTCAGCGCCCGGTCATCACGCCGAACAGATTGAGCAGATGCACAAGCGCGAGGATGGCGACGAGAGCCGAGAGGAACATCACCGGCGTGGTCGGGACGAGCCGGGGCGGCCTGGCAAGGTCGCGTGGCCGGCGCTCCAGCACGGCCATCCAGCCGACGCCGGCAAGGCCGGCCACCAGCGAGCCGAGTGTCAGCCACAGTTCAAACGAGTCGGCAGCAAACCGCATGGCTGATCCTCGTAGCAAGCGGAGCTTGTGCATGACAAGCGCATGGCGCGGCAGGTGACGAGGACTTGACCGCGGTGCAACCGGTACTATCTTAAACACGGGGAATGGAGTCTCCACCGGGAAAAGCGCCGGCAAGGCTGATGACTCCTATCGTTGACAGCAATCTGCAGCGGGCCCGTTACGGCCCCGACGATAGGAGGAGAGACGATGGCACCTCTGTTGGGCGCAAACGGCCAGAGTCAACCGGCCGGCATGTTGTCTTCAAAGGCGGTTCCGCGCCAGAGTGCCGCTGAAGCCGAGCGGGCTGCCAAAATCACCGCTTACCCAGCAGGGCCCCAAGACGTAGGGCCGGCGTTCTGCAGCATCCTGTTCGAAAACCGTGCGTCCCGTGCCGCTGGTGAAGCCGCGGATGCGCCCATCTATCTGGGCGATCTCAACCTGGATCAGGTGATCAGTTCGCTCACCGCCGGCAAACAGGACTACGACCTGAAACCGTTCTTCCAGGCGCCCCTCAAAGACGTCGACGCGGTCCATTACCGGCACGAGGTCCTGCATGACATGGATCGGGCGGGGGTCGCCGGCATGATCGACAACTTTGCCGGAGAGTTGCGCCGCATGCACGAGCATCTCGCCCAGGCGCAAAAGCTTCATTACCGGTACCAGCGGCATGCGTGGACGCTTGATGCCGCCGAAATCTACAGCGAGGCGGTCAGTGCGCTGTCCCGCGAACTTGCCGGGGCGGGAATCAGATCGCGCGGATTCACGAGGCTGAAAAAGTACCTCGGCGCCTATGTCCGGTCCGATCACTTCCAGGCGCTGCAGGAGGACATTGCGGAACTCAAGGCCGGCCTGGCAGCGATACGCTACTGCATGCAGGTCAAGGGCAGTTCGGTGACCGTGCGCAAATACGCGGGCGAAGCGGACTACAGCAAGGCAGTGCTGGAGACGTTCGAGAAGTTCAAGCGCGGCGCGGTCAAGGACTATCTGGTCAAGTACGAGAGATGGCTGGAAATGAACCATGTGGAGGCCGCCATACTCGACATGGTTGCCAGGCTTTACCCGGAGGTGTTCGCCGCCCTCGACCGGTTTTGCAGCGGCAGCTTCATGGATGAAACCATCGCCGTCTTCGAGCGCGAGGTGCAGTTCTATGTTGCCTATCGGGGCTACATGGCGGGATTCAGGAAATTGGGGCTCCGTTTCGCCTACCCGGAAGTATCCGACACGGACAAGCACATCCTGGGCGAGGAAGCCTACGATCTGGCACTGGCGGACAAGCTGTCAGGCGCGGGCGTGAAGGTTGTCACCAACGATTTTGAGCTCAAGGGCCGCGAGCGGATCTACGTCGTGTCGGGCCCCAACCAGGGCGGCAAGACCACTTTTGCCCGCATGCTGGGTCAGCTTCACTATCTGGCTAGCCTCGGTTGCCCGGTACCGGGGCGGCGCGCCAAGCTGTTTCTGTTTGACGAATTGTTCACGCATTTCGAGCGTGAGGAAGATATCAAGAATCTCAGAGGCAAGCTGGAAGATGATCTCGTCAGGGTTCATGAGATGCTGGAACTGGCCTCGCCCCGCAGCCTGGCCATCATGAACGAAACCTTCAGCTCAACGGCGCTCCAGGATGCGCGATTCCTGGGGCGCAAGGTGCTGGAGCGGATGATCGGGCTCGACATGCTCGGCGTCTATGTCACCTTCATCGACGAACTGTCGCGGCTCGGTCCGCAGACAGTGAGCGCGGTGAGCACGGTGGTGCCGGGCCGGCCGGCCGAGCGCACATTCAAGATCATGCGCAGACGGGCCGACGGGCGGGCTCATGCCAGGTCGATTGCCGAGAAACATCGGCTCACATTCGAAGAGATAAAAGCGAGGGTGCCGTCATGAAAGCGCGCCTCCTCCATCCGCACTGGGACTTCAGCACCAAGCAGGAGCTTCCGCCGCAGGCCGGGACGCTGGTGCAGGACCTGGAACTCGATACGCTCGTCGATGCCATGGCCGCCGGCGACGGGTTCGTCGCGGACGTCGCGCGACGGGTGATCCTCACCAGCCTCGCGGAGCCACAGGCCATCCTCTATCGCCAAAGAGTTCTCAGGGACTGCCTGATGTTCCCGGCCGAGGTGCGGCAAATCTATCAACTCGCGGTCGAGGCGATTGAACTCGAGAAGAAGCATCATTGGGGCATCTTCAGCAATTATCCTGACGCCATCCTGCACCGGGCGGTGGAGGTGCTGCAAGTGTTCATCGGCAAGCTGATGGCGTTGCGGCAGTTCGCCGAAGGCCATGCCGGGACGTTCCAGTCGGAAGGCTTCGTCAATCTGTTCGCGATGCTGCAGCGCGAGCTTGACGACAGTTATTTCGCAGATATCCAGCAACATCTTCGCAAGCTCAGGTTTCGCGACGGCGTGACCATCAGCGCGCGGCTGGGCAAGGGCAATGTCGGGATCGATTTCGTGTTGCGCGAACCGGCAAGGAATGGCGGTGGCTGGCTCAGGCAGATACTCGGCAGGGCGGCACCGTCCTTTGTCTACCGGATCGCCGGCCGCGATGAAGCCGGAGCGCGGGCGCTGGCGGAACTGAGGCAGGAGGGAATCAATCTGGTGGCCAATGCCCTGGCCCAATCGACCGACCATATCCTCAGCTTCTTCACGGCGCTGCGGACGGAACTGGCCTTCTACGTGGGCTGCCTGAACCTGCATGAACGTTTGACGAGGAAGGGAGAACCGACCGCATTCCCCGTGCCGACCGCTGCGCACGAGCGTACCCTGCATTGCGAGGATCTCTACGACGTGTGTCTGTCGCTGAACATTGTGCCGAATGTGGTGGGGAATGCCGTTGACGCAAAGGCGGCTGAGCTCACCTTCATCACCGGCGCCAACCAGGGTGGAAAGTCGACACTGCTGCGCGCTCTCGGCCTGGCGCAGCTGATGATGCAATGTGGCATGTTCGTCGCTGCGCGGTCATTCAGCGCAAATGTTTGTTCGGCCATGTTCACGCATTTCAAGCGTGAGGAAGACTCGACGATGAAGAGCGGCAAGCTGGACGAGGAGCTGGCGCGGATGAGCGACATCGTCAACCACCTCGGCAGGAATGCATTGGTGCTGTTCAACGAGTCGTTTGCCGCCACCAACGAGCGCGAGGGCTCCGAGATCGCCAGGCAGATCCTGCGGGCGCTGCTGGCGCGGCGGATCAAGATCTGTTTCGTGACCCACATGTATGAGCTGGCGCACAGCTTTGCCAGGAGCCGGAAGAAGAATGTCATGTTTCTGCGCGCCGAGCGCCGGGCCGATGGCGAACGCACCTTCAAGATCATACCCGGAGCCCCCCTGAAGACGAGCTATGGCAGGGACCTCCATTCAAGGATCTTCGAGGCGGCGCAGGCGGCGGTGCCCGCGGATGAACCGGTTGAGGCAGTCTGATGGTGACGAACGGGGGTGGCCATGCCGCGAATTGCCAATGAGCGGACCATTCTGCAGATCGAAACAATCGCTCAGTCGGGAAGGCCAAGTCTGGATGCCGTCATGTGGACGGTCGGGGACGCCGAGTGCCGGCGCGAGCGCCACCGCTTTGCCGGGCAGGTCTATGCTTTCTCGATCGAGGTCCTGGACATGCGGTGCAGCCACAAGGGAAGGTGTCACTGGCACCTGCTGGTGGTGACCGAGCTGTGGCAGGAGGCTGGGCGCGGCGGCCTCGATCTGCGCACGTCCAAATGGCTCAAGCTGCTGGCCGGAAAGCCGGCAGATATCGCCGACTGGATCCGGCAGCGCCGGCCGGTCTGAGAGATGGCTCCCATCGGCCTCAGCCGGCGGCGGTGCCATAATACAGCACCTTGACCTTCTCGAGGGTGACGAGGCCGCTCGACATCATGCCGTCGATGGCCGCAACGAAAGCGTTGATCTTGTCCTCGGCATCAACGATCTCGATCACCAGCGGCAGATCTTCCGAGAGTCGCAGGATCTTGGCGGTGTGTATGCGGCTCGAATGGCCAAATCCCATGGGCCCGCGCAGGACCGTGGCGCCGGCCAGGTGCATTTCCCTGGCCTTGAGAACGATCGCCTCATAGAGCGGGCGCTGTTCGAAACGGTCGTCCTCGCCGATAAAGATGCGGAGCAGGACGGCATCGCGGGGAACTTGCATGGATCATAGTCCCTTGAGCTGGTTGAGGCTCGCCGCCGCAACATGGCCGAGCCAGACCGAAATCATGCACAGGGCGACCGACAGGCCGATATTGCCGCCGGCCAGCAGCCATTCCTCGTCGCGCAGCAGGTTGAGGGTCTGCAGGCTGAAGGAGGAGAAGGTGGTGAAGCCGCCGCAGAGGCCGGTCATGATGAACTGCCGGGCGTCGCTGCCCACTAGGATGCGTCCGTCAGGACCGGTCAGAGTGGCAACGAAGCCGATCACAAACGAGCCGACGACGTTGACGATGACGGTGCCCCAGGGAAATGTCTCGCCGAAGGCATGGGCGACGAAGCCCGAGCACCAGTAGCGCGCCGCTCCGCCGAGCGCGCTGCCCAGCATGATCAATGCATATATCTGCAGCATCCACTGCTTCTCCCGGACACGAATCCCCGACCCCTCTCTGGCATGACAGCGGCTATTTCACAACGAGGACCGAGCAGGGGGCGAGTTCGACCAGACGGTCGGTCGTGCCGCCAATCAGGCGGTTGTAGAGGGCCGTGTGGCCCATGTAGCCGATGACGAGGAGGTCGATTGCCTCCTGCGCCACCGTCTCGGTGATGCGCGGCACGGGATGACCGGCCAGGATGTGGACCGTGAGCTTGAGATGGTGGGCCTTGGCCTGGGCCCGGGCCTCGGCCACGACCGGCTCGAAGCGGTGATTGGCATCAAGCTTGTCCTCGATGACCTCGTCGACGGAGGTCGGAAAATACGGCAGCTCCTCGACACAGACCATGTGCAGTTCGGCTTTGAGCTGCCGGGCGAGAGTCAGGGCGGCGGTGAAAGCCCGCTTGCTGCCCTCCGAGCCGTCATTGGCAGCGAGGATGCGCTTAACCATGTTCACTCTCCTGTGGCTGGAGTCCTTGGGAAGCGGATGCCAGCGGCCGCTTGGCCGGTCTGAACCAGGTCTGGGCGATCTGGGTCGGGATCACGGCGCTGGCGATCACCGCAGTCACCAGGATGGTGTACTGCTGCTGGTCAATGATCTTGTTGGTGAGGCCGAACAGCGCCGAGATGGTGCCGAAGGTCAGGCCGGTCGACATGAGCAGGGTGGTGTACATGCCCTCCTTGGCCTCGAAGCGGAACAGCCGGGTCAGGGGCAGGATGCCGACGAATTTGGTGACCATCTTGAGGGCGAGGAAGACGAAGATCAGGCCGAACGAGGTGGCAACCGCATGGAGATCGACGAGCGAGCCGGCCTTGAGGAAATAGAAGGGGGTCAGAATGGTGAAGGCGATGACGCGCATGCGATGGGGAAGTTCGGGATCGCCGAGGAATGCCGGCGCCAGCGCCATGCCGACCAGATAGGCGGGCAGAACCGCCTCGCTGCCGGCAATCGAGGCAAGGCCGCCAAGGCTCAGCAGGACGAGAGAAATGAACTTGGTCTCGGGCTCGCTCACGCGGTGGCCGACCCGGGAGAAGAACCACGGCGCAAAGCGGGGCAGCAGCCACAGGACGACGGCCGTCACGGCGCCGAACAGTCCCAGCCACAGGTCGAAATGGGCAAACACGACACCCAGGGCGAGGACGGTGCCGAGGTCGGTGATGAAGCAGGCGGCGAGAATGATCTTGCCAAGTTCGGTCTTGTTGAAGCCGGTCTCGACCATCACGGCGTAAACAACCGCGACCGAGGTGGTGGACAGCGAGATTCCGGCGATCTGCGCTTCAGGCCACGTCCAGCCGGCGACATAGCGGGCATAGAGAAGCACGCCCAGATAGGGCGCGGCGAAGCTCACGACGCCGATGCCGACACTGGCGCCAAGGTGCTTGCGCACCACGCCGCTGTCGATCTCGGTACCGGCCAGGAAGGTGAGGATGATGGCGCCGAAGCCCGCGAGGAAATTGACCCACTGCGTTATCTCGAGGCCGATCAGATTGCCGGCGGCAATGCCGACGATGATCTCGATCAGCGCGACCGACATGGCCAGCCGGATGGAAATCACCGAAGCGAGCAGGGCAAGGCCAAGCCAAACTGCCGAGGCCAGCCAGACATTCTCCATCACATCCTCCTCCGTGGCCCGGCGGACCACATCCGGGCCTAGCGATGTGAAGAGGATTTCGTCGGGAGTTGCTGCCTGCCGGCAAAACAAAACCTGCCGCGAAATCTCTTCACGCGACAGGAGTCATCAGCCACGACGGCGGTTCTCAAAGGGGGACTCCATCCCCGCTGCAATCACTCGCCTTATATGGGAAGACCGTCAGGACCGTCAACTGCGGGATAGGGTTCGTCGTTAAGACTTCACAGTTTTGCCGGATTGCGGCCTA
>CAZIXE010000052.1:18337-24301 GCA_964543235.1 uncultured Rhizobiaceae bacterium | reverse complement strand
ACCTCGGGCGGGAACATGCAGCCGTCCCAGCAGATGTGGCGGAAGGCCTTGACCAGTTCGCCGTTGCCGTCGCGCAGCCAGAGGCCGGCATGCTTCGGGATGTTGAGCCGGCCGTTGGGATCGTCCACCTCGCAGTGGTGGCCGGTCTTGTCGTGGTAGCCCAAGCCCTTCACCGTGCCGTCGTTCTGGGCGACGTGGAAGTCGATGGTCCAGGGCCTCAGCGCATCGGTCATCTTCTTCAGCGCCTCGTCGAGCAGTGCCTTGTCCTTCCAGTCATACCTGGCAGGGAGCAGACGGGACTTCGGCGCGTTGTAGCCCATGGTGAAGAGCAGCGTGTGGGCCATGTCGGCCTGGAAGCCGATGGTCTGCGGCCGGCCGGTTTCCTCCAGAGTGTCGAGCATGTCCTTCCAGGAGTTCATGCCGCCCCAGCAGATCTCGCCTTCGCAGGCGAGCCGTTCGCCACAATCGGCGGCGACGCTGCAGGCCTCGCGGAAGGTCTTCGCAATCTTCTTGGTGTTGGCCACCGGATCCTTGGCCCATTCGGCGGTCGAGGTGGCCGAGTCGATGCGGATGACGCCATAGGGCCTCACCCCCAGTTCGCGCAGCTTGCTGCCGAGCCGGCAGGACTTCTCGACATTGGCCACGAATTTCTTGCGGTCGGCGGCCGAGCCCATGGCCGAGCCGCCGCCGACCGGCGGCCAGACGGGGGCGACGATCGAGCCGATGTTGAGCTTGTGCTTGCGGACCTTGTCGGCGAGCTTCTTCACCTCGCTGTCGGTGAAGTCGATGTTGGTATGGGGGGCGGCATGGAAGATGTCGATGCCGTCGAACTTCACGCCATCGACCTCCGCCTTGACGGTCATGGCGATCATGGTGTCGAGGTCGATCGCCGGAATCTCCTTGGAGCCGCGGCCGACAAGGCCCGGCCACATCGCATTATGCAGTTTCGGATAATTGTTCTTCGCCATGGTCCCTCCCTGTGAACATGCGGCGCTTTTCCACGCATGTTAGGCAGGCGGGCCGGCGGCTGTCCACTGGCTCAGCGGAAGGCGGGCGCTTGCGCCCGGCCGGGGCGGGCTCAGGCCCAGTTGTTGCGGATCAGGTCGGCCACCTTCTTCTTGATGGTGATGGGTGGTGCGAACACGTTGGGGCGCGGATGGGCGAGGTGCAGCAGGATCTTGTCCTCTTCGGGCCGGTCGAAGGCGCCGGCCGATACCGACGGGCCATAGGTGAAGACATCGGCGTCGGGGCCCTGCTGGTTGTGCTCGCCGTTGTCGAGGCCGCAGACATGGATGAATTCGTGGACGGCGATGAACAGCCTGACACCGCTGCCCACCGGGCGATCGGCCATGCGGTAGTCGTTGGGCCCCTTGCCGTATTTGAGAAAGGCCTGGACCTTGGGGGTTTCCGGCATGAAGACGAAGGCGCGTACGATGCGCGGGCCACTGGCGCCGACGACCTTGACGATGCCGGTATAGCCGTGGGTCTCGAAGGGCGAGAAGTTGAGCTCGTTGCCGGCGCTGTTCTTGGCGACGAATTTCTGGCCTTCGGCCGCGAATTCGAGCCGGCCATTGCCGAGATCGAACTGGACTTCGGCGCCACCGGGGCCCTTGGGATTGGGCGGCGTCACATTGGCAGGGGATTCGAGCTTGACGCCGAGCTGGTTCTGGTCGGAGAGCTCGTTGAACTTGGCGATGGCGGCGCGGAAGGTGCGTTCCCACTCGCCGGTAATTTTGGCGGTCGGATAGACGGTCAGGACCTTGCGGGCCTTGATCGGGTCTTCCCAGGGGGTGACGGTCATGGGCAGGGGTCCGTGATCGGTCTGGTACTCGAGCGCTAACGCTGCCTGCGGTGGCGGTCAACAGTATGGGCGGCGCGCGCATAGCTGCAATGGCAGCCGTCGGCCATCACCTGCAGCTGGCCCTCATAGGCCGCCATCTCGGCATCGAGGGCGGCCACCGTCATGCGGCCGACAATGGCGTCGGCGTCGGACTGGTAGCCGCGGTTCACGATGTCGCGCTTCTTCTTGTAGGCCAGCACGGCCGCGGCGGTGGCCGGACCATAGATGCCGTCAGCGACGATCCGCGCCCCGTCAAGACGCGCCAGGGCGGCCTGGATTTTCATGACATGCTCGCCCCTGGCCCCCTGCATGATGTGATCGGGGTCGGAAACGGCTGCCTTCTCGATGCGGGGATCGCCTGAAAACAGGCGCGATTGCAGTGCCAAGCGGGCCTCCTGTCATGACCCGGACGCGGGGCTCAGCGGCCCGGCAGCCGCATGCGGGTGAACCAGTCCTCGCTCATCTGCAGCGTCCAGGCCCAGCTCGCCAGCCAGGGGAACACCCACATGAGCTCCATAAGCTCGGTGAAGCTGCGCTTGCGGGAGAGATCGATGAGCGCGGGCCCGGGCGGGCTCATGTCCTCGGCGAAGGCGGGCACGGCTTCACTTGCCGGTTCCGGCGCGGGGGCCGCGGCAGCCGTCACCCAGTTGTCGGAACTGAGCGGAAGCCGGCGCTCGAAGGGCAGTGCGGGTTCCTCCGCATCGGTTTGCGGCAGGGCCTGGGGCAGGGCGAAGGCGACGACTTTCTTGCTCATGCGGCCATTCTCTTTTCGTCAAGGGTGATCAGTTGCGCGAGCTGCCGGAGTTCCTCGGCGGCGTCGCTTGCGGGGGAGGCCTCGATGACGCTGAGGCCCTGGGCGGCGGTTTCGGCGAAAATGACGCGCTGGCCGAGGGCGGCAGCGAGCACCGGCACATCCTCGAACTGGGCGAGCGCTCCCGCCACGTCGCGGCCGATCGCCGTCTTGGCGATGCGGCGGTTGATGAGGAAACTGGCGCGCAGGTCGGCGCGGAATTGCTGGGCTTCCCGGACGAGGCGCACGGTCTCGGCGCTGGCCCAGACATCGAGCGGCGAGGGCTGCACCGGGATCAGCACCAGGCCGCTCGCCAGCATGGCGGCGCGGGCCAGCTCGTTGACGCGCGGTGCCCCGTCGATCACCGTCACATCATAGGGGCGGGCCAGTTCGGGCAGCTCGCGGTGGAGCGTGGGCTTGGCCATGCCGATCACCGGGAAGAGCGGGGCGGCCTGGCGCAGCGAGGACCAGGCCAGCGCACTCCCCTGCGGGTCGGCATCGACGAGCAGCACGCGCAGGCCGCTCTTGGCGAGGGCGGCAGCGAGGTTCACCGAAACCGTGGTCTTGCCCACGCCACCTTTCTGGTTGAGCACTCCGATGATCATCGGCCGCATTCCTTCCGTATCCAGGGGGTAAGCCGCTACGCATAATGGTTAATGAAGACTAACTGATGACGGATGATTCGGGGCAACAGTTTTGCTGCACTGCAACACAAATGGAACCTACGAAATCTGCCCCTTGGGACAGTCGGCTGTTCCCGGCTGATCGGCCGTCACGGAACCCATGTTAGCGGTGATACCCCTCCCGATCAAATCCGTAATTGCCGCGCTGGCAATCGCTGCGGCGCTGGCGGCGGGACCGGCCGCGGCGCAAACCGGCGACGGCTGCCAGCGCGCCTGCGGAGCGTTCGGGGACGAGCCGTCCTGCCGCCGCTGCATCGGGGAAAAGCTGTGGAAAAAGGGCGGGGCCGGGCAGGGGCCGGTGGTTCTCGACACGCCGCCTGCGGGTGTCGGGGTCGACAAGTGGCTGGAAGACCGCGGCAACGAGGAACTCGATCGCTCGCGGCGCGACTACCGCGCCAACTGCATCGCCACGGGGGAATGCTGACACCCGAGCCGCCGCCCTTTCCGGCGCAGCCACTTCATTGAATCCAGTGCCAGCCTACCCGCCACCGCCACTTTCGTCACCCCGGACAAGTGCGGCGCGAGCGGCACGCGGTCCGGGGCCTATCGCTCCGCCTACGGAGCATCCCCATTTTCGTCATGGCCCGGCTCCGACCCGGCCATCCATCGCACCGTCACGCAGCAAGGCTGGATGGCCGCCGCAAGGGCGGCCATGGAGCGCTTTTCTGTTCCCGTCACCCCGGGCAGGTGCGGCGCGGACAATTACGGTGACAGAATTACGGTGACAGTGCACTTAATTGAGTTTCATAGGCCGTTGCAGATAAGCCGCCGCGAGAGAATTAAGTGCACTGTCACCGTAATTCGGCATGACGGAGATGGTGAGGCCGTCACCCCGGACAAGTGCTTCGCCCTGCTTGTTGCTCTCGCCCCTTGGGGCTAGCGGATGCACGCATCTCGTCTGGAGCCCATCATGTTAGGCCGTCATCCCAGCCAAGCGGCGCGAAGCGGCGCGCGAGCTGGGATCCCGCTTCACCTGCCAGACACTCGCGTGCCATGAGCAAAGCGGGAATTACGGTGACAGTGCACTTAATTCTCTCGCGGCAGCTTATCAGCAACGGCCCATGAAGCTGAATTAAATGCACTGTCACCGTAATTCCCGTCCATCCGCCTACGGAGCATTCCCTTTTTCGTCATGGCCGGGCTCCGACCCGGCCATCCATCCCGCCACGCGGCAGGGCTGGATGGCCGCCGCAAGGGCGGCCATGGAGCGCTTTTGTGTTCCCGTCACCCCGGGGCAGGTGCGGCGCGAGCGGCACGCGACCCGGGCCCAGCCCTCCGCCTACGGAGCATCGTGCAGTGCATCGGAACCGCCGGAGCGCGTGGATCAATGGATTCCGGCTTCCGCCGGAATGATGAAGCTGGGGAGGCCGTCACACTTGCCGGCTGGGGCTGGGAGGGTGTATGGGCAGCCCCGCGCGCCAGCGTGCGCAAGATCGAGGAGAGGTTCGGCCATGACATCGCAAAAGAATTCGGCATCGAGCCCAAGGCCCTCACCGCCGACGAGGCCAAGTGCCTCCTCGACTTCCGACATGCTGACGAGCTCCGAAGTGCAGCAGCTAAGGCAAGAGATGAACGAAGCCGCCGACTGGCTGGACCGGCATCTGCCCAAAACGCTATCCCAGGCGGTGGGCAGGAAGGTGGGCGCCTAGAAGGCGACAAGTTCGCCGCGCCGACGGGTCCGCTGGCCGGCCTCTTGACAAGGTTCCGTATTTGTTCTCTGCTGCCGCCATGGACTGGACAGAGGCCATCGCCCGCCACCGGGACGCGCTGCTCCGCATCGTGGCGGGGCTCTTCGCCATGGCCGGGCTCACCGCGGGTGGTGCGCCTGAGCGGCTGCCGCGGCCGCTGCACCGGGCGGTACTCGCCGTGCTGCGGCCGGCGGAAGCGGCGGTCAGGCGGCTGATCGTTCTTGCGGCTCACGGGCTTGTGGTGAAGCCGCGGCCGCTGCGGCCCCTGCCGCGGGGGTTGCGGATTTCCGGCACCGGCCGGGCCGCCATGGCCTTCCGGCTGTTCGACCCGCGCCGGCGGCTGGCCCGCGCCGATCGCCGCCGCGCCGGAGGCCCGCGGCCCGGGCCCCGCATCCGGATCATCGACGCCGGTTTCGATCCGCGCATTGCGCTGTTCCGCCCGGCCCGGCCCGATCCGACGACGCCTCCCGCCGCAGCCGACGACACGGTCAGCGCCCGGCCGCTCAGCCGCCGGCTCGCCGCGATCCGGGCGGCGCTGGAAGACCTGCCGCGCCAGGCCCGGCGCCTGGCGCGGTGGCGGGCGCGGCCCATCGAGAAACGCCGGCCGCGGTATGCCACACCGCTCCGCCCCGGCGGGCCGCCGGGCCTTGGCCGCATAACGCGCCATGAGGTGGAGACGATCCTCGCCAACTGCCACTGGCTGGCGCGCGATGCCCTGGCGCCCGATACGTCGTGACCTGGCTGGCCGAATTGCCATTCCAGGCTTCATTGCCGCCATGGCCCACTGGCCTGGCGCTGCGATCCGTTGCAGCCGTGGCGCCGGCGCCGCGCGGGCGGGGCGAAGATCCGATCGGAACGGTCCGTCGGCAAAATGGGCGGAGCCGGCACTGGGTGGGACAGTGCCGGCACCTGGGACCCGGTCTGGTGGGGGATGGGGAGGGGGACGCCGACCGGGTCTAAGGG
>CAZIXE010000052.1:0-18237 GCA_964543235.1 uncultured Rhizobiaceae bacterium | reverse complement strand
CCTGGGACCCGGTCTGGTGGGGGATGGGGAGGGGGACGCCGACCGGGTCTAAGGGAATTACGGTGACAGTGCACTTAATTCATGGATTGAGCCAATTCACGCGATTCATGGGCTTCGTGAATTAAGTGCACTGTCACCGTAATTCTAGTGCACTGTCACCGTAATTCCTGTCACCGTAATTCCGCGGGCGCGGGCCGCTGCGGCAGGATCCCTCCCCCGAAATGGGCGGAGCCGGCACTGGGTGGGACAGTGCCGGCTCCTCGACCCGGTCTGGTGGGGGATGGGGAGGGGGACGCCGACCGGGTCTAAGGGGTCTCTCCGGAATTCATCGGTTGCTGGCGCTGCCTTCGCCGAAGGCGCCGGGCTGGCTGGTTCCCTGCCTGGTCAGCGCCAGCCATTCGCCGGGGTTCTGCGCCGACTGGCGCTTGAGGAAGCGGTAGCTGGTATCGCGCCAGCGCAGGATGTCGTTGCGCCGGTTGTCGAGGATGAAGTCGCCGGCGGTCGCATGCACGGTGAGCACCGCATGGCCTTCGGACTTCTCGTCGAGCACCACGGTGATGAGCAGGCTCTGCGAAGGAAAGCCAAGGCTTTCCAGATATTTCTTCTTGAGCAGGAGATAGTCCTCGCAATCGCCGGCATCGGTCGGCAGCGCCCAGCGCTCGGGCTCGCCGTAGAGTTCGAGGTCGGTTACGGGAGCAATCCTGCCATTGACGAAGTTGTTCACCTGGTAGAGCAGGTTCCAGCGCTCGGGGGTGAGTTCGAGCCTCGCGCCGCGCGGTCCCCGGGGCTGGCATTCGCCGGGCTCGCGGGCACAGAACTCCACGTAACCGATGGGTGGCGATGCCCGGCCATAGGTTGCGGCAAATTCCTCCTTCGCGGTCTTGGACATCGCCCCCGCCGGCGCTGCCCAGCAGAGAAACCCGCACAAGACGGCTCCCGCTGCTTCTTTGAGTTTCATGGTGTGACGCCCCATACCCTTGCTTGTTGGGGCAACATTAGCAGCGAGACTTTTAGGGCGCGTTCAAGGCCGCCACATAAGTATATGAAACTTCTATATAATTAATCGATTCTCAAGTCACCGGCGGTTAACCACAGGGGCCCTGGAAGCGGCAATTCCGTGTCAGCGCGGCACAGATTCAGCCGTCTGGAAAGGCGGCGGCAACCATGCAAAGCGCCGCCCGGGGGGCGGCGGCGGTTAACAGATTAAGGTTTGATTAGTTAACGTATGTGTTCGCTGAGCTGGCTGTGGTCGAGCTGCTTGACGAACTCGATGCCGACCCCGTTCTCGAAGTAACGCACGATGCGGCCACGCATTTTGCCCAGCATGATGTGGGTGCCGAGGCTGGGGAGCACCTCGACCTTCACGGCCGCACCGGAGAGCGAGATGTCGAGCACCTCGCAAGGATAGACGCGGCCATCGGGCAGGGTGATGTGGGACTTGTTGTCCTTGGGCTCGTAGCGGATGTGGCGGCGCAGGTGCTCGCCCGCCTGTTCATCCTTCTCGAGAAACCAGCGGATGCGGGCGGCCAGGCGCTCGCGGCGGGCTCCGGTCTGGGGAAAGATCACCCGGAAGCCGCCCGGCACCGAATCGGCGCTGATGGCTTCGATGCGGCCGATCTCATCGAGATAGGCCACGATGTTCTGGCCGCCGGACGGGATGTTCTCGGTGATGAAGGTGGCCCCCTCGACGGTCAGATTGGTCACCTGGCAGGGGTGTTCGGTCATGTCGGGCAGCATGAAGCGGCCGAACAGAATGCCCCCCGGTCCACCCTGGCCCGGTTCCGGGCTGAGAGCTGCTGCTCCGCTCACGTCTGCATCCCCAATCGCAACTTTCCGAACTGTGTTGGCCGTGACGTCGGCAAATATTCAAAGAGTTCGGGACGTTACCAGCCCTGCCTAAATGGCGCGTTAATGGCGGAGCAGGCCCGTCAGCGCGGGCGGCCGGCGCGGCCGCCGTCGATGACCCGGAAATTGGCGAAGGGCCGGGCCAGGGAAGGCCCCGGCGGCAGGAGCGGGTCGCCCGGCAGCGGCTCGATCCAGATGGCCCGGGCGCTGAGCAGCTCGATCCGTGCGATGCTCTCACAACCGGTTGTATTGGCTTCCGAAAACGCCATGATGCCGCCCAGCACGTGGATCGTTTCGCGGCCGTGGGCGCGCAACGGCAGGCACACCATCTCGACCGGAATGGTGCAGTTGAGCGAGGTCTGGAGCCGGAAGCGCATGACACAGGGTTGCAGCGAGCCGACGACGCCGTCCAGAAGGCGAAGCGCAAGGTCACGCTCGAAGGCATGCCAGTTCAGAAACACGTCCCTGCCGGTCAGTTCCTGGCGCCAGATGGCGCAGACCCTGGTGCCGGCCAGCCGCCACTTGTAGGACTGTCGGGCTGCGTGGCGCTCCAGGATGAACAGGGACGGCACGAGATCCCTGATCTTGTAGAGATCGAGCTCGGCGCGGTCGGGGGCGGCGCGCTCGCCCCGCAGGGCTTCCCAGTAGCGGAACAGCTTGCGGCTGGCGGGATGCAGGATTTCCGCCGGCGCTGCCGTTGTGTCGACCGTATCGTTGAACATGGGTACCTTGCTTCTCCGCTCGTCCGGGGTCGGTGTTCCATTGCTGGACTGTGTGGCTGGGGAGGTGCAGAGGCCATGCCATGGGCGTGGATTTGCCGAAGCGGGGCGGCACCGCTAGAACAAGCCATGCCCGATGCCTCACCCTTGCCGGTCAATCGCTCGGCGAAACAACCTCTGGTCAATGCGCCGCGGGTCGTGCTGATCCTGATCGGGCTGTGTCTTGCCGTCCATGCCTGGCGGGTGGCGGGTGGCGAGGAGGTTCAGCTGTGGAGCCTCAGGATGTTCGCGTTCATTCCGGCGCAGGTCAGCGGCGGCATCGGCGAAGTCTGGCCATACCAGCGGTACTGGACCTTCCTCAGCTATGCCTTCGTGCATGGCAACGGCATGCATCTGGCCTTCAACAGCCTGTGGATGCTGATCTTCGGGAGTTTCGTGGCCCGCCGGCTGCACCCCTTGCGTTTCCTGGCGCTGTCGGCAGTGGCGGCGGCCGCCGGTGCCGCCGCGATGCTCGTCAGCCACTGGGGCGAAATCGTCCCGGTGATCGGTGCCTCCGGGGCCGTTTCCGGCTACATGGCGGCGGCGGTGCCGCTCATGTATGGCGGCAACATTCCGCTGGCGGCCGCGCTGCGCCGCGAGACGTCGCAGATCACTCCCTTGCGCCCGGCGCAGCTTGTCAGCAACCGCGGCGCGCTGATCTTCATGGCGGTATGGATGCTGATCACGCTGGTAACCGGCGCTTCCGGCTTCGACGAGGGCATCTACGGCGTCGGCCAGCAGGTGCGGATCGCCTGGGAGGCGCATATCGGCGGGTTCTGCGGCGGACTTGCAGCGTTCTATGCGCTGGACCGAAGGTGATGAAACCGCGCGGTGTTTGGTGTAAGCTTCGGTGAAACGAACCTGACTGGAGGAACCCAACCATGGCGGTGGCGCAGATTCTGAAACTCAAGGGGCGGGCGGTGATCACGGCGGGGGCGGAGGAAACCGTTCATGCGGCTGCCAAGACCCTGGCGGAGAAGCGAATCGGCGCGATCGTGATCGTCGACAAACAGGGCGCAATTGCCGGTATCATTTCCGAGCGCGATGTTGTGCGGGCGGTGGCCACGCATGGTGCCAAGGCGCTGACATTGCCGGTCAGCGAGGTGATGACGGCAAAGGTGCGAACCTGTTCGCCCAGCGATTCGGAGGCGGAGCTCATGTCGCTGATGACCGTGAACCGGATCAGGCATCTGCCGGTTCTCGAGAACGGCAAGCTCGGCGGCATGATCTCGATCGGCGATGTCGTCAAATTCCGCATGGAGGCGATCGAGCACGAAGCGGAGGAAATGAAGCTCTACATCGCCCAGGCGGGGTGAGGGCAGCGGGCTAGGCGGGCACAGGCACCGTCACGACGATGGCCTGGCAGGCGGCATCGCCGCCGCGGCGATAGCAGTGTGGTGTGCCTGAGTCGAAATACATCGCATCGCCGTCAGCCAACGGGTATTCCTGCTCGGCCAGCGTGATGCTCAGCCGGCCGCGGATCACGTACACAAGTTCAACGCCGTCGTGCCTATGCGGGGCGGTTGGCCCGCCGGTCGCCGGGAACTCGGCGAGATAGGCCGCCATGGGCTTGCCGGAAACCGGGAAATCCAGGCTTTCGAAGAGATAGGACGGTACCGTCCCGTGAGGCGTATCGGGCAGGCGCAGGCGGTCCTGTTTCCGGATCACCGCGACCAGGGGCCGGTCGCCAGTTTCGATGAAGAAGTGATCCAGGCCAACGCCGAACACCATGGCAATGCGCAACAGGGTCGGCAGCGTCGGGAACAGCTGGCCACGCTCGATCTTGGACAGCATGGCCGGCGACAGGCCGGTGTGATCGCCGAGCTGCGCAAGTCCCAGTTTCTTGCGCAGCCGCAGCGCGCGGATCTTGGGGCCAATCCGATAGTGCTGCAGGCCGGTTGCGAGGGTCTCCGAGAGCATTGCCGACGTCCTTTTTCATCTCACTCAATTCGCGTTGTTGATGTTTTATCAACATGAAAATCAATTGTCATGTTACGAAAATGTTACTGGCAAGAAAATCACTTTTCTCTACATGCAAGGAACGGCAACCAGAGCATCTGTTGCTGCCGTCGCGGGCGGACCTCCAGGATCCGCCGTACTCAATGCAAGGAGAATGAAAGTCATGAAGTCCAGGATGATGAAGTTTGCCACCGCTGCGATAACCGCCGGAGGGCTGGCTCTTGCCAGCGTCAGCGCGTCAGCAGGTGAAAAGGATATTGTCGATACCGCAGTGGGCGCCGGTCAGTTCAAGACCCTTGCCACTGCCCTCCAGGCGGCCGGGCTGGTGGACACGCTGAAGGGAGCCGGACCTTTCACCGTGTTCGCACCGACCGATGATGCCTTCGCCAAATTGCCTGCCGGAACCGTGGACAATCTGCTCAAGCCTGAAAACAAGGATCAGCTGGTCGCCGTCCTTACCTATCACGTGGTTCCCGGCAAGGTAATGGCGGCGGATGTCGTGAACGTGAGTGAAGCCGCGACAGTCAATGGCAAGAAACTGGCCGTGAAGGTCGACGGCGGCACCGTGATGATCAATGATGCCAAGGTCACCGCAACCGACATCGCGGCAACAAACGGCGTCATCCATGTGATCGACAGCGTGGTGCTGCCGCCCCAGAACTGACGCCACAAACCGGGTCGCGGCAGGTGCGGCGGCCCGGTCCGCCCAGGAAAGGCAGCGAAGGCGACCGTGCCGCCGTTGTCACGTCAATCTGATGCCGCGCCCCTGAACGATGAGCGGCGGCAGAACCGCCTCATCTGTAGATTTCTGCGGGGTCGAAGAGGCGGGTTGCATCGACGAAGACGAGCCGGCCGCCGGCCAGCTCCCGGTAGAAACAGCTGCGGCGTCCGGTATGGCAGGCGGCGCCGCGCCCCTGCGGGTGCACTTTCAACTGCAGAACATCCTGGTCGCAATCAGTCAGAATGCCCGCGATCCTGAGCGTCTCACCCGATGTTTCGCCTTTCCGCCACACGGCCTGGCGCGAGCGGCTCCAGAAATGAGCCAAGCCGGTCGCCAGGGTGAGCTTCAGCGCCTCGGCGTTCATGTAGGCGAACATCAACACGGTTCCGTCGCCGGCGTCGGTCACGATCGCGGGGATCAACCCGTCGGCGCCGAATCGCGGACGAAACTCAGCGGTTTCGTCCAGCTCTTCCGGCATCAGAGCGAGAAACCGCTGGATGGGGCGCGGACAAGTTCCATGAAGCGCGCCTGCAGCACCGGATTGGTCTTGAACTCGCCGGTGAACTGGGTGGTGATGGTGGCGACGTTGCGCTTGCCCACGCCGCGCATCGACATGCAGGTGTGAACCGCCTCGATCATCACGGCGACGCCGCGAGGCGCCAGTGCATTGTCGATGGTGTTGGCGATCTGGGCGGTCATGGTTTCCTGCGTCTGGAGCCGGCGGGCAAAGATCTCGACAACGCGGGCAAGCTTGGAAATGCCGACCACCGCATGAGTCGGCAGATAGGCGACATGGGCGCGGCCGATAAACGGGGCAATGTGATGTTCGCAATGGGAGTTGAACTCGATGTCGCGCAGCATGACGATATCGTCATAGCCGCCGACATCCTCAAAGGTGCGCGACAGGACCTCGGCAACGTCCTCGTCATAACCCGAGAAATACTCGCGGAACGCCTTGGCCACGCGCTTCGGCGTGTCGAGCAGGCCCTCCCGGTCGGGATCGTCGCCAGCCCAGGCGAGCAACGTACGCACGGCGGCTTCTGCTTCCTCCTGCGTGGGGCGCTGGACAATCCTGGCCCGGACTATCTGAGCCCCGTCACGGTGCAGTTTCTTCACGCTGGCGTCCATCGATCACTTTCCCTGTCAGGCACGGCATTTAATGCAACCCTGCCATGCCCGGATTTGCGGACTTGCAGAGCGGCACGCTTGGCGGCCCAATCGGCCGCTCCCATATCACGGGTGACCTTGCCCCCGCAACGCGATACAATGTGGCGATGATCAACGACGTCTACAACCAAAAGATTCTGGCTTTCGCCGCCGATATTCCGCGGCTGCGGCGGCTGCCGGACGCCGATGCCACTGCCGTTGCGCATTCGCGGCTGTGTGGGTCGAAGGTCACCGTCGACCTCAAGATGGACCATGGCGTGATCACCGACTTCGGTCACGACGTCAAGGCCTGCGCCCTGGGGCAGGCATCGTCTTCAATCATGGCCCGGCATGTGATCGGATCGACGGCTGACGAGATGCGGACCCTGCGAAAGCAGATGTATGCCATGCTCAAGGAGAATGGCCCGCCACCCACCGGCAAATGGGCCGATCTCGAAGCGCTGCTGCCGGTGCGCGACTTCAAGGCCCGGCATGCCTCCACGCTGTTGACATTCGACGCCGTGGCCGACGCCGTCGAGCAGATTGAAGCCAAACAGAGAGTGACTGCATGAATGCGACGAAACGCACGGCTGCCATCAAGGCAGTCGATCTCACCGCGCGTGCTTCGACGATCTATCCGGCAGAACTGGCCGGACCCCTGAAAGGCCGCGAAAAACGGGCGCTCGGCGATGCCTTCGGCCTCAGTCAGTTCGGCGTTAACCTTACCACGCTGGCGCCGGGCGCATGGTCGGCCCACCGCCACTGGCATGCCCGGGAAGACGAGTTCATCTATGTGCTCGATGGCGAGATCGTGCTGGTCGATGACGATGGCGAGCATGTGCTGAAGCCCGGCATGTGTGCGGGCTTCAAGGCGGGCGTTGCCAATGCGCATCGCCTGGTCAACAAGTCATCGGCGTCAGCCAGCTATCTTGAGGTCGGAACCCGTTCGGCGACCGAGAGCGTCACCTATCCTGACGTCGACATGCGTGCCGGGAAGCAGGACGGCAAGTGGACCATAACCCGCAAGGACGGCTCGCCGTTCTGAAGCGGAAGTTCCGCCGCAGGCACTTCATTACAATTCTCCCCAAATTGCGCCGCATTGTTTCAGATATTGGCAGGCGGGCCGGCCATATGAGTTTGTCGCGGGAGGACAAATGGCCGAACCCACTGCCCATGAGCAATTGTTCCTTGAACTGATCAATCGCGCGCGGCTCGATCCCGGCGCGGAAGCCGTGAGAACCGGGGTTTCGCTGGGGACCATTACGCCCGCCTCCAAGCAGCCACTCGCCTTCAATCTGCAACTCAATGACGCGGCGGATGCGCACAGCGCGCATATGCTGGCAGTAGATATCTTTTCTCATACCGGTGCCGGTGACGGCGGACCGGCCGATCGCATGGTTGCGGCCGGCTATACCGGTTTCTACACATGGGGCGAGAACATCGCCTGGAACGGCGTTGCGGGCACTTCGCTCAATGTCGCCGGCTCGGTCCTGTTGCAGCACGACAACCTGTTCCGAAGCTCAGGACATCGCGCCAATATCCTGAACGACGGTTTCAGGGAGATCGGCATCGGCAGCATTGCCGGCAAGTATGAGTCCTGGGATGCGCTGATGACCACCCAGAATTTTGCCAGCGCGGGAACGGGCGCCTTCCTCACCGGTGTCGTCTATGACGATACCAACAGAAACGCCTTCTATTCGGTGGGCGAAGGGCGCGGCAATGTCACGGTGGACGTGCTGGCGGGCAATACGGCACTCGGTTCGACGGCCAGCTGGGAGGCAGGCGGATACGCCTTCAAGACCACGGCGACCGGCGCGCTCACCGTCAAGTTCAGCGGCGGCGGGCTGGGCCAGCCGGCGGGTGCAACCATCATGCAGGGGTCCAGCAACACGAAGATCGATCTGGTCAACGGCAATCTCATCCTGTCATCGGCAAGCACCGAACTTGCCTTCTCGGCCCGGCACCTGAAACTGCTTGGCACGGCCGATCTCGACGGCGTGGGCACGGCAGCTGGCAACCGGATCACCGGCAACACGGGCGCCAATGTTCTGCAGGGCCGTGACGGTGCCGATGTCCTGCGCGGCTGGCTTGACGATGACCGGCTCGAGGGCGGCAACGGCGCCGACAAGCTGTTCGGCGGGGCCGGCAGCGACACGCTGGTGGGGGCCGGCGGCAATGACGTGCTGACCGGCGGACCGGGCGGCGATACGTTCGTGTTTGCCGGCAGTTTCGGGAAGGACACCATTGCCGACTTCCAGGATGGTATCGACATGATCCGCTTCGTGCAGGCATCGGCGTTCGACTTCTCCGACCTGACGATCACCGGCAACGGAACGGCCGCGCTGCGGGTGGGCCTCAATGGCTCGACCGTCGACATTGCCGGAGCCAGCCCGATCGTGCTGACGGCAGCGGATTTCGAGTTCCTGGCCTGACTGCGGACCTCAGTGGCGCCGCTTGGCCTCGATGTCCGGGGCCGGCGGCAACCGGCTCTTGAGGTCGCGGTCGGTGACGCTCATGTGGTTGCGGGTGTACTGCTCGGATGCATCGCGCAGCGGCTGGAAGTCCCAGGGGAAATGCTCGCCGCGCTTCAGGGCCTCGAACATCATGAGGCGTGCCTGCTGGCTTTGCAGCACTTCGGCGTGGATGCGCGGAATGTCGAACCTGCTTTCGATCTCGCGGCGGAACTGCCTGCCGAGGGGATGCGAAGCCGCGAGGTTGTTCAGTTCGTCCGGGTCGTCCGCCAGATTGAACAGCAGATCGGGATCGCTGGGCGTATGGATGAATTTCCACGGGCCGCGGCGCAGCATGTACATGGGCGCGATGGCGCCTTCGGCAAGGTACTCGCCAAAGGCGGTCGCGTCGGCCGATTCCGGTGCGCCGGCAAGCAGAGGATAGAGCGAGCGGCCGTCGACCTGGCGGGCGAGTCGACCCTGACCTCCGGTCGCGATATCGACGAGCGTCGGCAGCAGGTCGGCAAGTGTCGTGGGTTCGCGAATCCGCCGGGGCCGGAAGCGCTGCGGCGACCAGACGATGAGGGGCACGCGTGCCGAGGGCTCGAGGAACGACATCTTGTACCAGAGACCGCGCTCGCCGAGGAAATCGCCATGGTCCGAGGTGAACACGACGACGGTGTCGGCAAGCCGGCCGGCGGCTTCCAATGCCTGAAGGAGCTGGCCGAGAAGTTCATCCACGTAGGTGATGTTGGCATAATAGCCGTGGCGGGCGGCGCGGAGATCGGCGTCGGTGACGATGTAGTCGCCCATTGCCGACACGTCATAAAGGCGCTGGCTGTGCGGATCGAGGTCGCTGCGGTCGCGGCGTGGCAGCCGGGGGAGATCAATCTCCCCGTCGCGATAGAGATTCCAGTATTTCGCCCGCGCGGCATAGGGGTCGTGCGGATGGGTGAAGGATGCCATGAGGCAGAAGGGCGTGGCCGGGTCGTAGCGGGCATAGTCGTAGATCTTGCGAACCGCCAGGAAAGCGACCTCATCATCGAATTCGAGCTGGTTGGTGATCTCCGCGATGCCCGGCTGCAGAACGCTCGTCATGTTATGGTACCACCAGTCGATCCGCTCCTGCCGGAGGCGCCAGTCGGGCGTCCAGCCGAAATCGGCCGGGTAGATGTCGGTGGTGAGCCGCTCCTCGAGGCCGTGGAGCTGATCCGGTCCGACGAAGTGCATCTTCCCCGAGAGGCAGGTCTTGTAGCCTTCGAGCCGCAGATAATGCGCCCAGGTGGGGACGGCCGAGGGGAATTCGGCGGCGTTGTCGTAAACACCCGTGCGCGACGGCAACAGGCCGTTCATCACGGTGGCGCGGGCCGGCGCGCAAAGCGGGCTCGTCGTGTAATTGCTCTCGAAGACCACGCCCTCGGCAGCCAGCCGGTCGAGATGCGGCGTCCTGACCAGCGGATGGCCGTAGCAGGCAAGGAATTGGGTGGCGAGCTGGTCGGCCATGACAAAGAGAATGTTGGGCTTGTTTTCGGGCATCGCGGGCTCACATGTGGCGGGACACCATGCTATAGGCGCGGTTCAACGCAATGAAAACACTGCTGCTTGGCCTGATCCGCCTCTACCAGCTGACGCTGTCGTCGGTCATGGGCCGGCGCTGCCGGTTCCTGCCGACCTGTTCGGAGTATGCGGCCGAAGCGATCGCCAGGCACGGTGCCGGCCGCGGCAGCTGGCTGGCGCTCAAACGGGTGTGCCGGTGTCATCCCTGGGGCGGCCACGGCTTCGACCCGGTGCCCGACAAGCTGCCAAAGAAGTGAGGGCCCCGGGAGACATCGGGACCCTCGGCACACCCCTCCGGAGTCAGGCAGGCTACCAGGTGAAATTGTAGGTGAGAGCCGCACGGACAATGTGCATGGCATCGAAGTGCTGGGTGACGTCGCCACCGAAGCCGTTCGGATCCTCAAGCCGGAAATCGGCATCGGGGAGACCGACATAGAGATATTCGAGCCTGGCATGGACATTGTCAGTGAAGGCGTGCTCGATGCCGCCGCCGACCGTCCAGCCGGTGATCCATTTCGATTCGCCGAACATGCCCGAGGCAGTGGGATCGGTCGGATCGCCCACCAGGCCTTCGAAAGTCGCGTCCACGAAGGCAACACCGCCGGTGAGATAGAGGAGGGTGCGGTCCATGGCCTTGCCGGCGCGGGCCCTTAGCGTGATGATGTTGTCAAAGTCGACATGGGTCTGCTCAGCCGGATCGCGATTCTGGGCGATGTGATTCATGGTGGAGGCCCAGTCGAGTTCGGCACCGATGACGGCACCGCCCAGGTCGTAGTTGTAGCCAACCAGCAGACCGCCGGTGAAAGCCGAGCCGCTCATTTCCGGGTCAACCGGCTGGCAGCCGGCCGGCGGCGCGCCGGGCGGACAGTCGGGGACCTTGTCATAGTGGCCGTCTATGGAAGAGAAGCCGGCAAACGCGCCTACATAGGGTCCGGTCCAGTCGTAACTTGCCGGCCGCAGGTCATCGACCGGCGGCGGCGGGGGAGGAACATCCATATCCGCAGCCATCGCGACAGCAGAAGCGGTTGCCATCGCCGCCGCAGCGACAGTAAGGCGGAACAGAGCGTTCATCATCTTTTTACCCAGAAGCGTGGTTTGCACAATCATCGGCACGATCATGGCGCGTTAAGGTTAACGGATGGTTATTCATAATCCTTAACGAGCGGTTAAGGCGGCAGCCCGAGACCATGGCTGTGCGATGCTGCGGCTTGACGGTTCCGGCGCCGCGGGGCAAAAGCCGCGCGATCAGCGCCGGGCCCGGCGCAACCGCTTACCTGCGCGGGTTTGCAGGAGTGAGCAAGAGGCTGCACGATGGTCATGCTGACCTTTCCCGATGGCGCGCAACGCGAGGTTCCCGCCGGCATGACCGGCAGGGAACTGGCGGCATCAATCTCCAAGTCCCTGGAAAAAAAAGCCGTGGCCATGATGGTCAACGGGCAACTGGCGGATCTCGGCGATCCGATCGAGGCCGATGCGGCGATCAGAATCGTGACCCGGGACGACGATGCGGCACTGGAACTCATCCGGCATGACTGCGCGCATGTGCTGGCCGAGGCGGTGCAGGAGCTGTTCCCGGGGACTCAGGTCACCATCGGGCCGGTGATCGAGAATGGCTTCTATTACGATTTCTTCCGCAATCAGCCGTTCACGCCGGAGGACTTCCCGGCCATCGAGCAGAAGATGCGGGAGATCATCGCCCGCGACAAGCCGTTCACCAAATCGGTGAAGTCACGCGAGGAAGCGAAGGCGTATTTCCGCGAGAAGGGCGAGCTGTTCAAGGTCGAACTGGTCGATGCCATCCCGGAGGGCCAGGAGATCAAGTTCTACGACCAGGGCGGCTGGGTCGATCTGTGCCGGGGTCCGCACATGACATCGACCGGCAAGATCGGCAATGCCTTCAAGCTGATGAAGGTGGCCGGCGCCTATTGGCGGGGCGATGCAAGAAACCCGATGCTGACCCGCATCTACGGCACTGCCTGGGCGAACGAGAAGGCGCTGCAGGCCTATCTCACGGCACTCGAAGAGGCGGAGAAGCGCGACCACCGCAAGCTCGGGCGCGAAATGGACCTGTTCCACTTCCAGGAGGAGGGGCCGGGCGTGGTGTTCTGGCACGCCAAGGGCTGGACGATGTTCCAGCAGCTCATTGCCTACATGCGCCGCCGTCTCGCCGAACTGGATTATCAGGAGGTCAATGCTCCGCAGCTTCTCGACAAATCGCTGTGGGAGACCTCCGGTCACTGGGGCTGGTACCAGGAGAACATGTTTGCGGCGAAATCCGCCCATGCGTTCATGAATCCGCAGGATGAAACGGCCGAGCAGCGGGTCTTCGCACTGAAGCCGATGAACTGTCCGGGGCATGTACAGATTTTCAAGCACGGCCTGAAGAGCTACCGCGATCTGCCTGTCAGGCTTGCGGAATTTGGCAGCGTGCACCGCTACGAGCCATCCGGTGCGCTGCACGGGCTGATGCGGGTCCGCGGTTTCACCCAGGACGATGCCCACATCTTCTGCACCGAAGACCAGCTCGAGGCCGAGTGTCTCAAGATCAATGACCTGATGATGTCGGTCTACCGCGATTTCGGATTCGAGGAAGTGGTGGTGAAGCTGGCCACGCGTCCCGAGAAGCGGGTCGGCACCGATGCGATGTGGGACCATGCCGAGAGCATTCTCAGGATGGTGCTCGAGAAGATGGCCCGCGAGTCGGAGGGGCGCATCAAGACCGGCATTAACGAGGGCGAAGGCACCTTCTATGGCCCGAAATTCGAGTATACGCTGCGCGATGCGATTGGCCGCGAATGGCAGTGCGGCACGACGCAGGTTGACTTCAACCTGCCAGAGCGGTTCGGCGCCTTCTACATCGATGCCCACGGCGAGAAGAAGCAGCCGGTCATGGTCCATCGCGCGATAGTCGGCTCGCTCGAACGGTGGCTCGGCATCATCATCGAGAACTATGCCGGCCATTTCCCGCTGTGGCTGGCGCCGCTACAGGTTGTGGTGGCGACCATCACGTCCGACGCCGACGCCTATGCGCTCAAGGTGCGCGAGCGGCTGCGCCGGGCGGGCCTGCGGGTCGAAGCCGATATCCGCAATGAAAAAATCAACTACAAGGTCCGTGAACATTCGGTGCTCAAGGTGCCGGTCATCCTGGTGGTGGGCAAGCGCGAGATGGAGGAAGGCACCGTCAACATGCGCCGGCTGGGCTCACAGGAGCAGAAGGCGGTGACGCTGGCTGAAGCGGCCGGTGCCCTCGCGGAGGAAGCGCGTCCGCCCGATCTCAGACAGACCGGTTGAGGACATCGCGGGACCGGTCAGCAGTCCACCCGGTGGGCATCCGGGGGTACGGCCGTGGCCGGCTTGCCCTCGGAACAGATCCAGACGGTGTCATAGGCGAGCGGCCGCAACCGGCACTCGCGTTCGGCAAAGCTGCGGCGGTCCTCGCATTCCTGTTGGGTATCGAAAGCGCGGGGGCTCCACCCCTGGAAGTCTTCGCCGGGGGTCCATTCGCCTTCGATCAGAAAGAACACGCTCAACCACCACTTCATGTGTCCCCGCCCGGCGTTTCTGTGCTAACCCGCACGGCATTCTAGTGGTCAGGCGGAAACAGGCGCAACTGCACTCGCATCCGAAACCCGCCATGTCGAGGCGTCAGCGGAGGTCAGGTGGAAATCGGAATCTACACATTCGCGGACGTGTCGCCGGGTGCCGACGGCGGTATCAAGGCGCCGGAACGGCTGCGCAATCTCGTCGAGGAGATGCAGCAGGCCGATGCCGCCGGGCTCGATGTCTTCGGCGTCGGCGAGCATCACCGGCCCGACTATGCGTCTTCGGCCCCCGCGGTCATCCTCGCTGCAGGCGCGGCCGTGACCCGGCGAATCAGGCTGACCAGTGCAGTCACGGTTCTCAGTTCCGACGATCCGGTGCGCGTCTACCAGCAGTTCGCAACACTGGACGGGCTTTCCGGTGGCCGCGCCGAGATCATGGCGGGGCGCGGTTCCTTCATCGAGTCATTCCCGCTGTTCGGCTTCGACCTCGACGATTACGATGAACTGTTCACCGAGAAGCTCGATCTCCTGTTGCAGATCAGGGAGCAGGAGCGGATCACCTGGTCCGGACGCCTGCGGCCGCCGCTCAACAACGCCGGCGTCTATCCGCGGGCTGTGCAAGATCCGCTGCCGCTGTGGATCGCCGTGGGCGGCACGCCACAGTCGGTGGTCAGGGCCGCCGTCAATGGCCTGCCGCTGGCGCTGGCAATCATCGGCGGCGAGCCCGGCAAGTTTGCTCCGCTATTCGATCTCTACCGGCGTGCGGGCAAGGAGATGGGCGTCGATCCCGGCCTGCTGCGCACCGGCCTCAACATGCACGGCTACGTGGCGGATAGCGATGAGGAGGCGCGGGAGACGTTCTATCCCGGCTATGCCGAGGTCATGAACCGCATCGGCCGGGAGCGCGGCTGGCCACCCCTGACGCGCGAGCAGTTCGAGGCATCATGCGGACCGCGCGGGCACCTGCTGGTGGGCACGCCCGAACAGGTGGCCGCAAAGATCGTAACCCTAAATCGCCTGTTCCGGAACGACCGGTTTCTGCTCCAGATGGGCCTGGGCAGCCTGCCGCATGCGAAGATGCTCAGGGCGATCACGCTTCTTGGCGAGAAGGTGGCGCCACTGCTCAGGTCGGCCACGCCTGCCGAATCCAGCCTTGCGGTTCGGCAGAGCAACTGAGCGCCGGGAACCGGCCGCCCGCCGCGGGTGCCGGCTACCGGCTGATCCAGATGTTTTCGGTGGAGCCGGGCCTGACTTCGAAATGCGTGGAATATTCCCGGGCCCCGATGCTTGCGGTCGCGCGGTAACTGCCGGGCAAGAGAACGAGAGCGACAGTGGGCCCCTTCACCGGGGGCAGGGCGAGCCCGCTTTCGGGCGTTACCGTCCAGACGGTCTCGGCGGCCGGCACGTCCGCGGTCAGGCGGATCAAGCCGGCCGGCAATTCGTGCTCGACTGCCTGCAGCCGGCCCGGCGCAATCGTCACCTCTTTGATCGCGCTGGCATTTCCCGGCACAAACCGGCTTTCCACGCGATATGACCCGGCACCCAGGCGAATGATCTCGCCGGGTAGCGTGCTCATCGCCACGATCTGGCCGCTGGTCCGGCCCGATGTGGAATAAACCCGGGTTTCAGTCCTGACGGCGGGCAGGCCGATGTCGGCGATCCTCGGCAGAACCCGCAAGCCGCCGACGTTCAGAACGAGGCTGACGCCAAGCCTCTGCTGGTCGAGCAGGGCAATGGTGCGGGCAACAGTGACCGTGCCATAGCGGGCCGTCACGTCGTAGTCGCCCGGTTCGGTGACCAGTTCGGCCACCGGCTCCTCGCCCTGGTAGACCAGTTCGCCGCCGGCACGCCGCACCGTCCAGAAGACGGGGCGCTCGATCATGCCGCCGCCTTCGGCGAGACGGGCAGACAATTCAAGGCCTTCGAAGCCTTTCTTGACGAACTGGATGCGGACTTCACCGGCCGGGTCGCGATCGATCGAAGAGGTTGTGGCGGGCTCCTGGGCCAGAACCGCGGCGGCAATGGCGGGCACTGCCGTGACAAGGAGAGCCGCCAGGGCGGCCGCAAGTCCACTGGCCCAGCCCTGGCGGTCGATCGGCAATGCACGGATCGTGCGGTCGTGCATGCACTTGTCCTCTTCCCTGCTATCCCCAGCCTGTTCCGGCCGGCAGGGAGTAGAAAGCATGTGCCGGGGGCCGCTCTCAATCGAATGCTTAATTTTGGGTTAACGGATATGGGAAAATTCAAATAGTTGTCTACATAGACGGCGTCCTTTATGCGTCTTTCCCTCCCTCACGACTTTAGGCCTGCCGTGCTCAACGACACATCCTCGGTTTTGTCCTTCCTTGCCACGCGCAAATCGGCCTCCGCCAAGGCGATGGGCGATCCCGGGCCCACACCGGCCCAGCTTGCCCAGATCCTCGACATTGCGGTCCGCGTTCCCGACCACGGCAAGCTGACGCCATGGCGGTTCCTGGTGTTCGAAGGCGCGGCGCGTGAAGGCATCGGCGAGGTGTTTGCGGCCCGCTGGAGAGCGCTGCATCCCGAGCACGGCGAGGACATGGTGGATTTCCAGCGCAAGCTGTTCCTGCGGGCACCCCTGGTGATCGGCGTCGTGTCGCGGGCGGCGCCCCATCCCAAGATCCCGGAATGGGAGCAGACGCTGTCAGCAGCGGTGGTCTGCTACAACATCACGCTCGCCGCCACGGCCCTGGGATTTGCGGCGCAATGGCAAACCGACTGGGTTGCCTATGATCCGGAAATCGCCACGGCCTTGGGGCTCGTGGCGCCCGAGCGCATGGCGGGCTTCGTCTATGTCGGCACCTCCACAATGGCGCTTGAGGAGCGGCCGCGGCCCGCATCCGCCGCGCTGGTCACGCGCTGGGGGGCATGATGGCAATCCGCGGCATTCTCTTCGACAAGGATGGCACGCTGATCGACGTCAACGGTACCTGGGTCGCGATCTACCGTCACATGCTGCAGGAGCTCTTCGATACCGACGTGGAAGGCGCAGATCGCATGATGGCCATGGCCGGTTTCGACCCGGCGACCCAGCAGTTCAGGGCGGGATCGGTGCTGGCGGGTGGCACAACGCGTGAGCTCATCGACATCTGGTGGCCGGGCCTCAGTGCCGAGGGGGTTGCCGAGAAGCAGCGGATCATCGATGTCGACTACGCGCCGGTGGCCAAGGCCTACCTGACGCCACTGATGCCGCTCGAGCCGATCCTGTCCGAACTCAGGTCGATGAAGCTGCGGCTCGGTGTTGCGACCAATGACACACTGCTGTCGGCGCGCAACCATCTCGAGCATCTGGCGGTTGCCAGCTATTTCGACGTTATCATTTCGGCCGACACTGTCGAGACGCCGAAACCGTCGGGCGACATGATCAGGAAGTTTGCCGCACATACCGGGCTGGCCCCGGCCGAGATCGCCATGGTGGGCGACAATCTTCACGACATTGAAGAGGCGCGCAATGGCGGCGCCGGGCTGGCGGTGGCGGTGCTGAGCGGCAATGCGGCGCATCACGACATCGCCCATCTCGCCGATCACACACTGGCCAGCGTTGCCGAGCTGCCATCCCTCATGCGGAGTCTGTGAGTGTTCTACGACGCGATCAGGAACGATCACGGCTTTGCCAATGACCCGTTCAAAGCGATCGTGGTGCCGCGGCCGATCGGCTGGATTTCCACGCTCTCCCCGGATGGCGTGGCCAATCTCGCACCCTACAGCTATTTCAATGCCTTCGCCCAGGCGCCGCACTATGTCGCCTATGGCTCCGGCACATCCAGGATTGCGGGGCGCAAGGATTCGGTGACCAACATCCAGGCCACCGGCGAGTTCGTCGTCAATCTGGCCACCTGGGAACTGCGCGAAGCGGTCAATGCGAGTTCCGCCAATGTGGCGTATGGCGTCGACGAGTTCGCGCTCGCGAAACTGACAAAGGCGCCGTCGCGCCTGGTCAAGGCGCCGCGCGTTGCCGAGAGTCCGGTAGCCCTTGAGTGCCGGCTATTCCAGATCGTGGATCTCCCGGATGACACGGGCAAGGTTGGCGACCGTCTGGTCATTGGCCGAGTGATCGGCATTCATATCGATGACCGTTACATCCATGACGGCCGCGTCGATACCGCCGCACTGCGCCCCATCGCCCGGCTCGGCTATTCGGAATACGCTACCGTCGCGGAAGTCTGGCGGATGCGCCGGCCCGACTAGTACCGTTTCACAGAGGTTCTGACTCTTTGACTGTCTGCGGATAGGCTCGG
>CAZIXE010000051.1:0-24365 GCA_964543235.1 uncultured Rhizobiaceae bacterium | reverse complement strand
GGGCCTGGTGCGGGCGGAGGGACTTGAACCCCCACGGGTTTCCCCACAGGAACCTAAATCCTGCGTGTCTGCCAATTTCACCACGCCCGCATGCCTCGAGGCGCCGGGTCTTTGCAATGGGCGGGCTCTATAGCAGAGGCATATGGACGAGACCAGCAGAGAAATAGGCGTTCAAAGTCATAAGGCCAGCGCCTTCTTGAGACCTTCAAGCAGGCGTTCCCGGGGCTCGGGCTCGGCGAAGGGTTCGCGGATCGCTCCGCCGCGATGGTCCCATTTCTTGCCGGCCCTGGCATTGCGTTCTCTGATCTGCGCAACCTTCTCCGACTGATCCAACAGGGCGTGGCAGGCGAGGACATAGGTATTGTCCCAGGCGCAATCCGGGAGCGCTTCGAAGCCAGGCAGGGCATCCGCGTATCGGCCCTCGACAAAGGCAGCTATGCCGCTCAGTTCCGGGAAGCACAGGGGCGGCAGCGGATTCAGCCGGGACGCATGTCCGGCATAGTGACGGGCATCCGGGAGATTTCCGCTGTATGCAGCTATGACTCCGGCCCATGTCAGCGCATGGGGGTCGCCGGGATTGAGGTCCAGCGATCTCGCTATGGAAGCAGACGCCGCGCTGGTTCCCTCCGTCCACAGGCGACTGACTGCAAGCGCCTGGTGACAACCGCCGTTCGCCGGATCGAGCTCGACGGCGCGCGAGGCCGCGGCAAATGCCTTCGCCAGACCCTCCGGCTGAAAAGCACTCCACCACAAGTACATGAAGCAGATCGCCAGATGACGATGGGCCTCGGCATTGTTCGGGTCGGTGGTAATCGCCCTCTCAAAACAGCGCTGCGCGGCCGCGATCCCCTCCAGTGTCTCTTTCCGGTAGTGCCAAAGGCCCTGGAGCACCAGTTCGTAACTGGAGATGTCCTGATCGACCATGGCGCTCGACCGGCTGCCGATCTCGATTTCGACCCTGCCAACCAGCGTGTTGGCAATGATCCCGGCAACCTCGTCCTGCAGGGCAAAGACATCTGCAAGGGGGCGGTCGTAATGATCGGCCCAGCAGGTGGTGCCACTTGCGGATTCGGTGAGCCGGGCGGCAATGCGTATCCGGCCGTCTGCCTTGCGGACACTTCCCGAAAGCACGAATTCCGCCTTCAGTTTGTCTCGGGCATCGCTGATCGCAGCCGGCGAATGCCGCAAGGCGAAGGAGGACTCAAGGCCGATCACTGACAGGATGCGAAAGCGGCTCAGGCGATCGATGATGTCGCCGGTGATGCCATCGGCAAAATAGAGCTGTTCGGGATCGCCACTCAGATTGGCGAAGGGCAGCACGGCGACCATCGGCTTACGGACGATCTTTTCGGAGGCTGCGGCACTTGCGCGAGCAGCGACCTCGGTGGGCACGGGTCCCGCATACTTGTACCCCCGCCCGTGAATGGTCGCGATAAGATCGGGACCCAACGCCTTCCGCAATGCCGAGACGTGGACCTGTAGGGTGTTCTCTTCAACGGCCAAGCCGGGCCAGACGGCGGCGAACAGGACCGACTTGTCGATCAGTTCATTGGGCTTGGCCAGTAACGTGGTCAGGATATCGAAGGAGCGCGCCGAAAGCTCAATGGGCCCTTCAGGGCCTAGCACGATCCGTTCCTGCTGCCTGAGCCGGTACGGTCCGAACGCGACATCCATGCTCCGCTCCTGCCTACTGGCCGACAAGATAACGCATGCTCTCGCTGAAAGCGATCAGAAGGGTTGCGGGGTTGATTCCATGGGAGACGATGCCCGACTGTCTTGCTGGACAAACAATTTTCGGCTCGGATGGAATGGCCGTGGTCCTCCCGGCGGAGAATAGATTTAACGATGCCGTACAAAGAATTCAGAAAGTAAGGGCCATTTCGAAGCCCCTGACCAGGTTCTCGCGCACCCGGGGATCGCGATAGGGCTCGCGCGACAACCCCAGCGCCCAGTCAGGCTCCCCGTATGACTCGCGAAACCGCGCCAGCAGCGCCCGGGCCTTGTCTGCCTCGCCGCGCAGGCCGTAACAGGCAAGTGCATACATCACGTCCCAGGCACATTCCGGGATGCCTTCAACCCCGGCCAGCGTTTGTTCGTAGTCACCGGCAGCGAAGGCCGCGACCCCCTTAAACTCGCCAAACCACAGTGGCGGCACGGGTTCCAGACGATGGGCCTGGTCGATCAATGCGCGTGCCTCAGCCTGTTTCCCCGCATAGGCAAGGGCCAATGCCCCGTTAATGAGCACGGCGGGGTCTCCGGGGTTGAGCGACGTCGCGAGATCGCCGGCGCGCAGCGCCCTGTCCAGTTCGCCGATACAGAGCAGCGCCCAGGCGTGAATGGCATGACACTTGGCGTTGGCAGGATCGAGGGCAACGGCTTGGGCTGCCAATGCCTCCCCTTGCGTCGCCCGCGCCGCGACGAAGTCCTGGACCCACTCTTCGCAATAGGTCACCCCAAGCCAGGACAGCGCCTCGGCATTTCGCGGGTCAAGTGCCACGGCGCTTTCGAAACTCGCGCGGGCCGCGAGGCTTGCGGCGCGCGTCAGCTTCTTGAAATGCCAGTAGCCCTGCAGGAGATGTTCGTAGCTTGACAGGGCGGCCGTCGGCTGCGCCGAACTCCTGACATTGATTTCGATCTCAAGATGGCGGGCAATCGCCGAAGCGACGAGTTCGCTGATCTCATCCTGCAGGCTGAACAGATCTGCCATCGGCCGGTCATAGTGATGGGCCCAGATCGCTTCTTTGCTGGCGGCATTCGACAGCCGGACCGATATCCTGATCCGATCCCCGGCTCGTCTTGCGCTGCCCGTCACCACGAAATCCGCCCTGAGCCGCTTGCGGATTGTGGTGAAATCGGTGACCGGTCCTCGGAAGGCTGACGCGGAGTGTGTGCCAATCACCGCAAAATTGCGGAACCGCGTCAGCCGATCCGTGATGTCGCCGGTAATCCCGTCGCTGAAATACTGTTGCGCCGGATCGCCGCTCAGGTTTTCGAAGGGCAGCACGACAATGACCGGCTTGGTATCCAGTTTCGCCGCACCGGACTCTCCACCCGAAGCCGCCGGCGCCGGCCCGGCATATTTGTAGCCCCGGCCATGGACCGTGACGATGAAGGACGGATCGAGCGCCTTGCGCAGCGCTGAGACGTGGACCTGCAAGGTGTTCTCCTCAACGGCCACACCGGGCCAGACGGCCTCGAACAGGGCCGACTTATCGATCAGTTCATTGGGCCTGGCCAGCAACGCGGTCAGGATATCGAAGGAGCGGGCCGAAAGCTCGATGGGCCCTGCAGGCCCCAGCACCATGCGTTCCTGGCGCCTGAGCCGGTACGGTCCGAACGCGACTTCCATGCTCTGCTCCTGCCCTTGCGTCGTGGACGATAGCGCAATCAGGTTCTGAAGGCGACGATCAGGAATCTTCATGCGCTTTCAGACACGCCCCAAGGACATTCAGGACGGTCCCGGGCATCCTCCACGCAGCACAGGAGGACACGATGACCGACCTCAGCCACTCCACCCCGATGATTATCCGCAAAGTCCGCCTGCCGCGTCTGAGCCTGCCACGCTTGCGGCTCGGTGCCGCCGCTGCCTCTCTCTTGTCGGCCTATGGCAAGGCCATGGATATGGCCTATGTCGCGCCTTACACGGGCGCAGCTTCCCGCCAGGGGACCCTGCCCGAGACGGACGATGGCCGGAACCCGGACTGGTGAGGCCCGTCAGCGGCGTAACAGACGCAACTGGGCGATCGTCGTGAGGGCAATGCCGGCCGCAATGATCGCCGCCCCTGCCCACACCAGGACGGGATAGCTTTCGCCGAGGAACAACACGCCGGTGGCCACCCCGACGACTGCCGCCACGTAGCCGATCTGGCTCAGATAGGTGGGGCCGCCGAGCTGTTGCAGGCGGAAGAACATCAGGAACATGATGGAGGATGCTGCGACCTGCAGACATACCAGGCCCGGGACAGCGGCCAACGCGGCAAGGCCGAGCCCGCCGCCATAGGCCCAGGCAAGGATCACAAGCGGCGGCACGGCGGCGAGGTTGGTGAGCGCAGCGAGCAGGATGGGGCTTGCCCCTTCCGGCCAGGCCAGCGTGCGGTAGACGTTGCCCACGCCCAGGAACACGGGAATCAGCACCGACAGCAGCAGCCACTGGAACTCGCCGCGGCTGAAATCACTGTTGCGCCCCACGATGATGACCAGCGCACCCGAGAGCCCGAGGGCAATGCCGGCCAGGCCGAGACGGTTCGGGGGTCTTACCTTGAGCAGCACCGACAGGAAAGCCGTCATCACCGGCGACAATGCGAACATGATTGCTGCGAGGCCGCTGCCGATCTTGGGGATGGCGGCGAAGGTCAGGAAATGCGGCACCACGTTTGATATCACGCCTGATATCATGGCGAAGCGGAGCACGACCGGGCTAATGCCAACCTCGCCGCGCAGTCCTGCCACCAGGGCTGTGAAGACCCCTGCACCCAGACAGATGAGACAGGCCCACAGCACCGGGTTGACGCCCTGTGCGATGGCCATCTTGCCAAAGGGAAAACTGGCGCCGAGCGCGCCGCCGGTGCCGAGCAGCAGGAGCAGCGGACGGTTCATGAAGAGAGGCCGGCGAGCAGGCGCTCCGCCGTGAAGCCCCGCGCACCGGCCCGCGTCGCGGCATCGCCATGCAGCCACACGGCGGCGCAGGCCGCCTCATAGGGAGCCATGCCTTGCGCCAGCATGGCTGTCACCAGTCCGGCCAGCACATCGCCCGAACCCGCCGTGGCGAGCCAGGGCGGTGCATTGCTGTTGATAGCTGCCCGGCCGTCGGGGGCGGCAATCACCGTATCGGCCCCTTTGAGCACGACGACACAGCCAGCCCGGGAGGCCGCTTTGAGGGCGCGCTCATGTTTTGCCTCAATCGCCTGCGCGAGATCGTTGAAAAGACGCGAAAATTCCCCCTCATGTGGTGTCATCACGCAAGTCCGGCCCCTGATCAGCTCGAAGAGCCGCTCTGAGTCGCCGGCAAACGATGTCAGCGCATCGGCGTCGAGCACCACTGCGGCACCGCTTGCGGCGGCAACCTCGACCATCTGGCGAGTCTCGTGGCCGATACCGGCTGCCGGCCCGAGGCACACGACATTCTTGCGGCGGTCTTCCAGAAGCCGTCCCAGGGCACGGGCCTCGGGCGCTTCCGCGAGCATGACGGCGGTCACATGGGCGGCATGCACCGCAAGCGCCGCACGGCTGCCGGCAAGGGTCACCAGACCTGCGCCGGCGGCCAGCGCTGCCTGCGCGGCGAGCCGGGAGGCGCCGCTGTTCAGTGGGCCGCCGGAGACGACGACCGCGTGGCCGCGGCCATACTTGTGCGCATGCGCGTCGAAGGTCGGTCGAAAGGGTGTCGTATTCTCCGAAACCCTGCCGGCAACCGCGGTCGCGGCGCTGTCAGGAATGCCGATATCGGTGACCACGACTTCACCGCACAGCAGCCGCCCCGGCAGCAGGACATGACCCGGCTTCTTGCGATAGAACGTCACCGTGACATCGGCCCTGACCGCGGCGCCGCGCGGACGACCGGTTGCACCGTCCAGGCCCGAGGGTATGTCGACGGCCACGATGGGTACGCCCAGGCCATTGATAGCGCTGGCCAAATCGGCCGGAAAATCCTGCGACAGTCCGGCCCCGAACAGGGCATCGACCAGCAGCCCGGCGCCGGCAAAGGCCCTGAGCTCGCGGGTTTCTCCCAGCCACGATCGGGCCATGTGGGCGGCATCTCCCCGGGGCATGCCCGAGACGCAACACCAGACCGGCCAGCCCCATTGCCTGAGGTAGCGTGCCACCACATAGCCATCGCCGCCGTTGTTGCCCGGTCCGCACAGGACCGCCGCCGGCCGTGCTGCGAAACGGCGCAGGATTTCTTCGGCAACGCTGCGGCCGGCATTGTCCATAAGCGTGAGCGATGGCACGCCGGCGGCGATCGCCAAGCGGTCAGCTTCATACATCTGTTGCGGCGATAACAGCAGTCGCTGCCCATCCCCCGCCGTGCCCGTCTCCATGCCGCTGCGCCTGTCCTTGCCTAGAATCTGTCTCGCCGCTAACAGTGACCGAATTCGCCGACTGCACAAGGCCCGTCACAACATGAAGCAACCACAGCGCAATCCCGGGCAGAAACCTGCCGCTCGCAAAGCCGGTGCGGCGCAAAAGCGCAAACCGGCGAGTTTCACCCTTGGCGCCGGGATCGATCCGGCCGCTGCAGAGTTCACCGTCGTGTTCTGCGGGTCGGGACCGGGTGCGGCGTTTCCTGTCGCCGCCGCCGCCAGGGCCCTCGGTCTCGAGTTCGGCAGCCAGGTCAACGCCTTCCTCAACAATGAAGAACTCGCCAATGCGACGCCACAGAGCCGGCCTGGCCTGATCCGCATGCGCAACGCCACCATGCCGGTGTGGGCCTGGAAAATCGCTACGGCCGAAGAGGCCCTTGCGGCGCTACCGCATCTGCGCAATCCGCGCGTCGTCTATGTCTGGCAGGATCCGATGGCCGCGGCGCTGGGCAGGAGCGACCCGGCCGTGTCGGCGCTTTCGGTGCTTCGGGCTCGCGCGGATGCCCAACTGCAGCAGCTCGAGGCGCTGGCGGAGGCCGCGCTGCCCATCATGGTCGTCTCAATGGAGCAGGCCCGCGCGGCGCCCCGGCGGTTCGCGCACGCGCTGGCGGCATTCGTGGGGCGGAAGCTCCCGGAACAGCTTGGGCCGGTCCTGGCGCCGCTGCGGCCGAAGCGCAAGGCGCAGGCTGCCGGCAAGGGAGGCGGCAAGGCGGCGGCACGCCAGGGCCTGCGGCGGCCGGGCCGCAAAGGGCCGGGGAAGACAGGGCCTGCCCGGTGAAGGCACTGTTTATCGGCCAGAGCTATATCGACGTCACCATCCTGACCGATGTGGTGCCGAGCGGCGACGACAAGGCGGTGGCCAGGGACTATGCCGTCTCCTTCGGCGGCAATGCCGTCTCCGCAGCCTTTGCCTGTGCCAGCCTCGGACATACGCCCGATCTCCTGGCCTCGGTCGCCGACGACTGGCTCGGGCGCATGTTTCTCGACATGGCCGCCAAGTATCACATTCCCGTCCATGCCCGCAAAGTCGAGCGCTCGTCGCTATCCTTCGTGCTGCCGAACAACGGCAAGCGCGCCATCCTGCGGGCCCGCGACGACAATTACATCCACCCCTTTCCGCTGCTGAACCTCGGCAAGTGCCGCGCGCTGCATCTCGACGGCCACCAGGCCGATGCCGCCATCCACTATGCGAAGCTCTGTCGTGAACAGGGCATCCTCACCTCGATCGATGGCGGCGGCCTGCGCAGCAACACGCATGAACTCCTCGCTTTCATCGACGTGGCGATCTGCTCCGAGCGGCTGTGCGAGCAGATGCAACTCGACGCCCCGGCGATGCTGAACTATCTCAAGTCACGCGGCTGCCGCGTCGGCGGTGTCACGCAGGGTGAGCGCGGCATGCTCTGGTACGATGAAACCGGCACCGTCATGCGCCAGCCGGCCCTTGCCGTACCGATGGACCGCATCATCGATACTTCGGGCGCGGGCGACATGTATCACGGCGCCTACATTGCGTCCTATCTCGAGCGCCCCGAGGCGCCCTGGCATGAACACTTTGCCTGGGGCCGTGCTGCCTCGGCCCACAAGATACAACACCTGGGCAACGAGGCGGGCCTGCCGAGCCTGGCGGCGATCCAGGCCGTCAATGCGGCCTTCCCACCGGCGGCCTAATGCAACTCGGCAATCGCCTCGCCCGATACCGGATCGGTGACTCCGAGCCCGCCGCCGAGATCTTCGAGGCAATCGCGAAACGTGTCGAGGACACCGATCATCTGCGGACGCGCCGCGGCGAGACTATTCATGTCTTTCCATTCGCCAATCAGGCAGTAAGTGCGGTCGCCGGTCTTGACCAGCGTTCCCTTCACAAATCCCGGCCACTGACGCGGGGTCTTGCGATGGGCGTCGACGAATTCGGCCTCGCGACCCGGTTTTACCCTGAAACGGACGATATTGTAGGCGGACATGGCTTCCTCCGCGAAAATTGAGGCTGCCCCGGCCAGGCAAATCTAGAATTAATACCGAGGGCTCGCAATGCAGCTCATTTCCGGCAGATGAAAGTGCAAACCGAACATGCCTAAAAACTGAGCGAGCAATTTGCGGGCATTTCGCCTAAACTTTGGGCAGCCGTGGCGGCGCTGCTGCCAGATTCCGGTAGTAACGCACTGATTTCATTGCCAGACCTATCTGGCACATCACGTGCAATCGTTAACCCGTCTTGAAAGCGCGGAGACCGAATGAAAAAGATCGAAGCCATCATCAAGCCCTTCAAGCTTGATGAAGTGAAAGAGGCCCTCCAGGAAGTCGGACTGCAAGGGATCACCGTAACCGAAGCAAAGGGGTTTGGCCGCCAGAAGGGCCACACCGAGCTCTATCGCGGCGCCGAATATGTGGTCGATTTCCTGCCCAAGGTGAAGATCGAGATCGTTCTGGCCGACGAACTGGTGGACAAGGCCGTGGAGGCGATCCAGACCGCCGCCCGCACCGGCCGCATCGGCGACGGCAAGATCTTCATTTCGTCGATCGAGCAGGCCATCCGCATTCGCACCGGCGAATCCGGCACCGAAGCGCTCTGAGAACATCGACCCATAGCAAACCAACCAACACCCGAGGGGACAAGCAATGACCAAGCCGAAAGACGCCGAAGCCGTGATGAAGATGATGAAGGACAAGGAGGTCAAGTTCGTCGACCTGCGCTTCACCGATCCGCGCGGCAAGATGCAGCACGTCACGATGGACGTCAGCCAGATGGGCGAGGACGCCTTCGCCGAGGGCCTGATGTTCGATGGTTCGTCAATCGCCGGCTGGAAAGTCATCAACGAGTCCGACATGGTGCTGATGCCCGATCCGGCCTCGGCCCACATGGACCCCTTTTATGCGCAGAACACCATGGCGATCTTCTGCGACATTCTCGAGCCCAACACCGGCGAAGGCTACAGCCGCGACCCGCGCATGATCGCCAAGCGTGCCGAGGCCTATCTCAAGCAGACCAAGATCGGCGACACGATCTTCGTCGGCCCGGAAGCCGAGTTCTTCATCTTCGACGACGTGCGCTTTGCCACCACGCCCTACAATACCGGCTTCAAGCTCGACTCGATCGAACTGCCGACCAACTCGGACCGCGAGTATGAAACCGGCAACATGGGCCACCGCATGCGCACCAAGGGCGGCTATTTCCCGGTCAATCCGCAGGACTCGGCGCAGGACATGCGCTCGGAAATGCTGTCGGTGATGGCCGAGATGGGGGTCAGCGTCGAGAAGCACCACCACGAGGTGGCTTCCGCCCAGCACGAACTCGGCATGAAGTTCTCGACGCTTACGACCATGGCCGACCAGATGCAGATCTACAAATATGTGATCCACAATGTGGCGCATGCCTATGGCAAGACGGCAACCTTCATGCCGAAACCGGTGTTCGGCGACAACGGCTCGGGGATGCACTGCCACTTCTCGATCTGGAAAGACGGCAAACCGCAGTTCGCCGGCAATCAGTATGCGGACCTTTCGGAGACCTGCCTCTACTTCATCGGCGGCGTCATCAAGCACGCCAAGGCCTGCAACGCCTTCACCAATCCCTCGACCAACTCCTACAAGCGCCTGGTCCCGGGTTATGAGGCGCCGGTACTGCTCGCCTATTCGTCGCGCAACCGCTCGGCTTCGTGCCGCATTCCGCACACTTCGAACCCGAAGGCCAAGCGCGTCGAGGTGCGCTTCCCGGATCCCTCGGCCAACCCCTACCTCTGCTTCGCCTCGCTGCTCATGGCGGGGCTCGACGGCGTCACCAGCAAGATCCACCCCGGCGACGCCATGGACAAGAACCTCTACGACCTGCCGCCGCAGGAACTGGCCTCGGTACCGACGGTATGCGGCTCGCTGGATGAGGCCATCGACAGCCTCGACAAGGATCGCGACTTCCTCAAGAAGGGCGGCGTCTTCTCCGACGACCAGATCGACGCCTATCTCGACCTCAAGCGCGAGGAACAGGACCGCTACCGGATGACCCCGCACCCGGTCGAATTCGACATGTATTACAGCTGCTGAGCATCCCACTCAGCCGCTGCGGATTGCTCCCTGAACTTGAAGCCCGGCCGCGCGGCCGGGCTTTCTTCTTTGCCGCCATAGGAAAAAAGGCTTGACATCGTTCCGTGTTTGTTCTAAATGGACAGCAAGGAGGATGAATGTCATGGGGCTGGCGGTTTTCGGGACGATCATTGTGCAGCGGCTGGCGGCGCTACTTGCGGCCCTACTCCAACCTCGCTGGAAACCCGGGAGCACGCAGGTCGGTCTTCAAGGCATCCTCGAGAAGCTTGACGATCCGGGTCGACTGCGCCTGGCCACCATAGGTTGCCTTGCCTTTCATGAAGGTCTGGGTGGTCAGTGCTGCGAGGTCGAGCGGCACACCAAACGCCTTGCCGAAGTCCATGGCAAATCCCAGGTCCTTGAGGGCGAGGTCCATGGTGAAGCCGATGTCATAGCTGCCGTTGAGGATAAGCTGGCCCTCCGTCTCGTGAACAAAGCTGGTGCCGCTCGACGCCTTGATCGCCGCCCAGGCCTGGGCGAGGTCAAGCCCGCCCTGCTTTGCGAGCATCAAGGCCTCGCCATCGGCGACGAGATGGATGAATGCCAGCATGTTGGTGATGACCTTGATCACCGCCGCCGATCCCAAGGGTCCCATGTGGAAGAGCTGCCTGCCCATCGCAGCGAGGGCGGGCCGATGCAGATCGAACAATGCCTGATCACCGCCGGCGAGCACAGTGATCTCGCCCCGCGCTGCAAGATGCACACCGCCGGTGACCGGCGCCTCGAGAGTGGCGATGCCATGCCCCGCAGCACGGGACGCGAGCCGCAGGATCTCGTCGCGCCCCAAGGTCGAATTCTCGATCCAGCTGCCGCCGGGCTTCAGGTTGGGGAGAACCTCACCCAGCACCGATTCCGACGCGGCAGGCGATGGCAGGCAGGTGATGACATGATCAACCGCAGTGGCCAACGCCGCAGGCGAATCCGCCCAGGCGGCGCCTGCAGCCAGGTGGCGCGCGGCCAGCGCGCGATCGCGGTCATGGACCACCAGGGCAAAGCCGTTGCGGATGAGGCTCATGGCGAGGTTGCCGCCCAGCTGGCCGAGCCCGATATAGCCGTATCTCATGGCCGGCCTCGCGCGGGACCGACAGGCTCCCGCCACCGGGTTCGGGGATCAGCGGACGGGTTCATTGGTCATCTCAAGGTGCAGACGGTCGCCGGTATAGGGATGGGCCAGGGCCACTTCCTCATCGAGTTCGATCCCGAGGCCCGGCTCGCGCGGCGGGATCACATAGCCCTCCTCCCAACGGATCGGCTTCCTGATGATCCGGGCATGGAAACCGCCCCAGGTCTCGATGCTTTCGAGAATGAGGAAATTGGGCAGCGAGGCAGCAAAGTGAATGTTGGCCGCCCCTTCCACGGGGCCGGCGTAGAGGTGGGGCGCGATCTGGGCGTAATGCGCCTCCGCCATGCCGGCGATCTTGCGGGCCTCCCAGATACCGCCGACACGGCCGAGCGCCATCTGCAGGATCGAGGCAGCTCGGCATTCGAGCACCCGCGCAAATTCGTACTTGGTCGTGAGGCGTTCGCCGGTGGCGATAGGGATCGCGGTTGCTCTAGCCACCAGCGCCATTTCCTCGGGCTTCTCCGGGGGCGTCGGCTCCTCGAACCACAAGGGATCGAACGGCTCGATCTTCTTCGCGAAGCGGATGGCACCAGAGGCCGTGAACTGGCCATGGGTGCCGAACAGGAGATCGGCCTTACTGCCGACTGCCTCGCGGATCAGCCGGCAAAACCTGACGCAAAGATCAATCGATTCCAGCGACGGCTGGCGGGGGTCGAAGGCCGAATAGGGTGCGGCAGGATCGAACTTGATGGCCGTGAAACCGAGCTTCGCATAATGCGCCGCCCGCTCCGCCGACTGTTCGGCGTTCCAGAAGATCGAACTGTCCTGGCCCCTGCTCTCATCAGGGTAGATGTAGGTGTAGGAGCGCAGCCGCTCGTGCACCAGGCCGCCCAGGAGTTCATAGACCGGCTTCTCCGTAGCCTTGCCGATGATGTCCCACAGGGCAATCTCGATCCCCGACAACACGCCCATGAGCGAGACGTCGGGGCGCTGCGTGTATCCGGAACTGTACACCTTGCGCCACAGGCTCTCGATGCGGAACGGGTCCATGCCCTCGACATAGCGCGCGAAGGTATCCTCGATCATCGCCGTCATGGCCCGGGGGCCGAAGGTGGCGCCGTAGCATTCCCCGATGCCGGTAAGGCCGTTGTCGGTCACCAGCTTGACGAAGGTGAAGTAGCGCCCGCCCCAGCCCGGCGGCGGATTGCCGACGATGAAGACCTTGAGTTCCGTGACTTTCATGCGACGTTCTCCCCCGGCGCCCGGCATCGCCGGAGTGATAGCAGGAAGCGGGCGGCACCGGAGTTGAAAATATCTAACCGCCCCGCCCCCTGTCGGCCGCGGCGCCGGAGCGCTATGGAGGGCCGCCATCACAAGGGTGAACAGGGATTCGCGTGCAGTTTGATTTCGTCATCGTCGGCGCCGGTTCAGCCGGCTGCGTGCTGGCCGAGCGGCTCACCGCGAGCGGCCGGCATCGCGTGCTGCTGCTGGAGGCGGGGGGCAGCGATCGCCGCTTCTTCGTGCAGATGCCGCTGGGCTATGGCAAGACCTATTACGATCCCCGGCTCAACTGGATGTACCGGGCCGAGCCGGATGCCGGTCTCAACGGCCAGCGCGACTACTACCCGCGCGGCAAGCTGCTCGGCGGCTCCAGTTCCATCAACGCCATGGTCTATGTGCGCGGTCATCGCGACGACTACGAGGAGTGGCGGCAGGCCGGCAATGCCGGCTGGGGCTGGGAAGACGTGCTCGCCGCCTACCGGGAAATCGAGGACTATCCCGCCGGCGATCCCGACTGGCGCGGCCGGGGCGGGCCGCTCACCATCACCGATCTCGGCGCCAACGCCCACCCGCTGTGCCAGGCCTATCTCGCGGCGGCAGCAGCCGAGGGGCTGCCGTTCAATCCCGACTTCAATGGCGCCGACCAGGAAGGCGCCGGCCTCTACCAGCTGACAACCCGGGACGGCCGGCGGCTGTCGGCAGCCCGTGCCTTCCTGCGGCCGGCGATGCGCCGCAGCAATCTCCGGGTTGAAACCCATGCTCACGCCACGCGCATCCGCTTTGACGGCAAGCGGGCGACCGGCGTCGAATACACGCGCCATGGTGCCTGCCACTTCGCGGCGGCCGGGCGGGCAGTCATCGTTGCGGCCGGCGCCATCAATTCACCGCAGCTCCTGCAGCTTTCGGGGATCGGCCCGGCCCGCCAGCTGCAGGCGCTCGGCATCGCGGTGATCCAGGACAGCAGCCAGGTCGGTGCCGGCCTGCAGGATCATCACGGGCTGAACTATACCTTCCGCATGAAGGTTCCGACCCTCAACGAGGCGCTGCGGCCCTGGTGGGGGAAGCTCCGCGCCGGGCTGACCTATCTCCTGACCCGCGGCGGACCCCTGAGCCTGTCGGTGAACCAGGGCGGCGGCTTCTTCCGCACCAGCCCGGCGGAGCCTCGTCCCAATATGCAGCTCTACATGCAGGCGTTCTCAACACTCATCCCGCGCGAGGGCGAGCGCCCGCTGCTGACCCCCGACCCCTTCCCGGGCCTGTCGCTCGGCCTCTCCAACTGCCGCCCGTCAAGCCGCGGCGAGGTGATGATCCGCTCGGCGGACCCTTTCGCGCCTCCGCGCATCACCTTTCATGCCTATGCCACGGAAAAGGACCGCCGCGACATGCTGGCCGGCGTGAAGTTCCTGCGGAGACTTGCCGCCCAGCCGGCCCTGGCCCAGCTGATCGCCGAGGAATTGCGACCGGGCCCTGGCTGCGTGAGCGATGACGAGCTGCTCGATGACATCCGCCAGCGCAGTGGCACTGTCTATCACCAGTCCTGCAGCTGCCGCATGGGCCCCGACCCGGCGACCGCGGTGGTCGACCCCCGGCTCCGCGTGCATGGCATCGAGGGCCTGCGCGTGTGCGACGCGTCGGTGTTTCCGAACCTGATCGCCGGCAATACCAACGCCCCCGCCATGATGGTGGGCTGGCGCGGCGCCGAGATCATTCTTGCCGATGCCAGCTAGTTCATGATGACTTCTGACGGGACCGTCAAAAGTCATAAACGTAATCGTCGCGCATATGCTGGTGCATGATGTTACCGCCAAAGCGATTCCACTACGGCGCATCATGCACTAGCCGGCGAAGGGGCCGGACGCGTGAACGGGCTTTCCCGCCAGAAGGGTGAGGAGCACCTGCGTTTCATGCAGGTCATAGGGATCAATGGCGAAGATATCGCGGTCCAGCACGATGAGATCGGCGAACTTGCCTGGCGAAAGCGAGCCGGTATCCTGCGCCCGCCAGGCGGCGGCCGCGGCATGCACCGTATAGCCCTTTACACACTCGGCGAGCGTCATGCGCTGCTCCGGCAGGTGCACGGGATGGTCACGTCCTTTTCCAGGCGGCTGGCGGGTGATCGCCGTCTGCATGATCGGGAAGGGATTGAGCGTCGAGACACCCCAGTCACTTGAGAGTGCGTAACCGGCGCCATGGTCGATCAGCGAGCGGAACGGATACATCCAGCGCGCCATCTCCGCTCCCACCATGGGCTCGGCCACCTCCGTCACAGACGGCTCGCAGCGCGCCCATAACGGCTGGATGTTGGCCATGACGCCAAGCCTGCCGAAGCGCGCGAAATCATCGGGATGGACGCATTGCACATGAGCCAGCTGATGGAGGCTCGGCCATTCGCCATTGACATGGCGGGCGGCCTCCAGGGCGTCGAGCGCGGCGCGGGCGGCCCTGTCGCCAATCACATGGCAATGGATCTGGAAGCGGGCCGCATCGAAGGCGATGAACAGTTCATGCAAATGGTTCTCGCCGAACATCACCGGGGCATTGCCGCCCTGCGCGTCCTGGTAATCCTTCAGCATCGCAGCGGTGCGGTTCTCGAACACGCCATCGAGAAAGAACTTGGCCGAGTGCACCTTGAGCATTGCCGAGTGATAGTCGCGGCGGAAGCCCTCGGTCCGCGCGAGCGCCTCTGCCACCGTGTCATGCGGCTCGACCAGCGCCGTTGCAGCAATCCTGACAGTGAGTTCGCCACGCTTCTCCAGAGCGCCATAGACTCTGAGATGGCGCTCGGTGACGAGCGCATCGAGAACGCCGGTGAGGCCGTGGCGGTTGGCATGCGCCTGCGCCCAGCGCACGCCCTGCTGGTAATCGGAATCGGGTGTTTCGGGCATGCGGGCAATCGCCCACTGGATCGCGGCTTCGTTAAGCATGCCCGTGGGCCGCCCGGCCGGATCGCGGGAGAAATGGCCATTGCCGGGATCCGGCGTGCCGCTCGCCAGGCCGATGGCCGCACAGGCCTGCGAGTTGATGACAGCGCTGTGATAGTCCGAGGAATAGAGGAAAACCGGGCGGTCCGGCACCGCCTGGTCCAATTCGTGGCGGGTGAGGTTGCGTTCGTGAAAGATGCCGGAATACCAGCCATGGCCCTTGAGCCAAGGCCGGTCCGGGTGTCTGGCGGCAAAGTCCCGCAGTGCCTGCTGCAACCCGGCGACTGACCGTAGCCCTTCGAGGTCGACATCGAGCGCGTGGCGGATACCGGAGTCCTGCAGATGCATGTGGGTGTCCTGAAAGCCGGGGAGCACCAGGCGCCCGCCGGCGTCGATTACCCGGGCCGTCTTGCCGGCCATCGCCCTGATGTCATGCGAATTCCCAAGCGCGCAAATCCGCCCGCACCTTATGGCCAGCGCCTCGGCGCTGGGCGTCAGACCGTCGAGCGTGACGATCTTCGCATTGAAGATCACAATATCCGCGGTTGGCGTCGGCAAGATCTATCCCCCCAGGTTGTGGTGCCAATTCAAGAGGGTCATCCTGCCGATGCCGGCAAGCTCCACGCCCTATTTCGGCGGCGCACACACTCCAAACCAAACGTGATGAATGGTATAAATATAATCGTTGGACCTGTCAGTCAGGAAGGGTCATTACTATATGTTTCGGTCCAACAGGTCACAAAGGAGGCTCCAATGGCATTGCAGCTTGGCGATATCGCCCCTGATTTCGAAGCCGACACTACCGAAGGCAGAATCAAGTTCCACGACTACATCGACGGTTCCTGGGCGGTGTTTTTCTCGCATCCCAAAGACTTTACGCCGGTGTGCACGACCGAGCTCGGCTCCATGGCGCAGATGAAACACGAATTCGACAAGCGCGGGGTCAAGCTGATCGGCATCTCCGTCGACTCGGTGGAGGATCACCAGCGCTGGAAGAACGACATCAAGGACGTCACGGGGGCTGCCGTGAACTATCCGATGATCGGCGACAGCACTCTCGAGGTTTCCAAGCTCTACGGCATGATCCATCCCAACGCCTCGGGTGATGCCAAGGGGCGCACCGCCGCCGACAATCAGACGGTGCGCAATGTGTATATCATCGGCCCCGACAAGCGCATCAAGCTGATGATCACCTATCCGATGAGCACCGGGCGCAATTTCAACGAGGTGCTGCGAGTCATCGACTCGCTGCAACTCACCGCCACCAAGTCAGTGGCAACCCCCGCCAACTGGAAGCCGGGCGAAGACGTCATCATCCTCGCCTCGGTGAGTGACGAGGCGGCCAAGGAGAAATTCCCGGGCGGCTGGAAGACGCTGAAGCCCTATCTCCGCGTCGTGCCGCAGCCAGGGCCCTGAGCCGCAATACTCCGCTTCAGCCCCGGGCCCTGCCCCGGGGCTTTTCATTTACAGGGCCTTGCGATAGGGGAGGACAAACGGAGGCGAAGCCATGAAACTCTATGGCGACCTGATCTCACCCTTTGTACGCACCGTCCTGGTGACAGCCCATGAGGTCGGCCTCGCCGGACGGGTGACGCGCGTCGATGCCAAGGTGGACCCTGCCGCCGCCAATGCCGAACTGGCGAAAATCGCCCCGCTCGGCAAGATCCCGGTCCTGGTGACCGACCACGGCCACCCACTCTATGACAGCCGCGTCATTGTCGAGTATCTGTGCCATATCTCCGGCAACAAGAACCTGCTGCCCGACGAGGGCGTGAAGCGGTTCCGGGTGCTCACCCTGCAGGCCCTGGCCATGGGACTTGCCGACAGCGCCGTGGCCTTTCGCTACGAGACGGCAGCGCGCCCGCAAGGGCTGCAGTGGCAGGGCTGGATGGAGCGCACGAAGTTGCGGGCCGCGCATGTCTTCGACGGTCTCGAAGCCCACTGGATCGCCTGTCTCGAGGATACCAATGCCGGCTCGATCGCCACCGCGGTGGCACTGAGCTATATCGACTTCCGGCTGCCCGACTGGAGCTGGCGCAGCGGCCACCCGGGACTTGCCGCCTTCCATGCCACATTCGCCGGCCGCGACAGCATGGTGCAGACCCAGCCTGGCTGAGTTCAGGGTCCACTCCAGGAGAGCGGCACGATCTCCGCGCTGCGGCCTTTGAAGTCCCAGTTGCGGCCCTGAAAGCGAAACCGGCTCCGGGTGGCACTCGCCACAATGATTCGAGGACCGATCCAGTACTGGCTGTTCTCGATCAGCGTGGGCCGGTCAGGCGCCTGACCCGGGACCGGTACGATTTCGCCGTCGATGATCTTTGGAATCGAGAAGCGGCGGACATTGCCTTCAACCTCGTACCTCACGTCCTCCTGCCAGACGCCGAGGAACCTGCCGACGAGGATCGACAGCAACCTGGTGGTGCCGCCGGCCTTGCCAGTCATGATGCGGGTCAGCGCCTTGACCTGGTAGATGTCGGCACTGTTATCGATGAACACGCCGGCCGACCAGTTGCCGCGCGACATCTGGCCGGGAATTTCGATGATGAGCCCCATGGCGATGCCGGCAAGCGGAATGTCACCGAAATGCCCGGCGTCGATCCTGACACCGCCCCAGGTCTGGCAGTAGCCCTCGGTCGGCGGGTGTTTGCCGAGCGACAGGACGCAAGGGCAGAATACCGTGCAGTTGCACGAGAGCATGAGTTCGCCGGTGATCTGCCACGGCTCACCAGATTGCATAGCCACCCTCCCCCGTCGCGCTCAACAGCACGGTCCCGGCCGCGATCAGGCCAATGCCCGTGCCCATGACCAGGGACCGCGGCTGCGGCAGAACCTTCTCAAGGACCGCGAGCGCGGCGACCGCAGCCATCCAGACCGGGTGCATGAACCCTGCCACCAACGCCAGCAGCATCATCGCCCAGCAGCAGCCGACGCAGAACAGGCCCTGCTGCAGGCCCATGCGGAAGATTGCGTGAGGACGCTCCGACCAGTTCGCCAGGAAATACGGCATTGGCTGGCGGCACTTGGTGAGGCAGGCGTGTTTCAGGTGCGAAAACTGATAGACCCCCGCGGCGATCAGCAGCAAGCCGGCAGCCCATGGCCAATCCATTCCGCCGCCCAGCCGGACGAGACCCTGAAGCAGCGTGGCGGCCACCGCGAAACCGAGCCAAGCCACGCCATAGCCGAGACCGAGCAGCCCGGCGGACGGGATGATCATGGCTTTTGCCGAAGCCGCTTCCTGGATGTCGAGATAGGTGCTGAGCATCGGGGCGGCACTCGGCAACATCATGGCGAGGGCCATGGCAAGCCACATCACCAGCGATACCCCGTATTCAGTCAAGGTCCATGCCGGGGTATAGGGCAGGCACAGAAAGCCAAGGCCATCGCCGGGGGCCAGCCGCAAGACAAGTAGCCAGGCGGTCGCGGCAATGCCAGTCAGGCAAAGCCAGGCCACCAGCCGGGGGGCGGAAGAAAACTGCCGCAGCACAGTCACCGTCATCGCCGCAAGTTCTAGCAGACCTGCTGGCCGCGACAACGGCCTCTCTTGCGAAACGGCCGCCGCTGCGCCACCTGTCGGCCATGCAGGAACGCGATGTCATCGTGGTGGGCGGGGGGCCGGCGGGGCTTGCTGCAGCGTGCCTGACCGCCGAGGAAGGAGTTGCCACAACGCTGATCGCCGCGCAAACAGCAGCGGACGATCCGCGCACTGTGGCGCTGATGCGCCCGTCGATCGACCTGCTCGCCCATCTCGGGGTGTGGCCGGAGCCGTTATGCGAAGTTTCGGCAGCGCTGCGCCGATTGCGCCTGGTGGACGACAGCGGCGGCATGTTCAAGGGTCCGGACATCTGTTTCGCCGCCTCCGAAATCGGGCTCGAGGCGTTCGGCTGGAACATTGCGCTCTCCGCGCTCATCGAAGCGCTCACGGCTCGGGCCGCGACACTTGGCGTGGAACTGGTCCGTGCCCCGGTGACGGCGGTCGTGGCTTCAGATGACGCCTGCGAACTGACCTGTTCGCACGGCATCTTCAGCGCGCGCCTTGCACTTGCGGCAGACGGGGCCGCATCGCTGCTCCGGAACGCGGCAGGGATCAAAGTGCGGCGCTGGAGCTACGACCAGGAAGCACTGGCCACGAGTTTTGCGCACAGCGCCGCGCACGACCACACTTCGAGAGAATATCACCGTGCCGGTGGCCCCTTCACCACCGTTCCCCTGCCCGGCCTGCGTTCGAGCCTCGTCTGGATGGAGCGGCCGCCACGTATCAATGAACTCATGGCCATGGACGACAGGCGCCTCGCTGCCGAAATCCAGCTTGCCTGCCACGGCGAGCTCGGGCGGATCAGCGATGTCGGGCCGCGCAAGGCCTTTCCGATGCGCGGGCTGCTTGCCGAGCAGTTTGCCGGAAACCGCATCATGCTGCTCGGCGAGGCAGGCCATGTTGTGCCGCCCATCGGCGCCCAGGGCCTCAACATGTCGCTGCGCGATGCCGCGCACGCCGCCGAACTCGCCTGCGATGCCATCGCTGCCGGTGCCGATCCTGGCGGTCCGGGCGTGCTTTCCGCCTATCAGGCTGCCCGGCGCTTCGATGTCACGGCGCGCCAGGCCCTCATCGACACGACCAACCGCACCCTGCTCAGCGGTTCGGAGGTCTTCGCGGCCGCACGGAATCTGGGACTCACGGCGATCGGCTCGCTGCCATTCCTGCGCCAGCGCGTCATGCGTGCCGGGCTCGGTCCCGTTTCGGGCCTGCCACGCATCATGGGCGGCTAAATCCTTGGGAGGGCCTGGAACAAGAGCGGTGCCAGCAGGCAGGCGTCCGCTTCTGCGACCGCCGGGCGGAGGGGGAGCTTGCAACGGCGAAGCCGGCGCGACGCATCCGCATGTGATCTGAATTGCCGCAGAAATCGTGCTTTACCCTTAACAGATCAGCCATTGGGCGTTCATTGACGTTTGACGCCCAGACTGCCATTTATCTGTGGGCATGGGTGCGTTGCGGACAGCAAAATTCAGTATCGGCCAGGTGGTCAGGCACCGCCTGTTCCCCTTTCGCGGCGTTATATTTGACGTCGATCCCGAATTCGCCAACACGGAAGAGTGGTGGAACTCGATACCGGAGGAAATCCGCCCGTCGAAGGACCAGCCGTTTTATCACCTGCTCGCCGAGAACGAAGAGACTGAATACGTGGCTTATGTGTCCGAGCAGAATCTCCTGATCGACGACACCGGCGAACCGTGCCGCCATCCGCAGCTGCGCGAATATTTCCAGAGCTTCGATCCGTCGAAGTCGGTCTACCGGCCGCGGCCGCGCCATACCAACTAGCGTTGCGGGTCAGTCAAGCTATTCCACCGTGACCGACTTCGCGAGGTTGCGAGGCTGATCGACATCGGTTCCCATGAACACCGCGGCGTGGTAGGCGAGGAGCTGCACCGGCACGGCATAGAGCAGCGGCGAGATGAAGGGATGTGCCTGGGGAACGATGATTTCGCGGAAGGTCTTGTTCTTGCCCGCCTTGTGGCCCTCCTCGTCGGTGAGCAGCACGATCTTGCCGCCGCGTGCCGCCACTTCTTCCATGTTTGACATGGTCTTGTCGAAAAGCTCGTCGCGCGGCGCGATGACGATCACCGGCACATGCTCGTCGATCAGCGCGATCGGACCGTGCTTGAGTTCGCCGGCGGCATAGCCTTCGGCGTGGATATAGGAAATTTCCTTGAGCTTGAGCGCGCCTTCGAGCGCGATCGGAAAGTTGATGCCGCGGCCGAGGAACAGCACGTCACGGGCCGCCGCGATCTCACGCGCAACGCCGGCAATGTGCTTCTCATGCTTCAACGTCTCGGTCATGTGCCGCGGCGCTTCTATCAATGCATGGACGAGTTCCTGTTCCTGCTCGCGCGGAACCGTGCCGCGCGCCTTGCCTGCGGCAATAGCCAGGCAGGCCAGCACCGTGAGCTGGCAGGTGAAGGCCTTGGTCGAGGCCACTCCGATCTCCGGACCGGCAAAGGTGCGCAAAACCGATTCCGCTTCGCGTGCGATCGTCGACTCGGGGACATTGACGATGGCCAGCGTATGCTGGCCCTGCGCCCTGCTGTAACGCAGCGCCGCAAGCGTGTCCGCCGTCTCGCCGGACTGCGAGATCACGACGGTGAGGCCCCGGGGAGTCAATGGCGCCTCCCGGTAACGGAACTCCGAGGCGATATCGACCTCGGCGGGAAGCCTGGCAATGCGCTCGAACCAGTACTTGGCGGCGAGCCCCGCATAGGAGGCGGTGCCGCAGGCGGTTATCGTCAGCCGGTCCAGATCCTTGAAGTCGAAGGGCAGGCTGTCCGGCAGGGTGACCGAGCGGTCGGCGAAATCGACGAACTCGGCGAGGGTGTGGCCGACGACTTCGGGCTGTTCGGCTATCTCCTTGGCCATGAAGTGGCGGTGATTGCCCTTGTCGACGAGCATGGCCGAAGCCTGCGAGAAGCTCATCGGCCGCTCCACGCGCTGCCCCTGCCCGTCAAGGATCTCAAGCGAGTTGCGGGTCAGCACCGCCCAGTCGCCATCCTCCAGATAGGTGATGCGGTTGGTGAAAGGTGAGAGTGCAATGGCATCGGAGCCGAGATACATTTCGCCATCGCCATGGCCGACGGCGAGCGGTGGACCGTTGCGGGCGCCGATCATCAGGTCGTCTTCGTCCTTGAACATGATGGCGAGCGCAAAGGCGCCTTCCAGCCGCTTGAGCACCGCCTGTACTGCCTCGCGCGCAGACTTGCCGCGCGAGCGCTCGCGGGCAATCAGCTGAGCCACGACCTCGGTGTCGGTCTGGGTTGAGAAGGTCGCCCCGCCGGCCGTCAGCTCATCCTTCAGTGTCCGGAAGTTTTCGATAATGCCGTTGTGGACGATGACCACGCCATCGACGATGTGCGGATGGGCATTGGCTTCGGTCACGCCGCCATGTGTGGCCCAGCGGGTATGACCGATCCCCACGGTTCCATGCAGCGGGTTTCTGGCGAGCACATCGGCGAGATTGTGCAACTTGCCGACGGCGCGGCGGCGCTCGATCCGATGGTTCTCGATGGTCGCCACGCCGGCCGAGTCGTAGCCGCGGTATTCGAGCCGCCGCAGGGCCGCAACAATGCCTTCAGCCACCGGCTGCTTGCCGAGAATTCCGACGATTCCACACATGGACTAACCCTTGCTCTTCTTGCGTGCCTTCTTGATCTCGCGGTACCTGGCAGCCCAGCCCTCGCGCATTTCCAGGGGACCACGGGTCAGCGCCAGGGCGTGGGCTGGAACATCCCTGGTAATGACACTGCCAGCACCGATGTTGGCGCCGTCGCCGACCTTGACGGGCGCCACGAGGGCCGTATTGGAGCCGACAAACACATCACTACCGATTTCGGTCAGGTGCTTCTCGAAGCCGTCATAGTTGCAAGTGATCGTCCCGGCACCGATGTTCGACTTGGCGCCAATCCGGGCATCACCAATGTAAGTGAGGTGATTGGCCTTGGCGCCGGTACCGAGTTCGGCGTTCTTGATCTCGACAAAGTTGCCAACATGCGCATCCCGGCCGATCACCGCGCCCGGCCGCAGCCGCGCAAAGGGGCCAATGCGCACCCCGTCGCCAATCCGCGCACCCTCGATGTGCGAATAGGCAAGGATCGTGACATTGCTGCCGACCTCGACGCCGGGTCCAAACACCACATGGGGCTCGACGACCACGTCGGTGCCGAAGCGGGTATCGGCAGACAAGAACACGGTCTCAGGCGCAACCAGAGTCACCCCGCACTCCATCGCGTGGCGGCGGTAGCGGTCCTGGAGCTGCCGCTCGATCTCGGCAAGCTGGGCGCGCGTGTTGACGCCCATCACCTCGGCTTCAGGGCATTCCCTGAACCCCACAGCGCGACCTTCGGCATTGGCGAGTTCGACCAGATCGGTGAGGTAGTATTCGCGCTTCGCATTGGCGTTGGAGAGCTTGCCGAGCAGTGGCCACAAGATATCCGCCGCGACGGCGATAATTCCCGAGTTACAGAGGTTTATCTTTCGCTCTTCAGGGGATGCATCAAGTTCCTCGCGGATCGCAGTTACCTGCCCCGCGGCATTGCGGAGCAGCCTTCCATACCCTTCCGGCGCGGCGCTCCGGAAGCCCAGTACCACGAGCGGGGTTGCGGCGGTGACCGCCGCGGCCATTGCCGCGATGGTCTCGGGCCGGATCAACGGCACATCGCCATAAAGCACCACGACCGTCCCGGTGAAACCCGAGAGTGCGTCTCTCGCCATGCCCGCGGCATGACCGGTACCCAGACGCTCCGCCTGGATGACAGTTTGCGCCATCGGAAGGAAGCGCCGGGCTTCGGCGGCGACCTCAGGCATGCCAGGGCCGGTGACCACCACCGCGCGCTTTGGATCAATGGCCTGGGCCGCACTGAGCACGTGCCCCAGGAGGCTGCGACCGGCGGCACCGTGCATGACCTTGGGCAGAGCCGATTTCATGCGGGTGCCTTTGCCGGCGGCCAGGATGATGAGCGCGAATTCAGTCATTTCGGGAAATCTGCAGTCTGTTGGCGGGATAAACAAGCACGGTCTGTGCCATGTGTGCGGACGGGCTCCCGGAAAAGTTGCAGATGCTGCGGCTTGCCGCCAAGTGCCATGCCGGGCCGCGCCTGGCCAGTAGGTTACGGTTAATTCCCATAGGCGAAACCCCCGGCCTGCTCAAGAAGGGGGCGACTTGCGCCAAACGCGGGCAAGAGGCGGAAGGCGCGGATCGTGTCATGAACAGCGGCGTCGTGCTGGTGGCGGATTGACACGGGCCCGCGAGGCGAGGCCGCCATGACCCGGTCATGGTCCTTCTATTGACCGTGACCGCCACCGCAACTATGGTCCGCCCGCTTCCCCGTGGCGGGCCCGTAGCTCAGTGGTAGAGCATCTGACTTTTAATCAGAGGGTCGATGGTTCGATCCCATCCGGGCTCACCA
>CAZIXE010000050.1:0-24808 GCA_964543235.1 uncultured Rhizobiaceae bacterium | reverse complement strand
GGTAGAGCAGCGGACTGAAAATCCGCGTGTCGGTGGTTCGATTCCGCCCCTGGGCACCATTTTCCCGCGGTCCGGCCCGGAGACACAGGCAACAGATCCGAGCCAAGCCACGGTCGACATGCGACGGCCGATGGGCGGGGTTATCGGCAAATCTGCTGCTTTGTGCAGTACACAACAGCCGATGGAGGATGGCTGTCAGTGGCTTTCCGCAAACTGGTCCATGCCGTTGGCGGCTTCCGCATGCGGCGGCGTTGCCGGCTGCGGCTGACCCAGCAGGCCGCGCTTGTGGTCCCGGTCGGCCTCATAGATGCCGTGGACCATTCGCATGACCTCGTAGGCGTCTCGGGACGTGCCGTTCCGCACCGGCTCTCCCTTCTGTATGCAGCTCACGAACTCTTCGAGCTCCATCTCCCAGGACGGGTCCGTATTGCAGAAGGTGGAGACTTCGGGGGGATTGCCGATGGCGTAGCCGGTATGTTTGCGCGCGTGCGTTATCCACTCGTCGCGGTAGCTTCTCGTCGTTGACGGCATGCCGTCGACCTGAACAAAACCATCGGTCATGTAGATCTCGAGACTGAAGCGATGCTTCCACTGCGTGAAGGAACTGTGCAGCATCGCAATGCGACCCTCGCCATCGCGCAGCAGGGCAAAGGCATTGTCTTCCATGGGCAGATCCCAATAGGCGGTCGTGCACATGCTCTTGATCTCGTGAAAGTCGCCACAGAAGTGCCGGAACAGGTCGAGCATGTGGATACCCTGGTCCAGAAGAATCCCGCCGCCGGCGATCTCCGGATCATTGCGCCACTGCTCACCCTGAGCGGAACTCTCGCCCTTGCCATAGATGCCCCGCATCCACATGATCTTGCCATACTGCCCGCTATCGACAATGCGCTTGGCCTCCATGATCCCAAAATGATAGCGGTGGTTGAAGCCGAATTTCAGGAGACGGCCGGGATTGTTCCGTTCGGCCTCGAGAATGCGTTCCACATCTTTCAGCGTGCGCCCCGGTGGTTTCTCGCAGAAGACGTGCTTGCCCGCATTCAAGGCGGCGACGACGACTTCAGGCGCATAGCGGTTGGGCGTGCAGACGAAAACGGCATCGACGCCAGAGGCGATCACGTCCTGGTAGCCGGCACACAGACGGACATCTTCGAACCCGCGGGCGGGAGGCCTGGGGTCGGTCGCGCTCACAAGGATCGTATCCGGGTGCTGGCGGACGGTCTGCGAGCGAAGCTGGCCCATCTTGCCGAGGCCCACGACGCCGATACGCAAAGGTTTGCTCATCTTCTATTATTCCTTTCCTATTTCCGCCATTTCACCCGATGCATATCCAGACGGCTTGCCTGTACCGCTTCGGCACAGCAATCCAGCTGTGAAAACGAGAATACCGCAGTTCTTACTTTCAGTAGCTGGGTCCGCGTAAGACATATCTACATGACCGGCCTTAAATACAAGATTGGTTTTCTTTTAATCTTGATGCAAGACAAAGTCTTGTTTGACATTGCCGCATCGGCCAAATACGAGCCTGCCAGTAACGTGCCAGGGCCCGCCGACGGGCCTAAACCGCCAATGCAAGGAGTAGATCGTGCGCAAGAATACACTCAAGGAGATCTGGGCGAGAGGCGGGGTGGTCGTCAATGGCTGGTGTTCCATTCCCAGCTCGTTCTCCGCGGAAGTGATGGCGCACCAGGGGTTCGATTCGATCTGCATCGACATGCAGCATGGCGCCGTCGATTACCAGGTGGCCCTGACGATGCTGCAAGCCATCTCGACAACGCCGGTAATACCGATCGTCCGTGTACCCTGGAATGATCCGGCCCAGCTGATGAAGATTCTCGATGCCGGCGCCTACGGCGTGATATGCCCGATGATCAACAATCGGGCTCAGGCCGAGGCGCTCGCCAGCGCGTGCAAGTATCCACCGGCTGGCATTCGCAGTTTTGGTCCCATTCGCGCCAAGTATTATGGCGGCGGCTCCACGCATGGCGGTGGCGATTACCACGAGTTTGCCAACGAGGAAACGATAGTAATGGCTCAAATCGAGACGCAGGAAGCCATCGAGAATCTCGACGATATCCTGACCGTGCCAGGGATAAGTGCGGTTTATGTCGGACCATCGGATCTGGCAATGGCGCTCGGCAGTCAACCGCGCGCCGGGCAAAACGATCCTCTGGTCGTCGCCGCCAAGAAAAAGATCGTCGAAGCATGCAAACGCCACAACAAGCCGGTCGGCATTCACACGCAGACGTCGGCGGCGGCGCTCAAGCTCATCGAAGACGGCTTTCAGCTCGTCACCATCGCCAGCGACGATCGTTTCCTGATGACGCAGGCCAAATCCGAGGTCACGGCGGTCAGGGAAGGGTTGAAGAAGAAGGGTTGAAACCAAGGTCGACTGCCGGTCTGCGCACCGCCACGTTCCATGAAGAACAACACCCCCATCGCCGTAGCTTCGCGGTCATTCTCTGTTCACCCCGTGCTCCGCGCCGAGCTGCTTGAACGTTATTCAGACGTCCGATTCAATGATGAAGGCAGTTCGCTGTCGGGACAATCGCTCGTCGCATTCGCCAAGGGCCGGCGGAAACTCATCACAGCCCTCGAGACCATCGACGAGGCTGTTCTCTCGGGCCTACCGGAACTGGAGGTCATCAGCAAGTACGGGGTCGGCATCGACATGATCGATCTTGCAGCTCTGGCGAAACGGGGCATTCGTTTTGGCTGGACCGGTGGTGTTAACCGGCGTTCGGTCTCCGAACTCGCGATTGCGTTCATGATTTCATTGCTGCGGCATGTGCCCCTGGCGCACCAGGAGGTCCGCGAAGGAATGTGGAAGAACCGGAAGGGCCGGCAACTCTCCGACCGCACGGTCGGCATCATCGGATGCGGCCATGTCGGCAAGGATCTCGCCACGCTGCTCAGGCCGTTTGGCTGCAAGATCATGGCGCACGACATTCTGGATTTCCCGGAGTTCTACGCGGCTCATGGGATCGAGGCTGTCGGTCTCGAGGAACTCCTTGGCCGCTCGGATATCGTCAGCCTCCACGTGCCCCTCGACAAGTCGACACGCAACATGCTCAACGCGCAGAAGCTGGCGCTGATGAGGCCGGATGCCCTGCTGATCAACCTCGCACGGGGCGGCCTGGTCGACGAGACCGCGCTGAAAGCCATGCTAAAGGACGGGCGGCTGGCAGGTGCCGGCCTCGATGTCTTTGCCTGCGAGCCGCCTCAGGATATCGAACTGCTCAGACTTCCCAACGTCCTGGCGACACCGCATCTCGGCGGCAGTGCAGAAGAAGCGATCATTGCCATGGGACGCGCAGCGATCGACGGCCTCGATCGCAATGCCGTACCGGATGTCGCTTAGCGATCTTTCGAGATTGTAGCGCTTACACGCTCAGAACTTGCGCTGTCTTATGGTCTCTTCGGCCATATGCGCCTGGCGAATATACTGGGCAAGGATATGCATCAACGACTGATGCACATCCTCGATCACGCCGTAGTTATCCGCCGTGACATGGAGATTGACATCGGCGATCTCCGCGGAGCGTCCACCAGCAAATCCCGTCATTGCAATTACCGGCAGGCCATTCTGTTTCGCCCACTGCGCGGCACGTACGATGTTCTCCGAGTCGCCTGACGAACTGATGGTGATCAGTGCGTCGCCGGGCTTGGCCAGCGTCTGCAGCTGGTAAAGAAAGACGTCGCTGTAGGAGATATCGTTGGCGATGGCCGTGATCATTTCAATCGTCGCACTTAGCGAGACGACGCGCGGGGTCAAGTCGGTATCTGTTTTCACCAGTTTGCAGTGATCGCAGACAAGGTGGTTGGAAATGGCCGCTGAGCCCCCGTTGCCGCAGGCGTAGACCATGCCGCCGGCCGAATAGATCTTTGTGAGGATGCTTGCCGCGGCCGCCAGTTTACCGCGGTCGACTGTCGCGGCGGCGGACATGTAGCGCTCGAAATAGGCTGCGGCGTAGCCGCCTGCATCGCTGAACTTACTGTCCGGGAACGTCATGATTGCCTCAATTTGTGGGGTAGTGAACTGGGATCAGGGGAGTGGCAGGATTTGCCGGAAGGTGAGTAAGCCAGAAACCCGCACTTGGCTAGACCTTCGATTGCAGGTGCGGCCAGTTGCCCGATCGGGCCCCAACAGCATTAAGCAAGATTCCCGAGAGGGCATGCCGCAAGGCTTGAACTATCGCAAAGTGCTGCAGGAAACGGCTGAACAACGAGCCAAGAGGGATCGGGATCTCGGAAGATGACGCTGCTGAGGAATGCGGCCACGGTCGGCGGCTGGGCCATGACGAGCCGTGGGCTCGGTTTCATTCGCGACGTGCTGATGGCCTCGACCATCGGTACAGGGCCAGTCGCGCAGGCATTTGTCATGGCCTTCCGATTGCCGCACCTGTTCAGGACGCTGCTTGCCGAGGGCGCCTTCAATGCGTCGTTCGTGCCGTTGTTCGCACGCCGGTATGAAGGCGGTGGATTTGCTCCAGCCAGGGGCATGGCCGAAGATGTCTTTGGCGTATTGTTTGCCGCCCTCCTGGTCCTCACAGCACTGGCCCAGATGGCGATGCCAGGGTTGATGCATGTCCTGGCGCCGGGATTTGTCGGGGATCCGGAGCGGTTTGACCTTGCGGTAGCTTATACGCGCATCTCCGCTCCGTATCTGTTGTTCATGACGCTTACGGCAGTTCTGGGCGGCATGCTCAACAGTCTCAGGCGTTTTGCGGCGGCCGCGGCTGCTCCGATTGTTCTCAATGTCGTGATGATCGCCACCCTGGCTCTGGCTGCTGCCCTGGACTGGGGCAATTCAAGTTTCACTGGCTACGCCCTGATCTGGAGCATGTCGCTGGCCGGGCTGTTCCAGTTCTTCCTTGTCGCCTTCGCGTGCCGGCGCGCGGGCATGGGTCTCATACTGCGATGGCCGAGGCTTACCCCTGATGTGTCGGAACTTCTCAAGCTCGCGTTGCCAGGGCTGATCGCCGGCGGCATTACCCAGGTCAATGTCCTGATATCAGCGATGATCGCCACAGGCATGGATCGCGCTGTTTCGTATCTCTACTATGCCGAGCGTCTCTACCAGTTACCGCTGGGGGTCATTGGGGTCGCGATCGGGATCGTTCTGTTACCCGAAATGGCGCGGCGCCTGCGGTCGGGTGACGTAGAAGGGGCGCTGGCGAACCAGAATCGGGCGCTGGAGTTCGCGATGTTCGTGACCTTACCTGCAACCGCCATTCTCACGGCGATGCCCTTTGCCCTGACAAGCACGTTCTTCGAGCATGGCGCATTCTCGAGCGCCGACGCCGCTGCCACGGCGGCCGCGTTGGCGTCGTTTGCGATCGGGCTACCCGCCTTCACGCTCTACAAGGTGTTTTCTCCGGGCTTTTTTGCACGATCGGATACCAAGTGGCCGATGTATGTTGCCTTCTGCTCGGTGGCCTTCAACATCCTGGGCAGCCTTACCCTGCCCCATTATCTTGGTCATATCGGGCTCGCGCTCGCGAATGCTCTCGCCGCCTGGGTCAATACCGGCCTGCTTGCCTTCATCCTGATCCAGCGAGGGCACTATGCCCCGGATGGACGGCTCAAGCGGCGCCTTCCGCGGATTGTCCTGGCAAGCGCTGTCATGGCCCTCTGCCTGTGGTTCGGATTCCTTGCCGTTGAACCGGTGTTCCTGGAGTCACAGCCGATCTGGCTCAGAGCGCTTGCAACGGGTGGCCTGGTTTCGGCAGGCGTCGCATGCTACGCAATCGCGTCTCACTACCTCGGCGCCATGACTTGGACGGAGGCCCGGCGCATGGTGCGCCGGCCCTAGCTGCCATCGCGTCCCTCAGGCGGCGAGTTCTTCGATTCCGTAGATGTCGCAAATGGAGCGCATATAGTTTTCCACGGCAAACATGCGCTCGTAGGTGTCGCGGCCACTGCGCCGCAATGTGGTGCGCAATGCAGCGTCATCGGCGAGCAGCTTCATCGCAGCCGCAAGCGATTGCACATCGCCTGGAGATACAAGCAGACAGTCCAGGCCATCGGAGAGGACTTCGGGGATTGCGCCCACGGGCGTTGCAATCACCGGGAGACCGGCGGATAGCGCCTCGAGGATCGACATGGGCAGGCCTTCATGGTGCGACGGCAGCACCAATGCATCGCTCGAAGCCATCAGGTTGAGAACGTCATCGCGCCCGATCCAGCCCGTGAACCTGCAGATGTCCCCGATTCCCATAGCCCCGGCCTCATTCCTGTAGCGTTCAACATCGCCGCCGCCGGCAATGACGGCACTAACTGTCCTGCCTGCGCGATGCAGAGCCGCGATGGCCTGCAGAAACTCGCCGATGCCCTTGCGGGGCGAAAGATTGGCCAGCACAAGATACTGCATGGGCTGTCGTACCTGCCGGACGATCCGCCGGAGCGCCTCGATCTGCGGCTGAATGTCGGCGACTGAGTTGTAGACGAGCTCGACCCGGCTGCTGCCCAATCCCACATTGTGCCTGAGGTAGTCGAGCCAGTCCTTGCCCAGGACAATATTGGTGTCGGCACCCCGCACCACCAGCCTGACCACACTACGGTAGAGTGCGTTCGCGCTTTCATAGACGGGGATGAACTCCGCGCCATGGTGGTGAACTACAATGCGCATTCCCATTGCCTTGCCGGCAAGCATGAAGAGCGCCTTGCGCGGGAAACTCATGCGCTCTGAAAGCTGCAGGTGAAGGACGTCCGTGCCCCGCAACCACAGGCCAGCAAGGCGCAGCAGTCCCCATGCGGTATAGACCGGCGACAGCGCCACGCTGCCGGTTCCCCTCGGGTCGATTACCGTGCATGATGCCTGGCCAGTGTCTTCGAACCATTCGGCGATCGTGCGCGATACCGTACCCATGCCACCGCCGCCATGGCGTCCGCCAGGTGAAACCAGTACGATGCCGGAGCGGACGATCCTTCCCGAACGCTTCAGGGCGCGCCTTTCCTTGAGATTGCGGTGGAGGTCGCGCGCAAACCCCAGCAGCGGGCCGGGAGTGTAGTTGGACGCTTTCAGGCGTGCCGCCCTTACCGCAAATCGCACGCCGCCTGTGATGTATCGGGAGAAGAGCCTGCGCGGCTCGCATGACAGGCGGTAAAGCCACTCAAGTCCGCAGTGCCTCAGGAGTGGCGGGGCACGTCGGACTTTGCCTCCGATGAAGTCTACGATGGCGCCCCCGCAGATGATGATGCAGGGACTGCGGAGTTCCTGCTTGAGATACGCCGCACACTGTTCCTGCCGCGGCATTCCCATGGCCAGAATGACAATTGCCACCGGACGGGACTTGAGGAGAGCGGCGTAGCGCTCGTCATTCTGAAAGCCGTCCTCGACATGAACGAGATCGAACCCCTGAGACTTGAGTTTCCGGGCCGCGGATTCGAGATGGGGACTGCGCGTTCCAAACACCGCCATCGGAAGGTCCCTGCAACCCGCCAATAGTGCCGGAATGTAGTCGGTGCCGTTCATGTTGACGCCCGGATGCAAACCGATGAGCCGGCACAGCCACTTCGCCCCAATGCCATCACGCAGCAGCAGATCACAGTCGGCAAAGGCTCTTGCCACACTTTCGTCGTCCCAGCACAAATTGACTGCATGGGCATTGAGAAAGCCGAGCGTGGTGGGCTGCGATACCGCGCGGAGGCGCCGCGTCACTTCCCTGACTTCAGATGGCCCCCTAACCAGGAGAAACTTGCCAAGGACATGGTCAAGCCTTTGTTTGGCCTGTTTCTCCGCCGCATTCAAACGCATACGCACTGCCCTTTCCGACGCTTCTGCACAAACCACTCCCTGCCATGATCGCCTGCCGCAGAGCAGCGTACTGCCGCGCGGGTAGCGCGCATCGCAGCGCCAGGGTCACAAGATCACGGGAACCGATAGCTCCAGCCCGGTAGGCCTCTTGAAACAGGCGCAGGGCTCCCAGCGGATGCTTGCGAAAAAGGAGGCTGCCAAGATAGCGGGCGCGGAAGGCCAACCGGGCCTTGGGAGTCAACAGATTTCCCGCAGTGTCGAGATATCGTTCGGCGCGCTCGAGGCTATCGATACGGCCGGTCCGGTCGTCACGATCATCATTGCGCCAGATCGTCAACGGCTCATCGCATAGCGTGAGGCGCATTCCCGACGCTCCCGCGGCCAAGAAGAAGAGGTGGTCCTCGTATTGCCGCAGGCTTTCCGCAAATCTGATCCTGTCGGCGGAAGCGCGATGCAGGAAGAAAGAACTCGTCTGGGCGAAGCCGTGGTTCACGTACAGAAACTCGGAACAGTCCTCGTCAATCTGCGGAGGTCGGCGAGGCAATTCACGGACATGGTTCTTACCCATCAGCACGCGGGTGCGAGTCATGCTGAGAACTTGCTCCGGCCGGCTTTCGCGCTCGACGCCCCTTAGCTGAGTCTCAAGTTTTGCCGGAAGCCAGTAGTCGTCGGAGTCAAGGAAAGCGACGAAATCCCCACGGGCGGAACTGATGCCGGTGTTACGTGCGGCAGACGGTCCTTTGTTTTCGCGGTGTCTGATCACCCGCCACTTTCTGCCTGGGAGCAATTCAGCAACCAACTGAGAGGGATCGTCGTGGGACGCATCGTCGACGACGATCAACTCCCAATCCGTCAGGGTCTGCGCATCTAGCGTGCGGAGCGTTGCCGCCATTTCCGTGGGACGATTGTAAAAGGGAACTATGACGCTAACTGCCGGTCTCATGAGCGGCGTCCGGACAGGTTCTGACGGGTGATCGTTTCCTGATGGGATCCGCCGGCGCGCGCCGGCGCCCCCGGCCCGAACCCGCGCGAGGTTTTCGTGACATATGGTCTGGATCCTGTCCTGATGACACGGGCAGGATTGCCGGACACGACAACTGAGTCGGCAACAGGGTCAACGACCACGGATAGGGGAGCAATGGTCGATCCGCGTCCTACTGTCACGCCGAGCACCATGGCGTAGGCGCCAACAAACACTTCATCGCCGATCGCCGGATAGTCAGAGGCCGCTGCCCCGTCCTCCCAACGGTCGCGCTGGCCAATGGTAGCGCCCTGAAAGACGGTCACGTTGCTGCCCAGGCGCGCCCTGGCATTAACAACCAGCCCGAATCCGTGAACGATGCGAAACCCTGGACCGATCGATGTCTGCCAGGGCAGATCAATCGCGGCCCGTGCCGTAGCCCAGCGATGCAGGCCGCGGGCCAGAACGTGCAGAGGCCGAACAAGACCAGGCCGGTCTAGCAGCTGGCATAGGCGCAGCGTGAAGACGGGTGTGAACGTGCGCTTGAAGAGTATCGCGCGCAGGAGCAACGGCCAGCTGAACCGTTCATAGTGCCGATAGAGGTCAGCCCGCACGTTGTCCAGGAAACCGTGTGCGGCGACAGCCGATGTATTCATGCGGGCTCCTTTGTTCTATTCGATCGAACCGGGGCAGCAGCGAGAGCCGCCGCGATGGCACTGCGCAGGGGCTTTGGCTGATTGTTCTCGTCGTAAGGCAGGGAGCGATTGGCGAGGCCATCGGCTCGCTTGTGATTGAGCCGCACTGCCGAATATGGGTCGCTCAGGCCCCAGGTGAGCAGATCGGTCACGGCCAGGTTTGCCAGAGTGACATCGAGGAACTCGCGGGCATGGTCGGCAACAACCGTGTCCCGGGTGGTTGTCTCCGGGGGGAGGCGGGAGTCGGCTACATCGAATTCAGTGATCAGTATGCGAAGGCCGAGAGCCGCCACGTCGTCAAGAAACGCTTGCCACGCCTTCACGTCGATGTCCTGTCGCGCGGCGACCAGATGAGCCTGGATGCCCAATGCGTCGATCGGGACGTCAGACCGGTTCAGGCGCTCCAACAGCCTCAGCATGGCGTAGCGGTGATCGCGGAAGAATGGCGGCCGATAGGGTGCAACCCAATCATTGAGGACGAGCTCTGCGGTCGGCGCCACCTGACGGGCTCTCTCGAACGCGACATCAATGTAGGCCGGTCCAAGCGCAGCCAGGAATGGCGACTGCCGCAGGCGGTCGGACCGTGCGCCGTTCGGATCAATGGGCTCATTGACGACGTCCCAGGAGGTTACATTGGTCCCGAAATGGCCGATGGTCATGCCGATGTGGTTTGTGATGGCGGCCTCCGCGCCCGACCTTTGCACGGCGGCATCCCAGAGCGGGTTGAGGGCCCGATGGAACAGCAGTGTATGGCCACGGACCGACATGCCGTTCCTGCGGGCGAACGCGACGATCGCGTCCGCCCTACGGAAGTTGTAAGTCCCGTCCCGCTGCCGGACGACCCGCCATTTCATTTCGTTTTCGCAGACGAGACTGGCGCATTCCCTCTGGATCAGGCGGCAATAGACACCGTTTGTGAGGCCGCGCGTGCCGAGTGCAGAGCCGAAGCGGATGCCGCGGCTGTCGCCGATCGCAGCGAGCGACTGGACGGATGCGCTGCGCGCAGGCGCTGACATGCTCGCGACACCGGCCGCTGCCATCGCGAGAAGTCGTCTCCTGTTAATCATGATGTCAGACAATTGTTTCCCTCCCCGCCTTCCGTGCCATCGGATTGCCGCGGTGAGGCGTTTGGGTAGCTGCATGCGGCAGAGTCGGATGAAAAACAGAATGACTGATCCGGGTCGGCAGATTCCCGCCCCACGCGCACTTTCCAGTATGGCTGCGCCCCCGACGCTTCTGCTCACACCCATGGCCGCGTTTTCTTTTACGCTTGCCGTCGCTGTGTTTGTGAGTGCCGACGCTCTGTTCCCCCTGCTTGTCAGCGGCGGCCAGGAGATCGACATCGATACGGCAGCGACGGCTAGAGTGAGAACGCTTTGCTGGCTGGTCTTCTATGCCCTCGCGGGAACGTGTTTCGCCCTCTCCTGGCGGGCGCTCTTCGAGGCAATGCGCAACAATGTGCTGTTCATCGTGCTGATCGGCTGGGCATTCGCATCGGTGCTGTGGTCGGCCGAACCATGGCGGTCGGCCTATTCTGCAACTCAGCTTGGCGTGCTGACGCTGTTCGCCTTGACTGCTGCCGAACGCTTGCCGCTTGAGCGCAGCTTGCTGGTGGCCACCCTTGTTTATGCCGGGATGATCGCCCTGTCGCTCGGGTTCGTTGCTCTGCGGCCTGATCTGGGGATCAGCAGCTCGATCATGTACAGTGGCGCGTGGCGCGGAATCTTCATTCACAAGAACCACTTCGGAACGCAGTTGAGCTTCGCGTTCGTGACATTCTTCGTGGGCGTCCTGATATCCAGCGGTTACCTCCGCTGGCTCCTGATGACGTTCGTGATTCTGGCATTGGCATTGAGCATTCTGTCGCGATCGTCCACGGCGCTTCTCACCTGCACAGCGGTTCCGGTCGTCTATTTCATGCTGCGAGCGGCAGCTGCTTCGCGCAGTCTTTTCTACGGCATCCTCGGCGTCGGGGTGGCGGGTCTTGCACTGGCGGCGGGCGTTCTGGCCATGGGCTGGTCCACCATCATGGACGTGTTGGGCAAAGACAGCGACCTCTCGGGAAGAACGGAGCTGTGGTCGATGATCTTTGCATCCATTGAAAGCAGGCCGCTTCTCGGCTTCGGCTACGACGCGTACTGGCTTTCGAACGCACGCGATGGAGGGGCGGTCATCACCAGAAGTCTCGTCTGGAGCCCCGGCGGCGCCCACAATGGCTGGATCGAGCTGACAACGCAGCTTGGCTTTATCGGCCTGCTGCTGTGGGCCCTGGTGTTCTTGCAGGCGATGAGCCGCGGCGTGGGTATCGGGCTCAGCAAGCGTGCCGGCCGGGAGTGCGCATTGATGTGGCTGGCCTTGCTGTGTATTCCCATTATCAGTTGGAGTCTGGTGGAGTCCAACATCATGCGACATGGCAACTCCGTGCATTTCATGTTCGCTCTGGCCGCCGGTTACCTGTCGCATCAGCCTGCCCGCTCCATGGCCTTGGTGAGCGGAAGACGGGCACCCAGGCCCGTGTAAGGATGGGCGGTGCGCGAGCCGAACCGCTGCCTCAACCTGGCTGTGCCGCGCTCCAATAGCCACCAGGATGCGAAGCCAACGAGAAGCGTTGCGACGGTGGCAACAAGGGCTGCCTCCGGGCCCGGAGCCATTTGCCGCTTCACCAGATAAATGACCGGCACGTGCCAGAGATAGAGGCTGTAGCTGATGAGGCCGATCAGGAAGAGCGGACCCTTGTTCAGGCACCGGCGCGCCGCTGACAATGTCGGCGTGTAGAGGAGTGCGAAAATCAGAAGTGCGATGGCGACATTCTGAATTGTGTAGCGGAAGGTTTCACGGAAGGCCGCATCCCTGATCAGCAGGCTGATACCCAACAGGGCAAGGCCGGCCGCCACCGCCAGTATCGAGGTGAATGGCCGGCAAGGCTTGCTCTGATCCCGCAGCAAGCAGAGCGTCGCCAGCAGCGCACCCGTCAATGGCGAGTCGAAACGGGTATCAGAGCTGGAGTAGGTGCGCGGAGCGGGCACACCATAGTCGAAAACCAGGATGCAGCGCCACACAAGCACCAGCACGAGCACAGCAGTCAGCATGACCGCAAGGCTGGCGGGCCGCCGGGCGAGCAGGAGAAACAGGGGCGGAAACATCAGATAGAAGTGCTCCTCGACAGCAAGGCTCCAGTAGACGCCAAGACTGGCCAGAGGCAATCCGATGTGATCGGGATAGAACAGGGTCTGGTAGTTTTTCAGATAGGTCAGGGCCGCGATCACCGGAACGATGCTGAACTCCTCGCGCAGCACAATCGTGAGCCCGGCAATTGCGGCCACGCTCGCGAATAGCGCCGGGGACAGGCGCAGAAAGCGACGGACATAGAAGTTCCTGATCGACAGGGTACCGGTGGCATTCACTTCGGCAAAGAACAGGCGCGTTATGATGAAGCCACTCACAACAAAGAACAGCGTCACGCCGAAGCCTCCAGGCGCAAGCTCCTTCTGCGAGAGGTGGGCCAGCATTACAATCAGGATGGCCACACCCCTGAGCCCGTCGAGCTCAGGGATGCGGCCGAATCCCGTTATCGTCGGTGGGCGATAACGCATGCGCGGAGACTGTCGGTTCCGGGTTGAACCTGACGGGCTCTACAGGGAACTCAGACGATCGCCAGATAGTCTGCAGCAAGCCCTCGCAGCAGCAGCGTCTGGCCGGAGACAAACTCCAGCGTCAGGTCATTCGCACCGGCCAACACATTCACCTGACCTCCGTCCGCGAGATCGCGAATATCCTCGATTGCGTCGACGATCTGGGCTGCCCCCAGACCGAAGCCACCAAGGAAGAGCCGGTCGCCGGAGGCGAAGGAGAGATCGTTGATGACGTCATTGCCTTCGCCCATGCGGAAGTTGAAGACATCGGCGCCCAATCCGCCGAACATGGTGTCGTTGCCCTGGCCGCCGTCCATCCGGTCATCGCCTTCGCCACCGAATGTCCGGTCATTGCCGGCGCCGCCGAGCACGGTGTCGTTGCCCAGACCACCATAGACGGAGTCATTGCCGTCGCTGCCGAAGACCTTGTCGTCGCCGGTGCCGCCGAAAAGCGTGTCATTGCCGGCGCCGCCATTCAGCGTGTCATTGCCGGCCGCGCCGAATACCAGGTCATTGCCATCGCGGGCATAGACCTTGTCGTGCCCATCTACCGGCCCTGTTCCGGGGCCGGCATTTGCGTAAATCGTGTCATCTCCGATTGTGCCGGAGATGAAGTCAGAACCCGAATTTGCAGTAATAATAGCCACTTTATACGTCCTCCTCTGTTATACTACAGACACTTAGCGCCAATTTGGGTCCTGTCGCTTTCCCCGAAAGCTAAGCGTTAGCAATAACACTTTGATAACATCAGGCTTTAATTAACCACTAACACCAACACGTTATTTATACTAAAATTATACTTAATATATTTATTCCATGGAATGCCTTGTGCTTTCCAAGTTCTATTTTTACTATTGAAGAGGATCGCCGAAACCTATGGCAAGCGAGCGATGAGGCGAATGCAAGCGGGGATATCGATGGGCAATAAGCGAAATATCTGCATCCTGACCACACAACGCAGCGGTTCCACCTGGCTGATGCAACTCCTGAACGATACCGGGAAGGTCAGGGCTTTCGGCGAAGTCTTTCTGGAATGGGCTAGGGTCGAGAACCATCCCGGCGACAAAAGACTGCTGCCGCCGCTGTTCTATGGCGACTTCGTCAAGCGGCATGGCAGCCGGTCAGTCAGTGCATTTCTCGATGAACTTGAATCGGCCGACGAGCGCCCCATCGCATTCAAGATCATGTACGATCAGGTGAAGCGAAATCCGGCGATTCTCCTGATGCCGGTGCTGCGCGGCTACACGATCGTGCATCTCAGACGACGCAACCTTCTGGACGTCGTCATATCACGCCTGCTCGCCAGGACCACCCGCGTCTATCACAGCGCAACGGTTCTGGAACAGCCAAAGGTCCGGGCCAGTGCCGAATCGGTCATGGCCATGCTCAAGAGAATCGACTGGCAAATGCGATTGGCCAAGGCCATGCTGGCCTTGCTTCCGATCCGCAAACTGGACCTGGCATATGAGGATCTGGCTACTCGCCCAGCCACGGAAGTCGAGCGGCTCCTCGCCGCAATAGGCCTCCGCATTACGGAGTTCCAACAGGCCGGCGGCAACTGGATCAAGACCAACAGGCGACGTCCGGAACAGGTCTTTGCAGACTACGACACCATTGCTTCCAGGCTGCAGCGATCAAGGTTTGGCTGGATGCTCGAGGGCCGCTCGCGGAACGCAGCCGGGCGTTCAGCGCCTGGTACATAGGCCTGCATTGCAGGTTCAGGGCCGGCTGATCACGAGCGCCTTGGCAAAACGCCACAATCTGCCTCTGATGTCACGGGAAGTCACAGCCTGTCTTGCGTAGTAGGCCGCCGACCGCAGCAGGCAGCCGGCGAATGCCGGCACGCCCAACTCCGGCAGCACCGGCACTGCTGATCGCCCGTATCCAAGACGGCTTCGCACCGATCCCGTAATCGATCTGCAAAGCCAGGACTCTATGCGGGTCAGTCCTGTGCCTGACTCTCCGGTTCGCGAGCTGTTGGAACCCACGGTGTCGAGAGCGGGGGGCGACAGCCTGGCGCCACAGAGTTCCGAAATGCGGGCGACCTCTTTAGCCGGATCGCGAATGAGGTCCTCGTAGCGTATCAGCATCACGCGCCCCGGGTGGGCGCCCTTGACCTTTTCAAACTTGCGTATCACCTGGCGCCAGACCACAGACTGGAACACGGGATTGTAGCGGCTGCGCTCATCTCCCCAGTACGCCGGCAGATACTTGTAGGACAGAAGGACTGAGAAGGGGTCACGAACGAGAAACACCATCCTGCTGTCCGGATATTGCTCAAGGATCGTTTCGGCCTCGGCATAGTCGGGAGGCGTGTTCCAGCCATAGACTTCGGCGCCGATCAGCTTTGCCAGGTTGCGGATCGGCTGCTCCACGAGTTGGGGCAGAGTCTTCCAGCTCGCGGCCTGTGCAGCGCACATGGTGCTCAGCCTCTCGAACTGCGCGGGCGCAACGACGAGTGACTTGTGAATACTTGCAGGTGCGGCCGGTTCGGCACGATCGCGGATGATCTGCAGCCAGCCTGCCACAAATCGGCCCCGCCCCGAATCCGTTGCGACAGCGCCGAGCCTGAGTTCTGCGGCAAGCTGCAGGACATAGGCGTCGTTGATGATCGCCGCCCGGCCGCCCTCATTCAGGAGCCTGGTGAGAAGCGTTGATCCGCTTCTCGATTGCCCAACCAGTATCAGCAGCTTCATTGGCAGCTTTCCCCTTAAGTCATCGTGGTGTTTCTCTCATGTTGTATTGACCAAATAGACGATAACCATGTTTGCCGATAATCATGGTTAATACCAACATCTGTATTTCGGAATTCAATTCAAATTTTGGAATATTGCAATTTAACTGATAACAAAAATGATAATATTGGAAATATATTTGCTTAGTGTTAGACGATCATCGAACCCCAAAATCTAATTGAAGCATCGTGGGAAGGTGGGATCGCGATGAACTATAATTATCGGGTCGTTGAATCGGGGCGCGGGGATGAATCGGAGGCGATCTCCCTGGCCGACGTGATCTCGCTACTGAGACGAAACCTTCGCCTCATCGGCGGCATCACATTTCTGTTCGTCGCGCTCGCGGCTGCCACTGTCATTCTTCTTCCCAAGAAGTACGAAGCGACAGCGCTGCTGCTGATCGATCCGCGTCAGATCGATTTCCTCGCTGAGAAGGCCGCGACTGACGCGCGGCTGCTGACCACCGACACGCTCGTCGTCGACAGCGAGGTCGAGATTCTCAATTCGCGTGAGCTCCTGAAACACGTGGCAATTCGAGCGGGGATATTCACCGATCCGGAGTACACGACACCGTCCATGCTTCGAGAGATGATCCGGCCCGTCCTGTCCCTCTTTTCAGCGGCCGACAGCGACAAGGATCCGCAAGCAATGATTCTCTCGGCATTTGCAAACAATGTGCGCGCCGAACGTGTCGGATCAACCTATGTGCTCGAGATCAGCTACCTTTCGCAATCCGCTGCAAGGGCCGCCGAAGTGGTCAACATCATCACCGAGGAATACCTCGCGGACAGCCTTCGCGCCCAGGGCGAGTACTCGCGGCAGTCCTCGGCGTGGCTCAAGCAGCGCCTGAGCGATCTGCAAAAGGACGTCATTGCGGCTGATCGCGCCGTCGAGATCTACAGGATGGAGAATGACCTGGTCTCAACGCAAGCCGGCGGTCTTGTTTCAGAACAGCAGGTTGCAGAAATCAGCACCCGACTCGTGGCCGCCAAGGCCGAGGTTGCCCAAGCCAAGTCCCGGCTGGATGCAGCTCGGGCAAATCTCGCTTCCGGGAATTTTGCCATGCTATCCGGCGGCGCCGGAACCGAAGCATTCGCAAAGCTCCTCGGAGAGCGTCTGCTCCAGCAGCAGGAAGCGGCAAGAATCGAGGCCATCTATGGCAAGTCGCACCTCGGCTACAGGAGAGCAATGGCCAGCATTGCCGATATCGACAAGCTAATCCGATCAGAGCTCGCGCGCATGGCGAGCGGATACGAGTCCGATCTTGCGGCTGCCGAGCAAACCGAAAAGGCATTGACCACGGCGCTCTCGCAATTGAAACAAGCGGCTCTGGCGGGAAGCGAACGGGAAGTAAAACTCCGCGAGCTCGAGCAGCAGGCCTTGGCCGCCAAGGCCATCTATCAAAACATGCTGGATGCCTTCAACAGAGCCTTGCAGCAGCAAAGCCTCCCATCAGTCACTGCCCGTGTCATTCAGCAGGCAGACCCGCCACCGAAATGGACCAAACCGAACTGGAAGATGATTGTCGCGCTCAGTCTGGTCCTGGGTGCGGGCTGTGGTGTGGGTGGTGCCTTTCTGCGCGAAGGCATCACGTCGTCGGTACATTCGTCGTGGGAAATCGAAGAGGTCACGGGCCGGCCCAATCTTGGTGTCATTCCGCTGGTCCCGGCTCTGGCAGGTCCCCGTTCCTGGACGCGCTCCACACTCCTTCAGTCATCAGGTTCCGGTCTGCCATCGCCAACGATGTCCGAAAGTGGGGTAATTCATCGTGCCAATGTCTCATCGTTTCATATCGTCCTGCGAGATGAGGGGAGCATTGCGCTCGACACGCTGCGGGCCATGGAGGCTGCAGTGCGCAAGGAGCGGGGAGGCTTGGAAGATCGTTCGGCCATTGTGGTGGCGCTTGGTTCAGCGCTGGCCAGCGAGGGGAAGTCAACTGTCAGCGCACTTTTCGCGATGCATCTGGCATGGTCGGGGGCGCGGGTGCTCCTGGTCGATTATGACTTCCGGCGGGGCGGGTTGACGCGCCGCTTGAGGCCCTATCCATATGACATCAAAGAATCGGCCGACAAGGCGAGGGACGGCGCCGCAGCCGGAGCACAGGAGAGTTCCATGCTCTACGACGGCACGACCGGCCTGTGTTTTCTGCCGGCACCCGGACGCGATGAAGCAGCTCGCGAGATTTCTCGCGTTATCGCGGAAGGCATGGACTATCGGATCAGCAGCCTGAAATCCTGCTTTGACTTCATCATTCTCGATCTGCCGCCGCTGTTTCATCTGCCGCAAGGACCGATGCTCGCACGCGATATCGACAAGTTTCTGCTGGTGGTCGAGTGGGGCAAACCGAACGCGCGCTTGATCGAAAGGAGCCTCAATCATGCGCCCGAGATCGCCCGGCGCATGGTCGGGTCGGTCATCAACAAGTTCAATGCCAAGGGTCTTATAGGCTACGACGCGCTCGAATATTATTGATTGGCGTCAGCCGATTTCAGAACAGCGTCGCGAATGCCCACCAGAAGGCCAGGCCGCCCAGTGCTGCCAGGAGGTAGGCGAGTCTGGCGTGGACGCTTGGAGAGGCGCGTTCCGAACGGATGAGTACCTCTGCGGCAAGGGCTGCCCTTGTCATGTCTTCCTCCCGATCTCCTGGCTCAGCCTGGAACGAGTGCCGTACATCCTGCATTCCGAAAGAACCACCACAATTCCAAAAGCAGCTGATCCTACGTCATCAGCTACCTATGAATGAATAAAAACTTCGATAAAATCAACTCCAAAATTGATAACATTTAAAGTATAAACAACAAAATTCCGCTAATAATCGCCAAAACAATTGTGGTAAATTTCTCACTAATAACCATTCCGCTTGAATTTTCAATCAACGTCTTACCAAATTATTGTTGTGAATTGATAACCCTAATATACTGCTTCGCATATAACAAAATAACAGTCGGGGTTCGCAACAATGACAATCCACGCTGGCCGGATGCCTGGCCAAAACATAAGACGTTTCTCAATCACAGGCGCGAGACAGGAAGGCATTAAGTACTCTCCTCCCAGGATATTTACAATTGATCTCATTAACAATTCGAACAGGATCAACTATTCCTACACAAAGAGAGCCATGGACATCGTCTTGTCCATTGCCTTCTTGTTCATATTCTTGCCCGTCGGACTCCTGATTGCGGGCTTGATCGCGCTAGACTCTAAGGGCCCGGTCTTCTTTCGCCAGAGGCGATACGGAGCGCATTGCCGGCCGTTCTTCATCTACAAGTTCCGGACGATGCATGTCATGGAGTCGGAGGGCAGCTTCACTCAGGCCTTTGCCGGTGACGCCAGAATCACCCGGATCGGGCGATTCCTGCGCAGCACGAGTCTCGACGAAATGCCGCAGCTCTGGAACGTGCTCAGGGGCGAGATGTCGCTTGTCGGGCCCAGGCCGCACGCCATTGCCATGGATGATGCCTTCGTCAAGGTCATCAGCAATTACAGCGACCGCCATCTGGTCAAGCCGGGTCTCACCGGCCTTGCTCAGATAGCCGGCCATCGCGGCCCCACCGAAGCGGCCAGCAAGATCGCAGCGCGAGTCAGGTGCGACCGGCTCTATATCCGAAAGTGGTCCGTCTGGCTGGACTTGGTGATCCTGTGCAAGACAGCTTTTGCCCTCAAGGGCCCAAATGCGCTGTGACGTTTGCGGCCGGGCTATTGTGTGAGCCTGGGGCTGGCAGCTGCATTGCTGCTATTGCTGATCGAAGGTTCGGCGGGCTGCAGCTCCCAGTTGGTGTTGTTGAGAATCAGCGTGTTGACAACCAGCGTGAAGTTGCGCGCGGCGAGTTGCGAGCCCGAGTTGAAGATGGTGTCGCGGCTCGGCAGATAGACCAGGCCGTCAGCCTCGAAACCCTTCGAATCGTCCAGAACGAAGTGGCTGTGCCCAAGGCCGCTCTTCTCGAACATGAAGATGCCCTTGTAGGGGCCCGATGTGGGGGCGCTCAGTTTGGCCTTCACCGCGCTGTTGAACTGGATCTTGGACTGGTCGGCATAATAGAAAGTCACGTCCGACCCGTTCCAGTTGCCGCCATTCACGTTCCAGCCGCCGTCCTTAATGACGTAGACGCCGGGCTTGAAGGTCACATTGGGGTTGGCGTTGAAGTTGAGCCATCCACAATAGACGCCGGGCTCAAGCGTGACGTTACCCCCGTTGTAGTTGCCATGATTATAGTCGCAGATCGCGGATGCGGGCACCGGGAGCTTGCCGGCAAAGGGGTCTCCGGCGGTATCGCAATTCAGTTCAACATTAGGATGGGTACCGCCGTTATCGATGATCTTGCTTCCCGCAATGCAGATCTTGCTCGTGGTCAGATTGCTACCGGCATTGAAGATTGCCGCCGGATTGGCCATCGACTTCACGTGGAACTCGCAGTCGGGGGCGTTGACTGCGGCGCCGCTGTTGACCAGCAGCGCCTGGCTGGCAGTCGGGTCGAGGATCAGAGCACATACCTTGCCCGATTTCGCCTGTGAGGCAATCGCGGCGGACGTCACCTTGATTTTCTGGCTCTTGATTCCCAGGATCTGCGATAGCGTGTTGGGCATGTCTGCAACGGCAGTTCCGGTGAATTCACCGTCGGCGTTCTTGGCAAATTCCACGGTCTTCACGAGACCGGTCGACTGGCCGAGGTTGGCCGCAAAGGCGCCGGCAGCGATTTTGTCGCGAGTCGCAGTAGGAGCAACCACACCGGCGAGGACGGCGGAATCCAGGGCCGCCTGCATGGCCGTCTGCAATTGGCTGGCGCGGGAGAAGTCGACGGCGATACCGACAGCTCCGCAGAGGACGACCGTCACAACGCCGAAGATGACAGAAACGTTTGCGCTATTGTCTCTGAGAAAGCGAGAAAGGCGGTAGGGCATGCCGGCTTCCTTCTGGATCCTTGTCGATTAGGGAGCGGGGCAAAGCTAATCGACGAGAATTACCGGAAGAAAAACGTTTCAGATCGATTTTTCGGATACAAGTGTAGCGGCGTAAACGAGTCGTTAAGCGGATCCCGGGCGTTTCTACCTGTCGTGAGAGGGAAGATGCGGCGTTTCCCAGGCAGGTCCGAGATCACGGAGCCAGGCCTCGAGGAATTCAACATCGAGGCGGATTTCGCCACCGCCCGAGAAGCTCAATGTCACCGTGCCGCCGGGTGGCTCAAGGCTCTGGAAGGCGATCGACAGCAGGGACAGGACAGCATCCCTGACGCCCAGGGTGATGCGGTGGGCTTTCACCGACTGCACGCCCTCGAAATGCAGCCCGGTGCGGCGGCGTTCGAAATGCTGCGCCTTGCCGCTGGCGGCGCTTTCCCAAACAAAACGGTTGGCAATGAGGGCGAAGCGGCGTTCGCGCTTCACATAGCTGATGTCGGACAGGACGATGACAGCATCCTGCATGTGGGCGGAAATCACCGCGAGATCATCCGCATCGAAGGCAGAAAGCCGAAGCCCTTCCATCATGGCAGATCAATGACCGGACAGGCGCGCCACGTCGGCGCCGCAGGCCGAGAGCTTTTCTTCCAGCGTTTCGAAACCGCGGTCCAGGTGATAAACGCGGTGCAGGGTGGTTTCGCCCTCGGCGGCGAGCGCGGCAATGACCAGCGATACGGAGGCGCGGAGATCGGTCGCCATGACCTGGGCGCCGGTCAGGCGCTCGACACCGCGGACCTCGGCGGTATCGCCATGCAGGTGAATGTCGGCGCCGAGGCGGGCCAGTTCCTGGACATGCATGAAGCGGTTTTCGAAGATGGTCTCACGGATCAGGCTGGTACCCCGGGCCCTGGTCATGAGGGCCATGAGCTGGGCCTGCAAGTCGGTCGGAAAGCCGGGATAGGGGGCGGTGTCGACATTCACGGGCGCCAGAGCGTGGCCATTGCGCTGGATGCGGATGGCAGAATTGGTGCGCTCAAGGTCGACGCCGGCGCGATGCAGCACGTCGAACAGGGATTCCAGGGTATCGGCGCGGGCCCCGGCCAGGGTGACATCGCCACCGGTCATGGCCGCGGCCATGGCGTAGGTGCCGGTCTCGATGCGGTCGGCGATCACGGTGTGCTCGGCGCCGTGCAGGCTGGTGACGCCGGTCACCTGCAGGGTCGGGGTGTGGATGCCCTCGATCCTGGCGCCCATCCTGACGAGACAGGTGGCGAGATCGCCGATTTCGGGCTCGCGCGCGGCATTGCGGATCTCGGTGTCGCCAGCGGCGAGCACCGCCGCCATCAGCGCCGCATGGGTGGCGCCGACCGACACCTTGGGGAAGTCGATGCGGGCGCCTTTCAGGCCCTTCGGCGCCGTCGCGACGACATAGCCGCCATCGACAGCGACGTCGGCGCCGAGCGCCTCCATGGCCATCAGATGCAGGTCGACCGGCCGGGTGCCGATGGCGCAGCCGCCGGGAAGCGAGACCCTGGCCTCGCCGCAGCGCGCGAGCAGCGGTCCCAGTACCCAGAAACTGGCGCGCATTTTCGAAACCAGCTCATAGGGGGCGGTGGTGTCGGCGATATGTTTCGCGGACAGCCGCATCGAGTCGCCCTGGGCGCCATTCTGGCCCTTGCGCTTGCCTTCCACCGTGATGTCGACGCCGTGGTTGCCGAGAATGCGCTGCAGGAGCCTGACATCGGCGAGGCGCGGCACATTGCGGAGGCTCAGCGTGTCCCCGGTCAGGAGCGAAGCGATCATCAGCGGCAGGGCGGCATTCTTGGCGCCGCTGATGGGTATGGTGCCGGTGAGCTTCTGCCCACCGCGAATGCGGATGCGATCCATCTCAGCGATTATCCCCTCGGAAGCGGGCTCTCCCCGCAGACTCAGGCCTTACGGGGCTTCTTAGGCGGCTTTTGGGCAAGGCTCAACCGGCTTTGGCCGGCGGCTTTGCGGGCTTGGGCCGGGCGCGGGCACGGGCCTGGCGCTTGCGCTTCTCGAGGTTCTTCTTCAGCGCCGCGGCGAGACGGGCGGTCAGGGCCTGGCGCTTGGGCGAATCCGGGCTTGGCATGGAGCATCCTTGTGAAAAGGGCGGCGGCGCCTGTCAAGCATTGAGGGTTGCCATGGTGCGGGGCCTGTGGCATGTGACGCCGCAATCGCGGCGCTGCCGTAGCTCAGTGGTAGAGCACTCCCTTGGTAAGGGAGAGGTCGACAGTTCGATCCTGTCTGGCAGCACCATCTCCCCCCGTTCCACCTTCGAATCCTGCGGCCCGCGGCGAAAAACCTTTCCGCACTTCTGGGAAATGTTTCACGTGAAACATGGTGCCGATTCCTGGCGGATTGGCCAGGCTTGCGGCCCGAAACGACCGGTTTTTCCCCGGTTTTTCCCGCAAAAGGCACGCATTTTCGACCGTTTTAGGCGCGTTCGACGCGGGTTTCGACGCGTTTTTTGCGCGCGAGGAGGCTGGAAAACTTGTTGCATATCCTCCTATTTTGTTGCGTATCCCCCTAAATGCCGGTTCAGAGCGGGCGGGTCATCAGGAGAGCCGGCAGGGTGATCCCTTCGCCCAGGTCAATCTGCATCGGCGTGGCCGCACCGAAGCCGAGCGCCCGGTAGAAGAGCACGGCATTGCGGCTGGCGAAGCACGCGAAGCGGCTTGCGCCGGCGGCGCGGGCCTCGGCTGCGCAGCGCGCGAAAAGGGCGCGGCCAACACCGCGGCCGGTCCAGGCGGGGGCGACGCCGAAATGGCGGATATGGGCGAGGCCCGGTTCCTCCTCGCCGGTGCCGGGCCGTTCGACGCTCCAGCCGCCGCAGCCGATGAGCGGGCCGGCGGCGGCCTCGGCGACATAGTAGGTGCCGGAGGCCAAGAGCGCCCCGTTGGCGCGGGTCATGCGCGGCAGGGCGGCGGCGAGGGCGTCCGGATCATAGTGGCCCTGCATCAGGGCGGGATAGGAGGCCTGGAGCACGGCGGTGACGGCGGCAGCATCTTCGGGCGTGGCAGGGCGGATCGTGAAGGCGTCGGGCATGGGCGGGACTCGCTGCGGTGGCGGCCACCGGTCTATACCGGCAGGGAGCAGGTGTCAGGTACCGGGTGTCGGGTGTCGGGTGATCCGTTGGCGGAGGGATGGGCCCCGGATCGCGCTGCCGAAGCAGTGGGCTAGACGTCCTATCCGAGAACGCAAATCGTCTAAATTGACGTGATTGGGAAGCTGTATAATCCCCGCTCAATGAGTCGCGTCGATCCGGCAGAGCTTTGATAGCTTGGACTCAAACGGAAAGGAAGGTGATTTCAATGAGCAAAGTCGGCAGAAGTGCCATAACCGGCCGCTTTACAACCGTGTAAGCAGCAAGAAGCAAACCGGCGAGGCACGTCGTCGATGCAATCAAGAAGTCAAAGTAAGCAATAGCTTACGCGACTACTTGTGGCGGCGAGCGACCTCGCTGGCGGAGCCGCCGCGTTTCTTCCCGGCTGCTTTGGTTGACGGTTCCTTGTGCGGCTTGCGAGGAATGCTGAGTGCGCGATTGAAAGCGGCGTCGCGGCATTCGGCGGTCGGAGACTGGTCGCTTTCGATGTTGTTAGACATCACAACCTTGGTGCCGAAATGAAGAAGAAGGTCGCAAAGGGGTTCATTGGCATGCGAGCGCAAGACGCGCTTGCAAACTATTCGGACGCGCAGCTGTGCGGGTTGGGTTCGGTCATTGTAACGTACAATGAGGCTGAAAGACGTGTAAAGGAACTTCTCGCCTTTGGGCTGGCGTATCACGGCCAAGGAGAACACTTCGCTTCTCGCATCAACGGACTGGAAGGTATCGCCGCGTTGATAAAGGCTATTTCAAAGAACCTGTTACTTCTTCCCCGTGCCGGGAAGATGGCACTTCCCGACGATGTTCAGTTACTTGACAGGTGTCTTGATGACTTCTCCCAGGCCAAAAGCTATCGCGATGCAATGGTTCACTCAATCATGCTTGATAACCACGCAAAGATCGGGATTGTATATGGTTCCAAGGGAACTATGACGCGCGTACTTCTGTCTGAAGATGCCCTTACATGGCTCGTAGAATATCAAATCTCTCTCGAACGAGAACTACG
>CAZIXE010000049.1:0-25012 GCA_964543235.1 uncultured Rhizobiaceae bacterium | reverse complement strand
CGCCGCGGCAGTGGATGCAGCCGCCGCAGCATTTGCCTCCCGGACGAACTCCACTTGACATCCTCAAGGAGCGTTTCGCGCGGGGCGAAATCGACAGCCAGGAGTTCGAGGAGCGCCGCCGCGTTCTCGGCGACTGAGCTTCCCCACCAGGGCGATTTTGTGAAGAAGGGCACGGTCTGAATGAGAGCTCTCTTGCTGTTGAACGATCCGCCCTACGGCAGCGAACGTTGTTACAACGCTTTGCGCCTCGCCCATGCCCTGTTGAAGAACGATCCGGCAGCGGAGGTCATGGTGTTTCTGATGGCGGACGCAGTCATCGCGGCCCGCAAGGGCCAGAAGACGCCGGAGGGCTACTACAATATCGAACGCATGCTGAAACGGGTGATCACCGGAAAAGGCGAGGTCCTGCTGTGCGGCACCTGCATGGACGCGCGCGGCATGGTCGATGCCGACATGGCGGACGGGGCCCGCCGCAGCAGCATGGACGAATTGGCCGATGCGACAGTGGCCTGCGACAAGGTGCTGATCTTCTGATGGACCCCATCGCGCCGCCGTACCGTCACGCAGCAAAATGGATCCCGGCTTGCGCCGGGATGACGCTAATGGAAAACCGCTCAGTACACGGATATATACCTGTGCATCCCTGACCTCACCCTGAGCTGCACCACGCCGGCGGCACCTCGAAGAGCGAGACCGTTCCCTTCACCGTCATCCCGGACAAGCCGCGCGGTCACGCGCGGCGCGATCCGGGACCCATCGCGCCACCGTTCCGTCACGCGGCAGAATGGTTCGCGGCCTGCGCGGCGATGACGATTTGTTGGAATATCATCAGCCAGCGGATCAATCAGGCATCCCAGGCCTCCAGCGTGGTGGCGCTGCCATAGGGCAGCACGGCCAGCAGGCGTTCGTTGGCGGTGACGAACCTTGCCTTCAGGCGGCGGGCCAAGGCCGGGTAGAGAAGATCCGCCAGCGGATGATCGAGGGCGATCGCCTGGGCAAGGGCGTCCGGCACGAGGTCGTGCACGGGATGCCAGTGGGCCACGATGCGGTCGAGCTCGGCGAAGACCAGCGGGATGTGCGCCGCGGCGATGGTGCGGGACTCGTAGGCGCGGCGCAGCGCCTCGGCGAGGTCGGGCTTGAGAAGGTCGGGGGCGTGGAAGGCGGCTTCGCTGGCCAGCAGCCGGTCGGCGGCGGCATTGCCGGGGCCGGGGAGGAAGCAGGCCAGCAGGGCGCTGGCATCGGGCACCACGATCACGGGCGGTGATCGCGGATGAGATCGCGGAGGAGCTGCACGGCGGCGAGACGCTCGGCCGGGCCATAGGGGGCATGGCGCTCGATCAGCTCGCGCAGTTCCCGCTCCAGCGAACTGCCCTTGCGGAGCGCCCGGCCGCGGAAGGCGGCAATGGCACGGTCGGAGAGGTTGCGGATGACAAGCTGGCCCATGGGTCCTCCGATATCGGGAGTGATATCAATTTCGCCGATCTGGAGCGGGTGTTCCATTTCAGACGAGGGCGCGGAGCATATGTTCTATTTTTGTTCCAGTCAAGCGGGTTGTCGAATGTGCGTCGAAAGCGCGTCGAAGGGGGTTTTTGCGCGTCGCCGGGCGTCTTTTGCGCGCCGGAATCGTGCCGTTTTGCCCTCCCGGGCGGGCTCGCGCCTGCGGCTAAGGCCGCCAGCCGGCGAGGGCGACCGCAAGGCCTGCCGGCGCGATTGCGAGAAGCCGCGTGTCGGCGGTGACGACCACAGTGCGCAGCTTGCGGGCCAAGGCAAGATAGATGCAGTCGTAGACCGGGTGGGCGAGGGAGAGACTCAGGGCCGCGGCGTCCTCGACCAGCTCGCCATCGAGGTGCCACCTGTCCACCAGGCTCCTCAGCTTCGCGACCGAAGGTCCTACGTCGCCCGCCGCCAGCTGGTCCTTTCGCCACTTCTTCCAAAGGCCGTTGGCCGTCTCGACACACAGAAGCTCCGGCGCATGGATTTCCCTTCCCGATGCCAGGATCGCCTCGGCGAGATCGGCCTGCGGCTCGCGCGCAAACCATTTGATTGCCACGCTGCTGTCGACGACGAGCTCGGTCATTCCAGCCCCTCGCGCATCTCCTCGCGCGTCAGGGGCTCGTATTCCTTGGGCTGACGCGCGCGGAGTTCGCGCGAGATGGCGACTTTTTCCTCGGGTGTCAGGCGCCGGTGCGCCGCCAGGAGATCGCGAATCTCCTGCTCCAGCGATTTGCCCTTGAGCCTGGCCCTGAGCTTGAACGTCTCGATGACCTCGTCATCGAGGTTCCGGATCAGCAATTGTCCCATCATATCCTCATGCTATCATTTCTGATAGCACGACAGGTCCGGCTCCGCAATGCGCGTCAGCGCATGGTGGGGATCGAGAACTGAGCGCCTTCCTTGATGCCGGAGGGCCAGCGCGCCGTCACCGTCTTGGTCCTCGTATAGAAGCGGATCGCGTCGGGCCCGTGCTGGTTGAGATCGCCGAAGCCGGAGCGCTTCCAGCCGCCGAAGGTGTGATAGGCGAGCGGCACCGGGATCGGCACGTTGATGCCCACCATGCCGATCTTGCAGCGGGCGGCAAAATCCCTCGCAGTGTCGCCATCGCGGGTGAAGATGGCCGTGCCGTTGCCATATTCATGGTCGTTCACGAGGTCCAGGCCCTCGTCGTAAGTCTTTGCCCGGACGACGGAAAGCACGGGGCCGAAAATCTCCTCCTTGTAGATCGTCATGTCCTTCGTGACGTGATCGAAGAGCGAGCCGCCGATGAAATAGCCCCCCTCATAGCCCTGCATCCTGAAGCCGCGGCCGTCGACCTTGAGGGCGGCGCCTTCCTTGACACCGATGTCGATATAGTTCCTGACCCGGGCCAGGGCCTCCTTCGTGACCAGGGGCCCGTAATCGGCCTCGCGGTCGGTGGAGAGCCCCACCTTCAGCTTCTCGACACGGGGAATGAGCTTGTCGACCAAGGCGTTAGCGGTCGCCTCGCCGACCGGCACGGCGACCGAAATCGCCATGCAGCGCTCGCCGGCGGAGCCGTAGCCGGCGCCGATCAGGGCATCGACGGCCTTGTCCATGTCGGCGTCGGGCATGACGATCATGTGGTTCTTGGCGCCGCCGAAGCACTGGGCCCGCTTGCCGTGGGCGGTGGCGCGCGAATAGACATACTGCGCGATGGGGGTCGAGCCGACGAAGCCCACGGCGGCAATGTCAGGGTCGTCAAGGATGGCGTCCACCGCCTCCTTGTCGCCGTTGACAACATTGAGGATTCCAGGCGGCAGGCCGGCCTCGAGGAAGAGTTCGGCAATGCGCATGGGGCAGGAGGGATCGCGCTCGGACGGCTTCAGGATGAAGGCATTGCCGCAGGCAATGGCCGGGGCCGCCTTCCACAGGGGGATCATGGCCGGGAAGTTGAAGGGGGTGATGCCGGCGGCGACGCCGACCGGCTGGCGCATCGAATACATGTCGATGCCGGGACCGGCCCCGTCGGTGAATTCGCCCTTCAGCAGATGTGGGATTCCGCAAGCGAATTCAGCCACTTCGACGCCGCGCTGGAGGTCGCCCAGGGCATCGGGAATGGTCTTGCCGTGCTCCATGGAGATGAGGCCGGCCAGTTCCTCGGCGTGCTTTGCCGCTAGGTCCAGGAACTTCATCATGATGCGGGCCCGCACCTGCGGGTTCTTGGCGGCCCAACCGACTTGCGCGGCCTTGGCGTTCTCCACGGCGGCGCGGACCTCGGCCTGGCTCGCCAGGGCAACCCGGGCCGAGACCTCGCCGGTGTTGGGGTTGTAGACGTCGCCGAAGCGGCCCGAGGTGCCGGCAACATGCTTGCCGCCAACAAAATGTCCGATTGTTCTGGTCATATCTTTCAGTCCGCGGCGCCGTTGAGGCCTTGCCCGCGCTCCCTTTCCGATCTCGAAGAATTTTTCCGCAAACTATCGGCGCACCGGCAGTGCCGCAAGGCCTGTGTTTTTGGAATGTCTATTCCGTTTTTCTACATTGGAATATTCATTCTGTCAACTGTTCTAATGACACACCACCTGCATGTGCTAGATGGCAGCCATGCTGGTGGAGACATACAACCGCCTGGTCGAACAAGGCGAATTGCGCGGCGACAGCGCCCAGTATCATGTCATCGAGCAGCTCAACAGGCTGCAAAAGGCGCTGCAGGAGCCTGCCAACGCCTTGGGATGGCTCAAAAAACTCCGCAACAACAAAAGCAACGGGCAGTTGCGCAGCATCTATATCTGGGGCCCGGTCGGCCGCGGCAAGACGATGCTCTTGGACCTGTTTCACGCTGCGGCATCCGGCGAACGCAAGCGACGGGTCCATTTCCATGCCTTCATGCTGGATGTCCACCAGCGCATGCATATGGCGCGCAAGTCGGCTGACGCCAATACAGCGATCAGCCGGGTCGCCGGGGCGCTGGCCCGGCAAGCGCAGATCCTTTGTCTCGACGAAATGCAGATTGCCGATATTGCCGACGCCATGATCGTCGGGCGGCTGTTCGAGGCGCTTCTGAAGGAAGGCACGGTGATCGTCACCACGTCCAATGCCCACCCCGATGAACTCTACAAGAACGGCCTGAATCGGCCGCTTTTCGAGCCCTTCATCAACCTCATCGCGGACCGTTTCGATGTCGTCTCGCTGGACGGGCCCACCGACTACCGTCTTGGCCGGATCAAGGCCTATGAGACCTATCTGACGCCGCTTGGTTCGGAAACTTCCCACCATATCCAGCGCATATGGGAAAAGCTGACCGACACAGTGACGGGAAGTCCCCAATCGCTTGAAGTTCTCGCCCGGAAACTTCTAGTACCCCAGGCAGCCAAGGGCTGCGCGCGTTTCACGTTTGCCGATCTGTGTGTGAAGCCACTGAGTGCCGCCGACTACCTGGCAGTGGCGCGTGCATTCCAGGTAGTTGTCGTAGAGAACATCCCAGTGCTCGGCCCGGACCAGAGAAATGAGGCCAAGCGGTTCATTCTCCTCATTGATACGCTGTACGACCAGCGGAAGAAGCTCGTGGCCTCGGCAGACGTGGAACCGGAAGGCATCTACGGTCGTGGTGACCATGAACCCGAATTTGCCAGGACGATCTCGCGGCTCCGCGAAATGCAATCCGCTTCCTGGTGGGGCGGGCAGATTGTCGAAACATGAGAGCGCAATCAGAACTTCATGCTTCCAATGAATGAGAGGAAGTGTCTTGAAGGTGCCTGCCTTCGAGAGTAGAGAATGGCGCGATATTGCAGTGCAATACTGCACTGCGGCTGACGGGGATAGTTGATGGCTCGAAGAAAGATTGCGCTGATCGGCGGTGGCATGATTGGCGGCACCCTCGCGCATCTTGCAGGGCTCAAGGAGCTCGGCGACATCGTGGTTTTCGATATCGCCGAAGGGCTGCCTCAAGGCAAAGCTCTCGATATCGCACAATCTGCGGCGGTAGAGGGGTTTGATGCAAAACTTGCCGGAACGAACAGTTACGAAGCCATTGCCGGCGCTGACGTGTGCATCGTCACCGCTGGCGTACCCCGCAAGCCCGGGATGAGCCGTGATGACCTCCTTGGCATCAATCTGAAAGTGATGGCTCAGGTCGGCGAAGGAATTGCCCGCTATGCGCCGGCCGCCTTCACCATCTGCATCACCAATCCACTCGATGTCATGGTCTGGGCGCTGCAGCGCTATTCGAAGCAGCCTCCGAGCATGGTTGTCGGCATGGCCGGCGTGCTCGACTCGTCGCGCTTCCGCCACTTCCTTGCAGAGGAATTCAACGTTTCGATCGAGGACGTCACAGCTTTCGTGCTGGGCGGCCACGGTGACACCATGGTGCCCCTCACACGCTATTCCACCGTTGCCGGCATACCTATCCCGGACCTCGTGGCACTGAACTGGACGACGCAGGACAGAATCGACAAGATCGTGCAGCGTACCCGCGACGGGGGCGCCGAAATCGTCGGATTGCTCAAGACGGGATCGGCCTACTACGCACCTGCCGCCTCGGCCATCGCCATGGCTGAAAGCTATCTCAAAGACAAAAAGCGCGTGCTGCCCTGTGCCGCCCACCTCACCGGGCAGTATGGATGTGACAAGCTCTATGTCGGTGTTCCAGTCATCATCGGCGCTGGAGGTGTAGAACGTGTCGTGGAGATCAAGCTCAACGCCGAAGAACAGGCGGCCTTCAAGAAATCGGTGGATGCCGTCAGGGGCCTCATGGATGCTGCCAAGCAAATCGCGCCGGACCTTGCATGAATATCCATGAGTATCAGGCGAAAGAGGTTCTCCGCAGTTTCGGGGTCCCGGTCGGTCGCGGTTATCCAGCTTTCTCAGTCGACGAGGCGGTGAGCGCCGCCGAGAGGCTGGGAGGCGCGGTCTGGGTCGTCAAGGCTCAGATCCATACGGGCGGCCGCGGCAAAGGCGGCGGCGTCAAGGTGGTCAAGTCCATCGAGCAAGTTCGCGCCGAGGCGGAGCGGATGCTCGGCATGAGGCTGGTAACTCACCAGACGGGCCCAGAAGGAAAGATTGTCCAGCGGCTCTACATTGAAGAGGGGTCAAACATCAGCCGGGAACTCTATCTGTCGTGCCTGGTCGACCGTGAGGAATCCCGTGTTGCATTCATTGCCTCCACCGAAGGCGGCGTCAACATCGAGGAGGTGGCCGAGAAGTCCCCGGAGAAGATCATCACCGTGCATGTCGATCCCGCTGCCGGGCTCTCCGCCTATATCGGCCGCCGGATCGCGGCGGCACTGAAGCTCCAGGGCGAGCAGGTCAAGCAATGCATCAAAATGATATCACAGCTCTATCAGGCCTTTACGACGAAGGACATGAGCCTGCTTGAAATCAATCCCCTGGTAGTCACGCAAGAGGGGCAACTGCTCTGCCTCGATGCCAAGATCAACTTTGACGGAAACGCGATCGAACGCCACCCCGACATAAGGGAGTTCAGAGATTTCTCGGAAGAGGACCCGAAAGAAATCGAGGCCTCAAAGCATGACTTGTCCTACATTGCCTTGGACGGAACCATCGGCTGCATGGTCAACGGCGCCGGACTTGCCATGGCGACAATGGACATCATCAAGCTCTATGGTGCTGAGCCTGCCAATTTCCTCGATGTCGGCGGTGGCGCATCGAAGGAAAAGGTAACCGCTGCCTTCAAGATCATAACTGCAGATCCGAAGGTCAAAGGAATCCTAATCAACATATTCGGCGGAATCATGAAGTGCGACGTCATTGCCGAGGGGGTCGTCGCGGCCGTCAAAGAGGTTGGGTTGCAGGTTCCGCTGGTGGTTCGGCTTGAAGGAACCAATGTCGAGCTAGGAAAAAGGATACTGCGTGAGTCAAGACTCAATGTGATTCCCGCCGATGATCTCGATGATGCGGCGCGAAAGATCGTCAAAGCGGTCGGGGAGGCCGGGTGATGTCGATCCTGGTTGACGCGAACACCAAGGTGATTTGCCAGGGAATCACAGGCAACAACGGTACTTTTCACACCCAGCAAGCCATTGCCTATGGCACGAAGATGGTTGCAGGCGTCACGCCGGGCAAGGGTGGAACAGTGCATGTCGGGGTCCCCGTATTCGACACGGTGGCAGAAGCCAAAGAACTCACCGGGGCTGATGCCTCAGTTGTCTACGTGCCGCCGCCGTTTGCCACCGATGCGATCCTCGAGGCGATCGACGCCGAGATAGCGCTGGTCGTTTGCATCACCGAAGGCATCCCCGTCATGGATATGGTGAAGGTCAAACGCGCGCTGTGTGGTTCCCGCACCAGACTCATAGGCCCTAACTGTCCCGGCGTGCTGACGCCGGACGCGTGCAAGATCGGCATCATGCCCGGCAATATCTTCAAAAAGGGCTCGGTTGGGATCGTCTCCCGATCGGGAACGCTTACCTATGAAGCGGTGTTCCAAACCACCCAGGAGGGGCTGGGACAGTCCACGGCTGTTGGCATCGGCGGCGATCCGGTCAAAGGAACCGAGTTCATCGATGTGCTTGAAATGTTTCTTGGAGACGCCGCAACGGAATCAATCATCATGATCGGAGAAATCGGCGGATCTGCGGAAGAGGATGCGGCGGAATTCATCAGGAAATCAAGGCGAAAGAAACCTATCGTAGGTTTCATCGCAGGACGCACCGCCCCGCCAGGGCGCCGCATGGGCCATGCGGGCGCCATCATATCGGGCGGCAAGGGAAAGGCGGACAGCAAGATTGAAGCCATGCGGATGGCAGGCATTGCGGTTGCCGATTCGCCAGCGGCGCTCGGAATAACACTCAAGGGTATCTTGAACGGGCACTGACACTCTTTATGTTGACGTAAACGAGAGTCGGACAGAGTTCCCGGCTCTGGAGAGGACGGCATGAACAAGACCGATCTGACGACCGCATTCGAGGGCACCTCCTTCCTTTATGGCGGCAACGCCCAGTTCATCGAAAACCTCTACGCCAAGTACCTGGAAAACCCCGCGACCGTCGATCAACACTGGCGGCAATTCTTCGCGGGTCTCGAGGACGAGGCCGACACGGCGAAGCGACAGCTCAAGGGAGCGTCGTGGAGGCGGCCAAATTGGCCCCTGCCGGAAAGAAGCGAATTGATCTCGGCGCTGGACGGCAACTGGCCGGCTGCCGAGCAGCCGGTTCCTGCCGCCAGGAAGCCGCCGGGACAGCTCGCGGGGCCGTCCGCCGAGGATGTCCGAAAAGCAACCATGGATTCAGTTCGGGCGCTGATGATGATACGCGCCTATCGAATTCGCGGTCATCTCGCTGCCGACCTCGATCCGCTGAAGCTCAAGCCGCCAGTCAATCATCCGGAACTCGACCCGGCATCCTATGGATTTGCAGAAGCTGATCTCGATCGCCCCATTTTCCTCGACAAGGTGCTCGGTCTCGAAACGGCAACCGTCCGCCAGATCATCGATATCCTCAAGCGAACCTACTGCGGCACGCTCGGCGTAGAGTTCATGCACATATCGGACCCTGAACAGAAGGCATGGATCCAGCAGCGCATCGAGGGCCCCGACAAGGAGATCAGCTTCACCCTGCAAGGCAAGCGGGCGATCTTTACGAAACTGGTCGAGGCCGAGGGATTCGAGCATTTTCTCAATGTGAAATACACAGGCACCAAGCGATTCGGCCTGGACGGTGCAGAATCGATGATCCCCGCACTCGAGCAAATCATCAAGCGCGGCGGATCGCTTGGTATCAGCGAGATCGTTCTCGGCATGGCGCATCGCGGCCGACTCAACGTGCTAGCCAATGTCATGTCGAAGCCGTTCTCTGCAATCTTCCACGAGTTCAAAGGCGGCTCGTCAACGCCGGATGAAGTCGAGGGCTCGGGCGACGTCAAGTATCATCTCGGCTCCTCGTCGGACCGCACGTTTGACGGCAACATCGTTCACCTTTCACTGACAGCCAATCCGTCGCATCTCGAGATCGTCGACCCGGTGGTTCTCGGCAAGTCACGCGCCAAGCAGGATCAGCGTGGTGACAAGGAGCGAACCAGCGTATTGCCCCTGTTGATCCACGGGGATGCTGCATTTGCCGGTCAAGGCGTTGTGGCAGAGTGCTTCGGTCTTTCGGGGCTCCGCGGGCACCGATCGGGTGGGTCGATTCATTTCATCGTCAACAACCAGATTGGCTTTACGACCACACCGATCTGGGCCCGGTCCTCGCCCTATCCGTCGGATGTCGCGAAGATGATCGAGGCTCCGATCTTTCATGTGAACGGCGACGACCCCGAGGCTGTGGTGTTTGCCGCCAAGATCGCCACCGAATTCCGACAGAAGTTCCGGAAGCCCGTGGTCATAGACATGTTCTGCTATCGCCGATTCGGCCACAACGAAACGGACGAACCATTCTTCACTCAGCCAATCATGTACAAGAAGATCGCCTCGCACGAAACGACGGTGACGCTTTACGGCAAGCGGTTGATGGCTGAGGGGGTGCTCACAGAAGAGGATATCGAGCGGATCAAGTCCGAGTATCGCAACAGGCTGAATGACGATTTTTCTGCAGCGGAAAGCTATCGCGTCAACAAGGCTGACTGGCTGGATGGGCGCTGGGCCGGCCTGCAAGCCGCGCGCGATCACGACGATCCCCGCCGGGGAATGACCGGTGTCGAGGAGTCCAAGCTTCGCGAAATCGGCCTCAAGCTCACAAAGGTGCCCAAGACCTTCAAGCTGCACCGAACCATGCAGCGCATACTCGATGCCCGGCGGAAGACCATTGAGGAGGGACAGGGTATCGACTGGGCCATGGCCGAGCACCTGGCGTTCGGTTCCCTGCTCATGGAAGGGTTCAGGGTCCGGCTATCCGGACAAGACGTTCAGCGCGGGACATTCTCGCAGCGCCACGCCGTGCTCGTCGATCAGGATACGGAGAAAAGATACACGCCGCTAAATCACCTGATAAAGGACCAAAAGGTCAAGATCGAGGTCATCAACTCGATGCTCTCGGAGGAGGCAGTCCTCGGCTTCGAATACGGCTATTCATTGGCTGAGCCGAACGCACTGACCTTGTGGGAGGCGCAATTCGGTGACTTCGCCAATGGCGCCCAGGTCGTCTTTGACCAGTTCATCTCTTCGGGTGAGCGGAAATGGCTGCGCATGTCGGGACTCGTCTGTCTGTTGCCGCATGGCTACGAGGGGCAGGGCCCGGAACACTCCTCGGCGCGACTCGAGCGCTTCCTGCAGCTCTGCGCGGAGGACAATATGCAGGTTGCCAACTGTACGACGCCGGCAAACTATTTTCACATTCTGCGCCGGCAGCTGAAGCGGGATATCCGCAAACCGCTCATCATCATGACGCCGAAATCGCTGCTGCGGCACAAGCGCGTGGTGTCGAAGCTCTCTGAATTCGGACCAGAGACTTCGTTCCATCGGGTTCTGTGGGACGATGCCGAGAGTTCCGCCGACTCGAAAATCAAACTCGTACAAGACGAGAAGATCAGGCGTGTCGTGATGTGTACGGGCAAGGTCTACTACGATCTACTTGATGAACGGGAGAAGGCGGGAATCGACGATATCTACCTCCTGCGCATCGAACAGCTCTATCCCTGGCCACACAAGGTACTTATCCACGAGCTTGCGCGATTCCGCGATGCGGAATTCGTGTGGTGCCAGGAGGAACCGTACAATATGGGGGCATGGACGTTCGTCCAACCCAATATCGAGCGTGTGCTGGAGTATATCAAGGCGAAGCACCCCCGCCCAAGGTATGCCGGGCGGCCCGCCTCGGCTTCCACGGCATCGGGTCTCATGAGCCGGCATCTGAAAGAGCTAAAGGCTTTTGTCGACGAAGCGCTGGGCACAGGATAGGACTTGAAAGGCGATCAAGATGGCGAAGGAAATCCGTGTTCCAGCTCTTGGCGAGTCCGTGAGCGAAGCGACAATCGCAAAGTGGTTCCGCACCGAGGGTGACAGTGTAAAGGCCGACGAACCGCTGGTTGAACTCGAAACCGACAAGGTCACGGTGGAGGTGCCTTCACCGGCATCAGGAAAGCTCTCTTCCATCGCAGCCAAAGAGGGTTCAACCGTCAATGTCGGGGCGCTGCTTGGGTCTGTCGAGGAAGGCGCCGCTGTCGCGCCGGCCGCCGTTGCCGCGGCCTCATCGCCGGCGGCTGCAGCCGGAGCGCCAGCAGAAAGGAAGCCGGTTCCGCCTCCGCTGTCTCCTGCCGTCCGCAAGCTTGTCGAAGAGAACAAGATCGACCCGTCCAGTATCAACGGCTCGGGAAAGGACGGCCGCTTGACGAAGGGCGACGTGCTTCAGAGTCTGCAGGGGAGGTCCGGCACGGATACAAGCCTTCCGGCATCACCGCCGCCTCCGCCGATTGCCGTTCGTGCTCCCACAACAGCAGCGGATGTGGCGCGCGAAGAAAGGGTGCGGATGTCGCGACTGCGGCAGACGATTGCACGCCGCCTCAAGGATGCGCAGAACGTCGCCGCCATGCTGACCACTTTCAATGAAGTGGACATGTCGCCGGTCATGGCCTTAAGAAATCAGTATAAGGACATTTTTGAGAAAAAGCATGGCGTGAAGCTCGGCTTCATGAGCTTTTTCGTCAAAGCAGCTATACAGGCCCTCAAGGACATCCCCGCGGTGAACGCCGAAATCGATGGTGAGGACATCGTCTACAAGAATTACTACAACATCGGCGTGGCAGTTGGCACGGACAAAGGCCTTGTCGTTCCGGTGATCCGCGACGCCGATCAGCTGTCATTCGCCGGCATTGAAAAGGCGATCGCTGAATTTGGCCGCAAAGCACGCGACGGCCAGCTGCAAATCTCAGACATGCAGGGCGGAACTTTCACAATATCCAATGGCGGGGTCTATGGTTCGCTCATGTCAACCCCCATTCTCAATGCACCGCAATCCGGCATTCTCGGCATGCACAAGATACAGGACCGGCCGGCTGCCATAGGCGGGCAAGTGGTGATCCGACCAATGATGTACCTTGCGCTTTCCTACGATCACCGAATAGTGGATGGCAAAGAAGCTGTTACGTTTCTCGTCCGAATAAAGGAGGGTCTAGAGGATCCTCAGAGGGCCCTGCTAGACCTCTAGGCAATACCCATTCGTCAAACAGACCCGTAACAACGAAATCAGGAATTTGGCATGGCATATGACGTGACCGTCATCGGAACCGGACCAGGCGGATATGTCTGTGCCATACGTGCCGCCCAGCTCGGATTGAAGGTGGCAGTCGTAGAGAAGCGCGCGACCCATGGCGGGACTTGCCTGAATGTCGGGTGCATTCCCTCGAAGGCCTTACTCCACGCAACCGAGCGGTTCGCGGAAGCCAAGCACGATTTCTCCAAAATGGGGATCGCGGTGTCTCCGAGCTTCGACCTCGCGAAGATGATGTCATTCAAGCAGGAGGCAGTCGACGGAAACACCAAGGGCATCGACTTCCTGTTCAAGAAGAACAAGATCAGTGTAGTGCGGGGGTCTGGCTCGATTTCGGGTCCGGGAAGAGTCGATGTTAATGGTCAGGTGATCGAGAGCAAGTATATCGTTATCGCGACGGGCTCGCAGTCTATTCAGCTTTCCGGGGTCGAAATCGACGAGAAGTCTATTGTGTCGTCGACAGGAGCGCTTGAGCTCAAAAAAGTACCCGATCATCTCGCCGTGATCGGTGCAGGGGTCATAGGACTGGAGCTTGGATCAGTTTATGCTCGGCTCGGCGCGAAAGTATCGGTTATCGAGTATCTTGACCGGATACTCCCAGGGATGGACGCAGAGATTGCCCGGAACTTCCAGCGGATGCTGCACAAGCAGGGCTTCGCATTCCGGCTAGCGAGCAAGGTGGTCAAGGCATCGAACGAGGGCGGAAAAGTTGTCATGGTACTGGAGCCCTCGGCTGGGGGCAAACCAGAAGTAGTAGATGCGGACGTTGTCCTGGTTGCTGTCGGGCGCGAACCCTACACTGAGGGTCTTGGTCTCGAGGCGGCCGGGGTGAAAACGGATCCCCGTGGCAGGGTCGAGGTTGGGCCCCACTTCAACACGAACGTGGATGGCGTCTTCGCTATTGGCGACGTTATCAAGGGTCCGATGCTGGCGCACAAGGCCGAGGACGAAGGAATTGCCTTGGCCGAATTGCTCGCAGGCCAAGCAGGGCATGTCAACTACGACGTTATACCAAGCGTTGTATACACGCATCCCGAAGTAGCATCCGTCGGCAAGACGGAAGAGGATCTGAAGGGAATGGGTGTGGCTCATCGGGTTGGTCGATTTCCGTTTCTGGCCAATGGGCGTGCCAAGGCCAATCAACAGACAGAGGGCTTCGTAAAGATACTCGCGGACGCCACGACCGATCGCGTGCTTGGTGCCCATATCATCGGTCCGCTGGCCGGCGAGATCATCCATGAGATAGCGGTGCTCATGGAGTTTGGCGGCTCAGCAGAGGACTTGGCGCGCACATGTCATGCCCACCCGACGTTGTCTGAGGCTATCAAGGAGGCTGCTCTTGCGGTCGCGGACAGGGCAATTCATTCATAATGACCTGCAGCGGCCTCCAGACTTAACGGTTTATAAACTTCACCACTTAAGAATCGCCTTCATAGAAACGTTGCAAGAGGCATGAGATGACCACGTCAAAGACAAATGTCGACGTGATGGTTGTCGACGACGACATCGACCTGTTGACAAGCATGGCGGAACTGCTTTCCGAGTGCGGATATCGAGTAAAGGCATTCGCCGATGCCGATTCGGCACTTGAGTATGCCGTGGATCGCACGTTTTCGGTCGGTCTCTTCGACTATCGGCTTGGCAGCCTCAAGAATGGACTGGATGTGGTGGAGATACTTCAGTCCATGGGTTGCAAAGCCTCTTATGTGATGATCACTGCAGACGTCGAGCAAGCAACGGCAGTTCGCGCGCTTCATCTCAATCTCTTCGATTTCATGAAGAAGCCGGTCGAGCCAGAGAAGCTGATCGGCACGGTTCAACGAGCAATCGATCACGCCCAGAGTCTGGCTGCCTGAACGCCAGATCCTAGCGATTTCGAAATCTTGGTCAGTGATTGTTGACTGCTCAATACTGCGCTAAGTCAGAGCTTCCTCAATTCCTGAACGGGGGCGCCTTGACATGACTGAAAGAACCTACGGCTTCGATACTCTGGCGATTCATGCCGGTGCGCAGCCTGATCCAGCAACCGGGGCTCGTGTTACGCCCATCTATCAAACCACGGCTTACGTCTTTGAAGACGTGAAGCATGCAGCGGACCTGTTCGCACTGCGCGCGTTTGGCAACATATACACCCGGATCATGAATCCAACCCAGGCGGTGCTCGAGTCCAAGGTTGCCGCACTTGAGGGAGGAACGGCCGCACTCGCTGTCGCGTCAGGGCACGCGGCTCAGCTCCTCACATTCCATACGATACTGCAGCCAGGGGACGAATTTGTTGCGGCACGCCAGCTTTACGGTGGATCGATCAACCAGTTCAATCATTCCTTCAAGTCATTCGGCTGGCACGTGGTCTGGGCTGACGGAGAAGACCTTGCTTCGATAGAGAAAGCTGTAGGAGAAAAGACGAAGGCGATCTTTATCGAGTCCATCTGCAATCCCGGCGGGCTCGTCATGGATATCGCTGCGATCGCCAAGATTGCCCGGAAAGCCGGCATCCCGCTGATTGTCGATAACACTCTTGCGACGCCCTATCTGATGAAGCCCCTCGAGCGTGGCGCAAACATCGTGTTGCATTCCTTGACCAAGTTCATGGGCGGTCATGGCAACTCCATGGGCGGCATCATAATTGATGGAGGGAATTTCGACTGGTCCAAGAGCGGCCGCTATCCGCTGCTGTCAGAACCGAACGCGTCGTACCATGGTCTGAAACTGCACGAGACGTTTGGGGGGATTGCGTTTGCGATTGCAGCGCGGGTACTCGGCCTCAGGGACCTAGGCCCCGCCATTGCACCGCTCAATGCCTTCCTCATTCTGACGGGGATGGAGACACTAGGGCTGCGCATGCAAAAGCACTGCGACAACACGCTTGCCGTAGCGCAGTGGCTCACGAAGCACCCGTCGGTGTCGTGGGTGAACTATGCGGGGCTTGCAGATCACCGGCACCATGCACTTCACAAGAAGTACTGCCCCAATGGCGCAGGCGCCGTCTTCACATTCGGTTTGAAGGGTGGCTACGAGGCGGGGGTAAAGGCGGTATCGAACACAAGCTTGCTTTCGCACCTTGCGAATATCGGCGATACGAGATCTCTCATCATACACCCGGCCTCGACGACACATAGCCAGCTCTCACCTGAGCAGCGGCGAGCGGCTGGAGCTGCAGATGACGTCGTGAGACTCTCGGTCGGAATTGAAGACGTCGCCGACATCATCGCGGACCTCGAGCAAGCACTTGGCTAGAAACCGGCTCTTCAAACTGGAAACCAGGTCGGGCAAGAGTCATTCGGTGGAGATGCCAGACTGACACTGCAAGTACGATCAAGGCCCCGCCCTGATGCACCAAGCCCATCGCAATTGGTACTTGGAGGAGGAGCGTCAGGACTCCCAGACCAATCTGAATCAAGACGACATACGCAACAATCATGGCCGACATCGAAAATGTCCGCCACGCGTGGACAATGGAAAGGATGCACACGAGGTAAGCCAAGACGCGGTGATTGAACTGAACGGTCAAGGCGTTCTCGAAGGCGTTGCGCCAGACCGGCTCCATTGCCAGCAATCCCGGCGGGATCCAGTGCTGGTCCATTTTTGGCCAAGTATTGTAGCCCATGCCGGCATCAAGACCGGCCACAAACGCGCCCGATGCCAGCTGTGCAACGATAAGGCAAACAAGGAGAAGAGCGCCCAAAGGCGAGCTGGCTTGTCGCCATCTGCGGTCTCGGCCTATTCCAAGAGCCGTCCAGATCACCGCTCCGAACAACAGTGCTGCCAGAGTCAAATGGGCGGCAAGGCGGTATTGGCTGACGTCAACCCTGTCGACCAATCCTGACATGACCATGTACCAGCCCAGAGCCCCCTGCAGCCCGCCCAGTATCAAGATCGCCGAAAGCTGCCAGAACAGCCTTAGCGAGATTCTCCGCATGAAGACGAAGAGCACAAAGGGCACAACGAAAACGACACCAACAAGGCGTCCCAGGAAGCGGTGTGCCCACTCCCACCAATAGATGAACTTGAACTCCGTCAAGGTCATTCCGAGGTTGACTGTCTGATATTCCGGTATGAGCTTGTACTTTTCGAAGGCAGCAATCCAATCCTCATGCGTAAGCGGCGGAATTGCCCCTAGGAGTGGTTGCCATTCGGTAATCGAAAGACCACTATCCGTGAGGCGTGTGGCGCCCCCGACGATTACCATCAGGAATATCAATACGGCTACGGTCCACAACCAGATGCGGACAGGTGTCATTGATCTTATGGTTGGTCTTTCCATGTCTCTGCCACCGAATAGGATGCCAGCACGTTGCGCACAAGTGCCATTCCGTCTCATCCCAACGGCTGTCCCGACGATTCAAATACTGAACGAGAGACTTTGGAGAGGCCCAAAATGAATTTGCGCCTGCGGAAGCTAATCGGCACGTTTGCCGTGTTGGCCTTCCTTGTTTGTTATGCGCTTGCTGCGATGGCTGTGGGTGGCGCGATGGTGACGGGATCAGGAAGGTTCGTGGAACTTGTCTTCTTTGCTGCAGCGGGGGTCGCCTGGATGCCTGTAGCCATGGTGATGATCAAGTGGATGAACAGACACGGTTGAACCCGTCAGGTTACGGTTTCGGGCCTGATGGCATTCCACAGAACAAACGGCGCACCCGTCAAAAGCGTGTCCAGATAGCGCAGCTTCTGGTAGCCCCCATTGAGGGAAACGCGTGGCAAGGCAGTGAGAGCGTTCCGGTGTTCGTCATAGATGAGGCCCTTCCGGGTGGTTACGGCCGCCACAAAACCCAGGTTCCGGATGATCTCAAAATCCCTCTGCGAGGCAGACAGCTCGTCGCCATAAGGGTAGGCGAAGACCTTTATCGGCATTCCCAATTCTGATTCGAGCCTTTGCCGCGAGGCCGAAGCTTCCAAGGCGGCTTCGTTGGCCTCCAACTTTGCCAGCGCCAGATGATTCACGGTGTGTGCCCCAATCGAACACAGAGGATCCCTGGCGATTTCGCGGACCTCATTCCAAGTCATTGCATATTTCCGACACTGATCATGGAGATCGAATCCATGTCTGCCGCAGAATTGCCGGATCCATTGGCGCTGCTCATGCTCGGGAAGCCTTCGCAACGGCCAATAGAGACGTTCATAGGCCGATCTCTTTTGCGAAAGTGTTCTGGCTGCAAGGACGAACCGCTCGCCATTAATGTCGGCCGCAATCGTTTCTGCCGAGGCGACGATGGACTCCAGCCCGCGCCACCAAAGTTCACAAGTTCCGTCAATGATGGCGGGCGCCACAAAGATGGTGAAGGGGCAGTCATGCTTGCGGAACTGCGGCAGCGCAAAATCTAGGTTGTCGCGATAGCCGTCGTCGATGGTGAAGACAGCAAATGGCGGGCGTGTCCGCTCGCTGCCCAGAAGCTCCTCCACCGCCTGCTCGAGCGACAGCAGCCGGTACCCAAGCTCCCTCACCCTCGAAATGGTGCAGTCCAGGAATTCCGGTGAAATTTCCAACCCCGCGTTAGGAGCAAATCCCCTCTCCAACCCGCCTCCTGGGAAAATGTGGTGAAGCATGAAGATGGCACCGCGGCCTGCGTACATCTTCCGCAAGACTCTCGATGCGCCAGAATAGGACAATGCATCAAGACTTAGTTTGAAGAGTCCTGCTCTAGCCATGTTTCCGCCGGTAGCACCTCGGTCGATACTATCAAGTAAATATTGAAGATGTTTTGCTAGGCGTCTTAACTCCATTGATCCGGGATTCAGACCCTGAACTGGGGGATTGAACGCAAATGCGTGGCCAAAAAGGCCCAGCCCATTGCAGTGCTGGTATCATGCCATGAAGATCACGGTCTACGAAGACCTGGATGGCATCGAGGCCGAATGGCGCTCGTTCCAACGAGAGGCGGCAGGGACGTTCTACCAAAGCTTTGAGTGGTGCAGCGCGTGGATTGAAACAGTTGGGCGCGACGCGGACATCAGAGCGCGTATCGTCACCGGAAAAGATGAACAAGGCCAGCTCAGGTTTCTGCTGCCGTTTGGGCTGCGTCGGCGCTGGGGCGCGACAGTGGTCGAATGGATCGGGTCCAGCCAGATCAACTATGGCTATGGACTCTATCACAAGTCATTTCTGCCGAGTGCACGCCAGTGGTTTGGCGCGGAGGGGTGGAGCGTCCTGCATGAGCTTGGTCAATTCGACGCTCTACGGTTGCAAGAGATGCCGGAACATCTGCATGGATTTCCCCACCCGCTGCTTGACTGGACCACAGTTCCTGCAGCCAATCGGTCCTACGCAATGTCACTGCACGCGGACTATGAGCAAATCTATGCGGCCAAGCGCTCCGGCGAAACCAGAAGAGGCAACCGCAAGCGCGACGCCAAACTCGAGAAAATCGGAAATGTCACCTTCGGTTTACCGGGCTCAATTGAACGGACCCATGCTCTGCTAGATCTCATGTTCCAGCATCAGCAGAGCCGTCTGGCAGAAAGCGGCATCCGCAGTGTCTTTACCAAGGAAGAACGCGAATTCGTGCACAGACTTGCCGAGAAGGGTGATATTCTGCTGCCCTATCATCTCAGCATTGACGGAGAGCTTGCGGCCATGATGCTGGGCGCGCGGTTCGACAATACCTACTGGGCTCTCATCTCGTCGCTCAATGCAGGAATCGCCCGGCGCCACTCTCCCGGCGATGCTGCGCTTCGGCGTATGATAGAGGCCTGTTGCAAACTCGGGTTAACCCGGCTGGACTTTTCATCGGGAGATACGCCCTACAAGATGCACTGGGCTGATGAGGTCCTGCAAATGCGGGAGGCAATCAGGTTCAGAACTATCAGCGGACTTCCATTTGCCGTGGCAATGCTATCGACGGTCACGGCGAAGCGCGCCGTGAAACAATCGACCATTCTCTGGCGGCTATTCAGCATGCTCCGTGCCCGTATCCACGGCGACACAAAGGCCGTAGCCAGGGAGCCCGATTCAAAGACGGAGCATTGACGGCAGGCGGCCGCCCAGGCGGCGGGGCTGCCCGGCAGACTGGTAAACAAGCGTCCTTGCAGGGTACTTTGCGCCATTGCACCCATGACATACAGGGTGAACGCTTATGCCGACACCGGCGTTCCGTATAGTTAACCGCTTTGAAACAAAGGGAAGAGAGAATGGGCGCCGTGAGGTAGTACACATGCCAAAGACTTCGTTGACGATCACCTTGCCTGATAGGGACAATCCAGACGCGGACATTGCCGGAATCCACGCACGCGGGAATCTTCCGCTCCTCGTCGGCGACCGTCTAATTGCTGAGATCGACCGCATGGATTTGCTGGAAAGCTGGCAGACTGCTGCCGAGCTCACGCCCGAGGAAATCTCGCGGATGAACAAGGCGGCCGGTAGCCGGCTGGCACAAGTGGTTGAGGAGAATCTGGAAAGCGCAAACATTACGGATGTTGTGACTGATGCTGCGGTGCTGTTCCTCCTGACACTTCGAAGCCGCGGTGTGAGGACGCCAGACGAAATCAGGCCCTGCACTGTCTTATGGGACGATCAGTCAGCGCAGGAATACCTGCTGCTGCAAGCCTAGTTCGCCATGAAAAAGCGCGGCGCTGACCAGAAGCCATGGATGTCGCCGGAAGACTATGGTCGCTCACTTCGTCCCGGTGTCGGAATCAACCTTCTGGTGAAGGATGTTGAAAAGTCAATTCTGTTTCTTGAAGATGTCCTAGGTGCAACGACGACGTATTCGGACAAGGACTTCGGGGCACTTAAGCTCAACGGTTCAGACGTGATGGTGCACGCCGATCACACCTACGCCGACAACCCGGTATCGGGTCTCGTGAAAGATATCGAGGGGCGGGGTGCCGGCGTTGAATTGCGGGTCTACGGATGCGATCCTGACACCGCCGAGGAGCATGCGCGCGCAGGCGGCTGGATTGTCCTCGCAGGTTCCATGGACAAGCCGCACGGGTTGCGGGAATGCGTGCTGCTCGATGCCGATGGATACTGCTGGGTTCCCAGCGTGGCCCTGAAAAAGTGATCTGCGGCTGACCGAACTCATAGACCCGCCGAGGGCTTTGGGTTCGAACCGTCGAAAAAGCGGCTATAGGCAAAGGGCGATGGGTCCACACATGGGGCCTCACCGGTCACAAGTTGCGCCATCAGTTTGCCGGCGCCGGGACCCAGGCCAAACCCATGACCCGAGAAGCCGCTGGCAAGGAACAGGCCCGGCACTGCGTTCACCGCCGAGATTACAGGAACGGCGTCGGGTGTAGCATCTATTGCTCCGGCCCAACGCTCGGCAATACGCATGGCCCCAAAGGCCGGATAGTAGTCCTTCAAACTGGCGGCTGCCTCCTCGAGAACGAAGCTCACAGGTTCTGGATCGAGAATCCGAACTTGCTCGAAGGGCGACACCTCATCTAGAGCCCAATGTCGCTTCAGCCTCGCCTCGTCGAGAAATCGCTTTCCTAACCGCAGACTCAGACCGCTCCAGTTGAGTCTCAATGCTGGAAGGAAGCTGAACAAAAGCCTGAAAGAGTCGGGTACGATGTCAGCCACAGATAGATGGCGGTGTGCAACCGTGTATCCGCCATCAAGACGCTTGCGGAATGCAAATCTGCCGGCTGAACATGACCGCTCCAGGCCGATCTCGAGCGGTTCCGTCCGCATTACCGAGTTGATGACAGTCAACTGCGGAAAGGGAATACCAAGGTTGCACAAGAAACGGCGGGACCAGGCTCCGCCAGCGAGGACAACGGCTTCGCAAGACATGGAGCCGCTTTCCGTTACTACGCCTGAAACACCGCCGGATGTCAGTTCAAGCCCCCGGGCGGCGCAGTTCGTGAGAATGCGCGCCCCCCGCTTCTGAGCCGCCATGGCGATGGCCGGTGCAGCCAGTTCAGGCTCGGCGCGTCCATCCGCAGACGTGAACAAGCCTCCCTTCCACCTTCTGCTGGCGCCTGGCTGCAAGCGGCCAGCCTCCTCGCCACCAACCAAGCGCGTGTCGAGATCGAACTGCCGGGCATTCTCATGGTACCATTTTTCGCGGGCTTCCAGTTCTTCTTCAGTTTCGCAAAGGTAGATGATGCCGCTCTGACGAAAACCAGTCTCGGCCCCGACACGGCGATTCATGTCTCGCCAGGCGGCCAAGGACTCGAGAACGAGGGGGATCTCTCGCGAGTCTCTGCCCATCTGCCGGCACCATCCCCAATTCCTGCTCGATTGCTCTCCGGCTATGATGCCTTTTTCAAGCAATGCCACGCTGATGCCCCGCTCTACCAGTTCAAGGGCGGTGCAAACGCCGATGATGCCGCCGCCAATGACCACAACGCTGGCTGCAGCCGGAAGCATGGAATCGGGTATCACATTACGTGGAGCAGGCAATGTCTCTCGATCTCAGTCGACCGGCGTGACTTTGAAGCCGGAATTGCGGATGAGCTGAACCAGGCCATTCTCTCCAGGTAGGTGAAGAGCGCCAACGGCAATGAATACTCGCCCCTGTCTCAACAGGTCCAGAGCGGCTGCATGCATGCGAAAATTGCGCTCAGCAATGAGCAGCCCTTCCATGAACGCAACGGACATCCCGTCACCGCCTGTCGTGGTGTCCATGTATCGCGAGAGCGGTAACAGCGTCGTCAGTCGCCTCTGGAGATACTGATTGATCAACGTCTCGAAATAGTCCTCAGTCTTCTTCCCCAGCCTCGCCGTTGCAAGGAGAAATTCGACCTGCTGATCGAGCGGCATGCTTGAGAAGATGGCAAGCTGCTCTTCGACCGTCTCCAATCCAACAAGCTTCTTTCCCTGGGCGACAGCAGTCTTGGCAAGATACTCATCCAGTGCAAGTTCGCCGCTTGCAATGCGCCGCTGTTCACACAGTGGAATCGACAGCATCGTGGCGACGACCCAAGGCTGATAAGCGGAAATCACCGCTTCTCGACCTTCAGGCAAATTGGGATTTCCACGGATCAGCGCTTCATCGCCATCGGGGACAATATCCCAGAGCGACTTACCTGCAGGCATGGCCACGTAACGTGCGTTTCGCAAAGTCGCCGCAGCCATTCGCTGCCTGTCAACAACGTCAACTAGTTCCAGCGCAACGATATCAGCAGATGCGAATGCGATACGGGCGCTGCTGGGAATTTGAGTGATTCTTGGATCGCTCACATGGGCAGTACCAAAGAGGTATGAAGGCGCCCCGACCCGGCCCTCGATGCGCCAGAGTAGGGCCTCGCCGTTTACTGTTGCATTGGCCTCCGCCTGAATTTGGTCGTAAGCCGCACGGTCTTCGGACTTGAGCAATGCAATCAAGTCGCGCCCCTGGCAGGAGGCCGAATCCGCGTGCGCAAGCGATGTGAATGCGAGAATGGCCAGCGCATGAGGTATAAACCTTGCGCACAGATAACTAAGCACGGGGATGAGCCTTCTCATATTGCTTCAGAATATGTGACGCATCAACCTTGGTATACACTTGCGTTGTCGTGAGGCTCGCATGGCCCAAAAGTTCCTGAATCGTTCGGAGGTCCGCACCGTTCGCGAGTAAGTGTGTGGCGAATGAATGGCGCAGGGCATGGGGTGTAGCCGACTCAGGCAGGTTTAAGGCGCTCCGGAGTCGCTGCATCAGTGCCTGCACACTGCGGGCATACAGCGGGCCACCCCTTCTTCCGCGAAACATTGGTTCGTCCATTTCCAGGGTGAATGGGCAACTGGCCAAATAGTCAGCTATGGCGCGTCGGGCGATGTCAAGGAGCGGAACGATACGTACCTTGCCGCCCTTGCCAGTGATCATCAGGTTGTCGCCGCATGTCATTCGACGTGTCAGGCTAAGCGCCTCGGAAATGCGAAGCCCACATGCATAAAGGAGGATCAAGACCGCCCGGTCGCGCGCGCCTATCCAATCAGGATTCTCCGTACCTTCCGCCCGCTGCAAGAGCGTCAGGTGAGCCGCCGCGGCTTCCGTCAATGGCCTGGGAACGGCACGTGGAAGGCGAGGTGAGCGGATGGTCGCGACTGCGGCATTGCAAAACCGGCCATTGCGTTCCGCGAATCGAAAGAAGGCGCGAATCGCCGAAACGTGTCGAGCCAGTGTCCTCCCCGACAGGCCTCTCGACCGCTGTCTTGCCAAATAGGCGCGGAAGTCAGTCGCAGCAAGTGAAGAAAACGTCTCCCGCTCGATGCTCTCGGCGAGATGATCCCGAAGAAAACCCGTGAATTCCGACAGATCGTGCGCATAAGCAGCGATCGTTCGCGGAGATGCGCGACGCTCCACCCGCAGGTGTCGGAGCCAGGCCGTTATTACCTGGGCTGCCTCCAATGAACAATGTTCCGCAAAACCTGACATATAGGAATGTTAGGCGGGGTACCTTTACAAGTAATCAACATCAGCCAGTCGCAATCACAGGCTCGCCATAGTGTTCGACAGCAGGAAAGGGTTCATAGAAGCCGTGAAGCATCCGCCGCCATGCTTCATATCTGTCGGATTGCCTGAATCCAATCGTATGATCTTCAAGGGCTCTCCACTGCACACGCAAAAGGTATTGGCCCTGATGTTCAAGACATGGCCGAAGTTCAAAGCCAAGGAAACCCGGAGTCTGGGCAATCAGTGGCATTGCCGACTTCATCGCATTCTCGAATTCGATGCATCTCTCTGCCCGGACGTTCAGGACTGCGTGCTCAATCACCATTCAGATCGTCTGCCCCGTCTTCTTCCAATCCGCGAGGAAGAGGTCGATACCCTTGTCCGTCAGAGGGTGTTTTGCCAATGCCCGCAGTACGGCTGGTGGAGCAGTGACCACGTCGGCGCCAATGAGCGCGCATTCCCTGACGTGATTGGGGGAGCGGATCGAAGCGCCGAGAATCTCGGTCGAAAAGTCATAGTTATCGTAGATAACCCGGATCTCGCGGATGAGATCCAAGCCTTCGAGATGAATGTCATCGAGGCGGCCGATGAATGGCGAGATGAAGGTTGCTCCCGCTTTCGCAGCCAGCAGCGCCTGATTTGCCGAGAAACAAAGAGTCACGTTGACCATGGTACCCTCAGATGAAAGCGCCTTGCAGGCCTTCAATCCGTCGATGGTCAGCGGAACCTTTACTGCAACGTTCTTGGCAATCTTCTTCAGAACTCTGCCTTCCTTTATCATTGCGTCCGCCTCCAAGGCCGTGACCTCGGCACTTACCGGGCCTTCGACAATAGAGCAGATCTCGGCAATGACCTCTTTGAAGTCCCTGCCTGACTTGGCGACGAGCGACGGATTGGTGGTTACGCCGTCGAGCAGTCCCGTAGAAGCTAAATCTTTGATATCATTTACATCTGCTGTGTCCGCGAAGAATTTCATGGCTGTTTTCCCTGTATAGATCTCCTTGCTAATCGGTGCTGGCCGTCAACACAAGTAGCTAACTGGGAGTTGAGTCGACCGCTCTCGGGTCGATGCCACACTGTTCCTTGATG